>NZ_UPHT01000230.1 GCF_900566085.1 Mycobacterium attenuatum
CCCCGGTTGGGTTTGATGGTGAGCGGACCGTGTTGATCACGGGAGGCACTGGGATGTTGGGCGGGGTTTTTGCTGAACATCTGATCACTCATTACGGGGTCAAGCACCTGCTGTTGGTGTCTCGGCGCGGTCTGGCCGCTGCTGGTGCTGCTCAACTGCATCAACGGTTGACCCAACTGGGTGCCCAGGTCAATATCAGCGCCTGCGATCTGACCAATCCCACCGAGTTAGCCGCGGCGCTGGACGGTATCGACGCTGCTCATCCGCTGGGGGCTGTCATCCACACCGCCGGCGTGGTGGATGACGCGGTCCTAAGCAAGTTGACTGCAGCACAAGTTGACAGTGTTTTAGCCGCTAAAGCCGACACCGCCTGGTATCTGCATCAGCTGACCGCAGATAAAGACCTGAGCGCTTTTGTGATGTTCTCCTCAGCCGCGGGAGTTTTGGGCAATCCCGGACAAGCCAACTACGCGGCCGCTAACGCCTTTTTAGATGCATTGGCCCATCACCGCCACCGTCATCACTTACCAGCTCTTAGTCTGGCCTGGGGGTATTGGCAGACCCCCTCGGCGATGACGGCCCACCTTGACATCAAAGACCAAGCCCGCTTCGCGCGCACCAGCATGGTGCCGATCACCACCACCCAGGGCCTGCACCTGTTCGACACCGCCCTTGCCGGCCAGCAACCCAGCCTGATCCCGCTGCCGTTGAACCGCCAAACACTGACCCGCCAAGCACGCCAACACCAGCTTGGCCCCATCTGGTCAGCCTTAACCACCGTGCGTCCTCAAGCCCATTCCGGCGCCCCCGCCCTGGCCACCCAACTGGCCCACCAAACCCCCGACCAACAACTACACACCCTGACCAAACTGATCACCACCACCACCGCCACCGTGCTAGCCCACCCCGACCCCACCACCATCGACGCCGACCGACCCTTCAAAGACCTCGGAATCGACTCACTGACCGCCCTCGAACTGCGCAACAACCTCGCCCAACACACCGGACT
>NZ_UPHT01000228.1 GCF_900566085.1 Mycobacterium attenuatum
AGCGGCCGTGCCGCGTTCACGGTTGGTCATCGTTTGGGGCGTGCCTGGCCATTGATAGGTGTTGGTTATTGATTGATCTATTTTTTGTGTTTGGCATCTCCGATTGAGCGCGAGAGAATCTTTCCGGCCAGACTTCAGTTTCATGAAAATGCTCACGGCTAGTTCAATTTCTGGAATTGAACTAGCCGTGAGTGGTAGCGGTACTTGCCCTGATTATTTCAGTCGACAGATGGATTTTTTCGAGTTACCGGAGGCAGCATCTGAGACATGATGTGTGTGATGTCTCGTTTTAGAGGGTCGTCTGGGCGAAGCTCTTGATGGTTCTCATGCCGTCGAAGATATCTTTTTGGGACTTTATCTATCGTCGATAAGAATGGTGAAGCATGTTTTTGGGTTTTCGTGGTTGCCGCCGGAGGTTAAGTCGGCTCGGATGGCCCCGGCACCCGGATCCGGTGAGGGTCTTTCGATGATGCCCATAGCCCGCGAGCCGCAGGACCAGCTAGCGCCACACCCAACGCGCTAACCACCCGCGGCGGTGGGGCGCCAGCGCGCCGGTACTGACCGCCCCACCCAGCGTGATCGCCCACGCTGGGATCGGTTACCGCCGCCCTCAAGCCCACACCCGATGCCAGGCAACGACATTGGTAGACCCCAGGAGGACCCGCTGTGTCATATGTGAGCATCGCGCCGCACGCTGTGGACTACGCGGCAACCGATTTAGCTGCCATCGGATCGGCATTTAGCGAAGCCAGCGCCGCTGCGGCCATTCCGACCACCGGGCTCCTGCCGGCCGGCGCTGATGAGGTCTCGGCAGCAATGACAGCCCTGTTGACTTGCCACGGCCAAACCTGGCAGGCATTTAGCCGCGACTACCAGTGGCTGCATCAGCAATTTGTCGACCTGCTCAACGGCAGCACCCTCAAGTATTGGGCCACCGAGATCGACAACGCCGCCCACAACGCGATCAACACCGCCAACGCCGACAGCCAATGGCTGCTGGGGCGCCCGATGATCGGCAACGGCGCCAACGGGCTCAACGGCACCGG
>NZ_UPHT01000227.1 GCF_900566085.1 Mycobacterium attenuatum
GCCTTGGTGTGCATCCTCAGGTCGGTTCCCTTTTCGAACCAGAGCCTCAGCAGACGGTTGGTGTTCTCGTTGGATCCGCGCTGCCATGGCGAAGCTGCCATGGCGAGTGGGGATCGCAGAAGCAGACCGGGGCCTGCAACGGCAGTTCACCGTCGCGCCAGCGGGCCATCTCGCTGCCGCGGTCCCAGGTGATGGTGCGGCGTACGTGGGCCGGCAATTCGCTCATTGCCTCGATCATCGCGGTGGCCACCGACTCGGCGGTGTGGTCGGCGGGCAGGTGCCGCAGAATCGTGAACCGCGTGCTGGGCTCAACCAAGGTGCCGATCGCCGAACCACTGCTGGCGCCGATGATTAAGTTCTCCCTCACAGTGTCCGGGCACAGCGCGATCGTTTGCCTCAGCGGGCCGCGGTCTGATGGTGAACACGTCACTGAACTTGCCGCGCCGTTCGGGCGCCCCGCTGCAGGATTTGCGCGCGGCGCGTTTGGTCGACAGCCGCGTGTGCAGATCGGCGCGCAGCTGGCCTCGGCCATGGACGTAGAGGCACTTGTAAAAGGTTTCATGGCCCACCCGTAGCAGCCTGTCATCAAGGTGATCGCGGGCCAACACCTCGGCGATCAGCTTGGGGCTTCACCCCTGGTCCATCCAGGCTTCGACCTTGGCGCACAAATCGGCATCAGCGAGGCGAAAGCCTTTAGTGCGTTGGGCATTCTCAGCTGCTCGACAGTGGGCCATCCAGGCGTGATCATCGCCGTCGGCGTCACGATTCCGTCGCACCTCACGCCACCCCACCCTGCGGTCGCGGCCGATCTCGACGTAGCTCAGCCCCCCGTCAAGTCCACACATGATGGCGATGTCCCAACTCAGCCGATGACCCCGTCCACCCGGGCCGTCAGGATCTCCACGACAGACCACCCCACGGTCACCTCGACCGCCTTCAATGAGTTACACCGCCCCAGCGTCGCGCCACCACAGCCACCCTGACATCGTCGACACGCCCATCTCACGCGCCACCCGAATAAGCGGCGCCCCCTGACACACACAGTCGAACAACGCCCGCCGTGTCAA
>NZ_UPHT01000225.1 GCF_900566085.1 Mycobacterium attenuatum
GGTGGTAACGGCGGCTGGTTGTGGGGCAATGGCGGCGATGGCGGTGCTGGGGGCGTGGGTGGAGCCGGCGGCACCGGAGGAGCCGGCGGTGTGGGCTGGAACGCCACCGCGGGGCAAAACGGCGGCGACGCCGGTGATGCCGGGACCGGCGGTAGCGGTGGTGCCGGTGGGATGGGTGGGACTCCCGGACACGGACGGGCTCTATTCAGCAGCGATGGCGCCTACGGCAACGGCGGAGCCGGCGGTGCCGGCGGTAATCCCGGGCACCCAGGTAACGGTGGCACAGGCGGCATGGGCACCAGCGCCACCACCGCCGGAGGTACCGGCGGTGCCGGCGGTAATCCGGGTGCGGTGGGTGCCGGCGGTAGCGGCGGCGCGGCCGGTGGCCCTGGCGCGGTGGCCGGCGCGGACGGCGCCGCCGGTGTGCTCGCGCCCGGCAGCGGGGGTACCGGCGGTACCGGTGGTGCCGGCTACAGCGCCACGTCCGGCACGTTCGATGGTGGCGCCGGTGGACAAGGCGGCCCGGGCGGCAGCTACGGCAGCGGCGGCAGAGGCGGGGCCGGCGGTAATGCGGTGGGTACCGGCAACGGCGGTAACGGCGGCAACGGCGGCGCCAGTGGATCGCTGGGCGGGTATGGCGGGAATGGGGGTAACGGCGGCAACGCGACCACCTACGGACTCGGCAAAGTCAGCCCCGGCAACGGAGGCACCGGGGGCAACGCCGGCAGCGGCCCCATCACAGGTGGCCGCGGCGGTAATGGCGGCAACGCCGGCTACGCGGAAATCTTTAACGGCCTTAATCTCAATGACGCTGTCGGTGGTACCGGTGGGGCGGGCGGCCAGGGCGGTCTTCAGAATTACGGCGGCACCGGGGGCAACGGCGGCGGGGCGGCTATCGACAGCGGCAGCGCATCGGCTAATGCCATCGGCGGCAGGGGCGGTGCCGGCGGAGCGGCGCCCACCAGCCCTGCGTACCCCGGAACCGGCGGCGCCGGCGGGACTGGCGGTAACGCGATCAACTATGGATCGGGCAACGCGACCGGCGGCACCGGGGGCGCCGCGGGCGCCGGTTTCAACGGCGGGGGTGGCGGAAGC
>NZ_UPHT01000222.1 GCF_900566085.1 Mycobacterium attenuatum
AACTTGCGCACGATGTCCTCCGCGGAATGCCGCTTACGACCAGCCATGTGTTTCATCGTCCCTTCCAGCCCGACCTCGGGCCACAGGACTCTAAAACAAGCCGGACTCATTCACGGGGAACACGCCACGACCACCTCGACACCTACCCGGTGAAGTGGCTGTGCGCGGTCGTGGAGATCGCGCGTTCCTCGTTCTACGCCTGGCTTGCTGGTGCCGATGGTCGCGCCGCCCGTCAAGCGGCTGACCGGGTACTGGCCGAACGGATCCGTACCGTCCATGAGGCGGACAACACCTACGGGGCACCGCGGATCACCGCCGAACTCAACGACGGCGTGCCCGAGCAGGAGCGGGTCAATCACAAGCGGGTGGCCCGGGTCATGCGCGGCGTCGGGATCGCCGGCTACCGACGGCGGCGCCGGGTGAAGACCACCACACCGGATCCGGCCAACCAGAAGGTCCCGGACCTGCTCAACCGGGATTTCACTGCAGCCGCACCCAACGAAACCTACGTCGGAGACATCACCTACCTGCCGCTGGCCACCGGCGGCAACTTGTATCTGGCCACGGTGATCGATTGCTTCTCCGGGCGGGTCGCGGGATGGGCGATCGCCGATCACATGCGCACCGAACTCGTCGACGATGCCCTCCTCGCCGCCGGGGCGCTGCGTGGTTCACTGACCGGTGCAATATTCCACTCGGATCACGGAAGTCAGTACACCTCAAAGGATTTCGCTACGCTCTGCGCAGATCTCGGCGTCACCCAGTCTATGGGTGGCGTGGGGTCCAGTGCCGACAACGCGTTGGCCGAATCGTTCAACGCCTGCCTCAAACGCGAAGTCCTGCAGGACCGCAGCCAGTGGCCCGACGCGCCTACCTGCCGCCGTGAAGTGTTCCGATGGCTGGTCGGCTACAACCTGAAACGCAGGCACTCCCGCTGCCGCTATTCCAGCCCGGCGACCTACGAGAAGAACCACACACCCGCTACGCTGCCAGAAGCGGCGTAACTACAAATCCCGTGTCCACTCTCCGGGGTCAAGGCCCGCAGTCGCCGCCGGATCGTCCGGCATGTCGGGTCGGCCCGTGATGACGCCGAACTGGGCCTGCTTATGGAGCAGGCCCGGCGACTGCTGGCCGATGACGCCCAAGGTGAGCTGGATCTGGGCATCAC
>NZ_UPHT01000220.1 GCF_900566085.1 Mycobacterium attenuatum
CGTGTGCTGCGGTGTCCGCAGCCGGCGCGCCAAGCTTTCCAGGCGCTCCAGGGCGCGCATTCGCTCGGGGGTGGTGAGCACGTCAAAAGACAACTCACACAAACGATCCAGATCCGCGTCGAGCGCGGTGAAGACCCCGACGATGTCTTCACGACTGCTCGAACCCATGCCTGAAACTCTACGAACAACCACCGACAACAATCGCCGTCATGTGACCACTGAAACCACAGTGACACAAGGGATTACAGGCACCTCAAGGCCCAGATCCAAACACTTAACCGCCCCGCACCAATGCGGCCGATGCGCCCAGGCCTGCCCGAGAAAGCCCCCACGATTACCAACGCAACACCACGATGACGGTGTTCTTGGCGCTGGAGGTCGCCACCGCCACAAACACCGACCGCCGCCACGACCGGTACCGCGCGGTTCCCGGCACGCCGACAGCAACGCCTGGCTCACCAAAACCCCAAGACCACAATGCATTCACCCCGCCATAAGGCTGTCGGCTCAAGCTCGTCGAGGTGCTCTTCTCCAGATCACCCGCCAAGCAAAGCGCCGCGGATTCTTCGATAGCTACGACACGCCGGTGCCGATGATCGGCTAAGACTCGTACACCACTCTGCTCAACGCAACCCCGCGGCCACCGCGATCGAACGCGACGCCACACCCACACCGGCTGGACTAATCACGTTGAACTTTAACGAATTCCACCGACTTTTCGACGGCCGATTGCTAAGAGGCATCACCCACATTGACTAATGACTGCCGCGAGGCCGACAGCCATCGATCAAACGGAAGCCGCCCAGCCCGCGCCGGCTTCCCCGGCGTAATGACAAACAGCGCTTACATATCAGCGGGATCTCAGGACGAGGCGCCGCTTCGGCCGTTTCCTACGCCGTTGTGACCCGAGCCTCCTAAGCCGCCAATACCGCCCGTGAGGCCACCCGATCCGCCGTCACCACCGGGGCTATTTGGGGTATCCAGACCAAAGATCGCCTTACCGCCCGCGCCGGTACCCTGGGGTTCGCCAGCGGCCCCACGACCCCCGGATACCGCGGTGCTTCCGGCGCCGCTGACGTAAGCCCCGCCACCGCCACCGCCGCCGCCGCCGACATCATTAAGAGTCCCAATCCCACCACTTCCTCCGCCGCCCCCGGAAGTAAAACCACCCCCCGGATAAAATACGATGCCGCCGTTGCCGCCGGCGCCTCCGTAGAC
>NZ_UPHT01000218.1 GCF_900566085.1 Mycobacterium attenuatum
ACGATGAGCTTCGCAATCTCATCGCGAAATTCGGGTTTGTATTTCGTATATTTCTCTGCCAACTCCCCTTGCCCTTTCCGGATAGGACCCTATTTGGTCCGCAGTCCGGGAAGTTGAGGGCACCCCAAAGCGCGAGCTCCGCCCCGTCCACGGTCGGTGCGGTGTAGATCGCCCGCATTGCCGTGGCGACCTTCTTGCGGTCCTTATACGACACGAACCGCATTGCATTGCGGATCACGTGCACTACGCAGGTTTGTACCACGGTGTCGGGGTAGATCGAGCGGATCGCGTCGGGCAGGCCGGTCAAACCGTCGCAGCAGGCGATCAGGATGTCGCGCACCCCGCGGTTGCGCAGGTCGATGACGACCTTCTGCCAGAACTTCGCGCCCTCGGAGTCCTGGATCCAGCAGCCCAGGGCGTGTTTGCGACCCTCCAGATCCACGCCGATCGCCAAATAGGCCACCTTGGTGGTGATGACCCCGTTGTCGCCGATCCGCAGCCGCAGACCGTCGATGTAGAGGATCGGATAGACCTCATCGAGCGGTCGGGATTGCCACGCCTTGATCTCATCAACAACGACATCGGTGATATTGGAGATCAATTCCCGCGACACCGATGCCCCGTACACCTCGCCCAGGTGTGCCTCGATATCGCGAGTCGTCATTCCGCGCGAATACAGCGACAGCACCACTGAATTGATGTTGTTGAGCCGGCGGGTCTTCTTCGGCACAATCGCTGGCTCGAACGAACCGTTACGATCACGCGGCGCATCAATACGGACCGGACCGTTGACCGTGGTCACGGTTTTCGATGTGCTGCCGTTGCGGGAATTGCCCGACCCGCGCCCAGCCGGATCCCCGGCCTCATAGCCCAGATGATGGGTCAACTCCGAATTCAGTGCCCGCTCCAGCACCGCCTTGGTCAGCTGATTCAGCAAACCGTCCGCGCCGTCGATCGGGGTCCCCGACTTCACCGCATCCTTAATCAACGCGTCCAGCGTCTCCGCGGTGAACGTCTCCGCCAACCGCCGCGCCGCCGTCTTGTCCTCAGCCGGCAACTGCATGGTCTTCGTCACAAAACACTCCTTCTGCTCCGCCCAACGGCGGTCCGATGATGGACCACCCCGGACTTACACAGATGGAATGACACGTCCGTCATTACCCGGCCACGCGATATCAAGATCGGAGCGGACCGGCCACAGATCGTGTGGAGAAAACGTAAATGGTTGTGCACCAACACCTCTTGTGACAGGAAAACGTTCACCGAGGCCACACCGGATG
>NZ_UPHT01000217.1 GCF_900566085.1 Mycobacterium attenuatum
TGGGGTGCCCCGCGTTTCCCGGACTGGGAATTTCGTGTTCATTACGCTGCGAGCTGTGAATTCAGGTACTCGGTGCGCACCTCGTGCGGCGTCCGGTAGCCGAGTGCGGAATGAATTCGTTTATGATTGTAAAACAATTCGATGTAGCGCGCAATGTCCTCCTTCGCCGACTTTCTGGTCGCATACACCATATGATGGACACGTTCGTTCTTCAGGCTCGCGAAGAACGATTCCGCGAGAGCATTGTCCCAACATACCCCGGTTCGGCCCAGCGAATGGGATAATCCAAGCTCGCCGAGTTTGGCGACGTAGTCGGCCGAGGTATATTGGGCGCCGCGATCGGAATGCATTATGCAGCCCGGTTGCAGGACGTGGTTGCGCGCCGCCATGTCCAGCGCGTCGGTGACCAGCTCGGTGCGCATGTGATCGGCCATCGAATAGCCGATCACCTCCTTGTTGAAGCAGTCGATCACCGTTGCCAGATACAGCCAGCCCTGCCACGTCGGGATGTAGGTGATGTCGCCGACCAACTTGGCGCCCGGTTTCTCGGCGGTGAACTCACGTTTCACCAGATCCGGCGCAGCCAGCCAGGCCTCGCCCGCAATGGTGGTGCGGCGATACGGTTTCGGTTGTACGGCAACGAGATCCAGTTCGCGCATCAGCTTGCGCACCAGCTCGTCGCCAACCCGCTCACCGGCGCGCAGGAGTTCGGCGTGGATGCGCCGGTAGCCGTAGGTGGCCCCGAATGCCGTGAATAAGACGCCGATCTTGTCGGCGAGTCGTTCGCGGCGCTGTTGGGTGAGGCTTTGCGGCCGGTCGCGCCACTCGTAGTAACCCGACTTGGACACCTGCAGCAGGGCGCACATCCGCGCGACTGTGGGGAGCTGTGGCGCCTCACCGGCGGTATAGGCGCGCTCCGCGTCGATGAACTCGAATTTGTCGCTCATCGTTGCTCCTTCGCGAAGTGCGCCGCTACTTTTTTCAGGAAAGCGTTCTCGATTTCCAGTTCCCGCGTTCGTCGTTCGAGTTCCCTCAACCGAGCGCGTTCGGATAATTCAAGCGACGGTTCGTCGCCGGCATGTTCGGCGCGGTATTTCTTTACCCAACCGCCGACGGTCGTCTCGTTCAACCCATATTCGCGGGCGACCTCGACAATCAGCCGGCCTGACTCGACGATGAGCTTCGCAATCTCATCGCGAAATTCGGGTTTGTATTTCGTATATTTCTCTGCCAACTCCCCTTGCCCTTTCCGGATAGGACCCTATTTGGTCCGCAGTCCGGGAAGTTGAGGGCACCCCA
>NZ_UPHT01000216.1 GCF_900566085.1 Mycobacterium attenuatum
GTCGGGGTGGCGGTGTGGTGCGTCAGGACATACGAATGGGGTGTGTCAAGACATCGGAATAGCTTGACGGCAGCGACGTTCAGTGGATGTCGAAGGCTCGCCTGGTCATCACCGCTGTCGTCGTCGAGCGCCGCAGCCAATCGGCTGTGGCTCGCGAGTACGGGGTGTCCCAGAGCTGGATCAGCCGACTGGTCGCGCGTTATCACCACGAAGGCGAAGCGGCGTTCGAGCCGCGCTCGCGCCGACCGCACACCAGCCCTACCCGGCTTGCACAGTCGAGGATCGATCTGATGGTCGAGGTGCGTGACAAGCTGACCAGCAACGGACCCGACAACGGTCCAGAGACCATCGCCTGGCACCTGCAGCACCACCACGGCTTAACGGTGTCGACCCCATCGATCATCCAGCACTTGCGCGCGGCCGGTCTGGTCACGCCCGCTCCCAAGAAACGCCCCAAAGCTTCCTACATCCGCTTTGCCGCCGATCTGCCCAACCAACGCTGGCAAGCCGACTATCACCCGCTGGTGGCTTGCCGACCGAACCCATGTGGAGATCCTGTGCTGGATCGACGACCACTCCCGCTACGCGCTCTGCCTCACCGCGCACCGCCACGTCACCGGCCCGATCGTCCTGGACGCGTTCACCAAAACCTGTGCTGCTCACGGCATTCCGGCCTCAACATTGACCGACAATGGCATGGTCTTCACGACCCGACTGACCGGCGGCAAAGGCGGACGCAACCACCTAGACCTAGAAGTCGAGCTGCACCGTCTCGGGGTGGTCCCAATCAACCCCACGCCCAATCATCCGACCACCTGCGGGAAAGTAGAACGCTTCCACCAAACCCTCAAACGCTGGCTGACCCGCCAACCACGTGCCGCCACACTTGCCGACCTACAAGCCCAACTCGATACCTTCGTCGAGGAATACAACCATCACCGCCCGCACCGCTCCCTGCCGCACAAGGCCACCCCAGCCACCGCCTACCGCGACCGGCCCAAAGCCCAGCCCGGCAAACGCAGCGACACCCACAACCGCGTACGCCGCGACCGCGTCGAAGACACCGGCAGCCTCACCTTGCGCCTGGCCGGCCACCTGCACCACATCGGCGTCGGCCGAACCCACGCCCGAACCCACGTTTTGATGCTCGTTCACGACCTCGACGTCCGGATCATCAACGCCGCCACCGGCCAAATGATCCGCGAGCTAACCATCGACCCGACCAGGAACTACCAACCCCGAGGACTGCCCAGCGACCGCCCAAAGAAAAAGCCCTGAACCCAAAATGCAGGTTCAGAGCTATTCCGATGTCCTAACACATCACATGGGTCGGG
>NZ_UPHT01000213.1 GCF_900566085.1 Mycobacterium attenuatum
ACCCGAGTTGGGTCATTTGGCTTAGTGCCTTGAGTTTCCGGTCTGCAGGGCGTCGAGAATCACCGTGACCTCGGGTTCTATGGCGGGTGGGTATGTGGCGATGACGCCGTTGATGTCGATGGTCGCCGAACGCAGAGGCTTGAGGCTGCGCAGGAACCTGCGAAGGGACAGTCCGGTGCGGGTCTGGATTTCGCGGCTCAGTGCGAGGGCGGTGAACACGATGGTGAGGTGGGCTTCGATGGCGTCGCGGGTGCGGGCGAACATGGGTCTGGCCGCGAGGTCGGATTTCGACATGCGGAAGGACTGCTCGACCCGCCACAGATCGTGATAGTTGGCGATCACCTCGGGCGCGGGCATGAGTCCGGCGTCGATGTTGGTGACATACCCTTTGAGCCCGACCAGTCGACGTGCCCGTTGGATCGACGCGGTGTCGAGTTCCCGGGCGCCGTTGCGGATGGTCACGAATCGTGGTGTGCGGGCGGCTCTATCGCCGGCGACAACGGCGCGGGCCTTGGCCTCCTGCAGGTTCAGCGTCTTGTTGTCGCGCACCGCGCGTTTGGTCGAGTACGCCCACACCGCCCGCCAGGACTTCGGGTGCGTCGTGGGGTTCCAGACGGGTTCGGCTCGCCGTCTCGGGTCGCTGCTCTTGGCGGCGGTGCCGCGTTGATCGCGTGGCGTGATGGTGTCGATGATCTGCCCGTCGGTGAAAACATCACCATGCCAATGGAAATGGGATGCGAGATCGCCAGGTGCTTTGGTGACTCTGGATCCGACGATGAATCGCAACCCGGCGGCGTCGAGGTCGCGTAGGTTCGAAGCCGAGAGCATGCCGGCATCGGCGACGACGACCATATCGGCGATGCCGTGGCGCTGTTGGAACGCGGTGACGATTGGGATGATGGTCAGGGTTTCGGCTTTGTTGCCTTCGAAGCAGCGGATTTCCAGCGGGAACCCGGTCCGGTCGACCAACAGCCCGACAACGATCTGCGGATCCACCCGGCGTTCCTTGGAGTACCCGACGCGACGCAGGTCGTCTTCCTTTTCCGCCTCGAAATACAACGTGGTGACGTCGTAAAGAACCAGACTGATATCGCCTGTAGCACAGGCATTCTGGAAGCAGGCCGAAGCGATCTGATCACGGTATCCACCGCCACACGCCCGGCGCAGGGTCGGTTTACGCGTCGACAACGAAGCTGAAGTGCGGCCCAGCTCGGCCAGGACCCGGTCGACATCGAGCAGGCTGGTCGGCTCTACCACCCGAGCGATCACCAAATCGCGGAACACATCATCGCCGACCGCAGTGCTGAAACCGAGGCTGGCATACACGTCGGACAGGGCGTCGTAGAGCAACCCGCTGCACGACTTGAG
>NZ_UPHT01000211.1 GCF_900566085.1 Mycobacterium attenuatum
GTGCGACGCGAGGTCGCACGTTTGTGAGTGGATGCACCGAGGGAGGTTCGATTATGTCGATGGTGTAGTCCCCGATCGGTGTCCGCGGATCGGTCCTCGCCCCGACGTGCGTTGCTGGTAACGGCAGGGTGCGGAGCTCGGGGGAAAGCCGAAGGGTTCTCGTCCCATCCGGGAGCCACGGGCGAGAGGAAGACCGGACGGGTGAATGATGTGAACCCTTGCTTGATGTCTCGTGACTGCGGATTCTCCGCGATGGGTGCTGGTAGCGGAGTTGGTAGGGGCTGGCCGCCGGAAAGCGGCAGGTGCCGGGTGGGCCATTCCCGTCCACCCGGGTGGACACCACCGCCCCCGGGATAAAGAGGGCACCCACCCCGGTCTGGTCTCACACGTGCGGAACGCGGAAACCCCGGCTGGGGTCCGGACGGCGCCTGCGCCGCTCCGGTAGGCCGACCGTGAGGAAGGCGGAATTCCCCAGCGGGACAGGATGGTCCAAGAAGCCAACGCTGGCGGCCGAAAAGCAGCGGGAAACCGGGACGAATGTCGTTGACCTCCAACGATGTCCGGGATAACCGGCCAGATACAGACGGTATGTCTGGCCCGCAAGGGAGCTGACGTGGACCAGGTGAGCTGGTGAAAGAAAGCTGATGACGACGCTGGAACCGGAGGGCAAGTTGGACGCCAACGCGACTGCCGAGGTGAACGGACCTGTGGACGATGTCATGGATTGGGACGCCGTGGATTGGCGTGCCGTCGAGGACGATGTACGGCGCCTGCGGCAGCGGATCTTCACCGCAAGTCAGGCAGGCGACCTCAAGAAGGTCCGCAGCCTGCAGAAGCTGATGCTTCGGTCGCGCGCCAACACGCTGTTGAGTGTGCGGCGGGTGACCGAGGACAACACCGGCCGCAAGACGGCGGGCATAGACGGACAGGTCATCACGACCTCGTTCGCCAAAGCGGCATTGGCGCACTGGATGTCCAGTAGCACCGAGCCGTGGCAGGCCCAGCCCGTGCGGCGGGTGTTCATCTCGAAAGCGAACGGCAAACAGCGCCCGCTCGGAATTCCCGTGGTCGTCGATCGCGTGCTTCAGGCACGGGTGAAGAACGCGCTGGAACCCGAGTGGGAGGCACGGTTCGAGCCGAAGTCCTACGGGTTTCGGCCCGGCCGTGGCTGCCACGATGCAATCGAGGCAATCTACCAGGTGGTCAAGGGCCGCGCCCCGAATCGCCTGTGGGCCTTGGATGCCGACCTGGCAGCGGCGTTCGACCGCATCGATCACAACCGGTTGCTCGAGTGCCTCGGGTCGTTTCCCGCACGGGCAATGATCCGCGATTGGCTTGAGGCCGGGGTGATGGACCGCGGCCAGTTCGCTCCGACGGAAGCGGGGACGCCGCAGGGTGGCGTCGTCAGTCCGCTGTTGCTCAATATCGCACTGCACGGGATGGAACAGGCCGCGGGAGTCAGGTACTTCCGCCGCAAGCGCGGCGGGATTGAG
>NZ_UPHT01000208.1 GCF_900566085.1 Mycobacterium attenuatum
TCCCGGCGCCGCCGGATTTGCGGGCGGCAAGGGCGGCAAGGGCGGCACCGGCGGGCCCGCAGCCGGGGGCGGTGTCGCCGGCAACGGCGGCACTGGCGGCAACGGCGGCCTTGGCGGCCGGGGCGGCAACGGCCTCGACGCCGCCGGCAACGGTATTGACGGCGGGACGGGCGGTTCGGGCGGGTCAGGCGGCGCACCCGGTGCCGGCGGCCCTGCCGGCGCCGGCAGCGGCGGCCATGCGGGCAGTGCGGGCAATGGCGGAAATGGCGGTAACGGCGGCGACGGTGGCGACGGCAGCGTGGGGACCAACGGCGCCGACATGCTTGTGCCCAACAGCCCCGGCGAAAGCGGCGGCCCGGGCGGTGCCGGCGGCCAGGGCGGCGGCGGCGGTGCCGCCGGTGGCGCCGGCGGGACCGGCGGTACGGGCGGCACCGGCGGTAATGGTGCGGCTGGCGGCGACGGCGGCGACGCCGGCAACACCAGCACCAACGCCCCGATCGGTGGCGATGGCGGTACTGGCGGAGCTGGCGGCGCGCCCGGTGCGGCCGGGGCTGCCAATGGCGGCGTGGTGGGCAACGTCGGGATTGGCGGAAACGGTGGCGCGGGCGGCAATGGCGGCAACGGCGGTAGCGGCGCCGGCGGCGTCAGCCAAATCAGCAACAACGGCCTGCCGGGCGGAGACGGCTTCGCAGGCGGCGCGGGCGGACAAGGCGGCATGGGCGGTGCCCCGGGCGCCACTGGTCCCAATGGCGGCGTTGGCGGAAACGGTGGCGCGGGCGGCAATGCCGGCAATGGCGGCAATGGCGGCGATGGCGGTGGTGGCGTGACGGGCACCGGCACGGCACCTGTGGGCGGTACCGGTGGCGCCGGTGGCAAAGGTGGTGTCGGTGGAAGCGGCGGCGCGGGCGGCAATGCCGGCGGGGTCGGCGGCAACGGCGGGCAAGCCGGTAATGGCGGCTCCGGCGGAACTGCAGGCAACGGCGCCACCGGCGGTAACGGCTTCACCCCGAACACCGGCGTCACGATTGCGCCAGACGGCGGTGCCGGTGGCGCGGGCGGGCAGGGCGGCGCTGGTGGCCACGGCGGCAACGGCGGCGCTGCCGGCGACGGAGGCACCGGCGGCCAAGGCGGTACCGCCGGCAACGGTGGCGCGGGCGGCAACGGCGCCACGGGCGGCAATGGCGTGTCGGGCACCCTCACAGCGGGGCCGGGCAACGGCGCCACCGGCGGGACGGGCGGCAATGCGGGTGCCGGCGGCCACGGCGGAACTGGCGGAGTCAGTGCCAGCGGGCCTTCCGGTAACGGCGGCAATGGCGGCACTGGCGGCAAGGCGGGCGCAGGAGGCAATGGCGGCACCGGTGCCGCCGACGGTGCCGGCCCGAGCCAGGTAGTCGCCGCCGCCGGCGGCGGCGGCGACGGCGGCAGCGCGGGTACTGCCGGCGCGGGCGGCGCGGGCGGCGCCGGCGGCGCCGGCCTCAGCGGCGGCAACGGTGGTGACGGCGGCAACGGGGGCGACGGAGCCAACGGCGGTATCGGCGCTAACGGAGCCAACGGCTCGCAAACCCTGGGCATCGCCACGCCGACCGGCGGTGCCGGCGGCGCCGGGGGCACCGGAAGCAGCGGCGGCCAGCCAGGCGGGCACGGGGCGGCCGGCGCCGGCACCGGCGGTCAGGTGGGCAGCCTCGGCAAAGGCGGCAATGGCGGGGCCGGCGGGGCGGG
>NZ_UPHT01000205.1 GCF_900566085.1 Mycobacterium attenuatum
CCGAAGTTACGGCGTGTTTGAGCGCTAATTGTGTGTCTGGTCTGCGGCTATGGTGTTGCAGCGGTCTCGAAACGTAGCCAAAATATATGGTGTGTCGGGTCTGGAATTCTTGCGAATAACGCTATGATGCAGCATATGGTGCGGAGGTCAGGCGCGATGCATGTGGCCAGGATCAAGAGTAGTCATGTGGATAAGGCCGGTCAGCGTCGCGACTACCAGTCGGTGTATCTGCGGCGCAGCTTCCGCGACGGCGGCACGGTTAAACACCAGCAACTGGCCAACCTGTCCGCCCTGCCCGAGGCCGCGATCAGCGCGATCGAGGCGGTGCTGTCGGGTGCGACGATGGTGGCCGCCGGCGACGCGGTGCGCATCGAATCATCGCTACCACACGGCCACGTCGCTGCGGTACACACCATGGCGCGCACATTGGGCCTGCCGGCCCTGCTGGGCCCGCCGTGCCGGGCCCGCGATTTGGCCTATGGGCTGATCGTGTCCCGAGTGCTAAGGCCGGGTTCGAAATTGTCCACACTGACCGGGTGGGCCGATACCACCCTGGGCGCCGATTTGGGTATCACCGGCGCGAGCAGCGACGAGGTGTACGCGGCGATGGACTGGCTGCACCAGCGCCAGGATCACATCGAAAAGCAGTTGGCGGCAAGGCATCTGGACCACGAAGTGAACCCGTCGCGGATCGCGATGTTTGACCTGTCCTCTTCGTGGGTGACCGGTCGGCGTTGTGAATTGGCCGCCCGCGGCTATTCCCGCGACGGCAAGAAGGGCTGCCCACAAATCGAATACGGGTTGCTCACCGACCCCGCCGGGCGCCCGGTCGCGATCCGGGTGTTCACCGGCAACACCGCCGACCCCACCGCGTTTCGCGCCGCGGTTACCACGATCAAAGACCGCTTCGGACTGACCAACATGGTGATGGTCGGTGACCGCGGCATGATCACCTCCGCGCGCATCACCGCCCTTAAAGACCTCGGCGGAATCGGCTGGCTGACCGCGCTGCGCGCCCCCTCCATCGCGGCCCTGGCTGCCGATGACGGACCGCTGCAGATGTCGCTGTTCGATGACCACGACTTCGCCGAGATCACCCACCCCGACTATCCCGGCGAACGGCTGATCTGCTGCCGCAACCCCCTGCTGGCCGCCGAACGCGCCCGCAAACGCGGCGAATTGCTTCACGCCACCGAACAACTCCTGACCCCTATCACCGCCGCCGTGGCCGCCCGGCGACTGGTCGGCGCCGATCAGATCGGCCTCAAAATCGGCAAAGTCATTGACAAATACAAAATGGCCAAACACCTGCACGTCACCATCACCGACACCACCGTGACCATCACCCGCAGGCACACCCAGATCAGCGCCGAAGCCGCCCTCGACGGCATCTACGTGCTGCGCACCAGCGTGCCCGCCAGCGACCTGGCCAGCGCCGCCGTCATCACCGCCTACAAGAACCTCGCCAACGTCGAACGCGACTTCCGCAGCCTAAAAACCGACGACCTAGACCTGCGCCCGATCCACCACCGCCTTGAGGACCGCGTCCGCGCCCACGTCCTGATCTGCATGCTCGCCGCCTACCTCACCTGGCACCTACGTCACGCCCTGGCGCCGCTGACCTTCACCGACGAAAACCCCCCTACCCGCGACAACCCCGTCGCACCAGCGCAGCGATCCCCCCAAGCCGCCACCAAAGCAGCCCGCAAAACCACCACCGACGCCCAACTGCCCACCCACAGTTACCAAGGACTGCTCACCCACCTAGCCACACTCACCCGCAACCAAGTCCGCTTCGCCGCCACCAAAACCCCCCTGCCCATACTCACCGAGGCCACCGACACCCAAACCCGAGCCTTCCAACTCCTCAACACAACCATCCCGCTAAGCCTGCAGTAGCCAAAACATCCACACCCGAAAACACCGAACCCCCAGCTCAACTGGGGGTTCGAGCGTCCTCACCGCCGTAACTTCGGGCTAG
>NZ_UPHT01000203.1 GCF_900566085.1 Mycobacterium attenuatum
CGAATCCACACCACCAGCCGAGCCTACCGACACAAATTAGTGCCTAACGAGTGCACTAAGCCGAACCATCACCCCAGCTCAGCGCATTGCAACCTTCAGAAAATGTCCAAAGTGACCCAACTCAGGTCAGAATTTCGCTGTGGCTGACCTACATTCTGGCGATAACTGTTCGACCACCCAGGTTGACATTCGGGGGGCAGCCACCGCGGGTAAGCGAAGTGGTACATGTTGACAGTTGATCGGATCTTCCTCGGGTGCCTAGACTTGCCCCGGAGTCAACAATGCCGCCCGGCGCGGACATCGGGTTCCAGTGTCGCCGACATTTCTCTGGGTCCGGTGACGCGGGCGTCAGCGAACAGCTTCAGGAAAGGAACCGGCAGTTGTTCTTCCCAGGTCGGCCCATGGGTGCCGAAGCGGGAATTTCAGAACGTATTGGTTGTGATATGTTGAAATTCTAAAGAGGTAGCTGCCGGCTGTCTTATTTAGGTTTTTCGGACGCCGGTTTAGGCAGCACGATCCTTCGCTCACTGTATTCGCTCGACTTTGGATATGACAAGAAAGGTTTCTTCATGTCGCGATCTGCACATCATTTAGACCTTGCGCACAACACCGTCGGGCTTTGCTCGGATCAATCCCGCCCAGCCGGGGCGGCTAGCTCACAGCGCGCCAGACGCAGCGCTATCGTCGCGCTAGGGACATTGGCACTGACAAGCGGCATCGCCGCCGCCGTCGACACGGCCACCGACAGTGCCACCAACATCAGCATTGGCAGGCTCGCCATCACTTTGACATCTCACGACGGATTCAAGCTCGATACTTGCACAAGTAGTAACTCCAATTTTTCAAACAACGAAAATTCGAGCAACTCCACACCAATCACAGATAATCAGGATTCGAGCAACGCTACATCAATTGCCAACAATGAAAATACGTATTCGTACGTGCCCATGTACGATCCGTACGAACCATCCGAATACTTGAATGCGTCTGAGCTTCCTGGTTATCTAACATTCTTTTACGCGCCAAACGGTAATTACAAGGACATTAATTATCCTCCGTCTATTGGTCCAAATGTGTATGGTGAAACAAACTATGACTTATTAGATACATTGCTAGACGAGTGGAAGAATGCCAATGATGGCGTCTGAATTAGCGGGTGGCATCGATTGATAGTTGCGCAGCAGACGATTACCAAACAGAAAGCACGCTGTCTGTTTGGTAAGATATTTCCTCTACAGACTTTGACATTAATCGAAAGGTATTAACTTGTTGTATTGTTGAAAACTTGCCAACGCTTATTCTCTCAGCGTGGAGCCGGCAATTAGACAATCCGACTAATATCTTACCAGCATCAATTAGAGTCAACGGGAATTCATCAAGCGTCGATATTTTTTATCGCTGAGATGTTGTTCAGTCTATTAGACCTTTGCAACTGATTCGCGTGTTTTGGGCGTCGGTTTCGATAGTACCGTGTTGCATTTACCGAATTTGGATAAAACAAGAAAGGTCATCTTTATGTCGCGATCTGCACATCGTTTGGGCCTTACCCATAACACCGTCGGTCTTGACTTTGATCAATCCCGTCCAGCCGGGGCGGCTAGCTCACAGCGCGCCAGACGCCGCGCTATCGTGACGCTAGGGACATTGGCACTGACAAGCGGCATCGCCGCCGCCATCGACACGGCCACCGACAGTGCCACCAACATCAGCATTGGCAGGCTCGCCATCACTTTGACATCTCATGACGGATTCAAGCTCGATACTTGCACAAATAGTAATTCCGAATATTCAAACGACGAAAATTCGAGCAATGCCACGCCGATCACAGATAATCAAAATTCGAGCGGTACTACATCAATTGCGAACAATGAAAATACGTATTCGAACGCGTCCACATACGATCCGTACAATTCATCCGAAAATTCGAATTTGTCCGATCTTCCCGAGCTCTTATCGGTGTTTTACGCACCAAACGGCGATTATACAAGTGTTGATTATCCTCCGTATATTGGCGGATTGGTAATGTACGACGAAAATTATGATAGTATTATCCAGATGGTAAAAGGCCCGGAGAGTGATTGATTCCGGTATGGAGTTCTGGGTTTGTCAAGGGCACGATTAGGACCCCCGGCACGAAATTCCTCTACCCTACCGATCCCCTACCGATCCCGTACCGATCCCCTACCGATCCCCTACCGGAGGCAAGATGGCTGTCTGCGGTTCGGGGAACCATCTCGCCGCAGTCTCCGGACTCGTAGCTCGTGCGCTGCGCGACTCCGGACGAATGCACGGCATGCCGTCGTGCGGGCCGTTACGGCCCGGTCTTGACCCATTGGCCGGCGTCGCCGACGATGCCGACCGGAACCGCGCCCGACAGGCTGACGTTCTGCACGCTCGGCCCGGCCGCGACGATCGTCGTGTCCTGCAAGA
>NZ_UPHT01000200.1 GCF_900566085.1 Mycobacterium attenuatum
TATCGCAGACTGTAGAGGGTTTGGAGTTGGTCTTCGGTGAGTGGCTCGGTGGCCGCGGTGTTGATCGCGGGGGTGGCGGCGTTGATCGCTTGACGCATCATGTCCAGGGTTGCAAAGGCATAGAAAGCTGCTGTGGTGGAAGCGTTTTCGTGGCCGAGGAGGCGCATGATGATCGGTAGCGGGATGCCCTGCTGGTAGAGATCCATCGCTTTGGTCTTCCGCAGCAGGTGACAGTGGATGTTCGCCGGGATCGAAGGGCATTGAGTACGCGCGGATTCGGCGGCCTGCTTGAGCACGGCGGCGACCGTGTCAGCGGACAGTTCGGCAGGTCGCCCGCGATGCAGACTGTAGAACAATGGCCGTCTCGCGGGCAGTTTGGTGATGTTCGGGTGGAACTCGTCGAGGTAGACGTGCAGATGGCCGATGGTCTTGTCGGTAAGGGGCACGACGCGGGTCTTGTTGCCCTTGCCGGTAAGCAGGATGTGGCCGGGCTCGGTCAGGCGGAGATCGCCCGGGGTCAGGCCGGTGATCTCGCCCACGCGAGCCGCGGTGTCGTAGAGCAGAATGAGCAGCATCCGGTTCCTGCGAGCTTTCGCTGTCTGCCCGGTGAACGCGGCAAGGATCGCCCGGGTTTGAGCTTCGGTGAGGTACTCGACGGGCCTGCGGGGCCCCGCCGGCGCTTTGAGGGCCTTGGCTGCCTGGCTGAGCGCGACGAGCGTGAGATCTTCGTAGGCCGCGTAGGCCAGGAACGCCTTGATGGCGCTGAGGCGCAACGTGACGGTCTTGGGCGTGTAGTGCCGCTGATCGGTCATCCAAGCCAGCCATCCCTTCAGGTGTGGACGGTCGAAGTGATCGAAGCTGACGTGCTCACGTCCGATGTGCTCAGCCTCAGCGAGGTAGTCCAGGAAGCACTCCAGGCTGATCCGATATGCCTCAACCGTTTTCGGTGACAGTCCTCTGGTCTTGGGTATGTAGGAGTGCAGATAATCGCGGGCGAACCCGAAGAAGTCCGGCGCACCGGTATGTGGGTCGCGTCTCATCAGAATCCCACCTGCGGTAGCAGGGACTGGCGGTCCCGGGTGATGTCGGCGTAGGCGGCCATGAAATCGGGCGAGGTGTGCACGTAGTAGTACGTGCTGTCAAAGGTTGCGTGGCCCATGTAACGAGACAGGTAGGGCAGCATCGCGGTGACGTCGTCACCGGCGGTCATCCACCGCTGGATATTGGCGTAGGCGAAGTGATGCCGCAAATCGTAGGGCCGTGGCTGTTGACCGGCCACGGGCCGGTCAAGCCCGGCCTGGTCCCAGATGCGGCCGAATATCTTCCCGACTGTTGCCGCGCTGACCTGGTTGCCGGTAGCGGAGACGAAAAACGTTCGGCGCGAGGCGAAATGATCTCGCGAGGTCCGGTCGCACGTGTCGAGGATCTCGACCACCTCGGCGGTCAGCGGCAGCCTGCGGCCGCGATGGCCTGTGGACCAAATGATGTCGATGTGTCCGGCGTCGAGGTCGACCTGACCGGTCTGCAAGGCGCGGGTTTCGCCGGTCCGCAGCCCGCACGAGTGCATCAAGGTGAAAAACGCGGCCGCCTGCCACCGCCACGGGCATGGCGTCTGAACCCGGGCGGCGGCAGCGAAGAACAATTCGATTTCACGCCGAGACAGCAGATAGGGATGAGCGGCAACGATAGGGGCTTTCCACCGATCAGAGAGCACATACGCGCCAGGGATCTCGTTCATTGCCATCCAGCGGCCGACGTCACGGATGTAGGACATCCAGGACCGGTAACGGCCCGAATGTTGCAGCTGAACAGCGACCCAGCCTTCAACCGTGTCCTTGTCGAACACCGTGCGGTCGTGCTCGGCGCAGTAGGCGTCGAACCGTTTCAGGTACCAGATGCGGGAAGCGCCAGTGAATCCCATCTTCGCCTTGAACGCCAGATAGGCATCCAGCTCGGTGGCGAACGCGCTGGTCAAGCCGTGGCCGCTCATGACCGCACAGCTTCTGGGACCGGCAGAACGCAATCGAGCAGACGTCGCCGGTCGACGCTCATGTAGAGGTTCGTCGATTCTTCGCTGGCGTGGCCCAGCACTGCCGCGATCGTCGGCAGTGGAACCGCTGCGGCCAGCAGCCGGGATGCGGCGTTGTGGCGCAGCAACCGGGTTCCCGCCTTCGCCTCGGCCACCCCCGCTTTCCGGAATGTCTCGACGGTCACCCGGTGCACCGTCGCGTGGTCGTTGAGCCGGGTGTGTGGCGCTTTCATACGCAGGAATAGGTGATCATCGCCGGAGCTGGGACGCTCGTCGAGCACATAAGAAGCCAGCTTGCCCAGCAGCAGCGCCGGCAACGGCAGCGTCAGCGGGTTGCCCGTCTTCTGCTGCACGATCCCGATCGTGTGCCCACGCCAGTCGACATCACCGATCCGCAGCGCCACGATGTCACAGGCCCGCAATCCCGTCGTCAATGCGAGCAAAGTGATCGCGGCGTCTCGCGCGCTGACCACCCCCGACGCACACGCACGAACAACCAGCTCTTCATCAGCGTCGCCCAAGAGGGGGACTATCGCGTGAAAGCGTTTGACGCCAGCCAGATTCAGCGCATTAACCAGATCGGCGCGGCCGGTGAACTTCAGGAACGGACGAAAGTTCGACACCACCCAAAACAGCGACGACCTGGCCCACCGATCCAGTAGGGATTCCAAAAACGCCAAGACACTGGCACCATCCGCGCCGTCCAGCACGGCGATCCCGCGTCTTTCCAGGAACACCAGGTAGCTTCGCGCCACCCTTCCATAGGCCTCGCGGGTGGCCGGTGCCAGACCGCGCCGGCCCATCTCGGCCTCCCACGTGGCGTCCAGCGCAACGAAGTCGCCGCCCACCGGCCGTGGGCCTCCGCCGCCGCGGCCACGAACCGCCAGGTCCACCCGCCCGGTCTGCACATAGGAGTCGAACACCGTAACAAGACGCCGGTAATCGAACCGGCGCTGCGCGCTGAACCGGCCGGTGCGCACACTGGTCGTCATCGAGGCGAACTCCACACCCAAGCCGGTGGAATACTCACGCCCCGAGGCAAACTCAGTCAGCGCCTTGATCGTCTTGGCGTACTGACCAACCGTCGATTCCATATAGCCGGCCGCCCGCAACTCCGCCACGACAACCGCGCCGATCCCACTGACCGTCGTATCCATCACCGTCTCCTTCCACAGACGTAGAGATACGACGGACGCTAACC
>NZ_UPHT01000199.1 GCF_900566085.1 Mycobacterium attenuatum
CATCTTCAAGCCGGCCACACCGTCGATGACGGTGTGATGCACCTTGATATAGAAGGCGAATCGGCCACCTGCCAGGCCGTCGATCAGATACGACATCCACATCGGACGGGACCGGTCGAGCCGCTCGCCGTCCAACTCGGCGATCAGCCGCCAAAAACCGGCGGCGTCGCCGTCCACCGTGCGCCGCAAACCGCACGCGAGTCATCCAGGGGGCACGGCAAACACGACGCGACATAACGCAACTCGGCCTAGAGGCTGTGGTGTCTCAGACACAGGAGCGTACTACCACATGTCGTTCGAGATGATGCGTTACCTATCGCCGGCGAGCCTGCATCACGTTGACATCGCCGTGACCGTCATCGACTCGTATCTGCGCCGACTAGTGTCCCGCGCCAGGAGTTCGTTTACATAAACGTAACTGGCGTGACCCGCGTTCCTCGACACGAATCCGTTGATGCATAACATGGTTCGGGCGTGACGAAGCGAGGGAGACCGATAACGGAGCTGGTGCTGACCGTCGCGGAACGAAAGACACTGACCCGGTGGACGCAGCGACGCAAGTCGACGCAAACAATGATCCGGGACAGCGCGGTCAGCGCCACCATTCAGTTCTTAGTTCCGGCGCCCGAATAGTCACCTCCCACTCGAAATGTATTGCAGTCCAAGGTAGATTCGCGATCATCGTCAAATCATCGTCTGGAAAATGGCCGCAGTTCTTGTGATCTTACGTCGTGGAAAGTTGACCTGATTCTCAGACGGCTCAACGCGGAGATCCGACGCCCGCACCGACGTAGTCGGCATCTTCCCTGACCGCAACCCCCGATCCCGCCGTGTCGGGGCCGTGCTCGCCAACAACACGATGCGCGTGTCGAATCCTGGCGCTACCTCAGCCTCGACGTCGTCAGCAAATCCCGAACCACCAACCCCTTAACGGCAGGGCTGACACTCCAGCGGTTGGTTAACCATCAACACGAAGAATCACACGACGACGTCGTACGCCCATCCCCGGATTTGACCCGGCCGGACTGCGTTTGGCACGGCGGCAGCCATCGATCATCCCGATTTGGATTTGGACGGCGTTTTCTTCATACGACGCATAGTCAACCCATCCGATGGTCAAAGCTATGCGAAGATCTTGGTCGATCGATTCTTCTTATGGATTGATCGGACATATCAATTTGGTCAAGCGACGCAATTTCGACTACAGTCGCCACATGCCGCCGTCATGCGGAAATGTGATCAGGATGCATCGTGCGTGAACGCTTTTAAGCTGGACCGGTTGAGCTTTGTTGCATAGTTGACGGTGACACAACAGCTCAAGGAAATGCCTCATCTCTCAAAAGACTTCGCCAAGGCAGGGGCATCCGTGCGATACGCTCCCCGATGTGCATAGATGCAATGTCGGATGGGCGACATGACTACTGCCGGAAATTCCATGATTGGGCCGCTCGGATCGCGCGGGACACAGGCAGAGACAATCGTGCCCAATGGAAGCTGTTATCTTATTAAGGGGTTATATGGCCGCAATAATCTGGATGGCTTCGCCACCGGAAGTGCACTCGGCGTTGTTATGTACTGGCCCCGGGCCAGCGTCACTCATAGCTGCAGCTGACGGGTGGACTTTGCTGAGCGCCGAATATGCATCAGTGGCCGAAGGCCTGACCGCGAGTTTGGCGGCCTTGCGAGCCGGCGCTTGGGAAGGCCCCAGCGCCGGAATCTGCCTAACCGCCTACGCGCCCTATCTGGCATGGCTAACGCAGGTCAGCACCGATTGCTGTGCTTGCGCCGCCAGCCATCAAGCCGTTGCCACTAGCTACATCGATGCACTGGCCGCTATGCCCACCCTAGGCGAGTTAGCCGCCAACCGCACCAGCCATGTAATGTTGCTCGCTACAAACTTCTTCGGAATCAACACAATTCCGATCGCCCTCAACGAAGCCGACTACACCCGAATGTGGATCCAAGCCGCCACCACGATGGAAATGTACCAAACGCTGACAACAGTGAAATTGACCTCCGCACCCCGTACACCTCCAGCACCGCCCATCCTAAAAGCCAATAGCGGTGAAACCGTTAACCAGACCCTCACGCCATTCCCTTGGGGCGACTTCTGGCTATTCTTAGTGGGTCTTTATTGGAACTACTACACCGCGCTCTGGTTGTTCGCATTTTTCGTAGAGCAAAGTATAGAAAGCATGCCGGAAATAGTGTATGGCGTCCTCACTGGTAATCCGGCGATGGCATTGACTTACCTCGTATTCATGTTCATTGTTACGGCACTGGCGATCGACATGTTTTGGCTAAACGTTTTGATGTATACTTTCCTACTTCCGTATATCGCGTATGCTTTCGCCGAGTTTGTTGTCGGTTGGCTTCTTGGAAGTACTTTCGGGATAGTGGCGAGTCCGCTTGCTGTGGCGACGGCAACAGTGGGCGCCGTCGCACCGGGTATGGCTGGCGCGGCAGCTGCGATGGCGACGGCGGCTACGCCAGTTGCCGTCGCGGCTTTACCGATGGCTGGCGTAGGTGCGGCACCGGCGGCTGCCGTGGCGATCGGTGGTGCGGTTCCGTCAGTGGGTTGCGGTTCTTATGCCGCATCAAAGGCGGGTTTCGTGTCGACGCCGACTAGCGGTGGAGCGGAGGGCAAGTCGGGGTTGCCTACATCTAGTCTCGTTGCTGAGCCTCTGGGATTTTCCGGCACGATGTCTACTGGTGGCGTGATCCAGCCCAGCGGATTGATGACGTTGAGCGATGAAGTCGGGAGTGCATTGCCGATACCGCCGGCTGGCTGGAATGCAGATGCTGTCGGCTTGGAGAGCCGCGGCGAACTTGTCGGCTAACGCTAACAAGACGCTGCTGAGCACTTGTTGACCCTGGCGAAAACTCTTCGACAACAACAATTGTGAGCTGTTGGACGCTTTTGCCGCCAGTGCCGGGCTGAGTCCGATTAATTAGCAAACGGGTGTTACAGGCGCGAAAGACACACTCCCGCGCGGGTATTCTGCGGTGTCGATACGAAGGTGATTCATGCTGAGCGCACCTGAGAAATGCACGCTGTCACCGAGTGGTCGAAGAAGCTGCGCGTGGAGGTCAGTGGCGATGATGTGGCTCAGCACGCTGGGCATTGTGCTACCTCGGGTGCAGGCGGGTGCGGACCGTGCCCACAGCCGAGTTGTCGACGACGGCGTCGCACTGGAGGCAGCTTAGCCAGGATTTTGCGCTGAACTTGGCATGACACGATTCTGAGTTAGCGAAAGCGACTGTCCTGCAACGAATAATGAGACTGCTGAAGGTCCATAATTCCGAGCGGGAGGGCACTTTCTAGGTGAGGAGTAGCGCAGCGGTTTCGCGGGTGAAAGTGTCGGCGGGCGGCCGCGGCGTGGTGTCACATGCCGGGATGGGCCTGTTGCGCGAGTCGGCGGACCTGACCGGGTTGTCGGCGCAGCTCACGGCCGTTTTGGCCGACACGTACAAGGGGCCGTGGGTGCACGCCCCGGGGGCGGTGTTGCCTGATCTGGCTGCAGCGGTGGCCGACGGTGCGGACTGTATCGACGGGGTCGGCCGGCTGCGTGGTGATCGCACGCATGTGTTTGGGGCCGATGGCCTCGACGACCACCGACCGCTTCGCCCACGCCTGCCGCGATCACGGGGCCGGGGACCCTCAACCTCGCCGAGGGCTGGTACCCGGCCATCGATACCGCCGGGGGAATCCGTGAGGGGCCGAGATCACCACGTTCCGCTACCGGGTGCTGCACGTCGCGGCCCGCATCACCCGAGGTGCCCGCCAACTACGGCTACGCATCGACGCCACCTGGCGGTGGGCCACCACCATCGCGACCGCCTGGCACCGCCTACGCAACGCCTTCCCCTGACGCACAAAACCCCGTCCCGCCGACCCGAAAGACCCAAACCAGCCCCCGGAAAGCCCGCTCAACCCGGCGACACAGGACAACCAAACACGCCTCACACGCTAACCCGCTGGCGTTCAACGCCTTTCGCGACGTGAAATTGCCGAACCCAACCGACATGTAGGGTCGAGAGCTGGCGCGGTGACGTGGATCGACGGTAGGTCGCGGAGCCGCTGGTGACCGCAGGGTTTCCCCTGGTGTCGTTCATCTCCGTGGCCCCGTGCCCGATCTGTGTTCCGTTTCCAGCTCCCGCCCGTCAAACCGTGCATGCGGTTCTCCCGCACACGGCTTACCGACGCCGTTCGCCGCCGGCATTCGGCGCCACCCGCCAGGACCGGAAAGGCCTGGGTGCAACAACCGTTTTGTCAAGGCGGATCAGCCCGAGCTGATTGTCCGACGCGTAGGCGATAACCCACCGACCGAACGCTCGGGAGCGGCGATGCTTCTTCGCAATGAAGCCCGCGATCCGCATCACCGCGTAGTCTCTGATCTTGGTGAACCGCTGGGCCGAGTTCCCGTACCGGAAGTATCCGCCCCAGCCTCGCAGAAAGCGATTGACCTCTCCCGCGATGTACTGCACATCCAGCAGCATCCGGCGACGATCCGTCAACTCCCGGATCCGGTCGCGCGCATGCTGCATCGCCTTGTCCGCGGGCCAGCGGGTGAGGAAGGCGACGCCCTTACCGCCGGTGCGCCCCTCAGCGCGCACCCACCGATGGTGGAAGCCGAGGAAATCCAGTCCCTCGCCCCCGTCGGTAAGGTGCACGATCCGAGTCTTGGCCGCCTTCGGTTCCAAACCGAGTTCGGCCAGCAGCGCCCGAAGCCGCGCAAGCGCTGCCTCCGCCTGCTGCCGAGAGCGGCACATCACCACGGCATCGTCGGCATAACGCACCAGCACCCCGAACTCGCGAACGTCCCACACCCGATCGATCCGGTGCAGATAGACGTTCGCCAGCAGCGGCGAGACCAGTCGGGTAGCTCCGGCGCGTTGCCGCGCCGGAGCCCCCTCAGAACCGTACGTGCCAGTTGTCCCGGCATACGGCTCAAGCAAGCCCAAAGGCATTCAGGCCACC
>NZ_UPHT01000095.1 GCF_900566085.1 Mycobacterium attenuatum
GGCCCGACTTGCGCATCACCTGCACCGCCACCGCACCCGAAGCGGTGCGCACCTTGCGCACAAACACTCACCGGACCCTACCCGGTTAGTAAGCCAAAACCCGCCCTCCGCCACACAAACCAGCAGGCCACAGCAATTCTGAGCTCGAAATCCAACAGAGGTGTCCTAACTCAGGTCTGACACACGGTCGGGGAGGCCTTCGGTTTGATCACCTCGCCAGTGGATGGTGTCTAGATCATCCTGCGGCTCAACGCAAACCGGACCCGACCAGCCCTCTTCAAGGTCGAGGAGGTAGTAATACAACGCCGGATCATCAAAGTCGGTCCACGGCCCAGGATCTATGAGGGACTTCCTGGTGTCACGGACAAGGCCCCAAGTAATTTCTGACGGTGACGCCTGGTACACCAGGTACATCAGGGGACCTTCGGTCCACGCATGGGAAACCAAAAACACGTAGTATCCCGGCGCTTCTCTCCCGGCATTCTCCGCGTTCTTAATCACGATGTGCCGCGACAACTTTTGCAGCACATCGGAGGCGAACTGTCGCTGCCCTTCTGCCGGATCAGTTGATGGGGACATAGTTGTTCACCCATGGTGGTGTCCAGGTCCAGTTCGGCCCAATTTCTACTGCTCCACTACCCCCTGCCAGGGGATACATGGTGATCACCCCCTTCTGTCCACCGCCGGGCACGGTCGGATTGCCTTGGTTTATGTTGGCGATTCGTGAGACTTTCGCCAGACGGCGGCAGCCATCGGGTCTTGCAGTACGAGCCTCGTTCATGGCGAATACGTGTACTGCTCGCGCACCTCCATCACTGATTCCCACTGGGGGAATCCGGCGATTATTTCTGCATCGGACAACTCCGTCATGTCCGGCGGCGCGCCGTCTAGGCCATCGACGTGTCCGATGTAGATCCGAGCGGTTAGTCCCGACATGGACAACCAATCGAACTTCAAGACGTACTCGGTCAATTTTTCAATGGCGGGCATCGCCCTTGGATCAGCAACTGTTCCGGGACGATCCGCGTCTCTTGCCCATATGTCGCCACCATTCGGTGCGATCAGCGGAGGGATATTAGACGTTGTCGGTGTCCAATAGCCTCGTGTGGAGTACCACGGATACTGGCGACTGGCATCGTTCGACCAATCGACCTTCCCGACACCCGTTAGCACGACGAGAGCAGTATTTGAATCCTCGAAACCGCTCCATCGGATATCGAAGATAATTCCGGCGCGCGAGCGCTGCGGCGAAAGGCGCATATCGATAAACTCGGCTTCATTTAGAGCGCCCTGCTCGATTAATGGGTTCGCCTTAGAAACTGTAGTCAGCATGACATCCGGCGCGAACTCATAAAGTTCACGAATCGAATAAGCGTTCATATGAAAGATCCTATCATCAGTTTGGCACGGGTATATGCGCAAAGGGATCTGAAGATGACACCGTCCGACCAGTAAACGGGTCCACTTCTTGACCCATGATATTGAGGTAATTCAAATACCCGTGCGGGTACTGGGCTGTTGGTTCCATCACTCGGATCGATACGACGCGTGGATCAATGCCTGGTTGATTTGGCGTTATCGAATAGATCCAACCTTGTCCAGATTTCGCCGGGGTGTCTGAGATAACTCCAGGCGGAACACCGGGGAGGTTGACTCCGCCCGGGCCGATTACATTCGTGGGCGGGTGCTGCTGCGGTAAGACGTCTAGGTAGTGTTGCTTTTCGGCGTTAAGCAGTTGGGTTTCGACATGGAAATCAGCTCTTCGTGGATCGCTGGAAGGCAGTGACTCAATAAAAGGCTTATAGATATGGTTGTGCTCCCATATCCTCTTGTTGACATCCTTCAACCCAGCGGCAGCTTGCTCACGCGACATCGGCGGCTGCGGCGGTGGCGGCTCTTGTTTCCAGGTGTGGTCGACGGCCTGGATGCGAGGTTTGTGGTCGTGGGGGGTCTCCGGAAAGCTAGTGGTGGCAATTCCGGCCGTCGCAGCGGTGACCTTGGCGCCTGCTTCGTGTTCGGCCCCGATGAGCTGCGTGGCGCGTTGGCGGATGTCGGCGGCGAAAGCTTGTGCTTGTGCCTGACGAGATGCCTGTTCTGCGGCGGTGCGGCTGGTTCGGGTGTCGGCGACGAGAGGTCTTCGCCGACGTTGAAGCCGGCGTCGTTGGCGTCTTGGACGGCATAGATGACCCGCCGTTGGGCGGCGCCGATGGTTCCGGCGCCCTCACGCGCGATGACCGCGGCCTGACGCAGCTGGTCGGCCTTGGCGGTGACGATCACCAAATCACCGCCGGTTCGCGCTCGCAGCGCCTCGCCGCCAGCGCCGTCCCAGACAATGGTGTGAGATTGGTTGCGCACCTGCAGGAACACGTCCTCCCACAGGTCGGCGGTCCTGGACCAGTAGTGGGCCGCATCGACGAGATGCTCGGTATCCCAGGCCTGAAGCTGCGACAGGGTCGGAAGCATCTACACCATCCGCGGTCGCACGGCCGCCATCTCCCCCGCCGCCGTCACTTCGTTGCTGCCATACCCCTCGGCACCTGCCTTCACCGCACCGGTCGTCGCCTGGGTCCGGATGATCAATACTTCTGCGGCGAGGCCGACCGCCGTATGAGCGCCGCCCACCGCCGCGGTCGTGGGTTGACACGGCCGCCCCGGTGTCGGTGATGCCAGGACGCTGAACCTAGTGCTGAGCTCACGCCACTGGCTCGCCGAGGCTCTGAGCTGATAGACATCGACGCGTAGCTCACCGGTCTCCATCCTCGGGAAGTCTAATGATGTGGCGAGGGTCGGCAATTCACCGCAGGTCGACCGACCAGACGAATTCTTGATCCCGACGCCAGGACCAGTCCAAGCGTTGGCGGGATCCGCCCAGCAATCTGCAGCGACGCCGTGTTGGTCGACCAGTACCCCCAGGAAATCAGCGCTATCGAAACAAGAGCACGCGCGAGCGGCGCAGCCGGCGACGGCTTCGGCGATTGTTGCCGAGATCCGCGCCGCCACAAGGTTATCGGCGCCCTGCTCGATGGGGTGTGCCAAGCCGGCGCCGATGCACTGCAAGCATTGCGACCGCACAGCTCGCTAGGATGAGTTCGTGATGTTGGTCGACACCGGCAGCGTCATCCGCCCGACGCGCAACTGGACAATAGCGCGCCAGCCGCCGCGGAAGAATAGGCTGCAGAACGAGAAACGTTGGGCCGCAATACATCCGGTGATCCAATGGAACTCCGCTACATAAGCATCGCCCTCCTGATTGCCGAAGCCGGCGGCGATCCGTGGGCGGTCAACAGGAGCCTCCAAGCGGGTCACCCGGCTCAGATTTCCGATCTAGCCAGAGCTTTCCATGACGCGGGCGTCTCGACGGCCGAGGCCGACGCAGCATTCAATCAGGCGCGGCAGCGTTTCGAATGGGCCTGGAACCGGGAGAACGGTGATCACCCAATCAACGACTCCGCCGAGGTGCAACGCGTAACCACGTCGCTGAAGCTCCAGGCCGCGCAATTGCCGAGGATCGGTGTCGATTTAGAGAACATCGCGGCCGCCCTGGCCGAGGCGCAACGGTCCGCCGGCTGGTACATCTCGGCGCTCGAGCAGGACCTTGAGGATATCGACTGCGAGATCGGTGAGGCCCTCGCCAACGATGATCAAGATGAGGCCAATGCGCTGTGCGACGACGCCGTTGCCGAAACGCGGGCAGTGCTGGCCCAGCTCAACCACATTCGCGACAGTTACTCGGCGATCCTGCAAAGCGGGCTCGACAATCTGCGCGCCGACGGCGTTGACCCGGCAGAGATAGAAGTAGCCGACGAACTCTTGATCCCACCAGCTGACACCAACCCCGAGCAGGTCAAGCGCTGGTGGGATTCACTCAGCGACGAGCAACGACGCCTATTGGTCGATCAGCACCCGCAGGAGTTAGGCAACCTCAATGGCATTCCGGCCGAGGTACGCGATCAGGTCAACGTCGCGGTGATGAACGACGACCTCCGCCGCGTCGAGGAGATCGCCGGACAGCATGGACTGTCGCCAGAGAGCCTTCGGGACAACGCGCTCAACAACCGGGACAACGATGTGTTCAGCAACCCCGGCAAGTACGGCCTCACCGCCGCAGACATCACCCGGTATCAGAACGCGGTAAAAACTAACGAGGGCCTCAACCACGACAAGGCCGGCTCGGATGCCCGCTCGAGGCCTGTCATGTTGTGGGCATACGATCCACTCGCCTTCAACGGCAAAGGCAGAGCGGCAATCGCAATCGGCAACCCCGACAGAGCACAAAACACCTCCGTCATTGTGCCCGGCACCAACAGCAGCGTGAAAGGAGGCTGGTTGTACGACGCACATAACGACGCCATCAACCTCTACGACCAGTCGGCCAAAGCCGACCCAACCCATTCCACCTCAGTGATCGCCTGGATGGGCTATGACGCTCCCGCGTTCGAGTTCCAAAGTCCCGAAGCGGCCGTGACCGACCCGACCAAGCTGCAACAGGTCGGCACACCGTGGATGGCGCGCCAGGGTGGCGCGGTGCTGGCTGCCGACGTCAACGGCCTAGCAGTTACTCACGAAGGTGGCACCCCATCGCACGTGACCGTCATCGGGCACTCCTATGGGTCCACCACAGTTGCCGACGCGTTCGCCAACAGCGGCATGCGCGCCAACGATGCGGTGCTCATCGGCTGCCCGGGAACCGATCTTGCGCCCAGCGCCGCTGATTTTCACCTCAACGGCGGACGGGTCTACGTGGGTGCCGCCTCCACCGATGCGATCAGCTGGATCGGTGAATCAGGTAGCGCGGTGCCCAATTGGGTCAACAACGCACTCGGCGCCCCTCTCGGGCCATTGGCGGGACTGGGCACCGATCCGGCTCACGAAGGTTTCGGGTCGGTGCGCTTCCGCGCCGAAGTCGCCGGCTCGCACAACGTCACCCCCTGGTTCAACGACCATTCGCACTACTACAACAAGGGCAGCGAGGCGCTGCACAACATGACCGAAATCGCCGTCGGCCATGGAAACAATCTCGCAGGGGAAGGAATGCTAGCTCCACCCCGAGCCGAAGAACGAATCTCTACCCCGACCCAGGTGCATACCCCTCTGGGAACGATTCCGCTACCGCACGTCGAGATCACCACACCTGTTACTGTCGACCCCGAATGGGACCGGCCAGGGGACTCCGTCACCAATGACCATGAGTTCAAGTAGCTTCCGCCGGTCAGGCCTGCTGCGGCTTGCGGCCGTAGCGCTGACAATGGCTTTCCCATTGGGAGGTTGTTCACTGATGTATCCGTTTGCGCACGATGCTGATCGCCCCGAGCATCCGCTCTCCGACGAGCAGGCCATGGCGCAGGTGATCGAGCCAGCGAAACAGATCGCCAAAGTAGCTGGACTACAGGACGTCTCGGGAGAATTTGGGTGGGAGTCCTGCAACGACCAGGGCGATCCGCCCTTCCGTAGCCGCGTAAACGTCAAGTTTAACGTCCCCGCCGGCATGGATCGCAACGCCTACTTTGAGCAAGTGGCCGCAACGATGGTGGCGCATGGCTGGTTGGCCGGCCCCCCACCTGGGCTGCGCCCGTTCGGAACGGCGATCCACAAAGATGGCGTCATGGCAATCATCGGGGTGAGCCCCTTTCTCGGCGCGGATGGCGATGTCGAACTTTCCGGCGAGTGTCGCAACATGGGCGACCATCGTCACGCCCGCTGGCTCAATATCAGCGACCAGCTACGTGGAGGATGAAGTTTGAACGACAGCAATGCATCCCGTACTGGTTGCTTTCTTGACGAGCGGCCCTTTTCTTCGTGTGGAGTGATGTCAATCAGCCATCGTCGACGATGGCTGGTCTGCCTTGCGGCGCTGACCGCGGCGATCTTCGCCTCCGGAGTTTGTTCGTCGATGTATCCGTTTGGGAACGACCCCGATCACCCCGAGCGTTCGCTCGCCGACGAACATGCCATGGATCAAGTAGTCAAGTAGTCGAGACAGCCAAGAAGATTACCAGAACTGCTGGGCTGGAGGATGTTTCGAGAGGTTGCGGTTGGATTCCACCTCAGTGATCGCCTGGATGGGCTGTGACGCTCCCGCGTTCGAGTTCCAAAGTCCCGAAGCGGCCGTGACCGACCCGACCAAGCTGCAACAGGCCGGCACTCCGTGGATGGCGCGCCAGGGGGGGTGCGGTGCTGGCCGCCGACGTCAACGGCCTAGCAGTTAGCCACGAAGGTGGCACTCCGTCGCACGTAACCGTCATCGGGCACTCCTACGGATCGACCACAGTCGCCGATGCGTTCGCCAACAGCGGCATGCGCGCCAACGACGCCGTGTTGATCGGCTGCCCGGGAACCAATCTTGCGCACAGCGCCGCTGATTTTCACCTCAACAGCGGGCAAGTCTATGTGGGTGCCGCCTCCACCGACGCGATCAGCTGGATCGGCGAATCAGGAAGTGCGGTGCCCAATTGGGTCAACGACGCACTCGGCACCCCTCTCGGGCCATTAGCGGGACTGGGCACCGATCCCGCTCACGACGGTTTCGGGTCGGTGCGCTTCCGCGCCGAAGTCGCCGGCACGCACAACGTGACCCCGTGGTTCAACGACCATTCGCACTACTACAACAAGGGCAGCGAGGCGCTGCACAATATCACCGAAATCACTGTCGGCCATGGAAACAATCTCGCAGGGAAAGGAATGCTAGCTCCACCCCGAGCCGAAGAACGAATCTCTACCCCGACCCAGGTGCATACCCCTCTGGGAACGATTCCGCTACCGCACGTCGAGATCACCACACCTGTTACTGTCGACCCCGAATGGGACCGGCCAGGGGACTCCGTCACCAATGACCATGAGTTCAAGTAGCTTCCGCCGGCCAGGCCTGCTCCGGCTTGCGGCAGTAGCGCTGACAATGGTTTTCCTGTTGGGAGGTTGTTCTCCTATGTATCCGTTTGCGCACGATGCTGATCGCCCCGAGCATCCGCTCTCCGACGAGCAGGCCATGGCGCAGGTGCTCGAGCCGGCCAAACAACCTTACGAAAATAGCTGGTCTGCAAGATGTTTCAGGAGGATTCAGCGGGGAGTCCTGCAACGATCAGGGCGACCCACCCTACCCCTACCGCAGTCGGAGTCGACATGACCTCAATCGCTCCCTCTGGAATCGACCACAGCGCCTACTTCGAGCAAGTCGCGGCGACGATGGTGGCTCACGGTTGGTCATCCGGCGTGCCGCCGGGACAGCACTTGTTCGGAACGGTGATTCACAAAGATGGTGTCATGGCAACTATCGGCGTAAGCCCATTTCTCGGCGCCGACGGGGCGATCGAGCTTTCCGGCGAATGCCGCAATATGAACAACCACCGCACTGACAGCAACGGGTTCAGCATCAAAGACCAGCTTCGTGGCCAGTGAAGCTGCGCCTAGCTGCCGCCGCACTCGCTAACCCGTTCGCGCCAGCGAAACCTGGTGCCGCCCAGCAGGTATCGCCACCGTCGACCCGGCCAACTCACCATCCAGCCGCACCTGCACGCCGTCAGCCAAACCGCCAAGGGTGATCTGCGCGGCAGTATCAGACGCAACCGCGATGCTCGACGACGGCAACGACGCCAGCCCGGCCCGCTCGACATCGACCGTCAGGCTGGCCACCCCGGTGAGCCGCAACGTCAGATACGGCAGCACCGGAGCCGGACCGTCCACCCGCCAATCCAATTCGGTGTACAGACCCGGTGTCGGGTCGAAGTGCGGGGCAAAGCCACGGTGCCGGCGAATGCTGTGCATCGGGTCCGGCCGCGCATACGAGCGGGCATCGACCTCCGCGGTGGCCCCGCGCCTGGCAGTCACGGCGGGATCGGCGGTCAACTCCGACAACCACCACACCTGGTGCGGCCCGATACCGAGGTCCGCACGCACCAATTGCGGATACCACGCAAACGTGATGTGACCCGGATCCGCTTGGCGCAGAACGGTTCCCATGTGCGCGATCGGATCGTCGAACTTGTCCTGAAGCACCCAGGCGATGTGATCCTCGAGCGGATAGACGGTAAACCGGTAGCGATAGCCCAGCCGGTCCAGTTCCAGCACCTGCTCGGCGGCCGAGGCGAACGGAACCAACTCGTCGATCAACCCGTGGGCGATCACGAACGGCAACCAGCGAGCGTTTCCCAGCAGCTCCCAGGTGTCGCCCTCACGGGCACAATGCGAATCGAGGTTCAAATCGGCCGGAATGTCGACGTTGGGCAGCAGCCGCACCCCACACGTCGGCGGCCCGGCCAGCACCACGGCCTGGGCGAACACCTCCGGATAGCTCAGCCCCAGCTTGTAGGCGGCATAACCGCCCATCGAATATCCCGAGATGACCGTGCGGTTGGGATCGGTGCCCAACTGCTCGGCCACCCGCGCCCACACCTCCCACACGTCGAGTTCGCCGGCGTCGAAGTACCACGTCGACGGGCCCCGGCCCAGCGGCGTGACCACCACCGAGCCGCGAGTCTCGCACACCTCGTGCAGCAGGCGCGGGTCGATCGCGGCGAACTGCGTTTGCCCCAGCGCCAGCGAGTGCAGCAACAGCGTCAGCGGTAGCGCCTGCCCGGGCGCATACGTCGACGGCAGGCACACCGAATACGGCTGCACCCGACCCAGAAACTGGGGATCGGTGTCCAGAACCGTGCCATCGGCAACGCCCTGACCCAGCTCCACCGAGGACACGTACCAGCGGGTCGACGGTCCGGTGATCACCGGCTCGGCAGCGGTCTCGCGGGCCGCCAGCCGGTCCCACTGCACCGCCACCGCGAACTCGGAAACGTCACCGCTGGTCAGCGCGGCGGCCTGGGCCGCGTCGGACCAGAAGTTCAGATGCGGCTTCTCCTGATCATGGGTACGAAACGCGACGTTGTAGACGTTGGGCTGACCGGGCAGCGCGCCGTGCTCGGCGGGCACGTCGGCGAACCCATCGCCTGCGGCGTTGGCCAGTCCCGCGGCCAAGCGAACCGTCCAGGTACCGGTGGGCTCCAGCACCGACCGCGGCACCTGCGCCAGAAACGACCGCGCCGGCAGGTCGACGCTGTGCTCGACGGGCGTGGCAACCTGCGTGGTCAGGTCGATCAGCCGGGCGCTGCGGCCCGACACCAGCAGGGCCATGTCGATGCCCGCCGAACGCACCCCCGCCCCGGCCGGCCAGTCGGCCGAGGCGGCCCGGCCCCGGTCGGTGTCGAAGGTGAACAGCGCGATCGGCACGGTCGCGTCCACCAGCGTGTTCCAGTCGACGCGCCACCAGGTGTGGGTCTCGGTGAGCCCGATCGCGACGCGGAAGATGTCGGCGCCGTTGCCGGCCGCGGGCCCGGCCGGATAGACGTAGGTGCCCCGCGGCGGCGCCTGGACTTTCAGATCACCCACCGGCAGGCCCGTCGCACCGTGGTCGTCGTAGAGAAAGTCGGTCCAGAACAACGCCCCGCCGGCCACCCGAGCCGCCCCGCAGGTACGGGGGAACTCCTCGCCGAACGGCCATCCCGACGGCACCGGAAGCTTCGGCTCGGGCTTTCGCGCGGCCGGCGGCACCCCCTCCGGCATCCCGTCGACTACGACCAGTTCGGCAGGCGGTGCTGGCGACGCGGGGCGCACCACCGCATCCGCGACATGGCGGGCGATACGTAACGGAAGCAGAGTCAGATCCAACAGCGACACGACGCCAACCTACCCGGCACCGCCGACATCAAACCGGCACCACGGTCAGCTCGTGCGGCCGTTGGTTGACGGACAGGGCACCGTTCTCGGTTACCACCACGATGTCCTCGATGCGGGCCCCCCACCGGCCCGGGAAGTAGATGCCCGGCTCGATGGAAAACGTCATGCCCGCAGCCAACGCCACGTCATTGCCGGCCACGATGTAGGGCTCTTCGTGCACGCACAGCCCGATGCCGTGCCCGGTGCGGTGCACGAAATAGTCGGCCAAACCAGCCTCGGCCAGCACGCAACGGGCCGCGGCGTCGACCTGGGCGGCGGTTACACCGGGTCGCACGGCCTCAAACGCGGCGCGCTGCGCCCGCTGCAGAACCGAATAGTGCTGCGCCACAACTTGTTCGGGTTCGCCGATGCTGTAGGTCCGGGTGCAGTCGGAGTGGTATCCGGGCTCGACGGTCCCCCCGATGTCGACCACGACGACATCACCCGCCTGCAGCGTGCGGTCCGAAAACCGGTGATGCGGGTCGGCACCATGCGGGCCGGAGCCGACGATGACGAACGCCACCTCCGAATGCCCTTCGGCGACAATCGCTTCGGCGATATCGGCGGCGACGTCGGCCTCGGTACGGCCCGGCACCAGCAACTCCGGAACCCGGGCGTGCACCCGATCGATGGCCGAACCCGCCCGGCGCAGCGCGTCAATCTCGGTTTCCTCCTTGATCATTCGCAGCTCGCGCAGCGCGTCGGTGGCCAACACCGGCAGCACGTCCAACGCAGCGGCCAGCGGCAGCAGATGCAAAGCCGGCATGGAATCGCTGACTGCCGTCGTCACCGGGCCACCGCCCAGCGCGGCGCTCACCAGTCGGTAGGGATCATCCCCGTCGACCCAGGTCCGCACACCCAGCCCCAGAGCATCGGCAGACTCCTTGAACGTGGCGAGCTCTAGCCGCGGCACGACGAGAGTCGGCTCACCCGAGGCCGGCAACACCAGCGCGGCGAGCCGCTCGAACGTCTCCGCGCGCGAACCGATGAGGTAGCGCAGGTCGTATCCCGGGGTGATCACCAGGCCGGCCAGACCGGCATCGGCGGTATTGGCGGCCGCCGCAGCCAACCGTCGCTCGTACACCGCGGAGTCGAATCGGCGAGAGTTCATGGCAGCCAGGCTAACCGCGCTCGCGCGGCCTGGCAGGATTGCCCACATGTCCGCTCCCCTGCTGCTGCTGGACGGCGCCAGCATGTGGTTTCGCTCGTTCTTCGGCGTGCCGTCATCGATCACCGCCCCTGACGGCCGGCCCGTCAACGCCGTGCGCGGGTTCATCGACTCGATGGCGGTGGTGATCACCCAGCATCGGCCCGGCCGGCTGGTGGTGTGCCTGGATCTGGACTGGCGGCCACAGTTTCGGGTGGACCTCATCTCGTCCTACAAGGCGCACCGCGTCGCCGAAACCGAACCCGAAGGCCGGCCCGACATCGAAGAGGTGCCCGACGAGCTCACCCCTCAGGTCGACATGATCATGGAACTTCTTGACGCATACGGGATCCCGACGGCCGGCGCACCGGGTTTCGAGGCCGACGACGTGATCGGCACCCTGGCGGCGCAGGAACGCCACGATCCGGTGGTCGTCGTCAGCGGCGACCGTGACCTGCTGCAGGTGGTGGCCGACGATCCGGTGCCGGTTCGGGTGCTCTACCTCGGGCGCGGGCTGTCCAAAGCCACCCTGTTCGGGCCCGCGGAGGTGGCCGAACGGTACGGCTTGCCGGCGGATCGGGCCGGATCGGCCTACGCCGAACTGGCGTTGCTGCGCGGCGATCCCTCCGACGGGCTGCCCGGGGTACCCGGCGTCGGCGAGAAGACGGCAGCCGCCCTGCTGGCCGCGCACGGCTCGCTGGATCAGATCATGGCGGCCGCTCACGACCCCAAGTCGGGGATGGCCAAGGGTTTGCGAGCGAAAGTGCTTGGCGCATCGGACTACATCGAGGTCGCCGGTTCGGTGGTGCGGGTGGCCACCGACTCGCCGGTGCAGCTTTCGACGCCCACCGATGCCCTACCGCTGGTGGCCGCCGACCCGGCGCGCACTGCAGAACTAGCGACTCGATACGGCGTCGGGTCGTCGTTTACCCGGCTACAGAAAGCACTGGACGCACTGCCAGCATGACAGGCATCGTGACCGTTACTGCGGCCTGCCGACCTCGTAGGTGCCCTTGTTGTCCTGGAACGTCACCGTCACGTGCTTGGACGCGCCGTCGATGCTGACGGTGCATTCGAAGGTGGCGCCCTTCTTGACGGTGGGGTTGACCCCGTTGTTGCACTTGACGTCCTTGACGTTCTTGGCCCCGTAGCCGTTGGTCTCGTCGGTCAGGATCTGCTGGACGCCCGAGTTGGCCTTGTTCACATCCAATTTGGTGGTGACAAAGAACCCTGGTTGCCAGAAACCGACTACCAAGACGATGCCGATGACCAGCACGACGATCACGCCGACGACACCGCCGATGATCGCCATCGAACGCTTGGAGCTCTTCGCCGCCTGGTCGTAGGGAGCGTATTGCCCGGGATATTGACCTGGCTGACCGTATTGGCCGGGCTGGCCGGGCGCCCCGTACTGGCCGGGCTGGCCGTACTGTGCCGGCTGGCCGTATTGGCCGGGCTGGGCCGCCTGACCGTACTGCCCGGGCTGGCCGAACTGCGGAGGTGCCCCGAATTGGGTCGCCTGCGAACCGAAATCGGGCTGCCCGTAGGCGGGCGCGGACTGCGGATACTGCTGCGGATACGCCGGGTCCACCGGCTGCTGGTACGACGGGTACTCCGCAGGCGTGTAGGCGGGAGTCTGCCAGGTCGCATCCTGAGTCGGCTGCTGCTGCCACGGTGACCCGGCCATCGTCGGGTCCGAGGAATGATCGCCCTGCCCGGGCGGCTGCCACGACTGCCTGGGGTCTGATCCCTGCGGTCCGCTCATTGCTTCTCCTGGTCCTCCTGCGGTCACATTCCGGACATAACCGTAGCTCCGGGCCAGCCTACCCGGCGTCAACCGCGACGACGCCGCGCCGGATGTCGTTGATGGCGCGCTTTGCCACAGCGCGCACCTCGGGGTCCGGAGCGGCGTTACGCACCTGGTCCAGCAGATCGAGCACCTGCCGGCACCAGCGCACGAAATCGCCTGCCGACAAAGGTGACCCGGTGCCGCTGACATCAGCGGCAGCCAATGCGGCCGCCAGATCACCGGTGCGCGCCCAACGATAGATGACGTTGACGAAACCGTCGTCGGGTTCCCGACTCTGGCTGATCCGGTGCGTCTGCTCGTCGGCGCGCAATTGCGCCGACAGCCTCGCGGTCTGCCTGAGCGCCTGGCGCAACCCCGGTGTGGGTGCCTCCACACTGGATGGTTCGTCACTACCACGCGATTCGTAGAGCACCGCCGAAACCACCGCCGCCAACTCGGGCGGCTTCAAACCCGCCCAGGCGCCGGTGCGCAGGCACTCGGCCACCAACAGGTCGCTTTCGCTGTAGATGCGAGCCAGCAACCGGCCGTCGTCGGTAACCTCGGGGTCGGTCGGCGGTCCGTGGATGAACTGCCGCTCGGTCAGCAGGCCTACGATCCGATCGAAGGTGCGGGCCAGCGAGTTGGTGGCCGCGGCAACCTTGCTCTGCAACTGCGCGTTATCGCGTTCGATGCGCAGGTAACGCTCCGCCTGGCGAACCTGAACCTCGACATCGGCAGCGTGGTGGCAGGGATGGCGGCGCAGCTGCTCGCGCAGCGATTCCAGATCCGGGTCCTCACTCGTGCGCTTCCTGCCGCGGCGATCAACCGGCGCGGGCAGGCCCGCGGCCGCCGACCGTAGCGCCGACGCCAAATCCCGGCGCACCCGCGGCTGGCGGTATTCGATGCGCTTGGGCAGTGCCATCGATCCGACCGGCGGCGCCCCGCCCGAATAGTCGGCCGACGAGATGCGCCCAGCCCACCGGTTTTCGGTCAGCACCAGTGGCCGCGGGTCGGCGCTGTCGCGGGCGGACTCCAACACCACCGCCAGCCCCCCGCGCCGGCCATGCGTGATGGTGATGATGTCTCCCTTGCGCAGCGCCGCCAGCGCGTCGTTGGCCTCCTGGCGGCGCTGCAGGCGCGACGCCCGGGCCTGCGAACGCTCCAGCTCCGACACCCGTGCGCGAAGCCGCGCATAGTTCAGGATCGGCGCGTTCGGGCCACCGAGTTCGGCGGCGATCTCGTCGAGCATCCGTTTGCCGCGTTCGATGCCGCGGACCAGTCCGACGACGGATCGGTCGGCCTGGTACTGGGCGAAGGACTGCTCCAGCAACCGGTGCGCCTGTAGCGGGCCCATGCGGTGTACCAGGTTGATCGTCATGTTGTACGACGGGACAAACGAGCTGCGCAGCGGGAAGGTCCGGGTGGAGGCCAGGCCGGCGACCTCAGCGGGCTCGCTGGTGTTGTCGGAGGGATGCCAGATCACCACCGCGTGACCCTCCACATCGATACCGCGCCGGCCGGCCCGGCCGGTCAGCTGCGTGTACTCCCCCGGCGTCAGCGGCAGATGCTGCTCACCGTTGAACTTCACCAGCCGCTCGAGCACCACAGTGCGGGCCGGCATGTTGATGCCCAGCGCCAACGTTTCGGTGGCAAACACGGCCTTGATCATGCCGGCGGCGAAAAGCTCCTCGACGGTGTGCCGGAATGCCGGCAGCATTCCGGCATGGTGGGCGGCCAGACCGCGCAACAAGCCCTCGCGCCACTCGTAGTAGCCGAGTACCGCCAGGTCGGCGTCGGCCAGATCGCCGCAGCGGTGATCGATCACCTCGGCAATCCGGGCGCGCTCGTCCTCGCCGGTCAGCCGCAACGGCGAGCGCAGGCACTGCTGGACGGCGGCGTCGCACCCGGCCCGGGAGAACACGAACGTGATCGCCGGCAACAGCCCCTCGGAGTCGAGCTTCGCGATCACCTCCGGCCGCGGCAGCGGACGGTAGAAGCGCGGCCGCCCCGGGCCTCCTCTTCCCCCCTGCCGGCGCGGCTGCCAGTCCGACATCCGGTCGGCCTCGCGGCGATGCGCGATGTGACGCACCAAGTCCGGGTTGACACGAGGCTGTTCGGCGTCGGCGTCGTAGGCGAACAGGTCGAACAGGCGCTTGCCCACCAAGATGTGCTGCCACAGCGGCACCGGCCGGTGTTCGTCGACCACGACCGTCGTGTCACCCCGCACGGTCTGCATCCAGCCGCCGAACTCTTCGGCGTTGCTGACCGTCGCCGACAGGCTGACCACCCGCACCTCGTCGGGCAGTTGCAGGATGACCTCCTCCCACACCGGCCCGCGCATCCGGTCGGCCAGGAAATGCACCTCGTCCATCACGACGTGGGAAAGACCTTGCAGTGCAGGCGAATCGGCGTAGAGCATGTTGCGCAGCACCTCGGTGGTCATCACCACGACGGGCGCGTTGGCGCTGACGGAGAGATCTCCGGTCAGCAGTCCGATCTGGTCGCGGCCGTAGCGCGCCGTCAGGTCGGTGTGCTTCTGGTTGCTCAGGGCTTTCAGAGGTGTGGTGTAGAAGCATTTGCCCCCGGCCGCCAGAGCCAGGTGCACGGCGAACTCGCCGACCACCGTCTTGCCGGCGCCGGTGGGCGCGCAGACCAGCACGCCATGGCCGCATTCCAGGGCGGCGCAGGCACGTTGCTGAAAGTCATCGAGCGAGAAGGGCAGCTCGGCAGTGAACCGTGCCAGCTCGGGCAGATCTGTCACCCCACCGCCCTGATGCGATCGCTAGGTGACGTCGTCATGTGATCCGCCGATGACCGAGGGCGCCGGTACCGGCTCGGGGGAATCGATGGCTGACGCTTCATCATCGGGAATCAGCGCCTCCCGCTTGGCTTTTCGTTTGTCGTGCAGCCGGGCGATCTGGATGGCGAACTCGAGCAGCACGGTCAGCGCCACCCCGAGCGCGGTCATCGAGAACGGGTCGGATCCGGGCGTGAACACCGCCGCGAACACGAACATCGTGAAGATCAGGCCGCGCCGCCAGGACTTGAGCCGTTCATAGGTCAGCATGCCCGTCATGTTGAGCATCACGATCAGCAGCGGAAATTCGAAGCTGGCCCCGAACACCACCAGCAGGTTGATCAAGAAGCCGAAGTACCGGTCGCCCGACAGCGCGGTCACCTGAACGTCGCTGCCGACTGTCAGCAGGAAGCCCAGCGCTTTCGACAGCACCAGGTACGCCAGCACTGCCCCGGCCACGAACAGCACCGCCGCCGGGATCACGAACGCCACCGCGAAGCGGCGCTCCTTCTTGTATAGCCCCGGCGTGATGAATGCCCACAGCTCGTAGAACCAGACCGGACAGGCCAGCACGACGCCGGCCGTCATTCCCACCTTGAGCCGCAACATGAACTGGTCGAACGGTGCGGTGGCCAGCAGCCGGCATTGTCCGTCGGCGCTGATATCGGCCCGCGCCGACTGCGGCAACGAGCAATAGGGGTGGCGCAGCCACTCGCCCAGGCTCTGCAGCCCGAACACCGAATGCGAATACCAGATGAACCCGAAAATCGTGGTGACCAGGATGGCGGCCAGCGATATCAGCAGCCGGGTCCGCAACTCGGTCAGATGGTCGACCAGCGACATCGTTGCGTCAGGATTGACGCGGCTGCGCCTGCTACGGGGGTTCAGCCGTTTAAGAACAGTGGCGGCACGCGCTGAGGCCCGGAAACCATTCCCCACGTTCGATCAGTGACGCTTGGGCACCGAAACGGTGGTTGCCGGGCTAAGCCGGCCGCGCCTCGGTGTGACCCGGCTCAGTGCTCACCGGAGGCTCGACTCGTTGCGACTGCACCGGCGTTGGGCTGGCCGGGTTGGTGTCGAGGGCGGGCGGCTGGTTTTTGGTCTCGCTTTGCATTTCCCGCATCTCGGACTTGAAGATGCGCATCGACTTGCCCAACGACCGCGCCGCATCGGGGAGCTTCTTGGCGCCGAACAACACGATCACCACGACGGCGAGGATCGCCCAGTGCCACGGACTGAGACTGCCCACTTTGATTACCTCCAGACGTTGACCCGATGTTACCGCAGCAGAGCTGCCAAGCCGCCCGGCCGCGCCGTCACTCCTGCGCAGCGGCCCGGTAGGCCTGCAATGCGGCTTCCGCGGCCGCCCGCACGCGCCGGGCCAGCGAGTCCGGCGCCAGCACCTGCACATCGGAGCCGAAGCCGAGCATGAGTCGCGTCATCCAACCCTCTGAGGCATAGGTCATGGCCACCTCGCAGGATCCGTCGGGCAGCTCACGCACGTCCCGTATCGGGTAGTACTCCAGCATCCATGACGCCGACGGCGCCACCCGCAGCGTTGCGCACGGCAGCGACGGATCGGCGTCGAACAGCGCCGTGTCCGGTGGCGCCTGCAGCGCAGGTTCGGGCGGCGTGGCCGGCTCGTCGAGCTCGGAGGCCTCGACGATCCGGTCGAATCGGAACAGCCGAACCCCTTCGGCCTCGCGTGACCAGGCCTCCAGGTAGCTGTGGCCGCCGATCAGCAGCACCCGGATGGGATCGACGGTCCGGGTGGTGAGGGTGTCGTGCGACGCCGAGTAATAGTCGATGCTCAGCGCCCGTTTGTCGCGCACCGCGGCGCGCACGGTCGCCGCCGCCGCGTGCTCGGCCGGCGCCGGTTGGTCGGCGGCCGAAACCGTGCTGGCGGGGCCGGCCGCCCCTGCCGCCGCCGAGATCTTAGCGATGGCGCTGCGGGCCGCCCGCGGGTCGACGACGCCCGGAATGTCCGCCAGCGCCCGCAGCGCCACCAGTAGCCCGGTGGCCTCCGGAGACGTCAGCTTCAGCGGCCGGTCCATGCCCGCCGAGAACGTCACCTCGATGGTGTCGCCGGCGAATTGGAAATCGATGAGATCCCCGGGGTAGTAGCCGGGCAGTCCGCACATCCACAGCTGGTTGAGGTCCTCCTCGAGCTGCTTGGCCGACACTCCGAGGTCGGTGGCGGCCTTGGCGCGGGTTATCCGTGGGTTGGCTTGGAAGTACGGCACCATGTTGAGCAGCCGCACCAGCCGGGTGGATACGGGAGTCATCGCGCTGCCCCGGCGTGGGCGTGCAGCCGGGCCAGCACGTCTTCCCGCAGGGTGGCCGGCTCCAGGACAATTGCGTCGGCTCCGTAGCCGGCGATCTCGCGCGCCAATCGGTCACTGGATCCGATGTCGAGTTCGATCACGTCGCCGTCGCGACCGGCCAGTCTCCGGGGGCCGACCGGTCGCCCGGCTCTGCGCAGCGCGGTGGCCCGCCCGCCGGCGACCCAGACCGTGGCCCGCGTACCGGTCGGCGCCTCGGTGACCTTCGCGGCCACGATGCCGCGCAGATCGACGTCGTCGGGCACGGCGATCGCGCCTGCCGGGCCGATCGGGGTGATCTCCCCACTGATCCGCGACAGCCGGAAAACGCGGGTGGCACCGCGGTCGCGGTCGTGGCCGACGAGGTACCAGCGGCCGTTCTCGGTGACCACGCCCCACGGCTCGACGGTGCGGGTGGTGTAGGGCTCGGCCCGCGACGACCGATGGCGGAACTGCACGGCCTGCCGAGAGTCAATGGCGGACAACAGGATTCCGAGCACGTTCTCGGACCCGCGTAGACCGGTCAGCCCGGCCGGCGAGGCGATGGTCACTGCGGCTTCGGTGTCTACGGGGTCGACGTCCACTCCGGCGGCCCGCAGCTTGAGCAACGCGCCCTGAGTGGCGGTGACCAGTTCCGGCGACTCCCAGAGCTGGGTGGCGACGGCGACGGCGGTGGCCTCGTCCGGGGTCAGGTCTACGGGTGGCAGCGCGTAGGCGTCGCGGTTGATGCGGTAACCCTCGGTTGGGTCCAGGTTCGACGCCCTGCCGACCTCCAATGGGATGCCCAGGTCGCGCAGTTCGTTCTTGTCGCGCTCGAACATCCGGGAGAACGCGTCTGCGGTGGGGCTGTCGGAATATCCGGCGACGCTGGAGCGGATCTTCTCGGCGGTGATGTAGCCGCGAGTGGACAGCAGCGCGATGACGAGATTGACCAGCCGTTCGACTTTCGAGGTCGCCATTTACACCAGGTTAGATGCCCCCACCCGTCGCCTGCATTAGCCGTGCCGTCTCAATAGTCACATTAATCCCACGCGGGAGGGCGGGAGAACTTCTCAATCGGCTAGCACATGCGCTATCGCGGTTGCGGTTCGACACCCGCGAGCCGCGAGTCACATGCTGGCGATCAGGCGTTTGACCCGCTCGTCCACTGAACGGAACGGGTCCTTGCACAGCACGGTGCGTTGCGCCTGGTCGTTGAGTTTGAGATGTACCCAGTCGACGGTGAAATCGCGTCCGGCGGCCTGCGCGGCGCTGATGAACTCACCGCGCAATCGGGCGCGAGTGGTCTGCGGCGGGTGGTCGACGGCGTCGGCGATTTCCTCGTCTGTGGTGACGCGCGCCGCCAACCCCTTGCGCTGCAGCAGGTCGAAGACGCCGCGCCCGCGTTTGATGTCGTGGTAGGCCAGGTCCAGCTGGGCGATCTTGGGGTCGGATAGCTCCATGTTGTAGCGGTCCTGGTAGCGCTGGAACAGCTTGCGCTTGATCACCCAGTCGATCTCAGTGTCCACCTTGGCGAAATCCTGGCTCTCGACCGCGTCGAGTTGACGTCCCCACAGGTCGACCACCTGCTCTATCTGCGGGTTCGGCTCGCGGTTTTGCAGATGATCGACGGCGCGGGCGTGGTACTCGCGTTGGATGTCCAGCGCGCTGGCCTGGCGTCCCCCGGCCAGCCGTACCGGCCGGCGACCGGTGATGTCGTGGCTGACCTCACGGATGGCGCGGATCGGGTTATCCAGGGAGAAGTCACGAAACGCCACCCCCGCTTCGATCATTTCGAGCACCAGCGCGGCGGTTCCCACCTTGAGCATGGTGGTGGTCTCACACATGTTGGAGTCGCCGACGATGACGTGCAGCCGCCGGTATTTCTCGGCGTCGGCGTGGGGCTCGTCGCGGGTGTTGATGATCGGCCGTGATCGGGTGGTAGCGCTGGAGACCCCCTCCCAGATGTGCTCGGCTCGCTGGGACAGGCAGAACGTCGCGGCCTTGGGCGTCTGCAGCACCTTGCCGGCCCCGCAGATCAGCTGGCGGGTGACGAGGAAAGGTAGCAACACGTCGGAGATGCGGGAGAACTCGCCGGCCCGCACAATCAAGTAGTTCTCATGGCAACCGTAGGAGTTGCCCGCCGAATCGGTGTTGTTCTTGAACAGGTAGATGTCCCCGCCGATACCCTCGTCGGCAAGCCGCTGTTCGGCGTCGATGAGCAGGTCCTCGAGCACCCATTCGCCGGCCCGGTCGTGGGTGACCAGCTGCACCAGGCTGTCGCATTCGGCGGTGGCATATTCGGGGTGACTACCCACGTCGAGGTAGAGGCGTGCGCCGTTGCGCAGGAAAACGTTGGAGCTGCGCCCCCAGGACACCACCCGGCGAAACAGGTAGCGTGCCACCTCGTCGGGGCTGAGCCGACGATGGCCGTGGAAGGTGCAGGTGACACCGAACTCGGTCTCGATGCCCATGATTCGTCGCTGCACGTAATCGAGGGTACTGGTTGTCTTGATGCGGTGGTGAGCAAGCCGCGCCCAGTGTCGGGACCAACCCGGTCTCACCCGTGGGCAGCACCACCTTGCTGCCCGGGGCTGATAGCGGTGATCCGGGAGCGGGTTGCTATGCGGGGGGCGCGCACGGCGTCCCGGTTGCGCGGCAGCCGTGGCTGTGCACCTATTGCACGAGGGAGTTGGTGTCCGATTTGCCGCTTTTGAGCGACAATTTAGGGGGTGCAATTTAGGGCGCCGGCGCGGTTCCTGTATCGGCGGTTACTTCGAGTATCCGAGAACACCCGGGCCTCTGCTTGACCGGCGCAGTGCCCGGGTTTCGCCACGGCGGTCGACGTGTCCATTGACCGCCGTGGACGCACAGTTGACGACGTAAGTGCACGCTCGAATCCGTCTGCGAGCATAAGCGGAGGCGTCCAGGTCGTCGAGCGTGCAGCCAGGGCGGCCGACGCGCCGCGAGCTCGCCACGCGGGCACAGTCGAAGCCGTCAATGCACACTCGACGCCGTCAGGGCACACTCGAAGTTCGCGGCGGGCGTAGCAGAGGCAGCCAGGACGTCGAGCGTGCAGCCAGGGCGTCGAGCGTTGTAGGCAGGGCGTCGAGCGTGCAGCCAGGACGTCGAGCGTGCAGCCAGGGCGGCAGACGCGCCGCGAGCTCGCCACGTGGGCACAGTCGAAATCGTCAATGCACACTCGATGCCGTCAGGGCACACTCGAAGTTCGCGGCGGGCGTAGCAGAGGCGTCCACGGCGTCGAGCGTGCGTCCACGGCGGCCGACGCGCCGTGAGCCCGCCACGCGGGCACAGTCGAAACCGTCAGTGCATACGAAAACCGGCAATCAGTCCCCCGGCGAGGCTAACGCCCCACTACCCGGCCGTTGACTAATGCAGCATTCAGTTGTGCACCAAATAACCTGAGCGACTCGGCATTCAACATTTCGTTGTGCGTGGCGTCAACGGGGTACTCGACGATATGGCCGCGGACATACTGCCGCCAATCCTCGAGCAGCGTCGAACCATTTCCGTTGCGGGTAGCCGCGAATAAAATTAGGTCGCCGTCAAAGACCGCTGGCGCATGTTCGGAGCGATACCTTTCGTTGGCGATGCTGTTGGTGATCAGAATCCGAAGCAGCTGAGCGGACGGGAGCCCAAAATTCGCATCCGGTCGTTGCTGGATTAGTTCCTCTGCCTGCTGATAGGTAAAGGGCTCACGATCATCGGCCGGCAGCTCGATCCCATTTGCGCGCAGTACATATTTCAGAATTTCACCTTCCCGCGCTGCGGCAGTGGTTGCCTCATCCGCTTGCTCGGCGCGCGGAGTCGCATCGAGGACGATGAGTCGCCCGACGACGCATCCCCGCCGGCGAAGCTCGACGGCAAGCTCGTGCACCACAATTCCCCCGAACGACCAGCCGAGCAGGTGGTATGGCCCGCCGGGATACAACGATTGAACGGTGTCGGCATAGTGCTGCGCCATGTCACGAATTGAGTCGGGCCTGGTGTCATCGTCGACAACCTGCTGAATGCCGATAATCGGGCAGTCCAGGTAGGCGCCCAGCGCGTGATAAGGCCAGCTCAACCCGACGGCGGTGTGAATGCAGAACAGCGGAACCCCGCCAGCATGCCGCAGCACCTCCACCGGGGTCACCTCCGGTGACCGCGTCGGGCGGCGCAGCAGCCGACTTAGGCTCGCCACCGACGGTGCGTCGAACAGGCTGCGAACCGTCAGGTCGACGTTCAAGGATCTGCGCACTCCGGCAACCACCCGCATGGCCAACAGCGAGTTGCCGCCCAGATCGAAGAAGGATTCGTCGATGCCCACCCGCGGTAGACCCAGTACCTCCGCATAGATGCCGGCGAGGGTTTCCTCCACCGCGGTGGTCGGCGCGCGGTAGCGGGTGGTGTCGGCGTAGTCGGGGGCCGGCAGGGCGCGTTTGTCGAGCTTGCCGTTGACTGTCAACGGCAGCGTCGCCACGCTCACCACCGCCGCGGGCCGCATATATTCGGGCAGCCGCTCGGATAGCTGCGCGCGGAGCTGCTCAACCTGCACCTGCCCGGCTACATATCCCACCAGCCGCCGGTCACCGGGACGGTCCTCACGCGCGATCACCACCGCCTGCTGGCCCCCGGCGACCTCGGACAGCACCGTGCTCACCTCACCCAACTCAATGCGGTAGCCACGGATCTTCACCTGCTCGTCGGCACGGCCCAGATAGTCCAGCTGCCCATCGGCGCGCCAGCGCACCAGATCCCCGGTGCGATACATCCGCTGCCCAACCCCATAGGGACACGCCACAAACCGGGCCGCGGTCAGCGCCGGCCGGCGCCAATACCCGCAGCCCACCCCAGCACCGGCCACGTACAGCTCCCCCACCACCCCCACGGGCACTGGGCGCAGCCAGCCGTCCAACACGAACAACGCCGCACCCGGCACCGGCGAACCAATCGGCGGCGGCGCCGAATCGGCAACCAGCGGCGTACTCGTGGACACCCAGACAGTCGCCTCAGTCGGGCCGTAGGTGTTGATCATCATCCGGCCGGGCGCCCAGCGATCCACCAGCTCGACGGGACACACCTCGCCGAGCAGCACCACAGCCGCGGACTCCAGCCCGCGCCGCGGCAACATCCCGATGGCAGAGGGCGTTTGAGTCAACACGTCGACGTGTTCCCGCACCAGCAGGGCATGCAAGTCCGACGCCGAGCGCGCCACCGCGTCCGGCACCACCACCAGCCGTCCGCCGTGCAGGAGCGCTCCCCACATCTCCCACACCGAGAAGTCGAACGAATACGAATGGCATTGGGCGCCAGTCTTTCCGGCGGTGGCGGTGAACGGAGGCACCACGTCGAAGAGCTGGGTGACATTGCGGTGGGTAATCGCAACACCTTTGGGGGTCCCGGTAGTACCGGAGGTGTACATGATGTAGGCGACGTGGTCGGCGGCGGGGGTCGGCGGCGCGGTGCTGGGATAGGTATCGATTCGGGGATCGTCGATGTCGATGACGGCCAGATCGGTCGCCCCGGCGGCAACGAGCAACGGGGCGAGGTCGGTGGTGGTGATCGCGGCTTTGGGCGACGCGTCGGTGAGCATGAACCCGATACGCGCACTTGGGTGTTGGGTATCGATGGGTAGATAGGCGGCCCCGGTCTTGAGCACCGCGATGATGGCGACGGTGGCCGGGACGGAGCGCGCCAGCAGCAGAGCCACGACCGCCCCGGAGCCCACCCCCGCATCGATCAATGCGTGGGCCAGCCGGTTCGCGGCCCGCTCCAGTTGCGCGTAGGTCAGCTTACGGTCCACACCGGTCAGCGCCACCGACCGGGGCGTGCGAGCGACCTGGGCGCCGAACAGCTCCGGAATCGAGACCGGTGCAAGGGTTTTGCCCAGCGCAGCGCGGTTGCCAATTGCATCGAGATGGGCGTGTTCGGCGGCGTCGAGCACGTCGATCGATGACAACGGCGCGCTCGGATCGGCAGTCATCGCGGTCAGCAGCCGTTCCAGCCGGTCCCGCAACCTCTCGATGCTGGGAGCAGCGAAAACGTCGGTGCGGTAGATGATTTCGCCGCCGATGCCGGCGTGCGCACCGTTGGGGGTGAAGCGGTCGCCGAAGGTGAGGGTCAGGTCAAGGGGCGCGGCGTAGGTATCGGCCGGGATGGAACTGACACATAGCCCGGGCAACATCAATTCGTCGGCTGGAGCCGGGCTTTGCCAGGCCAACATGACTTGGATCAGCGGATGATGAGTAAGGCTGCGGGTGGGGTTGAGCCGTTCGACGACCACCTCGAAGGGCACGTCTTGGTGGTCGTAGGCGTCCAGACTGGCCTCACGGACCCGGGTGATCAGCTCGGTGAGGTTGGGGTTACCGGCCACGCTGATGCGCAGCACCACCGTATTGACGAACAGCCCGACCATCTCCTCGAAGGCGGCCTCGGTGCGCCCGGCGACCGGGATGCCCACGGCGATATCGGTGTTGCCGCTAAGGCGGGCCAACAATGCCACCACGCCGGCCGTGATCACCATGAAGCTGGTGGCGCGCTGCTCGCGCGCCAACCGGGCGACGCTCTGGCGCAAGGCCACCGGCCAGTCGACGGCCACACCGGCGCCCTCGTGCCGGGCCACCTGCGGGTAGTGCCGGTCGGCGGGCAGCTCCAGCCGTTCTGGCAACCCGGCCAGGGTTTGCTGCCAGTGCGCCAGCCCGGCGCAGATGGGGCTGGTGGTGTCGTCGAGCTCACCTAGCTGGTCGCGCTGCCACCGACAGTAATCGACGTAGTGCAGTGTCAACTCGTCCCAGCCCGGAACTGCTCCGGCGCTACGGGCGGTGTAAGCGGTGGCCAGATCGCGCAGCAGCGGGCTGAGCGACCACCGGTCGGCGGCGATGTGGTGCATGACGATGACCAGCACGTGTTCGTCAGCGCCGACGCTGAAAAGCTCTGTCCGCAGCGGGATTTGGTTGGCCAGGTCGAACCGGTAGCGAACCAGCGCGGCAATTGCCTGCGGCAGCCGGCTCGCCGGCCACGCCACGGCGTCGGTGACTTGCCAGCCCGCATCGGCGGCGGTGGCGTCGATGACACGCTGCTCGGGGATCCCGTCGGTGGCCGGAAAGACGGTGCGCAGTGATCGGTGGCGGCCGACTACATCGGTAACCGCCACGCGTAGCGCCTCGACGTCCAGCGGTCCACACAGCCGCAGTGCCAGCGCCATGTTGTAGATCGGCGAGGGCCCTTCCAGTTGGTCAATGAACCACAACCGACGCTGCGCATAGGACAGCGGCACCAGCTTCGGCGGCGCCGCGGCCGCCAAAGGTTGGACGCCGTCAGCGGCCATGCCCAAGTGAACGACCGGGCCGGGCGCCGACAGTGCGTCGACGAGGGCACATATGACGCCGCATCGATCCGGGGCCACGGGCACTTTCCACGCTGACGTACGGGCAGACACGCATCGCGATCAATCCCTGCACTCGGCTCCGGCGAGATATCCAACCTACACCCGTTCGCGGCAATAACCGATCGCTCGGTGGTGCGTCGCTCGGACGTCTCGAACCGGCTCTCACCTAACGCCTCTTGCGTTTTCAGAATTCGCCAAGGATTCGCGTAGCGCCTCTGGCGAAGCTGTGCTGGTCGACGTACTCGCCGCGATAGCGGCCCTTGAGAGGGAGCAGCAGCACCAATGGTTGGCATCAACCGCAAGGGATTCTCCAGTGGCCCGGCGATACGCGGTGGAATACACCGGCTGGGTGCGATGCTGCTGCCCGGTAGCGCGGCGGGTCGCATGCTGGCCATCAGTGCAGGAATCGACTCGCTGGGCACTGGGCTGTTTTTTGCCTCCTTCACGCTGTATTTCGTCGGCATCGTCAAGATCGGTGCGCCCCAAGTCGCCCTTGCCAGCACCGCGGCCGGAATCCTCGCCTTGTTCGTCCCGGTGCCGCTGGGCCGCCTGGCGGACCGGCTGGGGCCCGGAAGGCTCTACATCGGCCTGCTGGTCCTGCGTGGTCTCGGCTACTGCTGCTATGCAGGCGTTTCCGGCTTCAAGGGTTTCCTGGTACTCACCATGGTCCTGACCGCCGCCGACCGGGCGAGCACACCGCTGCAGCAGTCGGTGGTCCGGGCGTTGATCGGCAACCAGGACGGCACTCGGACGATGGCCTCAATCCGCGGCGTGCGCAACGTGGGCCTGACCGCGGGCTTCCTGCTGGCCGCGGCGGCGTTCGCCACCGCTGCGATGTCGGTGTTTACCGTGCTCTTTGTCGCCAACGGAGTCTCTTTCCTCGTGGCGGCCGCCATGGTGTGGCCGACGGTTTCGCGGACGGAAGCGGTGGCAGCGCCCGCTCCGGCAACCGCTCCGACGGCCGGTCCGACGGCTGGGGCCGCCGCATGCCCGCGGTCCCCGTTTCGCGACCGATGGTTCGTGGTTTTCACGATCGGCAACGGCGTGTTGTGGCTGCACGACAGCGTGCTGATCGTGTTGCTGCCGATTTGGGTGATCAAGCACACCGCGGTGCCCGCGGGGTGGGTGCCGGTCTTCATGGCGGTCAACACGGTGCTGACCGCGGTGCTGCAGGTCTACGTGGCCCGGTTCGCAAACGGGGCTGTGGCCGCGAATCGGGTACTGGGACTGGCGGGTCTGCTGCTGATCAGCTGCTGCGGCTTCTTGGCTATCGGCCAGGCCGCACCCACCGCCATCGCGGTCGTGGCGGTGCTGACGGCGGTCATCCTGCTCTCGGTCGCCGAAAATCTCCACAACGTTGCCGCCTACGAACTGTCCGCAGAGCTGTCACCCGAGGTGGCCTCGAGCCGCTACCTGGGCGCCTTCAGCCTTGCCTACACCGGTCAACAGGTCATCGGTCCTGCCGTGATGGCCGTGCTGATGCCGGTGGGGCTGATCGGCTGGCCGCTGCTGGCGGGGGCCTTCGGCGCCGCCGTTGTGGTCTCGCGAGGTGCTGCCGGCCGCTGCCTGGCCGAGCGGGCCGGAGCGGCGTCGCGCCGGCCGGTTGGTGCGCATCGGTTCTTCCGCGGGTTGCTGTCCGCGGCGTGCCCGGCGTAGCAGCGAGCACTCGGGCATCACACCTCCGACATCTCGCGTAGCGCCCACACCAATTGGTGGGCGAACTCATCGGCGAATCGCCCGGTCACCGCAAGCGGGTTGTCGGCCACATACACCGACGGCGCGCGATGGTCGCCCCGGACCATCACGTGGATATCGGCGCGCGGCGGGCCTACCGCCCAGATGCTCGGCTCGTCAAGCAGATTCAGCGCGGACTCGTGCACGGTAGGTCGGTTGGCGGTATCGAACTCAGCCAGCACCGTCATCCGGTCGGGGTGATCGAAAAACGGCTGCATCGGGGCGGGATCGGCAGCCAGTGACACGCAGCTGTTGTCCAAGACATCGAGAAGAGCACCGCGGGCCTGCGAAATCAGCGCCCCCGCACCTACATCCGACACAATTCGCATCGGACGCGGCTCCATGAGCGGCGCCACCGTGCCGTCCAATGCTTGGGTGCCGCGGTAACCGACCTCGGTCAAGAGCACCGTTTCGGCCGCGTCGACCTGCCGACGCCAAACCATGTGCACCGCGGCGACAACCGGGGCCAGCAGCGTGGTCCGGTACGCCGAAGCCAGGGAAACCATGGCGTGTTCGTCGGCGACCGTCAGCGGCACCCGGCGGATACGTGCCGTCGTCGCGGCAGCGCGCGGCACCCGCGGATCGGCGCCAAAATTCGCACCGGCAAGCTGTCGCCGCCAGTGCAGCCGCTCGGTCCTCGCGTCGGACTCGTCCGACCCGCCGGCCCGCTCAGCCAGCGCCGCGCCGAATTGCGCCGGTGCCGGGCCCAAGTCCGGTGGCGGGCCGGCTTGGCACAACATGCAGAGTTCCTGGGCCAGCACATGCAATGACCACGGGTCGCTGATCAATCGGTCCAGGCCCATGACCACATACTGCTGCTGCGGCTGAACCGTTGCGACCAATCGCGCCCGCCACAACGGTTTCCCCGCTCGTCGATACCCGGCCAGCGCCAGCTCGGCGGCGAAGCTGCCGATGTCGCCGGCATGGGTATCGGCCCCGGCAACGGCGTCCACCACGGTTTCGGGCGCAGCCGCGGACAGGTCGGGCCACAACAGCCGCAAGGCCTCGTGCCGCGATGCCAAGACGGCCAGTCGCGCAACCAGCATGTCCAGGTCAATGGCGGAAGCCTCGAAAACCAGTGGAGCAAAATCGGCTCCGAGCGGACTGCGAGCCTCACGTAACCCGATCAGCCAACCTGGCATGCTCACCCGCGCGCCACCTGGTCGGTCATCGTGACAAGAACGCGCCGCTGGCCCCGGTAGGGCGCTCGGCCGTGCAGCGTCGTCACGTTGTCTACCACCAGGACATCACCGTGGCGCCACGAGTGTGCCACCGAAACGGCTTCCAAGACATGGCGAATGGCGTCGAGATGGCGTTCCGGTATGGGCTCGCCGTCGCCGTAGGCCGCATTGTGCGGCAGCCCGTCTTCGCCGAACTCATCGAGCAATGCGTTGCGAATCTCGACCGGAAGGGCCGAATGATGCCACTGCTCGGCCTGGTTGAACCACACCTGCCGGCCTGAGTTCGAATCATGGATGAATGCCGGCCGGCACTCGACGATACGCAGCGCTCCGCCGGGTAGCCACGTCGCGGCTGCGCCCGAATCTCGCAGCAAGCCGGCCACCGTTTCCTGGTCGGCAGTCTCGAAGGTCTGCTGCCATGACTTGCCCGGCCCCGATCCGCTGTGCATGGTGCGTAGGTAACGAATTCCCTTGCGTTGCATGCAATCGACGACTTCCTCCAGCCTCGGGTGAGTAACCAGGGCGCGACCGTCGGCGAGCAGCGTCTCACCGCCCTGGGCCGCGGGCGCTTGGCAGCAGAAGTACAGCCGCGTGGGCCAGTGGTCCGCATACGACATTTCGTTGTGGGGGCTGATCGGTGCTTCGGGCGGATACTCGGTCGAAGTATAGATTCCGTTTCCCAACGCGGTCCGGGGCGAGTTTCCGCCGACATAGGGTGTCGGTTCAATGCCCGTCGACCCTACGATGAGCTGCAGCCCGCGAGCGTCGGCCACGTTCCACCCCCGGGCCAATAGCGCTCCATGATCAGTCAAAAATGTTTCCAAACAGTCGTTTTCGACAAGGACGTGGTGCAGCGCCGCCGGTGTGTCCCTGCCGCGGGGAAAGATGACCGGCAGACACCGGCGGCCTTGTCGGGCGCGCAACCACATATCCTCCCGGCGCCAGGGCCGCCGATGCCCAGCGACTGGACGTGTCGCTATGGAACCGTTGCGGCCGTGGCGCAGAAAGCCGGCCACTTCCGCCGCGTAGCTGTGCGCGGCATCCTGCGGGAGCATGTGTCCGCCGCCGGGCAGCGTCCGAATCACCGCCTGCGGGTGGGTGTCTGGCCAGTGTGCCACCTGTTGAACCGGACACGCCGGGTCCGCCTCGCCGACGAGCACCAGCAACGGCGTCGTATGGTCCAGCGATACGCACACCGCCGACTCGTACACCTCGCAATCCGCCCGGATCGCCTCGGCGAACAGCGCGAAAAGTGCGGCGCTGTCCTTGTCGCCGACCGGAAAGGTGCCCAGCGTGCGGCACCAGTCAAGCCGTTGCGCGTCGGTCATTTTCGACAGCGGTCGGGCCGGGTCCAGGTAGGCCGGCGGCACGACGGCCGACATGACGACCGCACGTGCCGGCCGGCCCTGCTGTTCCAGACGTGCGGCCAGCGCCGACGCAACATAGGCACCGACACTGTGACCGACCAGCACCCCGCCGAGCAGGTGGGCCGGCAGGTGCTCAAGATAGAACTCGACCAGCTCGCCCAGCTCGCGCAGGACGGGCCCACGCGATCGCGGCCGTCCGGGCTGATCGACGGCGGTGACGCGGTAGCCCGGACCGAGCTCCTGGCTAAGCTTGGCAAACGAGTGCGGACTGCCTCCGCCGTGCGGAAAGGCCAGCAGCGAGCGGTGCGGATCCGTGATGTCCGCAGGTCCGTAGCAGAGCAGGCCGAAGCCGGCGGCCTGTCGCTGGTAACCGGCCACCGATCACCCCGCTACCGCGGCCACGGTGTGATGCGGAAAATGCTGGCCTCTGTTGTCGGTGCTACGAATCTTGTTGTGGCCGTAGGTGTCCTGGCCGGCTACCAGTACGGCACCGTAGTGCGTGAGGTCGAAGTACCCGCCGTGGGCTTCGAACGAGGGCCAGCCCGGGTAGACCTTGACTTCCGTGGGCACGTATCGGGACGCGATCGCGAACCGGGTGGACCGTTGGGTCGTATTCGGGTACGAGGCGTGCACGCACCTGGCGGTGAAGATCACGCATTGCCCGGCTTCCATTTCCATGGCCAGCGCTTCCTCCTCGGGCGGCACCCACGCGGGGTCGACGCGGAATTCCTTGAAGTCGTAGCCGAAGAACGATCCGCTGCTCTCCATGGCATCAACGGAGCTGTACTCGCCGGCGCGGCCCATAGTGATCGACTTGCTTTCGTCGTAGTAGAGGGTGCGGTGTGATCCGGGCAGGAATTTCATACAGCCGTTTTCCTTGGTCGCTTCGGTGAAGGTGGTCCACACCGTGATGTCGAGCGGCAGGTCATCGGATTGCGTGCTGTGCTGCAGCATCGCAGTTCCGGTGGCGTATTGGTAATTGCGGACTTGATGCCACTCGGTGCCCGGCGTGCCGGGAAATTTCGGAAAGAACTCAGTGCGCCACGCGAGCAAATCCGGACCGAGAATCTTGCTGACCTTCTCGATGATCGTCGGATGCCCGATATGTGCTGCCAGCTCGGGGATGTCGAAGTGACGATCGTAGTTGACCTCGTTGTCGAACAGGATGTGGCTACGGTCCTGGTTGGCGATGCGGATGCGTCGCAACATCGCTTTCGCCTCATCGGGCGAGTAGAGCGTGAAGGGTCCGATGACCCCGCTCTCCTCGAACGCTCGCAGGTCGGGGTCGTCGATCGTGTGTGCGCTTACGACACCACTCATCTGAGAGTCCTTTCCGGTTCACCTAGAGCTTCGAGGGATCGTGTGAGTTCCCGCTTCAATTCGGCGCTCAGCTCGGCGATGGAGCCGACCGAGCCGATGGAGCCGACGGAGCCCGAGTGCGGCTGCCGGCCGCCGCCGGGCGCCGTCACGGCGGCCTGGTCCGAGACCAGGTGGGAGGCCAGCTGGGCGGCCAGGGCAGCGCACGTGGGATAGTCGTAGATCAGCGTCGGCGGCAGGTCGATCCCGGTAGCAACCATCAGGTCGCGGCGCAGCCGAAGGCCGGCCAGGGAGTCTAAGCCAAGATCTACCAACGGAGCATCGACGGCCACGACGTCACTGCGCAGCAGTGCCGCAACCGCACGGCAAACGAACCCGGGGATTTCTCCGCCCGCTACGGCGGCCCGCCACCGGTCGGTGCTAGCAGGCGCGTCGTGATCCGGCGGCTCGGCCCAAACCTGCGCGGCCAGCGCTTCGGGCCTCCGCATCACCCCGGAATCGCCTTCTGCCACAACGGGATCTGGCAACGCGTAACAGGTACCCCCGCCCATCGGTACCCGCGCCAGCGCGTCGAGCCATTGGTCGGCCGGCAGTGCCCGCGGCCCCGAGGCCGAATTCAGGCCCCGACTCATGCCCACCTGATCCCACGGCCCCCAGGCAATTGTGGTCACCGTCGAACCGGCGGCCCGGCTGATCGACTCCAGCGCCGCGTTGGCCGCGGCGTAGGCGGCCTGTCCCGGCGAACCCAACAGCGAAGCCAGCGACGACATCACCAACATCGGACAGCCATGCTGGGCAGCCAGCCACGCCAGCAAGGTGGTGCCAAGCACTTTGGGCGCCAGCACCGCCCGCAAGTCGGATTCGGTGACCCGGGAGGCTATCGCGTCGCGAAGGATCCCGGGGGCCGCGATCACCAGCGAAACCGACCCCTGGGGCAGGGACCGGGCCAGTCGCTCCACGTCGGCACGCACAGCCACATCCGCCTGTGCCCATTCGACGACGCAGCCGGGCGGGCCGGCGACGGGTTGGACCGGTGGGTTGCGGGCGACGAGCACCACGCGCCGCGCACCGTTGCGGGCGCACCGCTCGATCATCCGGGCGGCGATGCCGCCGGTGCCGCCCCCGATCACGACGGTGTCCAGCGGTCCGGTGAGTCCGGTCAGTCCCGCCTTGCCGGCGGTGCCGGGCGTGTCGATCAGCATCGGGGCGAGCCGCAGCGTGCTGCGCAGGGCAATCTCCGAGTGATCGTTTCGGAGCATCTCCGCGCTCACCGTCTGCGCATCGACGGTGCCGTCGCAGTCGATCAGCCGCCAGCTGATGCCGGGTGCCTCGGCACGAGCAGACCGGACGAAACCCCAGACCGCTGCTTGATCGGGGCGGTTCAACGCTGATCCCGGCACATCGGCAGCCCCGGCGGTGACGCTCACGACGGGCACCTGACGGCTGGCGCTCGCCACGGCCATCGCGGAGCGCAGCGAGATCCAGTCCCGGGCCGGGTCTGTCGCATCAGCCGGGCCGGCACCACCGACCCCGGTGAGATCGACGATCGCCTCAGCCGACTGCAGCGCGCTCTCCAATAACCGGGTCGCCCGGCCGAGGTCTGCATGTAGCACCTTGTCCCAATCCGGAACCGTCCGACAGCCCGGCAACCGATTACGCAACGCCTCGACCACCGGCGCCGCAGCTTGCGGTGCCAGCACAACCGGGCGTGTCCAGGCGATGGCCGACGTGCCGGCGTCCAGTGGCGTCCACACCACACTGGCAAGCCGGACCGGGCTTAAGAACGGAGCGCCGCCGGCGGCGCGTAACCGTGGCCAGTATCTGGTTTGCCGAAATGGGTAGGTGGGCAGGGCAATCCGGCGTGCGCGGCGGTGCAGTGCGGTGCCCGACCAGTCAATCGGAATGCCTCGGTCACGCAGCCCGAGCAGAAGGCGCCCGCTGGGCGGTGCCTGGTCGTGACGGTCCAGCCGGACCAGATGCTCTGCCAGCGCCGCGCGGTTGACCGCGACGATCTCCGCAAGAACGCCGGAGGGTGAGAGGTCGACGAAAACGGCACCGGTCGGGATGACCGGGGCCCGCACCGCGTCGCCGAACAACACCGGGTCGCGTACCTGGCGACCCCAATACGCGGGGTCGGCGACCTGGTCACCGGTGTGCGCAGTCACGCTCGAAAGCATCGGGATGTCGGGTGGGCGCGGGTCGGCCATCGCGGCCGCCGCAGCGACATCGGCGATGACCGACGCCATCATCGGGCTGTGGAAGGCGTGCGTGGTACCCAGCGGTGTGAGCCTCACGTCGCGTGAGCGCAGTACCTGGCTAACGGCGGCCAGCTGGCTCTCCGGCCCGGACAACACGACGCTGTGCTCGGAATTGATCACCGCCACTGCGACATCGGCGGCGCCGGCCGCATCGATGGCGGCAGCGGCGCGCCGAGCGTCGGTGACCGCTACCGCCATCGCGCCGCCCGCGCACCGCTGGTCCATCAGGCGGCCACGCACCCCCGCCAACACCACCGCCTCGACCGGACTGAACACACCGGCGATCGCGGCGGCAGCCAGCTCGCCAAGGCTGTGCCCGAGCACCAGGGCGGGCCGCGCTCCCGCCGTGATCAGCGTCTGGGCCAGCGCGATCGCCGCGGCCACCAAGGCCGGTTGCAGGTAGGCGGCCTGTCGTCGCCGCGGGTCGTCGCTGCCGGCGATGATCTCGGCGAGGTCGGCGTCAAGGCGCGGGCGGGCCTGCTGGTGAAGCGCGTCGAACTCGCGTCGGAAATCCTCGTCAACCTCCAGCCACCGCTGTAGCACCGACCAAGCCTCACCCCCTTGCCCCGGGAACAGCAATATCACCGAGCCTGCCGCAGCGGGCGTCAAATACGTTGCTTTGTCGCCGGATTCGGCCGCAATGCGCAGGTTGTCGGCAGCCTCTGCGGTGGTGGCGGCCACTACCGAAAGGTTGGCGCGAAGCGGCGCGCGGCCGGCCAGGCTGGTCAACGAGACGTCGGCGAGGTCGACGTCTTCGGTGCCGCGCAGTCGGTCGGCCAACCGCAGCGCGGAGTCACGCAGGGCCGACCCGTCGTGGGCGGAGACGGCGATCAGGTACCGCCCGCCCGCGCCGGGTTGGCGTGCCGTTGCGACCGGTGCCTGTTCGACCACGAGGTGCGCGTTGGTTCCGCCGGCACCGAATGAGCTGACGGCGGCGCGTCGGCGGTCCCCTTCCGGTCCGGGCCACGGCGCGGCCGCGGTCGGCACATAGAGCCGGCTGCCGGTCAGATCGATCTCGGGGTTGAGCGTGCGAAAGCCCGCTACCGGAGGGATGACGCCGTGCTGCACGGCCAGCACCGCCTTGATCAATCCGGCCACGCCGGCCGCGGTGTCCAGGTGTCCGATGTTGGCCTTGACCGCGCCAATGGCGCAGCCGGTGCCACCGTCGCCGTCTAATACCGCACGCAGGCAACGGATCTCGATGGGATCTCCGAGCCGGGTACCGGTTCCGTGGGTCTCTGCCAGACCGATGGTCTGCGGGCTGCGCCCAGACAGCGCGTGGGCCGCGGCGATCACCTCGCGTTGGCCCCGCATGCCGGGTGCAGCAAAGCTGGACTTGTCCCGGCCGTCATTGTTGATGGCCGATCCGGTGATGACCGCCCGGATGGGGTCGCCGGCGGCGACGGCATCCGCGCACCGCTTGAGCACCACCACCCCGACACCGTTGCCGCCCACCGTGCCGTCAGCGTCGGCGTCAAAAGGCAGGCAGCGACCGCTCGGCGACAGAATCCCGCCGCTGTGGTGCAGGTAGCCGCAGGCAAGCGGCACGTGCACCGCGGCGGCGCCGGCAAGCGCCATATCGCACTCGCCCGACAACAGACTCTGGATCGCCAAGTGGGTCGCGACAAGCGCACTGGAACACGCGGTCTGTACGTTGATCGCCGGTCCGCGCAGGCCCAGCTGAAAAGCGACCCGGGTGGCCAGGTAGTCGCCCCGGTTCGCCACCGATATCAACGGCACGGCGCTGCCCTCGACGAGGTCGGTGTCGGCGAGCACCGCCTCGGTGAGGTACGACGACATTCTGGCCCCCGCGTAAAGGCTCATCCCGGCGGCGGCGAAGCAGCCTACGACCGCCGTCGGCGACTGCGGCGAATACCCGGCGTCTTCCATTGCCGCCCAGGCGCATTCGAGGAACAGCCGGTGCTGCGGATCGGTCAGCGTCGCCTCGCGATCGCTGATGCCGAAAAAGCCCGCGTCGAAAGCGTCGGCATCCTCGAGAAACCCGTCGGCGGGCACATACTCCGGCGAGTCCACCAACGCCGCCGGAACACCGCACCGTAGCAGCTCGGCGCGCGAGTGCCGGCGGATGGCGCAAACGCCATCAACCACGTTGTGCCAGAACGCTTCTGGGTCGGCAGCACCGGGAAACCGGCAGCTGAGCCCGATCACGGCGACGTCGAACTCGCTCATCAGCTCGTCCTGGATGCCTCGCGTAGCGAGGCACGCCGGCGCAGGTTTGCACGCGGATCATCGGCCGGTGGCGGGTTCTGGTCCGCACGGCTGACCTCGCAGGCGCTGCGGTCCTCGATCACCCGGGCCAGTTCCCGCAGCGTCGGGTACTCGAACACCGCCACCGCGGGCAACGCCACACCCAGTAGTTGCAGCACCCGTTCCTGCAGCCGCGGCACCAGCAATGAATGACCGCCCAACTCGAAAAAGTCGTCCGCGGCCGACACGTCGGGCAACTTGAGCAGTTCGGCCCAGATCCCGGCGAGCACTGCCATGGCCGAGCCCTGATCGCCCGCCGCGGCCGGTGCCGGCGGCCCGGCCGGTTGCTGTCCCACCACGTGCGCCGGGACGGGAACCCCGAACGCGTCGGTGACCGCTGCCGTGACATCCGTTGCGGGCCCGGCCATCCGGACCTCGATCCGTTCCAGCGGCCGCAAGCCTCCGGCCAGGTGCGCCAGGCGCCGATTACCGGTGTCCAGCCCCACCGCGTACCAGCCCGGCCGGGAACGCAGGACGGCGTCGAGTGCGTCGATCCCCGCGGCCGGGTCGATGGTGGCCAGCCCCATCTCGGCCGCCAGGTCACCGCCGGCGACGTCTAGGCTCATCCCGGGACCGGCCCACCGGCTCCATGCGATCGACCAGGCGCGTCTGCCCCGGTCCCGGTGCCGGGCGGCCAGCACGTCCTGGAACCGGTTGGCGGCCGCGTAAGCGGCCAGTTCCGGCGCGCCGACCAGGCTGTGCACCGACGTGAAATAGACCTCGATCGCGTGGGCACGCTCGGCCAGGAGCCGCTCGACGGCGATGGCGCCACGACCCTTGGCGTAGAGCATGTCGTCGATGTCGGCCGCCGACAGCTGCACCGCCGACCGTGGCACCAGCTCGCCGGCCAGCGCGAACATTCCGTCGATGGGCCCGCCGTGCTGCTGCTCGAATACCTCGACGGCAGCACGCAGGGCCATGGCGTCGGCGACATCGACCGCGAGATAGGTCACGTCTCCCATCTCGCGCAGCGCGAGCAGGGTGCGCCCGCGCGGCCCGGCGGGCTGGGTGCAGTCCAGCTCCGATGTCCCCACGACCAGCAGGTGCGCGCCGAATTGGCGGAGCAGGTATTCGCAGACGTGTCGTCCGACACCGCCCAGGCCACCGATGACGAGGTACCGCCCTGCTCGCTGAAGTGCAGACTCCCCGGCCGCCCGGATCGGCGCTGCCGCAGTGGTCAGGATCCGCCGCACCGGCAGCCCAAGGTCCACCTCGGCCGGTTCCTCCCGGGACAACTCGTCGGCTACCGCTTCGGGTGAAACCGCTGAGCCGATGAACCGGACCTTCAGCCGGGGCAGGTCGCGCCCGGCGCTGTGCGCAAACGCCGCCAGCGACTGGCCGTATTCGCAGCCCGTCGGGGCTACCACCGACAGTCGCGACCCGCCGGTTTGCTCCATGACGCGCAGCAGGGCTGCCAGGTCGGCGCATCGCCCGGCAACCTCGTCGGGTGTCGGCGGCCCCACCGGCAGCACATGAACCACATGCTCGGGGCCGCCGTCGAGCAGCGACCGGATACGTCTGCGTTCCTGGGCATCTGTGAGCTCAAAAGCGCTGGTGCTCAACGCATGTCCTCGACTTCGCAACGCTTGGGCCAGCGCGGCGGTGAATTCCTCGCGGTCGCTCAGCAACAACACCGGCAGGGCCGGCCCCGGGGTCGCTGATTCGAGGGTGGGTGTGCACAGCACCTCGACCACCGCAGGGCGGATGCCTGCGCCCGGGGCGCAACCGAGCAGCCGCTCACGAATCAGTGCCCGTTTCGGTTTGCCGATCGACGTCTTGGCCACGTCGTTTCGGGTGACGGAATGGATCGGTGTGGGGCTGACGTGGAACTCCCGCAGCACCGCACGACGCACGCGTTCGGCCACCTCCGCGACGGGGTGCCCGGGCAGCGGCACGAAAACGACCGCGATCTGTTCGGTTGCGGCGCCGCCGGCACGGACACCGAATGCGACGCTCCATGACGGGTCGACCCCACACACCTTGTCGACGACGGCCTCGACCTCGCTCGCGGTGATGTTGCGGCCACCGACGATGATGACGTCTTTGTCCCTGCCGATGATGGTCAGGCCCGCAGGCCCGATCACCGCGCGATCTCCGGTGTGCAACCACCCGTCGGGATCCAGCGCCGCCGCGGTGGCCGCGTGGTCGTCGAGGTAGCCGGCGGTGATCATCGGCCCCCGCACCTGTAGCTGCCCCGGCTGTCCGTGGTGCTGCACCGCTCCGGTGTCGTCGACCACCCGTACCGTGCAGCCCGGAACCGGTTGTCCCACCGGCACATGCGTGCTCGTCCGATCGACCAACCCAGGGGCGAAAGCTGCCGAATAGACCACCCCTGAACACGTTTCCGACATTCCCCAGGCCGGGTGCATCGCTGCGGCCGGCAGGCCGTAGGGGGCCAGCGCGCTCAGGAAGTTCAAGCATTGATCGGCGATGATGGGTTCGCCGCCGTTGAGAATGAATGTCAGACAAGACAAGTCCCATGCTGGCCGCTGGTTGGTCGGCAACGCTTGCAGCCGCGCCGTCACCAGCTGATAGGCGAAATTGGGTGCCCAGGTGACCGTGATCCGGTACCGGTCAACCAGTTCCAGCCAGGTCAACGGCTCACGCAAGACTTTATCGGTGGGCACCTGGACTTGGCGGCACCGCAACCAGACGTCGCGGATGTGGAACATGACCAGCCCGCCGACGTGGTCGAGGGGGAACCAGTTCAGGGAGATTTCGTCGGAGCGAAATCCGTTGTGGGCGCACGCCGATGCGGCGTTGGACAGGACCGCGCGGTGCGTCTGACCGACAAGTTTCGGCTTGCCGGTGCTGCCGCTGGTGGGCAATCCGAGAACCAGGTCGTTGGGCGATCGGCTCACCAGCGAGCCGGGCCGGGCCGCGCGCAACTGATCAATGTCGGCAAATCCTGGCGTGTTTCGCGCCGCGGTCAGATCGGTCACCACCACAGCCGCCGCGGCCGACGACATGACGGCCTGCAGTGCCTGTATTGCGGATTGCGGCTCAACGGTGTCCGGCAGCGGCGATGGGACAACGATCAGCCCGGCCAGCACCGCGCCCCAGAAGCCGGGCACAAACTCGGTGGGTTCACCGCATGCCAGCACCATGCGGTCCCCGGGTCGAAGCCCGCGTTCCTGCAGGCCGCCGCACACCCGCTGGGCCTCGTCGAGAAGCTCGTCATAACCGGCCACGGTGAGTCGCCCGTCGCGGCTGAGCAGGCGGAGCGCGTCACGATACGGGCATTCGGCGGCAGCCGAAACCAACAGTTCACCCAGCGTCGCCGGGCCGCCACCGCGGGCCTGCCCGCCGCTGAGGACGGCAGCCGGCGCCAGTGGGTCGCGGACCGGTTCCCGGGCCGACGGTTGTGCCGTGCTGATCGCGCCGGCATACCCGTCCGCGCTCGCCGGTGCGAAGGCCACGGTCACCTCGGCAGCCGCGCCGCAGGCGGACTGCATGGCCGCTTCGGTTCGCGCCAACGTCATTTCGTCGAGCACCGGTAGCATCGCCAGGCTCCCGATGTCCGCCGCACCGCTGGCGGTGCGGGGCACGCTCGAGACCAGCACCACGTCGACCGGCGCCTGAGGCGCGCCGGCGGTGATCGTGTCCCGGACCCCGCGGCTGGTCACCGGTTGGGCCGGCACCACATAGGCGACCAGGCGTTGCTCACCCGCCTCGGTGCAGCGCTCAATCACCATGCAGTCCAACGTGTCTGGTGAGGCAGCGAGTATCCGTGCGATATCGGACCGCAGGTCCGATCCCAGGCTGCCGATGCTCACTTAGCCTCCTTCAGTTCGAAGTTCGTGGCGATAGGCGCCAGCCGAACGTGGTCGTCACCGTTTAGGCTTTCGGCCATGCTGGTGGCGGTGGCGATGTCCGGGTAGTCGTCGGCGCCCAGCAGCCGGACCAGCCCGCCCGCGTACCGTCCGCGCACAACAAAGGCGCTCCAGATCGGGTCGACCGCGGGCTCGCTATCCCACGCGCCCGGCGGATACTGCGGTGGCAGATACTCTTGAACCACCCAATCCCCGGTGTCGCAGGCAGTTTCGGCGATGTCGCGCCACGCCGCGGCCGGGGTGCAGCGACCCAGATAAACCTGTTTGCCGCCGTCGGACGTGGCCTGCTTGAGCACCATCCCGGGCTGTTGCGAGACGGCTAGGCCGGGAAGATCCACCCACTGCCCACGCCAGCGGGTGGGGCCCGGCCGGATGGTTCGTGTCCATGCGACGGTGTCGCACACCAGCCGGCGCTCCGCGGGCGTCAGCAGCGGTTGCGCCTCATCGGCTTGCCGACTCAGTTCGGCGAGCACCCTGCGGTCGTTGACCACCGCGGCGATCGGGCCGCTATGCAACGAGACGAGGCCCCGCTTGGCCGCGGCGACGCAGCGCATCCGGGGGGCTCCGTCGAGCACGTCACCCTCCAGCAGGGCGTGCACGCGCTTCCCCGCACAGGAAATGCCATTCGGGCCATGGTCGAGGTCGGCGTAACCGGCAAAGTACAACCCGCCGGGTGTGACGCGGGCCCGAGCCGCCGCCGCGCGCCACACCGGAAGGCAGGCGCGGCGGACGGATTCGGTGAACTCCGCCGAGCCCGGCGCCCGGATCACCGCCAGGCCAACGGATTCTCCCGCTGTCGCCACACCCGACTCCCGGGCGCAGGCGTGCACCATATCGCACACGGCGGCCAGCGGGTCGGCAATCGTCGGTGACCAGCCGTGCTGCCGGGCCCAACCCAGGTGGATCAGCCAGCCGCCCGCGTGGGCCGCGTTGACGTCGATGCAGCGAAACCGGCCGTCGGAGTAGATGAGATCGGGTCTGGACAGGCATCCGTCCAGCCCGTCGGGAGGCTCGAGCACAAAGGTCAGCCAGTCCTCGTCGGCGCCGCCGAAGACCTCTTCGAGCATGCCCGCGTTCGCGAGCCGGGACGGCAAAGCCAACGACAGTGCGACGAGTCGTCGCGCGGTAGCGGCCAGTTCGACGAGCACTGCCGGCGGGATACTGGCCGCCGATTCTGCAAATCGATACGGGGACAGCGCCGTCACGGTGTCCTCGTCAGCCAACACTGGCACCTGCGGCGATGATCGGGAACTGGCGCGTCGGGTCGTTGGTCGGCAATCGCACGATGTTGCCGTCGGCTTCCCTGGTGATCGCCACGGCGCCTTCGGGAACAAACTGCGCCACCAGCGCGCGCCGGATATCCCCGGTGGAGTTGGGTCCGGTCTGATGTGGCGTGGTGCCGCTCATGCACACAATCGTTCCGGCTTTCGTCGTCAATGACTGTGCGGTGGCCGGTGTCTCGTCGTAGCAGACATATCCGAGCGGCGTACGCCGGTGCGCGATGGTGCCGAGGGTGTGCACGCCGGGCACCATCTGAAGGCCACCGTTGGACTCGTCGCTGTCGCTGAGTGCCACCCAACACGTCAGGTACTGCTGCGGCTCGACGAAGGTGTACCCGTTGTCCTGATGCCAGGGGAACGGCAGCGGCGAGAACGGCTTCTTGTACACCGCCTGATCCCAATACAACCGCACGTCCGGGCCGATGATGTCGAAGACTATGTCGCAGAACAGCTTTGATGTATAAAAGCGTCGCGTGAACGGTGAATTGCGAACGATGTGGGTGGTAAAGGTGATCTCGTCGGCGCGGGCGATGAAGGCGCGTCCCTCCTGCATTCCTCGCAACCGTTGCTCGCCGATGCGTTCCAGCCGGTCTACCTCCGCGATCAGCGTCTCGACGACATCCGGCGGCACAACGTCGGGCAGCACGCAGTAGCCGTCGTCGTTGTAGTGGCGACGCTGGGCTTCGTCGAGCAGCCGCGACGGTCCTTCGATTGGCCGCCAGCTGAACTCGGTGTTCCATTCGTGCAACGGCAGGCTGGCCGCTTCCGGCGGCCGCGGGTCGTCCGCGCGGAAATTGTTGGCGCAGAATGTGCGCCATGCCGTGGTGGAGTCGCTGAAGATCTCTGGGCTGTACCGGGTGGGTCCGGCTCGCACAATAAAGTCGTCGTGGACGAACAACACTTTGGCGTGTACGGGGCTCGCGTCGAGCTGGCGGGCCAGCGCGGGGAATGCGCGCAGCACTGTGGCTGGGACTGCGGTGGCTGACGTGCTCATAACCGTCTCTCCTTAGGACAACCGAGCGGCTTCCGGTAGCTCGCTGATATGCGCGAGCAACGCTTGGGGCGTCTGCGAGTCGAACACATCCCGGATCCGAACCCGCCGGCCGAACACGTTGCGTATCCGGGCCGCGATCTTGATGGCGTGCAGAGAATGGCCACCGAGGTCGAACAAGTCGTCGTTGGGGCTGACCTCGTCACGTTCCAGCACATCTCGCCAGATCTGGGTCATCGCGTCCAGCGGGTCCGCCGGATCGGCACCGGTTGCGTTGCTCGCCGGCCGCGGCGGCGAGGCAGCGCCAATGGCGGCGGCCAACGCGATTCGGTCGAGTTTGCCCGATCCCGTACGCGGCAGCCGCTGCATCGCCACCAGCGTGGTGGGTACCAAATGGCTGGGCAGGAGGGACGCCAATTCGGTACGCACGGCCTGCGGTGTGGTGTTTTCAGTCAGCACCAAACCGGCTGCCAGACAAGAGCCTTCGCCGTCACCCAGCAGGCAGGCGGCGGCCGCCCGCACCCCGGCCACCGCCCGCAGGGCCGTGTCGACCGCGCCGAGTTCAACCCGGTGACCGCGGACCTTGACCTGGTCGTCCAGGCGCCCGACGAACTCCAAACATCCGTCAGCCACCTCGGCAACCACGTCCCCGGTGCGATACCAGCGGCTGCGCGCGCCGTCGGCCTCGGATCGCCACACGAAGCGCTCCGCGGTTTCCGCGGGCAAGCCAAGATAGCCGTTGGCTACCCCGGGTCCGCCGACCAGCAATTCGTCGCCGTCAACCCGCACCGGTCCGTTGAGCGCAGAGCCGATCGGCACGGTGGCCCGCGACTCGAACGGATCCGGATCGCCGATGCGGTACATCGTGGCGCCCACGGTGGATTCCGTTGGGCCGTAATGATTCCAGATGGTCAGCCCGGGCCGGGCAGCGCGCACCCGATGCACCGTGGGCCAGCGCAGCGGCTCGCCACCGAAGATGAGCTGTGCGTGCGGAAGAAATGCATCCGTGCCCGTGCTCAACAACGCATCCAGATGAGTCGGGGCGATTTTGAGCACGTCGGCCGGCTGTCGTGACGTCAGGTCCACCAGCGCCTGGGCGTCGACGCTGGTGTCTTCGTCGGCCAGCAGCAGGGTGCCGCCACGCGTCAGCGCGGACCACAGCGTGCTGTAACAGAGGTCGTATGCCGGTGAACCCACAACCAGACAGCGTTGTCCGGTCATGTCCACCCGCTGCGCCAGCGCGTCGAGATAGCTCCACAGGTTGGCATGCGAGACGACGACAGGCTTGGACTCGCCGGTCGATCCGGAGGTCATGATCACGTAGGCGGCGTGCGCGGCCGGGATGACGGGCATCCGGGCGGTTGGCGTCGATTCGGCCTGGGTCGCCACATCGTGGTGTCCATCCGGCCGCTGTGTGCCGCGCTGCTGCCCGGTGTGGATCACCAACTGCGATCCACACGCCCGCATGTGTGCGGCGAGCGCGGCTTCAGACGTTGAGGCCGCGACAACACTGAAGGCCGCGCCGGCCTTGAGGACGCCGAGCATCGCCGCGACCATTGGCACACACAGCGATCCGACGATGGTGACGACAGCCTCGGCCGGCAGGTCGGCGGACAGTAGGCCGGCAGCGATCCGATCCGAGCGCGCATCCAGTTCGGCAAAGGTGACGCTCGAAGCGCCGTCGTACGCGGCCACCGTTGCCGGGGACTCGGCGGCCCGTGCCGCGAACCGCCCATGGATGGTCTCTGCGGTAACGAGCTCGTCGCCGCTGACCAGCTCGGCGACGATGTCGGCGTAACTCTGCGCCACCCGGGCAATTGCGTCAGCGTCGTAGGAGTCGCGGGTGTAATCCCACTCCAAGATCAGTTGGGGCTCAGCGGTTTCCACCACGTTGAGGCTCAATTCGAAGCGCACGAAACTCGCCGGGTCCGGCAGCGCACGAGCGCAGGCCGACCCGAACCTCGGTTGGGTCACGTGGTCCCAGTTGAAACAGGTGGACACATGTGTCCCCGGTGATTCCGAGAGGATCTCGGCGAACGGCAACCCCTGGTGCTCGTAGGCGTCCAACAGCGCGGCGCGAACAACCGGCAACGCCGTGGCGACATGGAGCTGGGCATCCAGCTGTAGCCGCAGCGGCAACAAGTTGGACAGGTAGCCAACCAATCCGTGCCGGGCCGCGGCATCGCGCGGGTCGGCCGAGACGCCGACGACCACCGCGTCCGCGCCGGCGCACGAGCGAGCCCGGTGCATCAGGTAACAGGCCAGCAGCGCGACGTACCGGGTGCATCCCATGTCGGCGGCGACGCGCTGCAGCGCGGCCACGGTCTCGGCCGGCAGCATCGTGCGCAGCCGGCCACCCGCGCCGGCGGCCAGCTGTGTGGGGCGGGTGACCGCGGTGCGCGCGGCAAGACACGTGCGCCAGAATTGGCGATCGGCTGCCGTTGCGCGCCCGGCGTGCTCGCGCCGCCAAGCGGCGAAGTCGACGGGCTCCGGCAACTCCTGGGCGGCACCGCGATACACCGCCGCGAGCTCGTCGAGGACTATCCGCTCCGAGACGCCATCGAAGACAATGTGATGGGCGGTCAACACAATTCGGCATTGCTGCTCGGTGAGCCGCAACACAGCGATCCGCCACAACGGTCCCACGGCCATGTCGATGAGCTGCTCCGCGTCTTCGGCGTACCAGCGCGCCAGCTCCTCGTCTCGATCGGCGTCGGACAACGCGGTGAAGTCGACGACGTGTACGACCGGCGCGAAGTCCCGGTGCACCAGCAGGACCTCGCCCTCGGCGCCGAACGTCGAGCGCAGCGCCTGGTGGCGCCCCGCGACGGCGATCACGGCGTCCTGCAGGGCGTCGATGTCAACTCGTTCCGCCACCTCCAGCGTGGTCCGGACATGGCATGCTCGGGCGGTATCGGGGTCGGACTCACAGGCCCACCACATGAGTTGCTCGTTGGGCGCGGCCGCGAGCTGAGCTTCCACACCGCCCGTATCGTCGGGCCGGGACGAGCGCAGCACCGAAACCACCGCGTCCAGCAGTCGCTCGGCGTCCAGGGACGAGGCGGTTCCGGGCAGCCTCGCCATCAGCCGGGTCCGTCCGCCGGAGCGGCGAATCATGAGCACTTCGCCGCAATCGCGCGCACCGAAATCTTCGGCGTAGTCCCACAACTGGGCCGTTTGCTCGTCCTGTTCGGCGTCGTCCAGCAGGGAGAGGTCGACCAGGTGCACGGTGGGCGGACCCGCCGGCTCGACGAGCTTCTGCAGGTGCGGCTGGGCGGACACGGCCGCTTTCACCGCCAGGATGACCTCGTCGGGGTCAATGGTGGCGGTCAGGTCAACGGCCGCCCGCGCTCGCTCGGTGCGACCCGACACCTTCGCGGGCTGCGGCGCGGGGGGTCGCTCGGTGGTGTGCAGCCGCTCGCCAAGCCGCACCAGGTGGTCCACACCGCCCAGCAGATCATCTGCGGCGACGCCGAAGTCGACGAAACACGCGATCTCGTCGACCCCCAGACCGGCGATGCGGCGGGCGACGTCAAGCGCATGGTCGAGATCGCCGATTATCGCGTTGTCCTGCAGGAAACGATCGACCGCCCGATCCAGCAGGTAGGTGCGTTCGCTGTCGGTGAGCCGTTCGAAAGCGTGTTGTTCGCGGCTGCCGGTGACCGCGCTGAACAGGTCGACCGACGACCCGAGATAGCGGTGCAGCGGGCCGCGGGCCAGGCGGGCCGCGGAGTCGTCCGAGGTGACCAGCGTGTGAACCAAGGCGGTGACATGCCCGGGACCCGTGATACCGGCGCCGCGCCGGGCATCCCGGTAGAGAGCGATATTCGACGCGAGTTGCTCGGTGGTCTGGCCGACCAGGTTGGTCAGAATCGACAGGCCGCGCTCTCCCGCCGTGCGGAAGGTTTCCGGGGAGCCCAGTGCAGCGATCCAGGTCGGCAGGTCCGTTTGCCGGGGCTGCGGATACAGGCTGGCTTCGGTCTCGATACCGTTGCGCTGGAAGGTGATTGGATCGCCGCGCCACAGCCGATGCACGGTGTCGATGTCCCGCCACATCACTTCCCGGCGCCGGTCGAACGGCTCGCGCGCCAGGATGAAGTCGTTGCGCTGCCAACCGGAGGCGAAGGCAACGCCTATCCGGCCACCGGACAAGTTGTCGATCATGGCCCACTCCTCGGCCACCCGAATCGGGTCGTGCAGCGGGAGGACGACGCTGCCGGCGTGGATTCTGATCTTCGTGGTGATCCCGGCGAGGAACGCCCCCAATACCGACGGGTTGGGCGACAGGCCGCCGAAGGAGTGGAAATGGCGCTCGGGGATCCACAACGTCGCGAGGCGCCCGTCGGCCGCCGCGGCCGCGTTGCGGATCACGTCGAACATGCCGGGCGTGTTGCGTGGGTAGTCGCCGAAGAAGGAGAGGCTGAGCACCGGGGCCGGCGACCCGCCGGAAGTCCGCACCTGCGGCGTATGGGGTTCGGATTGCCTTGGGACCGCGCAGGTCCCGGCCAACCCGCCGGACACGACCGGCTCCTTGGGCTCGACGAACCGCGCGGCTCGGTGAGCCGCCGGAACGTCTGATGTCAACCGGTTGAGCAGGCCGGCATCACGCAACTCGCGGGCCGCGCCGCCGGCCGCGTCGATTATCCGCTGGATATCGGCATCGCTGTGCGCGGTAGAGAGGAAGCAGGTGCCTCCTTCGGCGATGTAGACGCCCTTGGTCAGCATCGCGGCGTTGAAGTAGTCCATCTCCACCGGTTGGTAGGCAAAGCTCAGATTGCCGTTGAGGGAGAAGCGGAAAAAGGAGCCGAAGTTGTGCATCGCGAACGGCACGCCCAGATCGGTGAATCGTGCGTTCAGTTCGGTGCGCATGTCGTCGGTGCGCGCATTGAGCCGGCTGGTGAGCCGCAGCCCGTCGTCGCTGAGTTTGCGCAGCACCGCACGCGCGGCCGCCATCGCCAGCGGATGGCGGCAGAATGTGCCGGCGGTGTACGTGACCGGTGGCCCCGGGGGCGTCGTTCCCCCGTCGACACGGTTCATCACATCGGCTCGACCGGCCACGACCCCGATGGGCATGCCGCCGCCAAGGACCTTGGCGTAGCTGACGATATCGGGTGTGACACCGAAGTGTGCCGCCGCGCCGCCGGGATGGATGCGGAACCCGGTGAGCACCTCGTCGAAGGCCAGCAGCACATCCTGCGACCTGGTGATGTCGCGTAGCTCCCGAAGGAACTCGACGGGATGCAGGTCGGGGCGGCGGTTCTGCACGGGTTCGACCAGCACCGCGGCCAAACGCGAGCCGCGGCTGCGGATTTCGGCTAGCGCCCGGTTGTCGGCGTAGGGCAACACGATCACGTCATGAACAAGGCCGGCAGGAATGCCGATGGCCATCGGGGCTGCTGAAATATCGTTGATTCCGGTCGGGTTGACCAGAGTCGAGTCGAAGTGACCGTGGTAGGCATTGCGGAACATCGCGATGGTGTCGCGACCGCTGTGCGCACGGGCCAGCCGCATCATGGTCATCACAGCCTCGGTTCCGCTGTTGCAGAACAATACTCGATTCTGACCAGTGAGTTCGGCCAGCAACGCGGCGACTTCGCCGGCAACGGCCGATTCGGGGCCCAGCTGGATCCCGGTGGCGAGTTGGTCGCGCAGCGCGTCGACGATGAATGGCGCTTGGTGACCAAAGAAGTTGACTCCGAAACCCATTGCGATGTCGACGTAGTCGTTGCCGTCCACATCGGTGATATGCGCGCCCCGGGAGGAGACCACCCGAAGCGGCGCTGCGAAAGCCGCTGTCTCGGGCCGTATTTCCGAAGCGCTACGCCGGTTATTGCACATCACCGGTAGCTGGGAACGGTATTCGGCGATCGAACGCGCCGTCATGCGGGTGTAGGTATCGGTCAGCGTGCTCAGGTAGTCGCCGCGGTCGTCAGCCGTCGATGGCGCCGTACCGCCGTGTTGAGTCACGTAATCGGTAATCGCCGCGACCGTAAGCAACTCCTCGAAAAGCTGGCGCAGCACCAGCACCACCCCGAAGGTCGTATCGACCCGGCTCACCACCTCGACCAGGACCATCGAGTCCGCGCCCTGCTCCAGCAGTGGGCGGCGCGGCTCCACCTCGTCGGGCTGCATGCCGAGTAGCTCGGCGATCCAGCCCGTGATGACAGCTGCCACCGCGGTTACCACTGCGCTGTGCTGTGGCGGGCGTGCACCGGCAAGCGAGATATCCGCCATCGTGGCTGTCCTTTCGTTGATCGCGCCATTGCGGTCAAGCGGTTTCGGCGGCCGCTTGATCCAGAGTCGTCTGCGGCGGAAAGGATGCGCCGGAAGCGGCACCAGCGCGAAGGTCGCCACGGGATACACCCGTGACCAGTCAACGTGGGCACCTGCCAGGTGCAGCGCGATGGCTAGCCGCTGCTCGTCATCGAGTTGAGCGCTGGCCCAGCCGGGTTCGGCTGCGCAGCGCGACGCCGCCGCGACTTCGACACGCACCCCGTCCTGACGGGCAGCGGCTGATGCGGTGCACGCCACCCACTGCTGGCCGGGCAGCAGATCCACGAGCGCGGCATCGACTGTGGCAGCATCGGCATCGTCTCGAACGACGACGATCCGATTGGGCGCGTCAGCTTCGATGGCGGCCACCAACTTCGACGGTTGGTCCGACTGCCAGGACCTGAGCGCGCCCAGCGCCGTCTGCGCGTCCGGCGCGACGACCACGAGCCGGAATCGGTGGTGGTCCCGACCGACCGCCGAACTGGCGCAGACGTCGGGGAACGCTTCGGCCGCAACGCAGTCCAGAAGCTCAGCGTAGCTGGCCACCAGGTCATGCAGCGCCGCGTCGCTGCGACCCGAAACCAGCATTACCTGCAACGGACGCGGAACACGTTCCGGTGGAGCAATGTCAGGAGCGTCGGCGAGGATGACGTGGGCATTGGTTCCGGCCATGCCGAACGAGCTGATCGCGGCCAGCCGCCCCCGTTGCCGGCGGGACCAGACAGTAGGCCGGGTGGTGACCGCGAATCGCATGGATTCCCATGGCACTTCCGGGTTCAGCCGAGCCGCATGCAGGGTGGGCGGAATTTCGTCGTTATGCATGCACAGCACGATTTTTGCCACCGAAAGCAGGCCTGCGGCAGCCTCCAGATGCCCGAAGTTCGACTTGACCGAGCCAAGCTGAACCGTGCGGGTCGACCCGTACACCTCGCCAAGACCGGCAAGTTCGATGGGATCTCCCAGCCGGGTGCCGGTGCCGTGGGCCTCCACCAAATCGACATCGTCGGGGTCAACGCCAGCCGAAGTCAATGCCTCGCGCATGACGTCGCGCTGCGCACTGCTGCGGGGCACCGTAAGTCCGGCGCCGCGGCCGTTGTGGTTGACCGCGGAGCCCCGGATGATCGCGCGTGGCCGTCTCCCGGCAGCCAACGCGGCCGACAGCGGCTGCAGCACGAATGCCAGCGCCCCTTCCCCCTGCCCGAAGCCCTCGGCGTCGTCGGCGAAGGGTCTGCTCCGGCCACGAGGCGCCACCGCGTCTAACGCCTTGCGCAACAACAGGTTTTGCGGGGTGGCGATGAGGTTCGCGGCGGCTACCACCGCCAGAGTGCACTCGCGGTCGTGCAGGCTGCGACAAGCCAAGTGCAGAGCCACCAGCGATGACGAACACGCGGTGTCGACGTGCATTATCGGCCCGGTAAGTCCGAAGACATGGCCCAGCCGGCCGGCCGCAACGGCGCGAGCCGTACCGGTCCCGGTGTAAGCATCGAACAGCTCACGCCGACACAGATCGGCGCTTTGCAGGAGATAGTCGTCGCTGCTCGTGCTGACGAACGCCCCGGTCCGTTCACTCGCCGCGCAGCGGATCGAGACCCCGGCGTCCGCCAATGCCCGGTCGGTGACTTCGAGGATCATCCGTTGCTGCGGGTCCATCCCCGCGGCTTCCTTCGGCGAGATCGAAAAGTATCCCGGGTCGAATGAATCGTGATCGGCAATGAGCGCGGCACACTGAGGGGATGCGTCGTGGCGCCGCCCGGCACCGTCGCGATCGAGCGTGACATTCCAGCCGTCGTCATTGATGGGCGTGATCGCATCGCCGCCGGCCCGCAGAAACGACCACAGCTGCGAGGCCGTCTCGATACCGGCGGGCAGCCGCAATCCCATGCCGAGCACGGCAACGGGTTCGCGGCGACCGGCCCTGAGTCTTTCGATCGTCTCGCGCTGTCGTGCCAGCGCTTCTCGGGCCTTCGCCAGCAATTCATGGACGTCGACCGGCTCCCCCAGCGAATCGCCTGGCGAAGCGAACCCGGGTCCCTGCATCCGATACCCCTCACCGAAGCATCGACGACGGGCGGCGTTTTAAACCGCGGTCACTGGCCGGCTGGTCGGCCTGCCGAAGCGCTGATCGGAGCCAACGTTTCCGACCTCCCGTCACGTTAGTCGCTAACATCCACTTCCGCGAGGGGCGAAAACGTATCGGGAAACGCAGGTAGACAAGGCGACAGGGGCGTCGAGCCCGGGCCAGGCGGCGACGTAGCCGCCGGCCGGGGCGCCACGATGTCACGGATTGGAGGTGAGCCGAAGCTGTCGTCGTGAGACATTGTCGTCGGGCTTGCGACGAAGATGCCGGGCGGCTGTTTCCATCCAGGCCCAGCGGACGCCACACGAACAGGTGGGTGCTATGGATCGCACGTTGTCGGTTGTGTTCCTCAGCGTGGTCGATATCGCCGTCATCGTCGTCGTCGCCCGATTGTTCGGAAAGCTCGCAACGAGGCTCAGGCAGCCGGCGGTGATCGGCCAAGTGGTGGCTGGGATTGCGTTGGGACCCAGCCTGCTCGGCCTGTTACCGGGTCACCTGGATACGCGCCTCTTTCCCGGCGAGGTAACGCCCTACCTCAGGATCGTGGCCGAACTCGGACTGGTCTGGTTCGTATTCGTGGTCGGCCTGGAATTGGATTTCACGCTGATCCGCGGCCGTCGGCGTGCCGTCGCCAGCATCTCGCTGTTGTCTTTCGTCGTGCCTTTTGCGCTGGGTCTGCTGGTGGCGCTGGTGCTGCATCCACTGCACAGAGTGGTCGATGGCAAGCAGGTGCCGTTGTCGACATTAATGCTTTTTGTGGGCATCGCCATGTCGATCACCGCATTCCCGGTGCTCGCCCGGATTATCGCCGAGCGCAATGTGCATCGAACCGGCGTGGGAGTTCTGGCACTTTCGGCGGCCGCGGTTGACGATGTGCTCGCATGGATATTGCTGGCGTACGTTTGTGCCGTCGTCAAGGGCGACGGCGTCATCACGGTGCTGGGGACCCTCCTGTTATCCGCGCTGTTTGCCGCGATGATGCTGGGCGTGGTGCGACCGTTTCTTACGCGAATGGTCAAGTGGCACAACAAGACAGGCGGCCGCAACCTTTGCATGCTGGCCGTCGTCGCCGGCGGGGTCCTCCTGTCGGCATTCATGACGGCGAGAATTGGTATACACGAGATCTTCGGTGCGTTCCTTTTCGGAGCGATCATGCCCAGACAGGATGCACGACATTTCAGAAGAGCGACCCTCGACCGACTTGGCACCATCAATTCGGTGGTGCTGTTGCCTGTCTTTTTTGTCATCGCGGGCTTCAACGTAGATCTGCGTAGTTTCACCCGCGTCGACCTGGCATTGCAACTGCTGTTGGTGCTCACCGCGGCCGGCGTCGGAAAACTTGGCGGCACCTTCGCCGGTGCCCGCCTGCAGCGAATGACGGTCCGGCACAGCGCCGCAATCGCCGTGCTCATGAACACTCGCGGACTGACGGAGCTCGTGGTCCTGACGGTGGGGAAAGAGGTCGGCACTTTCGATACCGACGTGTTCACCATCATGGTGGTCATGGCGTTGGCCACCACGATCTTCTGCCAGCCGGCACTTCGGATCGTCTATCCCGACCCGGTTCTCCAGGAAGACATCGACGCCGCCGCGGCAGCAGAGCCAGAACGGTGACCAAAGCGGCCCCGTAGGGCAAAGCCGAGGCAGTTCCACCGGCGCGCGCGGTCCTACTCTGACGATTCGCCGTCGGCTTTCGAGTCTTCAGGCTTGTCGGAGTCCTTGACGTCCTTGGGCTCTTCGGACTCTTCGGAGTCTGCGGCTTCCTGGGAAGTCGCCTTCTGCAGCAGTGTTTCCAGCTGGGCCCCGGTGATCCGCCGAAACGCCCGACGCGGCCGGTTGGCGTCGAGAATAGCCACCTCCAGGTTGGTCACACCGAGACTGGGCTGCCCATTACCGGAGGTATCGGCGCTGCTCGCCCGCAGCGCCTCCACCGCAATCCGCAGCGCATTGGGCAGATCGGCGTTCTCGGCGTAGGACTCCTTGAGCGCGTTGGCGATTGGCTCGGTGGTGCCGCCCATCACCACGAAATGCGGCTCGTCGGCGATCGACCCGTCGTAGGTGATTCGGTACAACTCGGGTGGCTTGGTCTCGCCGTAATGGGCAACCTCGGCCACGCATAGCTCGACCTCATAGGGTTTGGCCTGCTCGGTGAAAATAGTGCCCAGCGTTTGCGCGTAAACGTTGGCGAGCTGGCGTCCCGTGACGTCGCGACGGTCATAGGCGTAGCCGCGGGTGTCGGCGAACTGGATGCCGCCGCGGCGCAGATTGTCGAATTCGTTGAACTTGCCCGCGGCGGCAAAGCCCACCCGGTCGTAGAGCTCGCTGATTTTCTGCAGCGACCGCGACGGGTTCTCCGCGACGAACAACACGCCGCCCGAGTAGGCCAGCGCCACCACACTTTTGCCCCGCGCGATGCCCTTGCGCGCGAGCTCGCTGCGCTCGCGCATCGCCTGCTCGGGCGAGATGAAATACGGAAAACTCACTGCTCACCGCCGTCTGGCCCGAAAGTGTCAGCGCGCGAACGGCTTCCGATGACGTCGCGGGCCAGCTCGGCGATGCGACTCTCCGGGATTTCGACCGCCCCGTCGGCGTCGATGGCGACCGCCGTGGGATAAATGCCGCGGACCAGGTCCGGGCCGCCGGTGGCCGAGTCGTCGTCAGCGGCGTCGTAGAGCGCCTCCACGGCCACCCGTAACGCCGAATCGCCATCAGCGACTTGCGAATACAGCTTCTTCATCGAAGACTTGGCGAAGATCGATCCCGAGCCCACCGACTGGTAACCCTCTTCCTCGATGTTCCAGCCACCCGCGGCGTCGAACGAGACGATGCGCCCCGCGGTCTGCGGGTCGGCGGCATGAATGTCGTAGCCCGCCAGCAACGGCAGCGCAATAAGCCCCTGCATGGCCGCCGCGAGGTTGCCGCGCACCATGATCGCGAGCCGGTTGACCTTACCTGCGAACGTGAGCGGCACCCCTTCGAGCTTCTCGTAGTGCTCGAGTTCAACGGCGTACAGGCGGGCGAATTCGACGGCGACCGCCGCGGTGCCGGCAATACCGGTGGCGGTGTAGTCATCGGTGATATACACCTTTTTCACGTCGCGCCCAGCGATCATGTTGCCCTGCGTGGAGCGCCGGTCCCCGGCGATGACGACACCGCCGGGGTATTTCAACGCGACGATGGTGGTGCCGTGCGGCAACTGGTCGCTTGGCTGCGCGCCGACGCCCACGCCGGCCGGCAACAACTGCGGCGCCTGGCGGCGCAGGAAGTCAGCAAACGATGAGAGGTCTACAGCGGATCCGGAAAGTGCCGATTTAGGGGACAAGCGATCAGGCAACGGCCAGGTCACTGTCCGCCCTTTTGGACGTACGCGCGGACGAAGTCTTCGGCGTTCTCCTCGAGTACGTCGTCAATCTCATCGAGCAGATCGTCGGTTTCCTCGGCCAGCTTCTCGCGACGCTCCTGGCCCGCAGCGGTGCTGCCGGCGAAGTCGTCGTCGTCTCCGCCGCCACCGCCACGTTTGGTCTGCTCCTGAGCCATCGCCGCCTCCTGCTCTCGTCATGGCCTGCTTACAGGCCGCGGGCGCCGTGTCGCACGCCCGCTGGTCTTTCCCTAACAGTACCGGTCAGTGCCGACGTTTCCGGGTTTACGCTCCCTGCCGAACCAACGGATCTCAGCTGGTGAGTTGTTCCACCAGTTCGGCGGCGCTGTCCACGGATTCCAGCAGCGCTCCGACGTGGGCTTTGCTGCCCCGCAGCGGCTCCAGCGTGGGTATGCGCACCAGCGAGTCGCCGCCCAGGTCGAAAATGACCGAGTCCCAGCTGGCCGCGGCGATATCGGCGCCGAACCTGCGCAGGCATTCGCCGCGAAAGTAGGCCCGAGTGTCGGTCGGCGGGTTGTCCACCGCCTCGAGCACCTGGTGTTCGGTGACCAGACGCTTCATTGAGCCGCGGGCCACGAGGCGGTTGTACAGGCCCTTGTCCAGCCGGACATCGGAATACTGCAGGTCGACCAGATGCAGCCGCGGCGCCGACCAGCTCAGATTTTCCCGGTGCCGGAATCCGTCGAGCAGCCGCAACTTGGCCGGCCAGTCCAAGAGCTCTGCGCATTCCATCGGGTCGCGCTCGAGCAGGTCGAGCACGTGTGCCCAGGTTTCCACGATGTCGGATGCTCGTGGGTCCGGCTCGCGACTGTCGACGAGCTTGGCCACCCGGTCCAGATACGCCCGTTGCAGCGCCAGGCCGGTCATTTCGCGGCCGTCGACCAGGGCCACCGCGGCCCGCAATGAGGGATCACGACTGATCGCATGGACGGCGTGTACCGGCCGGGCCAGCGCCAGATCAGCGAGGTCAACCCCCTCTTCGATGAGATCGAGGACCAAGGCCGTGGCGCCCAGCTTGAGATAGGTCGACGTTTCGGCAAGGTTGGCATCGCCAATGATGACGTGCAGCCGGCGGTATCGGTCGGCGTCGGCGTGCGGTTCGTCGCGGGTGTTGATGATGCCGCGTTTGAGCGTGGTCTCCAGCCCCACCTCGACCTCGATGTAGTCGGCGCGCTGCGACAGCTGGAATCCGGGCTCGTCGCCGGAAGGCCCAATGCCGACGCGGCCGGAGCCCGTTACCACCTGCCTGGACACCAGAAACGGGGTGAGCCCGGCGATGATGGCCGAGAACGGCGTCTGACGGGACATCAAGTAGTTCTCGTGCGCCCCGTACGACGCGCCCTTACCGTCCACATTGTTCTTGTAGAGCTGCAGTTTCGCGGCGCCGGGGACGCTGGCGACGTGCCGCGCGGCCGCCTCCATCACCCGTTCACCGGCCTTGTCCCAGATCACCGCGTCGAGCGGGTCGGTGCACTCGGGTGCGGAGTATTCGGGGTGCGCGTGGTCGACGTAGAGGCGCGCGCCGTTCGTCAAGATCATGTTGGCCGCCCCCACCTCGTCCGCGTCGACCACGGGCGGCGGCCCGGCCGAGCGGCTCAAGTCGAAGCCCCGGGCGTCCCGCAGCGGCGATTCCACCTCGTAGTCCCAGCGGGTGCGTTTGGCGCGCTGAATACCCGCGGCAGCGGCATAGGCCAGCACCGCCTGCGTCGAAGTGAGAATCGGGTTGGCGGTCGGGTCCGACGGCGATGAGATGCCGTACTCGACCTCCGTGCCGATAATCCGTTGCATGCTTTAGAGCCTAGGCCCGCCGACGATGCGGCCCGCGTAGCGGGCCGTTGAGGAGGCGGGCAATCGGGCTAGGCCGGGCGACGAGGCGGGCCGTTCACGGCCCGTTGAGGAGACGCCCCCAGCCGCGCACACAGCCCAGGGGACCCGGGGGCAGGGACAAGAACTTGTCAACGACGAGCCGATGAACCGGCCCCCTGACACCCAACCCACCCGTGTCCGGGCAAAGTTTGCCGAGACCTTTTCAGCAACGTTTCCGCACCGCTCGGAATTCCGTGGATCGCTAAGAACCAAACACGTTCGACTTCAACACTATTCGTGACAGACACTGAAGAGTTAGTCCGCAGCCAATTCTCATTGCTAGCGAAACCGCCAGTGCGCCTTATCAATCGACGTCGATTGCCACATGCGGTCGTGGTTGGTAGGGTCGCTTGCACCCCCCACGCGCGAATGCGGAGCCGTCTCTATGATACGAAAATACCTGCACCCGTTGCCTTTTCCGATGACACAGCTGGGTTTGCGTTCTTTCGTCACACCTGAGGACCAATGATGAATTCGGATCCCTTTCAGCATTTCCTGATCCCCACCGACTTGATCCCCGCCGGGCCTCTCGTAGACGACCCAATCGTCTACACATTTGCGATCTACTACCTACCGATGCCATCGACCGACCCGATCGGCACGTTGGATGTACTGCTGGCCAACAAGTTCGAAGTACTTCACGTCGCGGATTTCATCAGCGGAGATGAAAAAATTCCGACATTGCGCCCATGGCTAACCGTTGATCCGCGCAACGACTGCCCCCCGCCGAGTCCGGATTTCATTCAACTCGTCAATCACGGAATGAGTCCCCAACAGGCAGCTGCTTTGCAGAACACCAAAGCTGCGTTAGTCCTCGACTTCATCTACACCGCGGAGCACACTTGGCATGGCCTGCGCGCTGCGCTGCAGCTAACGGGTCAGCTCGCAGCGGCGACCAGCGGCGTGATTTGGGATGACGAGAGCCGAGAGTTTTTCACTCCGGCGGCATGGAATGAAACCAGGATCGATCGATGGAACGACGTCGTCCCCGAAATCGACGATCATACGACCATCCGCGCGTACGAGACCGGCGGCCAGATGATGCGGGCCGTCACGCTCGGAATGCGGAAATTTGGACTTCCCGACGTCGTCGTCAACGGATTTCCCAGATCGGCGGGCGGCCTGATAGGCAACCTTGTCAGTGCGTTCTGCCAAGCGATCGCCGACGGACTGACTATCCAGCGTCACGGAGAATTCGACCTCGACATTCGCCGCATCAGACCCGATGCCACCGGTACGGCGCCGCTGACAGTGAAAATGGGTACGCACCAAGCCGGTGATCCCAACAACCGGTTGCTCGAAATCACCTTTGATCGCGGGACGGGCGACGATGTGCACACTCGGCGGCACGCGGTTCTGACCGCGGTGTTCGGATCCGGGTCGACGGTCGTCTCGACCACGCATGGCGATGCACTCAATGCCGCCAGCCAACAGGCCAGAACCAAGCTGCCGGTCTTGCGTGCCCTGTTCAACGACGGGCTGGCGCCCGGCGAGTGGCTGCAACTGAAGGCCCCGTTCGACGCCGCGGACGGAGTACGGGAGTGGATGTGGGTGGAGGTCACGAGCTGGACAGACGACGCCATCACCGGGTTCCTCGTCAACGGGCCGGCCAGCAACCTGGGCCTGCATGCCGGCCAGACCGTCGAGATCGCCGAATCGACGGTCTTCGACTACATGCACAAACGAAGCGACGGCGTCGTCGAGGGCAATGAGACCGAAAGACTGATTCGCAGCCGGCTGAACTAGGCCCCGGAAGATGCTCATCGCCACCACACCGGCGCGACGGCGCCGGCTCGCTTATCTGGGGACTAGGGTGAGCCGGCATGGAACTCTCCCCGCGCCGCATGCGGGCGCGCCCGGCGCCGGCGACTGTCGCGGCTGAAAGCTGGTTCTTGCAGCGCGGGTTGCCGGCTGTGCTGACCAAGCGGTCCCGGTGGCGACGGCTGTGGTCCAGGTCGGCACCCGCGCTGGCCGCATACGCGGCGTTTCACTGCTGGACCTTCCCGTTGTTCCTGATCACCAACGGCGAAGACGTCAACATCGGCGAAAACCCGACCGCACGAGACTGGGTCGTTCTGACGATCGTCGCGCTGGCTCCCGTTCTAATTGTCGGGGTCGGCTGGCTGGTGTCCCGAATGGCGGATAGCCGCCTGCGGGCGATCGCCGCCACCGTAGCGGTCAGCATCGTGGGCGTCGTGATCGTCGTCGAAACCGACCCGTCCCATCTGCCGGGCGCAGCCATCTTCGCGGCACTGGTGTTGCTTGTGACCGCCAGTGGTATCGGGTCGGTGGTCGGCTGGGCACTGCGCATCACCGTGTCGCAGGTTGCGACGATGGGCGCCCTGGCGGTGCGGGCGCTGCCGGTAGTACTGCTGACCACGTTGGTGTTCTTCAACGGCAACGTCTGGCTCATGGCCGCCACGATCGGCGCCGAGCGACTGGGGCTGGCCATTGCGTTTCTGCTCGGCATCGCCGCCGCATTCGTCGTCTCCGCCACCAGGGAGCGGGTCCGGCCCATGCTGCAGTCAGCCGCGGCGATGCCCAAAGACTGCGACCGACTGGCCCACACACCATTTGCGACGTTGCCCGATTCTGCGGGCAGCCCCCCGCTGACCCGGGCCGAACGCGTCAACATGGTCTTCGTGCTGGCCGTCTCGCAGCTGGTGCAGATCATGGTGGTGGCACTGCTGACCGCGGTGATCTATGTGATTCTCGGGCTGATCGTGCTGAGTGCGGCGCTTTTGAACGAATGGACCCGCGGCGCGCCCAGCAGCTCGACCCTGTTAGGACTGACGTTTCCGGTGCCGGATTCGCTGATCCACCTGTGCCTGTTCTTGGGCGCGTTGACCTTCATGTACATCAGTGCCCGCGCGGTCGACGATGACGAATATCGCAGCACATTCGTCGATCCGCTGATCGACGATCTGCATGCCACGCTGATCGCACGCAACCGATACCACGCCAGCATCGGCGGCAACCCTCGTATTGACGCCGCTGAGCACAGTGATTAATTTCGCCTGATGTCTATCACCGAAGACGGAGCAGTCGTATCGGAACCACCCGCCGACCTGTCCGGGAAGCGTTACGGCGAAGTGCTTCTGGTCACCCCGGGCGAGGCGGGCCCGCAAGCGACGGTCTACAACAGCTTCCCGCTCAACGACTGTCCCGCCGACCTGTGGTCGGCACTCGACCCGAAGGCGATCGCTACCGAACACGGTGCTGCGGCCGCGTTGCTCAACGGTCCGCGCTACTGGCTGATGAACGCTATCGAAAAAGTGCCCCAGGGCCCGCCGGTGATCAAGAGCTTCGGCGGGATCGACATGCTCTGCCAGGCCACGGTGTTGTTGTCGTCGATGAGCCCCGCGCCGTACACCGTCAACCAGGTCAGCCGCAATACCGTCTTTATCTTCAACGCCGGCGAAGAGATCTACGAACTGCGCGACCCACAAGGTCAGCGCTGGGTCATGCAAACGTGGAGCCAGGTGGTCGACCCCAACCTGTCCAGAGCCGACCTGCCCAAGCTCGCGGACCGGCTGAGCCTGCCCAGCGGGTGGACCTATCAGCCGCGCAAACTCACCGACGAGCTGCGTATCGACACCACCGCCCGCGCAGCCCGCGTCCTGCAGGACGAACTCGCCAACAGCTATTCGCTGGTGATGGCCTGAACCGCTACAGGTACTGACCCAGGTTGGACTCGGTGTCGATGGCCCGGCTGGCGCTCGACGACTTGCCGGTGACCAGGGTGCGGATGTAGACGATCCGCTCGCCCTTCTTGCCCGAAATCCGCGCCCAGTCATCGGGGTTGGTGGTGTTGGGCAGGTCCTCGTTCTCGGCGAACTCGTCGACGATCGAGTCGAGCAGGTGCTGGATGCGCAGACCCGGCTGGCCCGTCTCCAGCACCGACTTGATCGCGTTCTTCTTGGCCCGGTCGACGACGTTTTGGATCATCGCCCCGGAGTTGAAGTCCTTGAAGTACATGACTTCCTTGTCACCGTTGGCATAGGTGACCTCCAGGAACCGGTTGTCGTCGATCTCGGCGTACATGCGCTCGACGACCTTTTCGATCATCGCCTTGATGCAGACGGTGCGATCACCGCCGAACTCGGCGAGGTCGTCGGCGTGCAGCGGCAATTCCTCGGTGAGGTACTTCGAGAAAATGTCCTGCGCCGCTTCGGCATCCGGGCGTTCGATCTTGATTTTCACGTCCAGGCGTCCGGGTCGCAGGATCGCCGGGTCGATCATGTCCTCGCGGTTGGAGGCGCCGATCACGATGACGTTCTCCAGCCCCTCCACCCCGTCGATCTCGGAGAGCAGCTGCGGAACCACCGTCGTCTCGACATCCGAGGAGACCCCGGTGCCGCGGGTGCGGAAGATGGAGTCCATCTCGTCGAAGAACACGATCACCGGCGTTCCTTCCGACGCCTTTTCGCGGGCGCGCTGGAAGATCAGCCGGATGTGGCGCTCGGTCTCGCCGACGAACTTGTTCAGCAGCTCGGGGCCCTTGATGTTGAGGAAGTACGACTTGGCCTCGCGGGCATCGTCGCCGCGAACCTCGGCCATCTTCTTGGCCAGTGAATTGGCCACCGCCTTGGCGATCAGCGTCTTCCCGCAGCCGGGCGGGCCGTAGAGCAACACACCCTTGGGCGGGCGCAGCGCGTACTCGCGGTACAACTCCTTGTGCAAGAAGGGCAGTTCCACGGCGTCGCGGATCTGCTCGATCTGGCGAGTCAGGCCACCGATGTCCTCGTAGCTGACATCCGGCACCTCTTCCAGCACCAGGTCCTCGACCTCGGCCTTGGGAATGCGCTCGAAGGCGTATCCGGCTTTGGTGTCGACCAGCAGCGAGTCACCGGGCCGCAGCTTGCGCGGGCGGGTGTCGTCGTTGAGAGCGTCGGGAACGCCGTCGGGCAGGTCCTCGGCAACCAGCGGCTCGGCCAACCACACGATGCGTTCCTCATCAGCGTGACCGACCACCAGAGCCCGATTACCATCGGCGAGGATTTCGCGCAACGTGGAGATTTCGCCCACCGATTCGAACTTGCCGGCCTCCACGACCGTCAGCGCCTCGTTGAGCCGGACCGTTTGGCCCTTCTTGAGCAACTGGGCGTCGATGTTCGGAGAACATGTCAGGCGCATCTTGCGGCCCGATGTGAAGACGTCGACCGTGTCGTCATCATGGGCGGCCAACAACACGCCGTAACCGCTGGGCGGCTGCCCGAGGCGGTCAACCTCCTCACGCAGTGCCAGCAATTGCTGGCGAGCTTCTTTAAGAGTTTCCATTAATTTCGAATTGCGCGCGGCAAGGGAGTCGATACGGGCTTCCAGCTGATGCACATCGCGCGCGGATCGCGAGGGGCCCTGCTGCGCCAGCGCGTTCTCCAGTTGCTCGCGCAGCAGCGCGGCTTCCCGCCGCAGCTCTTCCAGTTCGACAGCATCGATGCTGGGCAGGGGCATATCGCGGGGTGTCCCAAAAGCTTCAGAACGCTCTGATTCAGCCATGTTGCCCTCCTTTCCCGCACCAGAGCGGTGCGGCGGATACCTCAACGCTACCGGCCATCGCGGATTCATGTGCGGAACCAAATGCCGCCGGAAATAACATGTTGTTTCGCGCTGGTAATCTCGGCTTCCACTCGGCCCGATCGAAAGGAGCGCCGCGACCGTGAAATCCCTCGCCACAGCCGCTGCGCCCCGCGCCCGGAACGATGCGGAGGCCGATGGTGTGATGTCGAGTGCAGTGTCGGTCTGCTTGCCGGGACCACCACGGCCCGCTGTGAACCGCCGATAGCCGAGCCTGCCGCTGGATGCAACGCCACCTGTACGCAGCCGTGACCCTGGTCGTCAGCGCCGTCGCCCTCGCGGTGTCGGTGCTCTCCGGGTGTTCGCGGCATGCGTCCACGACGTCGCCCATCGCCTCGGCGCCGTCGGCCACTTCGAGTTCCGTCGCGCCGATACCCACCACTGCCCTACCTTCCCCCGACGCCTTGATCGACGTGCTGTCGCGGCTGGCTGATCCCGCGGTAGCCGGAGCCGACAAGGCAAACCTCATCGAGGGGGCAACACCGGAGACGGCCGCCGCCCTGGACCGGTTCACCACCGCCGCGCGGGACGGCGGCTACCTGCCACTGAATTTCGCGGCAAGCAGCCTCGCGTGGTCGGATGTGAACCCGCCCGACGTGACGGCCACCATCGTCGTCACCACAGCCAAACCCGACAATCACGAGTTCACCTTCCCGATGGAGTTCAAACCCAGCCAGGGCGGTTGGCAGCTTTCCCGGCGAACCGCAGAGATGTTGTTGGCGCTCAGCAGTTCTCGAGTTTCATCGCCTGCTTCCAGCCCCGCGCCCGGTCCGAACCCGGAGCCGGGCCCGTCCCCCACTCCAAACCCGGAGCCAGGTCCCGCTCCGCCCCCGGAAACGAGCGTCCCGTCTCCGACCCCGACCCCGCCCGGCTGAGCGCGGATGTGGATCGGCTGGCTCGAATTCGACGTGCTGCTGGGCGACGTGCGATCACTGAAACAAAAGCGGTCGGTCGTTCGTCCCGTTGTGGCCGAGTTGCAACGCAAGTTCAGCGTGTCGGCCGCCGAGACGGGCTGGCGAGATCGCTACCGGCGCGCCGGCATCGGAGTGGCCATGGTGTCGGGCGACCGCAGCCACGCCGTCGATGTCCTCGACGCGGCCGAACGGCTGGTGGCCGCACACCCCGAGTTGGAGCTGCTGTCAGTGCGCCGGGGTCTGCACCGCAGTGACGATTAGCACGACGACGTGCAGCGCTAACCGTCACGTCCCTGGCGCTTGCGGCCAAGCGGTGCCGGCGCGACGGCCCCGGGGGCCAGTCGGCGTGCGGCCACCAGGAATGCGGTGTGGCCGCGCATCGAATGCTGCGGCCGCACGGCCAGCCCGACAACGTTCCAGCCGCGCTGCAGCGTCTCCCATGATCGTGGTTCGGTCCAATGCTGTTGAGCCCGCAGCGCCTCCACGACTGTCGAAAGTTGGGTGACGGTGGCCACGTAGATCACCAGCACCCCGCCGGCCGACACCAGCCGCGATACCGAGTCCAGCACCTGCCACGGCGCCAGCATGTCCAGCACTGCCCGGTCGAATGTGCCGTCCGGCAGGTCCGAGTCGGCGACGTCGCCCACGATCAACCGCCAATTCTGCGGAGCCCCGCCGTAGAAATTCGTCACGTTGCGGCAGGCGTGTTCGGCATGGTCGGCGCGCTGCTCGTAGGAGATCACCCGGCCCTCGGTCCCGACCGCCCGCAACAAGGACAGCGTCAACGCACCGGAACCGGCCCCGGCTTCCAGCACCTGGGCGCCGGGAAAGATGTCGCCCTCGTGCACGATCTGCGCGGCATCTTTGGGGTAGATCACCTGCGGACCACGCGGCATCGACATCACGTAGTCGACCAGCAGCTGGCGCAGCACCAGAAACAGGGCACCGTTGCTGGACTTGACCACGCTGCCCTGCTGCAGCCCGATCACTGCATCGTGAGCAATCGATCCGCGGTGGGTATGGAACTCGTTGCCCGCGGTGAGCACCATCGTGTAGTGGCGGCCCTTGGCGTCGGTCAGCTGAACGCGTTCGCCGGCGGTGAAGGGACCGGTTGCTGGCACACCGTCTAGCGTGCCAGCCGACTCGCCGTCACCGATGTCCGGGGTTGTCGGCGCCCGGTCTTAGGCTGCGAGCATGACGGACCAGCTGGCACCCCGCGCGGATCTGGGGATCCGGCCGGCGCTGTCGCCGTCACGCGCGGCCGATTTCAAGCAATGCCCGCTGCTGTACCGGTTCCGGGCGATCGACCGGCTGCCCGAAGCCCCATCCGCGCCGCAGCTGCGCGGATCGGTCGTGCACGCCGCACTCGAACAGCTCTACGCCCTGCCCGCGGTGCAGCGCGTCCCGGAGACCGCGCGGTCGCTTGTCGAGTCGGCCTGGGAGCAGGTGATCGCCCGCGAGCCCGACCTGGCCGGTGGCCTGCAACCACAGGAACTGCTCAATGAGGCACGCGACTTGCTGTCGGGGTACTACCGGCTGGAAGACCCGACACGATTCGACCCGCAAAGCTGCGAGCAACGCGTCGAGGTGGAGTTGGCCGACGGCACGCTGTTGCGCGGCTACATCGACCGGATCGACGTCGCCGCCACCGGCGAGTTGCGGGTGGTCGACTACAAGACGGGTAAGGCGCCGCCGGCCGCGCGAGCACTGGCCGAGTTCAAGGCACTGTTCCAGATGAAGTTCTACGGCGTGGCGCTGTTTCGGTCGCGTGGCGTGCCGCCCGCCCGGCTGCGACTCATCTACCTGGCCGACGGCCAGGTGCTGGACTACTCGCCGGACCGGGACGAGCTGCTGCGTTTCGAGAAGACGTTGATGGCGATCTGGCGTGCGATCCAATCCGCGGGCAAGTCAGGAGATTTCCGCCCGAATCCGTCCCGGCTGTGCGATTGGTGTCTGCACCAGGCGCATTGCCCGGCCTTCGGCGGGACGCCGCCGCCATACCCTGGTTGGCCGAATCATCCGGGTGCCGATACCGTTTCGCGCCCTAGCGAACCGGCGGCATGAACGGTTGCTTCTACCGTCGCCTCGGCGACGAAGGTGAATATCTGCTCTTCGACTCCACCGACTACACGCGAAGCAACTGGAATCCCGAAATCCAGCATGGCTCACCCCCGTTGGCGCTTCTGACAAAGCTGATCGAAGAGGTGTCCGCGAACTCGGGACTGCGGATCGGCAGGCTGGGCCTCGACATTCTCGGGGCCATCCCGGTGGCTCCAGTGCGTGCCCGAGCTTGGGTGGAACGCCCTGGGTCGCGGGTCTGCCTGACAGTCGCCGAGCTGCGCGCCGATCGCGAGGACGGATCCACCCGGGCGGTGGCCCGGGTGGCGGCATGGCTGATGGCGGTCAGTGACACCGCCGACGTCGCATCAGAGCGGTATCCGCCGGTGGTGGAAGCATCCGCCGAGCCCCTTCCGGCCGTCTTCGCCGATGCTGGCGGCTATTTCGATGCGATCAACTGGCGCCCCCAACAGTCCGGCGGGCAATCGGGGGCCGTGTCCTGGTTCACGCCAACGGCTCACATCGTTGACACCGACCCCACTACGGCGCTGCAGCGGCTTGCGGTCGTGGTGGACTGCGCCAACGGTGTCGGAGCGGTCCTGGACCCGAATCAGTTCCTTTTCATGAACACCGACACCGTGGTGCACCTGCACCGACTTCCAGCCGGTGACGATTTCGCGCTGCGCGCTCGCGCGTCGGTCGGCCCCGACGGCGTCGGTGTGACGACCGCTGAGGTCTACGACAAGACCGGCTTCATCGGCACCTCGGCCCAGACGCTCCTCGTCCAGCGCCGGGCGCCCGCCTGAGCCGATGGGGGCGAACCGCCGCTAGCCGAGCGGCTCCATTTGCTGCAGCATCGTGGGAACGAGCTCGCTGACCGTGGGATGGATGTGCATCGTGCGCGACAGCGTGGTGTAGGGCGCTTTGGCGGACATGACGTCCAAAATGGCATGAATGACCTCGTCGCCACCGACGCCGAGGATGGCCGCACCGAGGATCTCGTGGGTGTCGGCATCCACCACGATCTTCATAAACCCTTGCGTCTCACCCTTTTCCACGGCTCTGCCGACCTTGGTCATCGGTAGCTTGCCGACCAGCGCCTTGCGGCCCGACGCGCGAACCTGAGCTACGGTCATTCCGGCGCGCCCCAGCGGCGGATCAATATAAAGGGCGTAGGTGAGGATGCGGTCGCTGACCCGACGCGGGTCGTCGTCGAGCAAATTGGCGGCCACGATCTCGAAATCGTTGTACGACGTATGGGTGAAGGCGCCCTTGCCATTACAGTCGCCCAGCGCCCAGATGTGGTCGACATTGGTCTTGAGCTGATCGTCGACGGTGATGTAGCCGCGCGCGTCGGTCCGCACACCGGCCGCTTCCAGACCCAGCTCGTCGGTGTTGGGTTGCCGTCCCACCGCCATCAGCAGGTGACTACCGTGAAGCGGCGTGGCACCAGCACTCGGTGTCAGCTCGAAGCCGTTGCTGTTCTTTACAATTCGCACATCATCAGCGTTGACGACGACGCCGATTCCCTCGGCTTCGAGGATCTCTCTAATGCTCGCCGAGACATCCTCGTCCTCCCGGGACGCCAGCCGTGGGCCGCGCTCGACGACGGTGACCTGGGCTCCGAAGCGGCGATACATCTGGGCGAACTCCAGCGCGATGTAGCTGCCGCCGACGATCACCAGATGCTGCGGCAGCGTGTCGAGTTCGAGGATGGAGACGTTGGTGAGGTAGTCGACGTCGGAAAGCCCGGGGATGCTGGGCGCGACCGCCCGGCCACCGACATTGAGGAAGAACCGGTCGGCTTGCAGCCGCTCATCACCGACCCGCAAGGTGTGCGGATCCTCGAACCGGGCGTGGCCGCGGATCACGGTGCAGCCGTCCATGTTTTCCAGCCAGTCCTCGACGCCCAGGCGGTCGTTGAGCATGACGGCGTCCTTGCGCGCCTTGACTTTGGCCATGTCCACGCTGACCGCTCCGGTGCCGATCCCGTATTCGGCGCCGCGACGGGCCACGTGGGCCGCGTGGGCACTGGCCACCAACGTCTTGGTCGGGATGCAGCCGTTGTTGACGCAGGTGCCGCCGATCAGCTTGCGCTCCACGACTGCGACCTGTTCACCCGCAGCGGTCAGCCGGCCCGCCAGTGGCGGACCGGCCTGGCCGGCGCCGACGATGATCGAGTCGAATCGACGCGTCATAGCGCGGCCGCCGATGCCACAATGGCGAATCCGCCCAAGACGGCCACCGAATCCTCGAGCAGTGCGATCGGCAGGTCACGGCCGCCGCCGGCGGCCACCAATCGTCGGCGCGCGTGGTAGCCACCCAGGGTGCCCAGCACCGCTCCGACCACCCCGGCGCCGACTCCGCCGAACTTGTAGCCCCATGCGGTGCCGATCACCGCGCCGGCGAACCCGCCAAGGATGATCCGCACCGCGAACACCGGCGCAGCGGTACGCGGCGGCGTCTTGGGGAGCTTGTCGTTGACCAGTTCGGCGACCGCAAGAATGCTGAGAATCACCACCGTCACGATGTTGCCCACCCACGATGCCCAGGTGCCGTTGAGGTTTATCCAGCCGAGGAAGGCGCTCCAGGAGACTGCCGCGGGAGCGGTCACCGATCGCAACCCGGCGACCACACCGATCAACAAAGCCAAGACGAGGACGAGTACGTGCGTCACACCGATCCCTTCCGGGGACAGTAGAACAGCCTGGCGACCATACGGAGACCGCCCATGCATGACCACGGGCAATCAGTCCACCGCGGACGCTAACACAGCAGCCGTCCTACCGAGTGTTACCGCGATCAGAATCGGCAGAACCTGATATCGGAGGCCAGAATCGCTTTGGCCCCGATGGCGGCAAGCTCATCCATGACACCGTTGACCCCGCGGCGCGGCACCAGCGCCCGGACGGCGACCCAGTCCGGGTCGGCAAGCGGAGCGATCGTCGGCGACTCCAGTCCGGGCGTGATCGCGGTGGCCCGGCCCAGCACTGCGCGCGGACAGTCGTAGTCCAGCATCAGGTATTGCTGACCGAACACCACACCCTGTACCCGGGCGACCAACTGATCGCGCGCCTCGCTGTGCTCGGCGCCGTCGCGGTTGGCGCCTTCGATGAGCACCGCCTCCGAATCACACAGCGGCTCACCGAACGCCACCAGATCGTGCAGGCTCAGCGTGCGACCGGAGCCCACGACGTCGGCGATGGCGTCGGCCACGCCGAGTTGCACCGAGATCTCCACGGCGCCGTCGAGGCGGATGACGGTTGCTTCAATACCCTTGGCAGCCAAGTCTTTTCGGACGAGATTCGGATACGCGGTGGCGATCCGCTTTCCGGCCAGGTCAGCCGTCGTCCAATCCCGCTCGGCGGGACCGGCGTAGCGAAAACTCGACGACCCGAACCCCAGGGCCAATCGCTCCCGTACCGGCGCGTCGGAATCGCAGACCAGGTCGCGTCCGGTGATCCCGAAGTCGAGCTGTCCCGAACCCACGTAAATCGCTATGTCTTTGGGCCGCAGGAAGAAGAATTCGACATTGTTGGCCGGGTCGATGACGGTCAGGTCTTTGGGGTCGGTACGGCGCCGGTAGCCGGCCTCGGCCAAAATCTCGGTGGCCGGTTCGCTCAACGCACCCTTGTTGGGAACGGCCACACGCAACATGCTCACAGCTTCCGGTAGACGTCGTCGAGACCCAGCCCGCGAGAGATCATCAGCACCTGCGTCCAATACAGCAATTGGCTGATCTCCTCTGCCAAGGCGTCGTTGCTTTCGTGCTCGGCGGCCAGCCACACCTCGCCGGCTTCCTCCAGAATCTTCTTGCCCAGCCAATGCACCCCGGCGTCCAGCGCGGCTACGGTAGCGCTGCCGGCGGGCCGGGTGCGGGCACGATCGCCGAGTTCGGCGAACAGATCCTCGAAGGTCTTCACGGCCAGCGATTGTTCCATGCGCCGGCGAGCGGAGTCACGGCGGTTTCGCTCGGGCCCCGGCTCTGCCGGCAACTGAGATCTGCCTGCCGCACCCGACCGCCGTGCCGTGGCCGTCCGACTGCCTGGACGCGGGCCGGCCTCGGGCGGCAATCGACTAGGTGAGCTTGACCGCAAATTTCGCCCGGCAACTGTCGTTCGAGTTGAACAGGCTGTCCAACGGTGCTCCCGGGTATTCATTGAACGAGGCCGGGCGCGGCTGCGCCGGCGAATCAGCGGGGCAGGGGGATCTGGACTGCCTGTTCTTTTCCGACGGTCCGGGAGTCGGTTCGGCGCGCCTGCCTGAGCTGGTCGACATCGTTGCTGCGCGACGTCGACACGGCGTCGCGGCTCTGGAGCTGAGACCCGGTTGATAACTGCTACTTAATGCCTTAACGAGTAAATGTATCGACTCAGCCTTGTCAACGACTGCGTCACATGGTTCAGTTCGTTAAGTCGTTTGGCAATAAGGGATTTGGCGTGATTCCTGACATCTTTGAGGAGTGCCGAGGTGACCCTGCGGGTGGTTCCTGAGGGCGTGGCTGGCGCGGCCGCGGCGGCGGAGGCACTGACTGCCCGGTTGGCTGCCGCGCAGGCTGCGGCGGCGCCGGTCATCGCCGCGGCGGTCGCTGCGGCTGATCCGGTGTCGCTGGCTCCTGCGGCGGGGCTAACTGGTCTAAGTGGTCCGGTTCCCCCACCCCCACAAGGGAGCGTGCCGACGCTTCGGCACCTTCGGTAACCAGTGCCATGTGGTGGGCATTCGGCTTGAGCGCGCCGACAGTCCGGCAGCGAGCCGCCCAGCTGTTCGACGTAGCAGTCACCCACAGCGGTCTTAGCAGACCGAACTGGTTGCTACAGCATCATCGCCATCCGGCATCCTCGGTGGTCGAGTTTCGGTAGGCCCAGCTGAATTTCACCGAATCGATAGTTGTGGCCGCTGATCAAATCTCCGAAATTTAATAATTCCGGAGTCTTAAGTAAGTTTGTGCAAGATGGATCATGCACACAATAAAAGGAGAGTTTTATTGTTTATGCCGCGACTGCCCCAAGGTACCACGCCCTCAGGTGACGGTAGCGCCGCTGAATATCACGTGCGACAATGCCCAACCAGCGTTGCCAAAGTGCAGCGCCGTACATGCGCCGCCGCTGTCGCGCTAGGCGCACTGACATTGACCAGTGGCGCCACGGCCGCCATCGACGCCCTCACCATTGGTGCCACCGACATCAACGCCGGCAGGTTGGCCATCACCCTGACTGGTCACGGCGGATTCAAACTTGACACCTGCACAAATGACAATTCCAGCTACCACGACAGCGACAATTCCGGAAGCAATGGTGGCGATTCTAGCAACAACTCGAACACTATCGACGTCAATGATAGTTCGCTGGGAAACATTAATAATGATAACACCGACTACAGCGTTAGCGACACCACGACCTATGATTTCGTAGACACCACCTACGGAGATGTCAGCACCAACAACTACGATCACGTTGTCAACTACGGCGAGGGCATCGTCGACGACATGGTCCACAACCCGGTTATCGTCGACGATAATGGCCCCAATGGCGATATGGATAATAACTTCGTCAACTACTTTATCGATGAGAACATGAACAACGTAACCATCGATAGCAATTGGACTCCAGGTGTCAGTCAAACAAACAACAGCAATGCAAACACTTTCGGCAACGATGATCTGAGCGTTCCTGAAGTATATTACCAACAGGAACCGCCTAATGTAGATTTCAGATACCCTAACGGCAGCATGATTGACAGTGAGTCCGAACTTAGGAATCCGTTCCCCTCGGCGAACTACCCCGAAAATAATGACTATTTCCTTAGTCGCCCCTTTGATACATACATTTTTACCAACGAAAACGGTGAGCTGGTATTCGATAAGGATTCCGTTGCCAATTATGGTAACGTTTTTGCACGGTCTGAGATTCTCAGCCGTTCTCCTAGCTGGTTAATTCTGAAACCATACAGCCAAGAGCAGGTCCGGCCGCAATACCCATACGAACGCCCATACGATTCAAACGGCATCGATGATGACTCGTCCTCCGATGACGACTGATGGCATCGATACGACCGGCGCCGGCAGTGCCTCGAAATGGGCAGCAATGTCGACAGGCACCCGAACGAGGGCAGCGGCTGCAGGCCGAAACACCGGCAACCAAAGGCCGGCGATGCGTGTTTCGAGAATCTGCTTCTGGCCCTACGTTGTCGGATTCGACTCGGCCAGCCGGAGTGGCTTGACGAACCAGCTTTGAATTCATGACGGAATTCAGAGCTTGGCTGCCTCGACACCACCTGAATGGGCCACGCGCCGATGGCCGGAGCGCCTTCTGGCTTTTCGAGCTTTTCGAGCTTTTCGAGGCGGGCATGTCGGCTCGGCGTAGGTTGTAGCCGAGGTTAGGGGATCCCGTCATGTCACCAACGAATCGATCGACCGGTACTGGCCGGGCTTGGATTGAGCTTCGCCGACGCTGGCGTATCGATCGGTCACGTCGTGCGCTTCGTCGAATTCCGCGAGCGCCAGGGCGCCATCCGATAGCCGAGGCATCGACGCTGCCTGCACAAGAGAGGGCCACCGGGAGCCGTGCGGGTTCCATCGGCCGTTGTTAGCCATGTACATCGATCGCGAGACGGCCATTGGCCTGCGGTGGCCAGATCAGACATTCCGGTGGTCACCCAGTGACGTGAGTGGTTATCACCACGCGGTATGTCGGTTTAAGGCTGGTAGCACCGTCTTGCCCACGTTCGCCATGACGGGGCCCGGCATCTTCGGGGTAGCCTCTCCCGACTTCTTCCGCCCGCAGCGACCGGAAATCTGCTTCCCGGGAATCCGACTGAACCGGGGCGATCTACTGCACGAAGAACAAGACATTGTGGTACATCGGCCGATTCCACCGCACGGCCTGTCGCAGTCCTGCGGTCAGGTGATCGACGTCGAGGATCATGGGCCGGTAGCGGTGCTGGTCCAGCGCGGCGCACTCGTCGACCACGACGGTGCACCTTGGATCACGGCGACATCGCGCATCCACGCACACACCCAAGGAAGTACCGGAGGCTGCCACGCGGTGCCGACGACACACTCGGTGCCCGATTGTGAGCCGACCGCCGTGGCTGACACCCAAACCCGGGCGGACCAGGCGATCGAGTACCACAAATTCATCCACGGAAGCAAGATGACCGATAACGTGCACACCGACCCGGCGTTCGCCAGGGCGGCGGGATTCCCGGGCACGATTCTGCAAGGTGTGTGCACGTATGGGATTGTCTGCGGGGCGCTGGTGGAGCAGCTACTGGCCAACGACCCAACACGGGTGCGCAGATATTCGGCTCGATTCTTGCACGCGGTGTTCCCAGGCGAACTGCTGCGTACCCGGATGTGGGTGGAGGGACCGCACTGTGTATTCATCACCTCGGTGCCCGAACGACGCGACACGGCAGTGCTTTCCGGAACCTTAGAGGTGCAGTGATCGAGCGCGCGCGGCTTCCCGCCAGGTGTCGCTATGCGCAAGGTATCGGGCACCGGGACGGCCGTCTGGTCGACAGCTACAGCTGCTCCATTTGAGTCAGCACCTGAGCTGAGAGCTCCGTGGCGCTGGGCCCCCGCATCAATTCCATGACGGCGACCTTGATGCCAAACTCTCCCTCCAGCCACGAGCCGATCTCGACCGCAACCAGCGAATCCAGATAGTCCGTCAACGGCATATCCACGTCCAGCTCGTCGCGCGGAATGCCAAGCACCGCGGCGAGGCGAGCCTTGAGTGCGGCAATCACCAACTCACCGCGCGCCTCAGGGGGCTGCCTGCCCAGCCGTTGGCCCAGCGAGCCGGCCGACTCGGCGGCAGCCGCCGTCCCCGAGGCGGGGTCCACCACGTGCTCGTAACGGGGCTGGGTGTGCGCTTGCGTGCCGTGGCGGCGAAAGAACTGCGGCCAGTCCATCGGCAAGACGCCGACCTGCGGCAGGCGAGTACTCCACAAACTGGTCAAAGCGTCGAACGCTTGGGCCGAGGTGAAGGATCGCATGCCGGTCATGGCCACGATGCGGCCCACGTCGTCGTGCCGGGCCACGTATCCGACGTCGGAGATCGCGCCCCAGTTCACGCAGAGCACTCGCTGTCCGCGGGCCGCCCTGGCCTGGGCGAGGTGGTCGAGGAAGGCGTTGGCCATCGCGTAATTGGCCTGACCTCGATTGCCGATCATCGAGGCGGCTGAGGAAAACAGCACGAACGCGTCCAGCGGCAGGTGCGCGGTCAACTCGTGCAGATGCCAGGCGCCAAACGCCTTGGGCGCCAATACTTTTGTAATGCGTGGTCGGTCCAGGTCGATGAGCAGGGCGTCGTCGAGAACCATCGCGCAGTGCAGCACGCCGCGCAGCGGCGGCAACTCGCGCTCGATGCGCTCGAGCAGCGCGGCCACGGAAGCCCGCAAGCTGATGTCCGCGGCCTCGACCTCAACGTGCACGCCGCGGAGCCGCAGGTGTTCGACCTTGGCGGCGCTATCGGCGTCGGGCACACCGGAACGCCCGACCAGCACCAGGTGGCGCACCCCGACATCGGCGAGGTGCTCGGCCATCGCCAGGCCGACGCCGCCGAGGCCACCGGCGATCAGCCAGGTTCCCGGTATGGACGGCGATTCGGGGGGCTGCACCACGGGGAATTCCCGCTCCGCCATGGCCAGCACTAGTTTGCCGATATGGCGCGCGGCGGCCAGGTGCCGAAAGGCGGCCGTGGTCTGGGAAGGATGAAAAGCACGGTAGGGCACCGGGATCAGTTCACCGGCGGCGAAGCGGCCCATCAGCGTCGTCAACTCGGCGTGCACCTCATCGGGTCGGTCCACAATGCGTTGCCGCAGGTCGAACGCGTAGTAGGCGAGGTTGCCCAAGAACGGACGCAGGCCAATCCGGCGGTCGTGCAACAGGTCTCGTTTGCCGAGTTCGACGAACCGGCCGTAGGGCGCCAGACACGCGATGCTGCGCGACACCGATTCACCGGCAAGCGAGTTCACCACCACGTCTACTCCCGCGCCGTCGGTGACGACAGCAATCTGGTCGGCGAAATCTATTGAACGAGAATCGAACACATGCGTCACACCAAGCGCTCGCAATAGTTCTCGTTTTTCCGGGCTGCCCGCGGTAGCGAATACCTCGGCGCCTCGATGGCGCGCGATCTCAATGGCCGCCATACCGGTGCCACCGGCAGCGGCGTGGACGAGTACCCGTTCGCCAGCTTCCAGTCGAGCCAGTTTGACCAGGGCGTAGCACGCGGTGAGGAACACGATCGGCACCGAGCTGGCGGCCTCGAAGCTCAGATTGGCGGGTTTGGCGACGACGCCGGTCGCCGGTAGCGTGACGTAGCCGGCAGCGGTTCCCTGCATGGTGCTGACCCCCACCACGGCGTCCCCGACGGTGAGGCCAGATACACCCGCGCCGACCCGGGTAATGATTCCCGCGCATTCGGCACCGAAGCGGTAGCCCTCGGCCGATTCCAGGGGCGGCACCTGCCCGAGGGCGGTCATGACGTCCAGGAAATTCAGTCCGGTTGCCAGCACCTCGATTTCCACCTCTCCGGCGTCCGGATCTCGGCGCTTTTCGGTGTGGTAGCGCAATTCGTCCAGTGATCCGGCCGTTGTCACGGCAAGCGCGAATCCGGTGTCGGGCGGCAGGTCGGCGGCGGGAAGGGCATGCGGCTCTGGACGGACGGGGGCGAGCCTGCGCGCGAACCGCTCGCCGGCGCGCAGCGCGATTTCACGTTCATCGTCGGGTGTGTGCAGTTCGGCCCAGACCGCATCCAGCTCCCCCGCCGACGGCGTGAGGTCGAGATCGATCACGGTGTAGTGCAATGACGGCAGTTCGAGGCGCACCGTCGGGCTGACTCCCCATGCGGGGGAGCCGGACAGGTTCACGTCCTCGTTACGGAAGGCGTGGACCCCGCGGGTGAACACATACACGCGCGGCCATTGCTGCGCATCGCCGCGACACACGCTCTTCAGCAAATCGACGAGTTGCACGCAAGACTCGATCAACGCCTGGTCCAGTGGCAGTTCAGTCGCACTGCGCAGGTCGACGATCGCGTCCGGTTTCACCGTATCGACAGCCTCGTCGCTCACGCTGTCCGTTAGAACGGCTCGGCCACCGTGCCGCTCGATTCGGGCGGCCAGATCCTTGCCCAGCGGGTCGGCGCCGGCCACGATCAACCAGTTCCCGAGTGGCCGCGGACTGATTGTGCCGCGTTCCTGAGGCTCGATCGCGAGCCCCGACGTCCGGGCCAGCAGCAAGCTCTGGGAGCCCGCCCCGGGGTGCTTCGGGTCGTCGAAAGTCGCGACATCGTCGAAACCGGCCTCGCGCAATACGTCCCGCCACATACGCGCGGACAACAGCGGGCCGTCGGGCCGCAACTGCACGTCGCAGGCGGCCCGCCAGCCCGCGGTGAGACCGAAAGTCAGGTCGAGCCAGGCACTGCCGGGAACAGCCTCGAGCAACAGCAGCGCGCCGCCTGGAGCGAGCATGCCGTGCAGCACCCGCAGGGTCCTCCTGACGTCAGTGGTGGCGTGCACGACGTCGGCGGCTACCACCAAGTCGAAGGAGTGTGCTCTGAATTCCTGTACGGTTACGTCGTTTTCGAGGTCGAGCACCCGGTAGTCGACAAAATGGTAGTCGCGGAAGCGATCGCGCGCGGCCGCCAGGAATGCGGTAGACACGTCGGTGAACACGTACTCGCAGCGATCCGGCGGCAGCACCGGCAACAGGCTCGCGGCCAATCCGCCGGTGCCGGCGCCGACTTCCAGGATGCGCAGGGTGCGTCGCGGGTCGGCGCTGTCGGCCAGCCGGTGGACGATGCGGCGGGCGAGCAGATTGTAGAGCCGGGCTATCGGCGAGCTGTGGTAGATCGGCTCGATCGCCGTCGCTGTACCGGAAGGGAACAGCAGTTCCAGCGGGTCCACCGCGCCGGTCAGCACGTCGTGCAGCCGGGGGCCGGTCCGGCGCAGCAGCAGCAGCTCCCACGCACTCTCCGGATAGCGCACAAAGACATCCGCCCACAGCTGTTCGGGATCGGCGTGCGTTGCCGAACCGAAATCCCGGCGGAAGCGGCCAGCGTACTCGGTCACCGAGCCGTCCTCGACCAGCAATCGCACCATGCCACCAAGCGCGCGGTGGTACTTCGGCAACAGGGACGGCAATTCGGCCACCGTGAACTCGGCGTCCGGCTTGAACTGATCAAGGCAGGCGCGCACATACGCGATGCACAGCCTGCGCACGTCCTGCTGGTAGGCGCTGGCGTAGACGTGTCGACTCAGTCGTGCGGCAAGCAGGTGGGCAGCCTGGCCGACCTCGTGGGCGACATCGTCGGGCCCCAATGTCAGTGCGCTGCTGAGTGGTTGGATCAACGGACCGGATGGCTGCCACACGAACCGGTAAAAGTGGTTTTCGAGACGCTCGGCGGCGGCTGGCGGATGCGGGACCGCTTTGCCGAGCAGCGGCGTGAATTCGGCGATCAACTCGCCACGCTCGTCGAGCAGATGGATGTCCACCACCAGGGCGTCATCGTGCTTGCGGAGTCGGGTGTAGGTCCAGGCCGGAGCCGCAGTGTTGCCGTAGAGCCGAACCCGGTCGATTCCGGTCGGCAGATAATTGGTGGGCAGCAGTTGGTCGGGGCGGTCACGCGACGGGTGCAGGATCGCGCCCTGAAAGCAGGCATCCAGGATGGCGGGATGAAGCAGATATCCGGCCAAGCGGTTTCGCAGAACGCGAGGTGATCGAATCCGGGCCAGAGCCTCACCAGCGCCCACGTGCAACCGTTCGATGCCGCAGAACGCCGGCCCGTAGACATATCCGTTATCCGCCAGACGACCATAGATGTCCACTGCGGCATAAGTGTTCGCGCAACGGGACAGGATGTTTTCGACGTCGTAGGACTTGGGTACGGGCGGACCAACGGGGTGGAATCTGCCTCGGGCATTGCGCACCCAGGTGTCGCCGCGGATCGCGCGCTGGTGGAATTCGAACGTGCCGTGCTCAGCGTCGAGTTCGAGCCTGCTCAGTTGCGGCTCGCCGGCGAGCACACAGGCCCGCTCGAATTCGACGAACTCCAAACCGCATGGGCGCCCGGTCGCTTCGCGAGCGGCATACAATGCGGCCTCCACGTAGCAGGCGCCGGGCACGATGACCGATCCGAAGACCTCATGCTCGCGCACCCACGACAGCCGGTGGTCGTCCCAGTTGATCTCCCAGGCGGGCCGGGGGCCGTCGACCCGCTTGAGCATCGGATGTTGTTGTCCGACAGTGCGATAACGGCGAGAGATCGGGCTCTCGTTCCAAAACGACTGGCGAGCCCACGCCGTGCCGGGCAGGTCCAGGACTGGAGCACCCGCGGGATAGCGCTGCCGCCAGGCTATCGAGGCACCGCTGGCATAAAGCCGGGCGAATGCGGTGAGGAAGCTCGCCCAGTCGTCTTTCTGGCGCACCAGCGAGGACACGACCACTGCATCGGGGCTGATTTCGTTGAGGGAGTGGGCCAGCACCGGATGCGGGCTCAGCTCGACGAAGGTGTCGTAGCCGTCGGACAACAGCGCACCAGCTGCTTGCTCGAACTGCACCGGGTTGCGGAAGTTGTCCCACCAGTAGTCGGTGCCCAGTTTGCGTCCCTGGATCCGGGCGCCGGTGGCCGTCGAATACATCGGGATGGTGGTGTCGCCGGCCTGGATCCCGGCCAAAGAGTCCAGCAGCTCGTCACGCAACGGATCCATGTCGGGGCTGTGGCAGGCGCAGTTCACCTGGAGCAGCTTGGTGAAGACGCCACGATTGCCGAGTTCGCTCGCCAGCGCTTGCAACGCCGGGCGCCGGCCGGACACGGTAGTCGAGCGCGGGCTGTTGACCGCTGACACCCACAGCCGGTCCGGTTCGCGCATGCATAACTCGCGGACTTCCGCGGCGGGCAGCGTGACAAACATCATTCCGCCGGAGACATCGGCTTTTTCCTGAATGCGGGCGCGGGTGCAGATCACCCGCAGCGCCTCCGACAGGCTCAGCGCGCCGGCGGCGTGCGCGGCGGCGATCTCACCCATGCTGTGGCCCAGCACCGCATCCGGTTGCACGCCCCAGGATTTCCACAGGTCAACCAGAGCCACCTGCAACGCGAACATGGTGGGCTGCAGATACTGAGTTTCCCCGACCAGAGACGACGGTTCGTCGGCCGTCAGCACCTCGTAGATAGACCAGTCCAGATACGGCGCGGCCAGCCTGTCACATTCCAGAACCTTGGCCCGATACATCGGTGACGATTCCAGCAGCGTCCGCCCCATGGCATACCACTGCGGGCCTTGGCCGTTGAACACGAACGCGATCTTCCTGCCGGTACGCGACGTATGTCCGCGAATCACCTCTCCCGCAGATATTTTCGCGGCGGCTTCGGCGGCATCGCAGGCCACCACAGCGAGCCGGTGCTCCAGGTGGCTGCGCCGCAACGCCAGCGCCGCGCCCAGCGATTCCAGGTCGGGTGGTCGGGTCTGCAGCAGTCCGACGTACTTCGCGCTCAGCAGGTCCAGGGCTTGTTCGCTGCGGGCACTCAAGGTCAAGACACTCGGGCGCAACGGCGGAGTTGTCGGCGGCAGCTCGAGTTTTGCGGCTTCGGTCACTACTACGTTCGCGTTCGTGCCACCGAAGCCGAACGAGTTGACGCTGGCGACGGCGCGCCGGTAGTACTCCGGCCAGGGTTGGGACGTCGTCGCCACGGCGATGGGCAGGCCGGCGAAGTCGATGTCGGGGTTGGCGGTGCGGAAGTGCAGGCTGGGTGGAATTCGCCGATGGTGCACGCACAAGGCCGCCTTGATCAGACCAGCAACGCCGGCGCCCGCCTCCAGGTGGCCGATGTTGGTCTTGATCGATCCCAGCAGCGCCGCGCTCCCCGGCCGGCGACCGGTCGCCAACACTCGCCCCAGTGCGTTGGCTTCGATCGGATCGCCCACCGGGGTTCCGGTGCCGTGCGCCTCGACGTAGCCAACCTCGCCTGGCGCAACCCCCGCCGCGGCCAACGCCGCCCGGAAGTTCGCCTCCTGCGCTTCGCCGTTGGGCACCGTGATGCCCTGGGTGCGCCCGTCCTGATTGACCGCGCTCCCCCGGATCACCGCATACATCCGGTCGCCGTCCATGACCGCCCGCACGAGCGGCTTGAGCACCACGATGGCGGCGCCCTCGCCGCGCACGTAACCGTTGGCCGATGAGTCGAACGCCCGCGACCGGCCATCCGGTGACAGCATCGCGGCCTGGCTCAAGGTGATGCCGAACTGCGGGGTCAGGATCAGGTTCACCCCGCCGACCAGTGCCAGGTCGCTGTCTCCTGCCCGCAGACTCTGCACCGCCGTGTGCACGGCAACCAGCGACGAGGAGCAGGCGGTGTCGATGGTCATGCTGGGGCCACGCAGGTCCAGCGTGTAGGACAGGCGATTGGACAGGATGCTCACGAAAGTGCCGGTGGCGGAATGGGGTCCAAGACCCTCCAACTCGCCCGGCGCCGATTGCAGCCCGCCGTAGTCCTGGCTGCAGGCGCCCACGAAGACGCCGGTTCGTCCGCCTGCCAGATCGGCGGGCACGATGCCCGCATCCTCGAGCGCTTCCCAGCAAACTTCGAGCAGCAGCCGTTGCTGGGGATCCATCTGCTCGGCGACACGCCCGGATATGCCGAAGAAGGCCGCGTCGAATGTATCGACGTCATCGATGAATCCGCCACTGCGGGTATTCATTCGGCCGGGCTGTTGCGGTTTGGGCGAGTAATAACGCTCAACATCCCAGCGGTCGGCGGGGATCGGCCCGATCGCGTCGATGCCCTGTTCGAGAGCCCGCCACAGCATGTGGTGGTCGGTGATGCCCCCGGGTAGTCGGCAGCCGATACCGATGATGGCGACGGGTTCCTCCGGTTGCGTGCTCACCGCAGCCCTAGCTCGTGGAACGCGACCAGTACCTGAGCTGTCGTGAAAACATGCTGCGGAGCATGGACTTCCCGATAGCCCTTGACCTGCGGATACGGATACTCGCCGCCGAACCAGGACCCGTCGGGTCTGCGGTGGTCCAGTAGCCAGCTGACCGCGCGGCGCACCGCGGCCTCGTCGGCGGACATACCGGTGTGGGCGAGAGTCCCCAGGGCCAGCGCCGTGTGCAATTCGGGGGCAGCCGTGATGCCTGCGCCGTCGGCTCGGCTGAACCAGCTTCCGTCAGGCCGCTGCTGGGCCAGCACGAAAGCGCGGGCCGCAGCCACCTGTGGGTAGCTGGCAAAGTTCGCCAACGCTGCCACCGTAGGGCGCAGCAGGTAGTAGTGGGAGGCGTAGTAGTACCAGTTGATGCCGAAATGACCGTCGGGGTGCTGCTTGCCGGCCAGAAAGTGCAGTGCTTCATCGAGGTATGTCGGCTCGACATCCAGACCATCAAGGGCCAGCAGGGCAAACCCCGTCACCGACGGCTCCAACTGGAATGCATTGGGGATGTGGCTGTGCATTTCTGCCCAGGCGCCATCGGCCCGTTGCCTATCGCGCAGAAAATTCGCTTTCGCACGCCCCTCATCCGTTCGGCCGAGCAGGGTCAGGACGGTGATGTATTCGCTGCTGGTTTCGGTGCAATACCGCTCCGATGCGATTTCCGCACCGCCCCAGCTCAGCATCCCGGTCGGCTTCTCCTGTGCGGCAAGGAAACCCAGGGCAGGGTCTATGATGTCGGCCATGTCGACGTGAACGTCTTTCTGCCACAACGCGATAGCCTTTAGTGCGTTGACGGTGTCCCATTCCCGGAACATAGCCGAAGTGGGGCTGTCCGCAAGAGAACCGTCAGGCTGACGACAATGTCGGAAGTACTCGATTGCCTCTCCGACGACTCGGTCGATCGGTGTGTGGTGAGGGTCAAGGGCCGACGAGAGCATCGCGAATCCTCTGCCACGTGGTGGATCGATGCTGATACAGTACAGCGCCGCGACGACTGTCGGGTGGTGCAGTAACCTACGCTCACCCGGCCTTGTTCGGGTACAACGTGTTGAGGGGCAGCGGTGCGACATCACGACGGCGCCAACGAACGTCAGTGCCACGACCTCGCCACGCTGGGCGCTCTGCTGGACCGCAGGGCCGCCGAGCACCCTGATCGCGACGCGCTTGCTTTCCCGACCGCGACCATCAGCTACGCCGAGCTGGCTGCGCGGGCGGATATGGTTGCCCGGGGGCTGCTGGCGCTGGGCGTGCAGGCGGGCGAGACCGTCGGTGTGCTGCTGCCCAACTGTCCCGATTCGATTGCGGTGTTGTTCGGGGCCATGAAGGTCGGTGCCGTGCCGGTGCCGGTGAGCACCCGGTTTCGCGATTACGAACTCACCGAGGTGATCTCGCACTCCCGGATGCGCATACTGTTCACCGATACGGCCCTGCTGCACACCCTGACGGCAACGACGCAAGCGGTGCTCCCCCCGCGACAGATCGTGGTGCTCGGCGCGGCCGAGTCGGCACCAGACGTCTTGTCCGAAGCAGGTTTTCACGCTGCCGCGGACCGCATCGGGTCCACTTCGGTGCGCCGACGTCAGGAGCTGGTTCAGCTGCACGACACCGCCATGGTGCTCTACACCTCGGGCACGTCCGCAAGCCCCAAAGGCGCGATGATCAGCCACGAAGCGTTCGGCCGGGCGGCCGCGAGCACGGTGGATTCCCGGCTTTTTCTCACCGGGCAGGATCGGGTGTGGAACGCGCTTCCACTGTTCCACGTGGGGGGCATCACCTTTACTATCGCCTGCATCTACGCCGGCTGCTGCTGTTGCCATGTGGGCTTGTTCCGCCCGGATACCGCCCTGGACCACTTGGAAGCCCAACGCTGCACCGTCGCCCTGCCCGGCTTCGAGACCATCTGGCTGCCCGTGCTCAACCAGCCCGACTTCGTGCGGCGGGACCTGTCCGCCCTTCGGCTCGTGCTGGCCGTGGGCGTGCCGGAACGTTTGCGCGACATGGCACGTCGGCTTCCCCATGTGGTGCAGGTGTCGTGTTTCGGCATGACCGAGTCCACCGGATTTCTGGCGTTGAACCACCCGAGCGACACATTCGAACAGCGCATGACCACCGGCGGACACCCACTGCCCGGTATGCAGTGCCGGGTGGTGGACCCCCAGACGGGCCATGATGTCGCGCCCGGCACCGAGGGCGAATTGCTGTTGCGCGGACCCAACTGCTTTACTGGCTACCTGCACGACCCAGAATTCACCGCCCGCTGCTTCGACAACGATGGCTGGTTTCACACCGGCGACGTGGCGGTCATGGACGACGACGGCCGGGTCACCTTCGTCAGCCGGCTCAAAGACATGCTCAAGGTGGGCGGCGAAAACGTCTCCGCGGCCGAGGTCGAGGGATTCCTGCTGCGTCATCCCGCGGTGCACATCGCCGCGGTCGTCGCCGCTCCCGACGACTATTACGTCGAAGTCCCCGCCGCGTACCTGGAACTCAAACCCGGTGCCGCCGCGACCGAACAGGAAATCGTCGACTTCTGTCTGGGCAATATCGCCACCTACCGGGTGCCCCGGTACGTTCGGTTCGTCGACGAATGGCCGATGTCGGGAACCAAGATCAAGAAGTACATGCTGCGCGAGCGCATCCGAGAGGAACTGCGCGAAAAAGGAATCACCCGGGCGCCGAAACTGCTTCCGACACAGGAAATCCCGGGATGAGCGCCCGCAGCGATCTGTCAATGCTGCTGCGGCTCTACCGGTCCCGGCTGCGGCTCGCCGCCTCAGCCGCACTCGGTGACCCCGTCGCCGGGGTGCTGGGCGTGCCGCGAGGCGGCGACGGCTATGCACGATACGAACAGATACGTGCCCGAGGTGATCTGGTTCGCGGCAGCAGTGGGTTGTGCATGACCGCCTCGCATGCGGTGTGCAGCCACGTCCTGCGCAGTGAAAAGTTCCTGGCGGCACCGACATCGGCGGTGCGGTTGAAGCTCAGGCCGCTGAACTGGCAACACGGCGGCATGTTGGTGCATCCGCTGGACGACTCGCTGGCATCGGCGAACCCGCCTGAGCACACCAGCCTCCGCAAAGTCGTGGCGCCGTGGTTTAGTCCGGAAGTCATCCGCGGCCACCGTGGCTTCATCGAAGACGTCGTCGCCGGTCAGCTGGATCAGTTGGATCCCAGCGGACCGGTGGATCTGATCGATGAGTTCGCGATCCAGGTGCCCAGCAAAGTGATCTGCGCGCTGCTCGGCTTGTCCCCGCACGACCACTTCCGGTTCGCGCGTTGGGGCATCGAATTCGGCGCAACGGTCGACGGGGCACGCGGGCTGCGTGACCGGCATCGTACCCAACTTCTGCTGGCCGAAATGACCGACTACTTTGCCGCCGTCATCGCGCAACGGTCCCGGCATCCGGGCGACGACATGATCAGCACCATGGTCACCGCAGTGGCACAGGGACACATGACCGAGGTGCAGCTGTTGGCGACCTGCCAGGCGCTGCTGATCGGCGGCTTCGTCACCACCTCCAACATCATCGGCAACGCAGTTGTCGCATTATCGGAAAATCCAGACCAGCGCGAGGCGTTCACCGCGAACCTCGATCGTGCTGATCACGTGGTCGAGGAGACGTTACGACTGCAGGCGCCCGCCCAGTACAGCGTGCGCGTGGCCGGGGAGACCACCGTGCTGGTCGACCTGGAGCTGCGGGCGGGTACCCCGGTGGTCGCTCTGCTGGCCGCCGCCAACCGTGACCCAACGGTGTTTGTCGAGCCGAATAGATTCGACATCGGTAGACCCAACGCCCGCGATCACCTGTCCTTCGCCGCAGGTGTGCACTATTGCCTCGGAGCGAGTCTGGCCCGGATGGAGGGCGCCATTGCGCTACGAGCCCTCTACGAGCGCTTCCCCCGGCTTACCGCCGCAGGCGCAGTGGACTACGTCCCATCCCGCGTCATTCGCGGGCCCTTGCACCTGCCGGTCCGTTGCGGGTGACGAAAAGAAAGGCAGGCGCACCGGATTCGTACGTCGGTAGCCGCCCCTGAAAGCAGGATTGCCGTAACGATCACCAGAACAATTCGAGCAGACCGGCAATGTCGACCGCGCATCTCTGAGCCTCGCGTCGAATCCGCGCTCTTTCGACGACCTCGCGCTGCTCACGGGGCGCTGGGGTCAGCGACTCACGCCAGCGCAACGGTGCAACGCGATCACTATCGCGTCGATGATCGGCTTGATCCGGCAGTGGTGGCGGGGGTTTGATTTCGCGAGCGCTGCAGCAGGTCGAAGCGGACCCGACCGCCCGGGCCACCCAACCCGGCATGCGCTGAGCTGCCGCACCCCGGACCAGTACGCTGCCCATGCAGACCCACCGACCATCCACTGACCTGCGAATCAACCAAACCCGGAACCCCCACGGGACTTGGCATCGCTGGAGAGGTTCACCATGGCATCCGAAATGGTAGACGCAGCCGCACGTCCCAACATTCTGGTGATCTGGGGCGACGACGTCGGGATGTGGAACATCTCCGCCTACCACCGCGGGATGATGGGCGGCTCGACGCCCAACATCGACCGGATCGCCAACGAGGGCATGATCTTCATGGACCACTACGCGCAGGCATCCTGCACGGCGGGCCGGGCCGCCTTCATCACCGGGCAGTACCCGATCCGGGTGGGCTTATCCACGGTCGGTCTCCCGGGGTCGGATATCGGTCTGCAGAAGGAAGATCCAACACTGGCCGAGATGCTCAAACCATTGGGCTACACGACCGGACAGTTCGGCAAGAACCACCTCGGTGACCGTGACGAGCACCTGCCGACCATGCACGGTTTCGACGAGTTCTTCGGGATCCTGTATCACCTCAACGCCGGCGAGTACGCCGAACAGTACGACTTTCCGACCAATCCGGAAATTGTGCAGAAATTCGGCTTCGGTCAGCGCGGTGCGTTGCACTGCTGGGCCAATCCCGACGGGACCCAGCGTATCGAAGACACCGGACCGTACGGCCGCGAACGACAACGCACCCTCGACCGTGAATTCCTCACCGAGACAAAGCGATTCATCCGCGACGCGGCGGCTGCTGAAACGCCTTTCTTCGTCTGGCACAACTCGACTCGGATGCACTATCGCACCAACCTGGCACCGGAGTACGACGGTAAGAGCGGCTACGGCGTCTATGCCGATGGGATGATGGAGCTCGACGATCACGTGGGCGAACTGCTCGATCTGCTCGACGAACTCGGCATCGCCGACAACACCCTGGTGATGTGGTCCACCGACAACGGAGCCGCCTGCAACAGCTGGCCCGACGGCGGCAACCACCCCTTCGCGCGGGAGAAGGGCGTCGGCGGCTACGAGGGCGCGTTCCGGGTTCCGGCGCTGGTGCGCTGGCCCGGCGTGATCCCGGCCGGTGTCGCCACCGGGGAGTTCATGGCAATGGAGGACTGGATTCCTACCATCATGTCGATGCTGGGCCAGCCAGATCTCGCGGACGCGCTCAAGAAGGGCGCCACCATCGGCGGACACGAGTACCGCGTGCACCTCGACGGAGTGGACCAGACCGACCTGCTCACCGGCCGCGGCAAATCCAAACGCATGGAGTTCTACTACTTCACCGAGACATCGCTGCACGGATTACGTTACGGCGACTGGAAAGTACTGCTCAAGACCCAGGACCGGTGGTTTAACGGCATCCAGCAGAAGCTCACCACCCCCTTGATCACCAACCTCAAGCTCGACCCGTTCGAGCGTTTCCACAAAGCGCGGGGATTCGACGAGTGGCAGGAGAATCACGCCTGGCTCTACGGTCCCGCCGCGCTGCAAGTGATGCGGTTCCTGGCGACGTTGCACGAATTCCCGCCGCGGATGCGCAGTTTCGGCATCGACGTCGACGAGTTGTTGAACCAACTCAACCCGGCCCGACACCGATAGCCGAAGCGAGGACAAAGTCATGGCAATCACCGAATATCAGCCCGGTACAACGTTTCCCGGTGTGATCGGCCGCACGGCCGACGAGTCGACGCCGGCCTGGCCCGCCCTGAAGCGGCCTGCCGAGGGCGCGCCGAATGTGGTGTTCATCGTTCTCGACGACACCGGATACGGGCACCTGGGCTGCTTCGGCAGCCCGATCTCGACACCGAACATCGACGCGTTGGCCGCCGACGGCCTGCGGTATTCCAACATGCACACCACCGCCCTGTGCTCGCCGTCGCGCTCCTGCATCCTCAACGGCCGTAACCACCACTCCAACCACCTGGCGTGTCTGACCAACGGGTCGACCGGGTTCCCCGGCTCCGACGGATACATACCGTTCGAGAACGGTTTCCTCTCCGAAATTCTGCGGGCCCAGGGTTACAACACCTACTGCGTCGGCAAGTGGCACCTGGCGCCGGAGGAAACGATGACCGCGGCCGGGCCCTACGACCGGTGGCCGCTGGGACGCGGGTTCGAGCGCTACTACGGCTTCCTGGGCGGCGACACCCACCAGTACTACCCGGATCTGGTACGAGACAACTCCCAAACCGAACCCGAAGCCACCCCGGAGCAGGGCTATCACCTCACGCCCGATCTGGTGAACAAAGCCAAGGCAATGATTGCCGACGCCAAGCAGGTCGCCCCGGACAAGCCCTTCTTCCTCTACTTCGCCCCCGGCGCGACACACTCACCCCACCATGTGCCCAAACAGTGGGCCGACCGCTACGCCGGCAAGTTCGACGCCGGCTGGGAAGCCTACCGCCAGCGGGTGTTCACGCGACAGCGAGAACTCGGGCTCCTGCCGGCAACGGCCGAGCTGTCGGCCCCCGATCCCGATGTCGCGGACTGGGAGACACTGCCGGCCGACGAACGCCGGCTCTACGCCCGCATGATGGAGGTGTTCGCCGGCTTCCTCGAGCACACCGACCACTACATCGGCGAACTCGTGCAGTTCCTCAAAGACCTGCACGAATACGACAACACGGTGTTCATGCTGGTCTCTGACAACGGGGCCAGCGCCGAGGGCGGCCCCACCGGCTCGGTCACCGAGGTCCGCTTCTTCAACAACGTCGCCGATACCGTCGAGGAGGGACTGGCCCGCATCGACGAGATCGGCGGCCCCACGGTGTTCAACCACTTCCCGTGGGGCTGGACACACGCCGGCAACACCCCGTTTCGGCGGTGGAAGCGCGAGACCTATCGCGGCGGCTCGAGCGACCCGTTGATCGTCACCTGGCCACGCGGTATTGCCGCGCGGGGCGAGGTGCGATCCCAATACACCCATCTGATCGACATGGTCCCGACCGTGCTCGAGGCGCTGCGCATTGACCCACCGACATCGATCGGCGGTGTCACCCAGTCGCCGATCGAAGGGGTCAGCTTCGCGCACACCTTCGACGACGACGCCGCCCCCACCCGGCACCTCACCCAGTACTTCGAGATGCTGGGCCACCGCTCGATCTACCACGACGGGTGGCGCGCCGTATGTCCTTGGCCGGGAACGTCATTCGCCGAATCCGCTCACAAGTTCGGCGACGTTATCACCGCGGAGATGCTCAGCCAGCTCGATGAATCCGGGTGGGAGCTCTACCACGTCGCCCGGGATCCCGCCGAGACCACCAACCTGGCCGGGCAGGAGCGTGCGCGGCTGATCGCGATGATCACACTCTGGTACAGCGAAGCGGGAAGATACAACGTGTTACCTATCGACAGCCGCGGCCTGGCCCGCGCTTTCGTCGAGCGTCCACAGATTGCCGCCGCGAACCGCACGCGATACGTGCTCTATGCAGGTACGCAGGCTATTCCCGCCGCCGCCGCACCGAAGGTCCTCAACCGGCCATACTCGATCAACGCCGAGGTTGAGCTCACCGAGGAATCATCGGGCGTCCTGCTGTCCATGGGCGGCAATGACGGGGGAATTACCTTGTACGTCAAGGACGGTCGGCTCTGTTATGCGCACAACTATGTCGCCAAAGAGATCTTCACGATTCGCTCGGCGCAACGGGTCCCGGCGGGGCGGCACTTCCTCAGCGTGGAATTCACCCCAACAGGTCCGGTGGACCTCAGGAACGGCAGAGGAACTCCGGGCGACGTGACGCTGTTCGTCGACGGCGCCGCGGTCGGCCGTGGCGAATTTCCGGTGACCACGCCGCTGCGGCTGGCCCAGGGCGGAGCCATGTTGGTCGGCGCCAACACCGGCTCCTCGGTAACCCCCGACTACGACCCGCCGTTTGCCTTCGACGGCCGAATCCACCGCGTGATCGTCGACGTCAGCGGCGAGCATGTCGAGGACTATCAGGCGCAGATGAAGATCGCGCTCACCAAGCAGTAGCTGCGTGGACAGCCGTCGTCCACCACGACGGTTCGGATGCCTTGACGACATCACCGTCAGAGGCGGAAAACCGCGCGCGAGGGCAGCTTCAGCTGAGCACCAAACTGGTGGAGTCATCGCCGCACACGGTCTGCGCCCAACCGGTTGGCAACATGGGCACGGGCACGCCGTCACACCACGTGTGACCACTGAGCGTGGTCAGCCCCCCGGCCTGCGGGACGGTCCCGTTGGTGATGGTTCCGGCAAAGCCCACGGCCCCGCCCAACTCAGCGGGTGAAACCACGCTGCCAGCAGTGGCAAGCGACCCGTCGGCACCAACAGCCGTAGCGGCAAACGACGCCGGCGCCAGCTCCAGCGCCACCGCCGTGCCCTTCAACGCGCCGACGCCCAGCGCGGCACCGCCGGACAGCGTCGTCGTCATCATCAAGTCAGTCACCAAGCCCGGACCGCCGACAAATCCCAGATTCCCCAAGAACCACGCAATCACTAGTTTGCAGATATCCGCCATACCCACGATGCAAAGCCATCCGGCCTCAAGGAAGAACTCGAAAGGAATAATCGCCAAATTCACCATGAAGCAAAGGAATTGTTCGGCCATGGCGATATGTCCGGATAATAGCGCAATCAGTGCGAGCAGAACACATAACGGAATGAACAGCCATGCAAGAATAGTAGCCACTAACGATTCTTTGATGTAATGCAACACCCCAACGACGGCATCGATCCATATTTGGAGAATCTGCCAAATGGGAAATGGTGTGATGGTTATTTCAGTGACGTTTGCGAAGCCGGCGCCAGGTTTGATGATGGCTGGCGCCGGTGGGGTGTGTGGTGTCGAAGCAACCGCCGGCGAAGAAGTCGTCTCGTAGACATTCATGGTGGTGGCAGCCTGTATCCACATGCGCGCATAGTCGGCCTCGTTGAAAGCGATCGGTATCGCGTTGACACCAAAGAAGTTTGTCGCCAACAACACCGCATGCGTGGCGTGGTTGGCAGCCAACTCCCCCAGCGTGGGCATTGCAGCCAACGCTGCCTGGTACCCCGCCGCCGTGACCTCATGGACAGCAGCGACCTGTGCGCAATCGGCACTTTCCTGCATCACCCACGCCAGATAGGGCACATAGGCGTCGCCACAACATTCCGCGGCAGTTCCCCGCCAGGCCTCGGCCCGCAACGCCGTTACCACCGGGGCCAGTTCGTCTGCCACCGCGCCGTACTCGGCGCTCAACGATGACCACGCCTGGGCCGCGGCAATCAAGGACGCGGGCCCGGGTCCGGCGCTCAGCAGCGCCGAATGCACTTCCGGCGGGACCGCCATCCATATCGGCGCGCTCACCGGCACAACTTTTTCGTGTCAGTGCTCGCTGGCGGGCGATCCCGGCCGCGGGCACCCGGGCTCAACCCCGGCGGGCCCAGCAAAACCGCGGCGCCGATCCCGTCACCGCGGCCCGTCCACCGCGCCGAACACAACCCCACTTCAAGCCCTTCAGCCACCCGCACCGCCGCTACCACCCATTGCCAAACCGGCCGCTTCGACTTTGTGCCGGAAAAATTCTGGTGAATTCAAGGAATTGTTTCGATTAACAATGTCGGGCGGTATCCACCGGTATACGGATTTCGACTGTCCCCCAATCGGCGGACACAGCGTGTCGTCGAACTGATATCAGATCGATCGCGCCCAGCCCGCGGCGAAGAAATCCGCGATAGCCGGTCCGCCCTTACCGGTGGCCTACTCAGACGTTGAAGTACTTGGCCTCGGGATGGTGCAGGACGAACGCGTCGGTCGACTGCTCGGGATGCAGCTGCAACTCCTCGGACAGCGTCACGCCGATACGGTCGGGCTCCAGCAGCTGCATCATTTTGGCGCGGTCCTCGAGGTCCGGACAGGCCCCGTACCCGAAGGCGAACCGGGCACCCCGGTAACCCAGCTTGAAATAGTCCTCGACGGCGTCGGGATCCTCGGCGGCCATCGTGCGGTCGGCCGAGTACCTGAGCTCCTCCCGGATGCGCCGATGCCAATACTCAGCCAGCGCTTCGGTGAGCTGCACGCCGATACCGTGGACTTCGAGATAGTCGCGGTAGGAGTCGGCGGCGAACAACTCGTTGGCGAAATCGGCGATCGGCTTACCCATGGTCACCAGCTGGAACGGCAGCACATCCACCTGATCCCGCTCGCGGGCGAGCTCGCGCGACCGGACGAAATCGGCGATGCACAAGAACCGGCCGCGCTGCTGGCGCGGGAATCTGAAACGGTAGCGTTGCTCGGCGTCGGGTGCGGGTTCGGTGAGGACCACGACCTCGTCACCTTCGGACACAGCCGGGAAGTAGCCGTACACGACGGCGGCGTGCGCCAGGATGCCATCGGTGGACAACCGGTCCAGCCAGTAGCGCAGCCGCGGCCGCCCTTCGGTCTCGACGAGGTCTTCATACGACGGGCCGTCGCTGTTGGGACCGCCACGTGTCCCGCGTAATCCCCACTGGCCCAAAAACAATGCGCGCTCGTCGAGCATGCCGGTGTAGTCGGCGACAGCCAGGCCCTTGACGATCCGCGAACCCCAGAACGGCGGGGCGGGCACTTCGACATCGGCCGCGGCATCGGAGCGTTCCGGGACTTCGACCGGATCCTCAGCGGCTTTACGTTGTGCGGCAATGCGTTTGGAGCGTTCGTGACGAGCCTTGCGCTCGGCTTCCTTCTTACGGGCTTGGATGGCTTCCGGACTGTCGACGTCCGATGCTTCGCCTCGCTTGGCGCTCATGATGGTGTCCATCAGCTTGAGGCCCTCGAAAGCATCACGCGCATAATGCACTTCGCCTTCGTAGATGTCGGCAAGGTCGTTTTCGACATAGCTACGGGTCAGCGCGGCACCCCCGAGCAGCACCGGGAATTTTTCGGCGACGCCCCTCGAGTTCATCTCCTCGAGGTTCTCCTTCATCACCACCGTTGATTTCACCAGCAGCCCCGACATTCCCACCACGTCGGCGCTCTTGTCCTCGGCCACTTCGAGAATGGTGGCGATCGGCTGCTTGATGCCGATGTTGACCACCTCGTAGCCGTTGTTGCTCAAGATGATGTCGACCAGGTTCTTGCCGATGTCGTGCACGTCGCCCTTGACGGTGGCCAGGACGATGCGACCCTTACCCGAATCGTCATCGGATTTCTCCATATGCGGTTCGAGATACGCGACGGCGGTCTTCATCACCTCGGCCGACTGCAGCACGAACGGCAGTTGCATCTGGCCCGAGCCGAACAGCTCACCGACCATCTTCATGCCGGCCAGCAGGTTCTCGTTGATGATCTCCAGCGGCGGCTTCTGGGTCATCGCCTCGTCGAGGTCGGCTTCCAGGCCGTTGCGTTCGCCGTCGACGATGCGTTGGGCCAGCCTCTCGAACAGCGGCAGCTTGGCTAGTTCGGCCGCGCGCGATTCCTTCGACGACGCCGCCGACACACCTTCGAACAGGCGCATCAGCTCCTGCAGGGGGTCGTAGCCGTCACGGCGGCGGTCATAGACCAGATCGAGCGCCACCGTGCGTTGTTCCTCGGGGATCCGGTTCATCGGCAAGATCTTCGAGGCATGCACGATCGCCGAATCCAAGCCGGCCTCCTGACATTCGTGCAGGAACACCGAGTTAAGCACTTGGCGTGCAGCAGGATTGAGGCCGAAAGAGATATTAGACAACCCAAGCGTGGTCTGCACGTCCGGGTGGCGCTTCTTGAGTTCCCGGATGGCCTCGATGGTTTCGATGCCGTCTTTGCGGGACTCCTCCTGACCGGTGGCGATGGTGAAGGTCAACGTGTCGATGAGGATCGACGATTCGTCCACACCCCAGTTGGTGGTGATGTCGTTGATCAGCCGCTCGGCGATTTCGACCTTCTTCTCGGCGGTGCGCGCCTGGCCCTCTTCGTCGATGGTCAGCGCGACCACCGCCGCGCCGTGTTCGGCGACCAACTCCATGGTCTTGGCAAAGCGCGATTCCGGGCCGTCGCCGTCCTCATAGTTCACCGAGTTGATGGCGCAGCGGCCGCCGAGGTGCTCCAAACCGGCTTGCAGCACCGGGGTTTCGGTGGAGTCCAGCATGATCGGCAAGGTCGACGACGTGGCCAGCCGGCTGGCCAGGGCCTTCATGTCGGCGACGCCGTCACGGCCGACGTAGTCGACGCACAGGTCCAGCAGATGCGCGCCGTCGCGAGTTTGGTCCTTGGCGATGTCCAAGCATTTCTGGTAGTCCTCGGCGATCATCGCCTCACGAAAACCCTTGGAGCCGTTGGCGTTGGTGCGCTCCCCGATCACCAGGACCGAGGCGTCCTGGGCGAACGGGACTGCGCTGTACAGCGACGACACCGCCGGCTCGTAGCTCACCTGACGCTGCGGGCGCTCGACGTCCGGGACGGCCGCAGCCACCGCGCGGATATGGTCCGGAGTGGTGCCGCAGCAGCCACCGACCAGCGACAGCCCGAACTCGGCGATGAAGCCGGCCAGCGCCTCGGCCAGCTCGTCGGGCCGCAACGGATACTCCGCGCCCTTGGCGCCCAGCACCGGCAGGCCGGCGTTGGGCATCACCGACACCGGAATGCGGGCCTGCCGCGACAGATACCGCAGGTGCTCGCTCATCTCGGCGGGACCCGTCGCGCAGTTCAAGCCGATCATGTCCACTCCCAGCGGCTCGACCGCGGTCAGCGCCGCACCGATCTCACTGCCCAGCAGCATCGTGCCGGTGGTTTCCACGGTGACGTGGGCGAACACCGGAATGTGGCGGCCCGCCTGCTTCATCGCCCGCCGCGAGCCCAGCACCGCGGCCTTGAGCTGCAGCAGGTCCTGACAGGTCTCCACCAGGATGGCGTCGGCTCCGCCGTCCAGCATGCCGAGTGCGGCCTCGGTGTAGGCGTCGCGGATCACCGCGTATTCGGTGTGGCCCAAGGTGGGCAGCTTGGTGCCGGGCCCCATCGACCCCAGCACGAAGCGCTTGCGGCCGGGACTGGATAGCTCGTCGGCGACCCGTCGGGCGATAGCGGTGCCCTTTTCCGACAGGTCGCGGATCTTGTCGGCGATGTCATAGTCGCCCAGGTTGGACAGGTTGCAGCCGAAGGTGTTGGTTTCCACCGCGTCCGCGCCGGCCTCGAAATAGTTGCGGTGGATAGCTTCCAGCACGTCAGGGCGGGTTTCGTTGAGGATCTCGTTGCAGCCCTCCAGGCCGCGGAAGTCATCCAGCGTGAGATCGGCAGCCTGCAGCTGGGTGCCCATCGCGCCGTCGCCCACCACCACGCGCTGCGCCAGAACGTCAAGGAGATCAGTGTCGTAGCGGGGCTTGTTCGCGGCAGTCACATGACAAGGATAGTCGGCCTATGGATTCGCCTCAGTCGTTGACAGCGCTCTGACAGGTCAGGCCCAGGCCGTACGCTGATCGTGTGACCGTGCCGGATGCTGAGCCCGACGGCGGCCAAACGCTGCCCGAACTGCACAACACCGTCGTCGTGGCGGCGTTCGAGGGCTGGAACGACGCCGGTGACGCGGCCAGCGACGCCGTATCGCACCTGGCCGACATCTGGGATTCGCATCCCATCGTGGAGATCGACGACGAGGCCTACTACGACTACCAGGTGAACCGTCCGGTCATCCGTCAAGTCGACGGGGTCACCCGGGAATTGGAGTGGCCGGCCATGCGCATCTCGCACTGCCGCCCACCAGGTAGTGACCGCGACGTCGTCTTGATGCACGGGGTAGAGCCGAACATGCGCTGGCGCACCTTCTGCGCCGAGCTGCTGGCCATCGTCGACAAACTCAATGTGGACACCGTCGTCATCCTCGGAGCGCTGCTGGCCGATACCCCGCACACTCGCCCCGTGCCAGTCTCGGGGGCGGCCTACTCCCCCGAATCGGCGCAGATCTTCGGGCTGCAGGAAACCCGCTACGAAGGCCCGACCGGCATTGCCGGGGTGTTCCAGTATGCGTGCGTGGCAGCCGGCATCCCGGCGGTGACGTTCTGGGCGGCGGTGCCCCACTACGTGTCGCACCCGCCGAACCCGAAAGCCACGGTGGCACTGCTGCGCCGGGTCGAAGACGTGCTCGACGTCGAGGTGCCGCTGGGCGACTTGCCGACCCAAGCCGAAGCCTGGGAGCAGGAGATCAGCGAGATGGCCGCCGAAGACGACGAGCTGGCCGAGTACGTACAGTCGCTCGAACAGCACGGCGACGCCGCCGTCGACGTCAACGACGTTCTGGGCACGATCGACGGCGACGCGCTGGCCGCCGAGTTCGAGCGCTATCTGCGCCGCCGCCGTCCGGGGTTTGGGCGTTAGTCGCCAGAGCCGAGCCGAAGCATCGTGATCAGTGCCGTCGGCTCGCCTGCCAGGGTGGCCTCGATGAATCGGTTGACCAGCGGACGCCACGTGAGCCGCAGCATGGCACGGCGGATCGCCGACTGCGACGGCCCCGGCCACAGCCAGCCGGAGGCGGCCCCGCCGCTCTGTTGCTTGTCATCGACCACCGGACGCCAAAGCCGTTCGTAGAAGGCCAGCGCGCGCTCCACCGATGACGTCTTGCGCAGCTGTTCGGACAGCACATAGGCGCTGGCCATGGCCAGCGAAGCGCCCTGCCGGCTCAGCGCCGAGACCGCGAAGCAGGCGTCGCCGATCAGCACCACCCGCTTGTTGCTCCAGAGCGGCATCTGGATCTGCGCGACCTGGTCGTGTTCGACCGCATCGGCTTCCGGGCAGCGGTCGAGCACTTCGCCTACCAGCGCGCCCATCCCGGCATACTCCTTGCGCAGGGTGGCCCGAACGTCGTGCGGTGGGTTTGCGTCGGCCGTGCGGTACACCGCCGTCACCGCGGTCCGGCCATCTCGCAGCGGGTGGAGGCCAAGTTGGCGATCGGCCGTGTCGGTGAAAACGACCTGGCCGGCGGTTGACCCCCGAACGCCCGGAGCGTCGAGCACGAAGGAGGCGGAACGGAATCCCGGGTATCGCAGATATTGCGGCTCCAAACCGAATACCAGCGTCCGCACGGTCGAGTGGATGCCGTCGGCGCCGACCAGGAGATCGGCATCCAGTTGTGCACCCCGGTGCACCGTGACAGTCACCCGATCGTCGCGTTGCATCACGTCGGACACCGCCGCACCGAACCGCAGCTCCACCTGTTGCGGCAGGTTGTCCAGCAACACCTTTTCCAGATCGGGGCGCATTATCCGGCACAGCCGGCCGTCGAGCGCCGTGGTGATCTGCCGGTAGGGCAGCGCCGCCCTGTGCCGACCGTGGCGGTCGATCAGGCTGGTGTCGCCGAGGGGATAGCCGACCCCTTGGATAGCAGGCAACACTCCGATGGCCTCCGCGGCGTCGTAGCCGGCGCCATAGAAGTCGATCATGTGGCCGTGGGTCCGGGGACCGGAGCAGCGTTCGAGAACGACGACCTCGGCTCCGAGCGTCGACAACCGCTCCGCCAGGCTCAGCCCGGCGATTCCGGCGCCGCAGATGGCCACTTTCACGGGGTCACCAGGGCGGACTCGACTACTGCTTGTCCAGAGTTTGGGTATACGCGCTGGTGGACCGGCCGAGCGCAGCCACCTGGGCATCCATGCGGGGCAGCAGCTCGGCGGTGGTCTTGCGGATGGGACCTTCCCCGACCGACGTCGACAGCACCGGCTTGAGCCAGCGGAACATGCCCACCCATCGCGGACAGAAGATACGCGTCTTGCGGCCCTCGATGCCGGTGACGAACGCTGCCGCGCACTTGTTGACCGAGGTGGTGAGGTTCAGCGGCCAGGGGAGCCTCCTCAGAAGCTCGTCGAACGCGGGCAAGTCTGCCTTGGTGTCGCGGACCAGTGCGGTGTCGATCCAGGACATGTGGGCTGAGCCGACACTGACGCCGTGGTGGGCGACTTCGAGTCGAAGCGCATTGGCGAATATCTCAACTCCGGCCTTAGTTGCGTTGTAGGGCGCCAGCCCGGGAGACGCCGCGTATGCGGCCAGCGACGACACGATCAGCACATAGCCGCGGCGCTCGATCACCGCCGGCAAGGTAGCCCGCACGGTGTGGAAAACACCGAGCACATTGACGTCCAACACCTTTCTGAATGCCTCCGGGTCGACCTGGAGCACGGACCCGTAGCTGGCGATGCCGGCGTTGGCGATAACGACATCGATGCCGCCGAACTTTTCGATCGCCTGATCCACCGCGGCCTGCATCGCCGATAGATCGCGGACATCGGCCACCACGGTCAGCACCCGACCGTCGCCGCCCAGTTCGGCGGCAATGGTGGTCAGCTCCGCTGCGCCGATATCCGTGAGCACCAGTTTGGCGCCTTTGTTGTGCAGCCGGCGGGCGACCTCGGCCCCGATTCCGCGAGCACCGCCAGTGATGAAGACAACCTTGTCCTGCACCGATGTCATGGCCGAAAACGTACCATTGCGGGCCTAGAGGTCCACTCCTAACAGGGCGTCGATGGCGGTCGCCACCGATGTCGGCGCGCTCTCGTCGTGGCCACCGTATTCGAGCGCGTCGGTAGTCCAACTATCCAGTGCGGCAATGGCTTTAGGCGTGTCGAGATCGTCGGCCAGGTAGCGGCGCACCCGTGCGATGACGTCGGCGGCGTCCGGACCGGCGGGCAGTGCGGTGGCGGTGCGCCAGCGTTGCAGCCGGCCCGCGGCCTCGTCGAGCACCTGTTGTGTCCAGAAGCGGTCTTCACGGTAATGCCCCGCCAGCAGACCCAGCCGCAGCGCCGACGGTTCGACGCCCTGCGCGCGCAGCGCCGACACCAGCACCAGGTTTCCACGGCTCTTGGACATCTTGTGCCCGTCCCAGCCGATCATCCCGGCGTGCACATAATGCCTGGCGAATCGACGCTCACCGGTGACGCATTCGGCGTGGGCGGCGGTGAACTCGTGATGCGGAAAGATCAGGTCGCTGCCCCCGCCCTGGATGTCCAGGCCGCTGTTGATGCGGCTGAGGGCGATAGCGGCGCATTCGACGTGCCAGCCGGGTCGGCCGGCTCCGAACGGCGACGGCCAACTGGGTTCGCCGGCGCGGGCGGCGCGCCACAGTAAGGCGTCGAGTTGATCCGTCTTGCCGGGCCTGCTCGGGTCGCCGCCGCGCTGCTCGAACAGGGTCAGCATCGTGTCGCGGTCACAACCCGATTCGTAGCCGAATTGCACGGTGGCGTCGGCCCGGTAGTAGATGTCGGGGTAGGCCCCTATTTCCGGGTCGACCGTGTACGCGGCGCCGGACGCCAACATTTTTTCAATGAGCTCGACCATTTCGGCAACTGCCTCGGTAGCGGCGACATAGTCGTGGGGCGGCAGCACCCGCAACGCCTCCATGTCGGCGCGGAACAGCTTGACCTCGCGGTCAGCGAGCTCGCGCCAGTCCACGCCGTCGCGGTCGGCGCGCTCGAATAACGGATCGTCGACGTCGGTGACATTCTGTACGTACTGCACGTCATGGCCCAGGTCCTGCCACAGCCGATGGATCAGGTCGAACGCAAGATATGTTGCGGCGTGGCCCAGATGCGTCGCGTCGTAGGGAGTAATTCCGCAGACGTACATGGTCGCCTTGGGTCCCGGTGTCACTGGGCGCACCTGACGATCGGCAGTGTCGTATAGTCGCAGCTCCGGCCCGCGCCCCGGCAGGTTCGGAACCGGGGCAGAAGACCAGGATCGCATGCCCTCGACTTTAAGCCCGGCGACCCAAACATTGCGAACCCCCCGACGATACGGCCGCATAGCGGAGTGGTCACGAAGGTGGCGGCTTGGGTGCGGGCTTGGTGGGGTGGGCTTG
>NZ_UPHT01000094.1 GCF_900566085.1 Mycobacterium attenuatum
TCGCGCACTGCATTCAGGAACGCAGTGGGCTGGCCATCGCCAACATCATCAAGCAACTGCGACCGCTGCGCTCAGCGACCATCACCATCAACGGCGCCAGTCAGACCTTCCCACCCGAAATCCCTGAGCCCCAGCGGACAATCCTCGCCCACCTCGGCATCAAAGTGGCTTACTAAGCCAAATGTCCTAACTCAGGCGTGGACCGACTTTGATGATCCGGCGTTGTATTACTACCTCCTCGACCTTGAAGAGGGCTGGTCGGGTCCGGTTTGCGTTGAGCCGCAGGATGATCTAGACACCATCCACTGGCGAGGTGATCAAACCGAAGGCCTCCCCGACCGTGTGTCAGACATTCCCAACGAGTATCGGCATACGCCGCCGCCGATACCTGCCCCGGAAACACCGCGCAATGAAGCCTCGCCGGCAGCCAATGAACCCCGGCGTTACGCAAATCCGCTGTAGGCGTGTCGACAACGGCGCTGTCGGCGCTCTACTCCAAACTGGCCCGACCCGGTGTCTGAGACCTAAACGGTGGTGCTGAGCGCTTCCAATGCGCCGAGTGTGTCGGCGGCGGCTCTCTGTACCGCCTTAAGCTGGCTGCCGACACCCGGCCCGTCGCCACGAATTTCGGCAACCACCGCCGCCGCCATTGCACGGCGTTCGGCTCGCGCGTACGCCTGTTCAATGGCGACCGTCGTGCTCACCTGCGCCACAACGCTATCCAGATCTATAAGTAGCGCGTCGAGATCGCGCATCTCCCTGCCGGTGTTGGTTTTCGCGCGGCGGGCCCGCCATAGCGCAACCAGGCGCTGATAGACGGGCTCACGGGCCGCACGCACACCGTCACCCAGCGGGCCATAACTGAGTTGCTCGCCCGGCTGTCGATCCAGCAGATAGCGCACCGCGATCATCAGCTCACCAGCGGCGCGAAAATCAGTCGGCACCTCTCCGCGTAATCGCCGTGCGACGTCTGCGCGGATCACCTCGATCGGCGCGCTCGGATCAACATCCTCTGCCACCAGCGTGCCGTGCGCCGAGACGCGGATCGCCTCGGCAACCGCTCGGTGCACTGCGTTGCGTCGTGCCGCGACAACCGTTGTATCGCCGCGTATTTCGGCGATGACCGCGGCCGCCATCGCCTGCTGCTCGGCCAATACGTAGGTCCGCTCAACCTCTGCTGCGGCGATGGCCGCCAACAACACATTCAGTACGTCACGTAGCAGTGCCCGCACGTCACGTTGACCAGCGAGCCACTGCTCCCGTCGTGCTTCGAGCACCTCACGGCGGGCATGCCACAGCCGCGTCAGGTGTCCATACAGCTCGGCGCGGGCCGTCTTCAGGGCCTCGTACAGCACGCCTTGCGCGATAGTCGCCGGCCGCGGCTCGATGTCGAGCTGAATAACGGCGTGTAGCAACTCGAATGCCGCGCGCTCGTCCGCGAACACTTCGCCGCCGCGCAACTGGCGTTCGATCTCTGAACAAATCACATCGAACGCCGACAGCGGACCTTCAGTCACCGTCTGTCTTCTCGTCGGACCCGGTGCGTCCGGGGTCCTTATAGTCGGGCAGCAGGATCCGTCGCGTAGATCGGGTGACGACGGGCGGTTTGTCGTCACTTGTCTTCACTGGAACACTCGGCGGCGCCGTTAGGCGGCCCTTGACCGGTTGACCATTGGGCACGCCCGGGGCTGTTACTCGCTTTTCCACCGGCTTGTCCTTACTGCCCCCTTGGCCGCCTGCGCCCATCGCGCCCGGCGGCATCATTGGCATCCCGGTTGCGCCCATCGGCGTCGACGTAGGCGGCGCGCCACCGGGAGGTGTCGCTGCAACCGACTTTGCCGCTGAGCCAGCAGGAGTCGTCGGCGGCGACGACGTCGGCACGGGTGGTGGTCCCAGGTAGCCGGTGGGCGTAGTGCCGCCACCGCCGCCGCCCGAGCCGAGTTCGCCGCCAGCTCCGCCTCCTCCGCCGCCAAGACCCGATCCGCCTTCGAGGCTGTCCACCAGCCGTGCCCCGTCTGCTGCCTCCAGACCTTCAGCACCGTGGGCTTGCTGGAAAGCGCTCATCAGCGGCTGGATTGCGCCCTGTCCGGCTTGCATGGCCTGTTGCGGAAGTTGGGTGAGCGGGCCCAAGATGCCGCCGACTGCGCCCCCGAGGGCGCCCGTAATGCCGGACACTGCCTGTTGGATCATTTGGGTAGCCTGCTGGGCACCGCCCTGAGCGCCCACACCCTGGAACTGCTGGGCCGCGTCGGCCTCATTGGCCGGAAACTTGCGTGCGGCGTCGGCGGCGTGCCCCCGGCGATCGGCATCGTCGGCCGCGATGTCGGTGTTGGTCGTTCCGAGATCGGCGTTGGTGGACAGGCCAAATCCCGTCACCCCAACGTCCATATACCCTGTCCCACCAGCATGCACCGGACCGGGAGCCAACGGCGTCGGCGCCGGTGCATCGGCGGCCCCCCCATAAATGCCGGGATATGCCTTGAATCCGGTCATGTGCATCTCCTCGTTGACGTGGTGGCTAGTGCCCAGGCGAGGTGATAGTTCGCCCCCGTTTGGTCTCCATCAATCAGAGCACCAATCGCCGCTAAAAGCATCCAGTCGACCACCGAAGCTATGTCGTGGTCGGGGTATGCGGTCAGTACTGATTGGCGGATTTCTGTGGTCTTGTCGCGTAGTAGTTCGGCTTCGTTGTCGGGGACGCCGTATTTGCGGACGGCGGCGATAGCGACGGCTTGGGCGACGCGGGGTAGTCCGTCTTGGCGGCGGACGTAGTCGATCAGGGTTGGCCCGAGTTCGTCGATGGTGGGTGCGGTGCGTGCGGTGCGGTCGCCGCTGAGCGCGGGGGCGTCGGGTCCGGCTTCGCTGATGTAGGCATGGGGGTGATGTACGGCTGCGACCGTGACGGCGCCGAGCAGATCTTCAACCGTGGCGTCGCGGCGTCGGGTGGCCGGTTCAAGCAGGGTCAGGTGAGCAGGGAGCCGAACATGCGGGGGGATCCAACCGCCTGCGAGGTCGGTGACCAGCAGGGTGGTTCGCGCGTCGTCGCGTAGCCCGGCGGCCCAGGAGAGGGCCGGTTCTTGGCGGGCTACCGCATCGACGATGCGCCGCAGGCGTTGCTGTTCTGCTGTTCGCCGCCCGGTGTCGCCAGCGGCGGCGCCCGCGGCTGCGGCTACCGTGGCGCCGGTTAGTGGTGCGGAGGCGCTGGTTGCTTGGTTCTGGGCAGCGGCTGGGCTGGTGGACTTGGCTACCGGTGATACCAGTGAGCTGCCGGCCGAGGGTGATGATGAGGCGGAGGCCGCCACGGCCGCACCCGAGACGGGCCCGGTCGGCGTCGGTGGTGCAACCGGTGGGGTGACGACGGGTGGGCGCAAGTCGGCGCCGTATGCGGGCAAGGGGCCGGCTGGCGTGGCACTGACCGGTGCGACGGGTGCGGGGGTTTGGCCGCTGGTCATCATCGGTGCAACTGAGGTCATGGTGGTATCGGCCGGGGCTGATAGCACCGGGGCCGGGCTGGCAGCCGCCGCGCCTGCGTCGGGAACATGCGGCACAACCGGTGTGCTGGCCGGGATTGTGGGACTGCCCGCCACGGGTGAGGTAGTAGGCGGTGTTGCCGGTGAAAGTGGTTGGGTGGCCGCATGCAGCGCACCCTCCGACAGGGACTGGGTACCCGCGGCCGCCGGCGCGCCAGTCATCATGCCGGTCGTAAACGACTGGCTCAACGACTGCGGTGACAGCGGTGCGGTTGCGGCCGCCGGTGATGCTGGCGCTGAAACGCCTGGCACCGACGGGCCAGCAACAGCGGGGACACCCGGAGGCGGCGAGGGGGTGACCGTCGTTGGTAGCGTTGGTGCCCCTCGAGGATTGCCGACCGCCGCCGGTGTTTGTGGTATTGGCGGTACGCCGCCGTTAAGTGGCCACTCGTCAGTCAACCCCCGAGGATTGGCCACAACGGTAGCTTGCTGCGGGTCGGTTGATACTGTGGCGTTCGGCAACGGCTCGCTGCTCGACCCTCGAGGATCACCTAAAGCTGACGCTGTTGACGGTGCCGTCAATGGCGACTTCAAGTCTTCAGCGGTGATTGGCCGCGATGGTGGGGGGCCGTCGAGATTCACGCCGTGCTCGCGCAGCCATGTGCGGGCATCACCACCGATGGTTACGTCAAGCACCCGCTGGGTCGCATCGACAAGGTTGGACATCGCAATTCCTGCCGCGTTGGCCGCGGTTGCATTCTTGGTCGCGATGACCGCATTCACTGCGCCAACTTTTGATTCTGTTGACCCCTGACCGGAAATGATCTGGTCAATCTCCTCGTTGCCCGACTTCGCAATTTCTGTCAGTCGATCACGCAAATGATTCACCGCGTCCGCGACACGATCACTCTGCTCACTTTTAACCTGGCACTGGTGAGCAATCGTGGTGAGACGTTGCTCGCCACGCCAATACCGATCCAACAAATCCTCAGCAGTTCGACCCTGATTGACTCCCAACTGCGTCCGCCTGTCGTGCAGATCGCTGGCCTCGTTGCGTTTGATCGCCCCTGCATTGCTCCAATAGGTGACCGCAGATGTCACCGCATCCGGTCGTCCGCACCACCACGGACCTACCAATACGGCCGACCACTTGCCCGGCGGAAGGTCAGCCGGCACCGCACAAGGCCTTCATTTTCGCGTCTTTAGCATTGACATCGTCAATTGCTGCTTGAAGCGCCGGATCGTCGCGATTCAAGAAGCTACCCATTGCGTTGGTACTACTGTAGGCCTCGGCCAACATGAGCGCCGCGGTGCGATCGCCGGGAGCGAGCGCAGGGGCGGCATTCACCGCCTGTACGAGCATCACCGCCCCGTTAGCTAAGGCAGTGGCTGCAAGCGCTGGATTGTTGCCATGGGTGTCAATTTGAACTGCACGTGCCGCCATTTTGTACATCTCGCACAACTTCTGATGGGCGCCCGCGACTTCAGCCGCGGTGTATGTCGGCGATGCTGTCGTGGCCGGTGCTGCGGCTGGGCTGCTGGATGTCGGGCGCGTCAAAGCCACGATCAAGGCTGCAGCGCTCAGCACTATGGCCACGATGCCGATGCCCGCCAAGGCTGCCAGCGGCCAGCTGCGTGAGCGTGGTGCGAGCTGAACGGGATACGGCGGTGTCCACTGAGGTGCGGGCGGCTGGTTAGTCGTCACCTCAGTAAGGTTATTCGCGCTGTCGCGCTTGCGCACTCCACTGCGTATCGGCAGCGTCCGGTGTCGATGATCGCTGCGCCCATAGCGGTGACATTGTGGTCGGGGTATGCGGTCAGTACTGATTGGCGGATTTCTGTGGTCTTGTCGCGTAGTAGTTCGGCTTCGTTGTCGGGGACGCCGTATTTGCGGACGGCGGCGATAGCGACGGCTTGGGCGACGCGGGGTAGTCCGTCTTGGCGGCGGACGTAGTCGATCAGGGTTGGCCCGAGTTCGTCGATGGTGGGTGCGGTGCGTGCGGTGCGGTCGCCGCTGAGCGCGGGGGCGTCGGGTCCGGCTTCGCTGATGTAGGCATGGGGGTGATGTACGGCTGCGACCGTGACGGCGCCGAGCAGATCTTCAACCGTGGCGTCGCGGCGTCGGGTGGCCGGTTCAAGCAGGGTCAGGTGAGCAGGGAGCCGAACATGCGGGGGGATCCAACCGCCTGCGAGGTCGGTGACCAGCAGGGTGGTTCGCGCGTCGTCGCGTAGCCCGGCGGCCCAGGAGAGGGCCGGTTCTTGGCGGGCTACCGCATCGACGATGCGCCGCAGGCGTTGCTGTTCTGCTGTTCGCCGCCCGGTGTCGCCAGCGGCGGCGCCCGCGGCTGCGGCTACCGTGGCGCCGGTTAGTGGTGCGGAGGCGCTGGTTGCTTGGTTCTGGGCAGCGGCTGGGCTGGTGGACTTGGCTACCGGTGATACCAGTGAGCTGCCGGCCGAGGGTGATGATGAGGCGGAGGCCGCCACGGCCGCACCCGAGACGGGCCCGGTCGGCGTCGGTGGTGCAACCGGTGGGGTGACGACGGGTGGGCGCAAGTCGGCGCCGTATGCGGGCAAGGGGCCGGCTGGCGTGGCACTGACCGGTGCGACGGGTGCGGGGGTTTGGCCGCTGGTCATCATCGGTGCAACTGAGGTCATGGTGGTATCGGCCGGGGCTGATAGCACCGGGGCCGGGCTGGCAGCCGCCGCTGCTGCGTCGGGAATATGCGGCACAACCGGTGTGCTGGCCGGGATTGTCGGGGTGCCCGCCATAGGTGGGGCAGTAGTCGGTGTTGCTGGTGAGAGTGGGTTGGTGGCCGCGTGCATCGCGCCCTCCGATAAGGATTGGGTGCCGGCGGCCGCCGGCGCGCCGGTCATCATGCCGGTCGTAAACGATTGGCTCAACGACTGCGGTGACAGCAGGGCGGTTGCGGCCGCCGGTGATGCTGGCGCCGAAACGCCTGGCACCGACGGACTACCGATAGCGGGGGCACCGGGCAGCGGCGTGGGGAAGACGTTAGACATCGCCGGAGCGCCAGCCTCCGGCCGATCACCGCCGAAGGCCAGCATTGTTTGCGGCATAGGCGTTCGGTCTTGCAGCAGCGGCAACTGTTCCGGCGTCGGCCGATCATGGCCGAACGCTGGGGTTGGCGGCGGCATGGCTTCTCCTTGGGCAGGCATGTCGGGTGCGGGCCGATCACCGCCGAATGCGGACGTCTCTGAAGACTTCGAAGCAAGCGAATTTTTCAAATCTTCAACGCTCAGCGGCCGAGTCGGCCGGGGACCGTCAAGGTTCACGTCGTGGTCGCGCAGCCATTCGCGTGCGTCCTGACCCGTGGTTGCGCTGAGCACCTTTTGCATCGCATCGACGATGTGCGACGTCGCAATATCACCAGCACATGAAGCTCTCGCGTTTGACTGCTCGATAACTCGGTTTACCGCTGCAACTTTGGCTTCGATAGACCCCTTGTCAGAAAGGATCCGTTCGATCTCGTCATTGCCTGACCGGGCGATTTCACTTAGCTGATCGCGCAAGTGGTTCACCGCATCCGCGACAAGATCACTCTGGGCGCTCTTAACCTCGCATTGGCTCGCAATCGTGGTCAAACGCTGCTCGCCACGCCAATACCGACCCAACAAATCCTCAGCAGTTCGCCCCTGATTGACCCCTAACTGTGATCGAGCGTTGTGCAGGTCGCTCGCCTCGTTGCGCTTGAATTGCCCGGCCTGGCGCCAATATGCAACTCCGAGCGCCGGCGCATCCGGCCGCGCACACCACCACGGACCCACCAACAACGCCGACCACCGGCCCGGCGGCAGGTCAACCACCACCGCACAAGGCTTTCATGCGTGCGTCCTTGGCATTGACCTCGTTGACCACCGCCTGCCATTCGGGGTCGTCGCGACGTAACGAGCTAGCTTTGGCATTGGCACTCGTGTATGCCTCGGCAAGTGTCAGCGCGGCGACGCGGTCGGTGGATGCGAGCGCCGGAGTGCCGTTCACCACTTGCTCAAGCATCACCGCTCCGTTGATTGTTGAAATGCCTGCGAGCGCCGAGTCACCACTATGTGTATCTATCTGGACTGAACGCGCCGCCAACTTGTACACGTCGCATAATTTTTCGTGCGCGGCGGCGACTTCAGCGGGGATGTAGGTCGGTGCGGCAGAGGTTGCCGGGCCTGCGGTTGTTCCGCTCGTCGTGGGGCGAGTCAAAGCCACGATCAAAGCTGCGGCGCCGAGTAAGACGGCAACGCCCGACAGCGCTACTGCTGGCCAGGTGCGAGAGCGTGCTGGGGGATGGGCAGGGTATGGCGGTGTCCACTGCTCCGCAGGCGGGTGGTTGGTCGTCACCCTAAGAAGGTTATTCCTGCTGCTGCCTGCGCGCACTCCAGTGCCTATTGGGCTGCGGCGACGTCAATGGCAAGCTTCCCTGATGGGCGATGCGGCCAATTGCTCCCGGCGACCGTTCTGAGAGCATCCCGTGAATAGCGACAAGCATGCCTTAGAACAGAACCCGCGTGCGGCCCCCTGCGATCGTTGACCGCATCCGCGACGCGGTCGCTTTGTTCACTTTCACTTGGCACTGATGGGCGATAGTTGCACGCTGCTCGCCGCGCCAATAGCACTCCAGCAAATCGTCGGCAGTTTGCCCCTTTAACGCTAACTATGATCATGTGTTGTAGATCGCTTGGCTGTCAGCGCTTGACTTTCCCCGCCTGGAGCCAGTACTACACCCCGGCCGCGGGCGCGTAAGGGCGCACCGGCCACCACGCACCAACCAGCAACATCGACCACTTGCCGGGTCGCAGATCAGCCGCCCCCGCACACGGCCTTCAACCGCGCGTCCTTGGTATTGACGTCATCGAGGACTGCCTGTGACTGGGGATCGTCGCGTTGCGAAAAGCTGCCAATTGCATTGGTGTTGGTGTAGGCCTCTGCCAACGCAAGCGCGGCGGCGCGATCGGTAGGTGCAAGAGCCGGAACGGCATTGACCGCTTGTTGCAGCATTACCGCGCCGTTAACGAGTGCAGCGACTCCGAGTGCCTGGTTGTCGCCATTGGTTTGTATTTGCACTGCACGCGCCGCCAGCTTGCACACCTCACACAACTTCTGGTGCGCGGCGGCGACTTCAGCGGCTGTGGAGGTCGGCGGGGCGGACGTTGCCGGGCGTGCCGTTGTTCCGCTCGTAGTAGGGCGAGTGAATGCCACGATCAAGGCCGCCGCGCCCAGCACAATGGCGATGGCCAAGCCCACAGTGTGCCAAACGCGCGAGCCTGTCCCGGGCTGTCTGGGATGGGTTGGCGTCCATTGACCAGTCGTGGGCGGGAAGGTCGTCACTTAAGTGAGGTTATTCCTGCTGCTGCCTGCGCGCACTCCAGCGCCTACCGGATCGCGGCGACATCGAGGACAGCCACGGCCGCCGAAACATCGCCCCCCGTTGGGCGAGACGGCCAATCCTCCATACGTCGGTTCTCAGGCGTGAATGGCGACAACCCGTGCAGTAGGGCAGAATTCGCGCGTGGCTTCTTTGTGGTTCATGCCCGATGCGATGTGCACCGCAGGTAGCCCGGTAGCTTCTGAAGGGTCGCTACCGTGCTCGGCGCCACACGGTGGACGCGACTACGTTTCTCACCGAAATGGATAACCCAAAACCACGGAGGGTGCGGTGCAGCTTCGCTACATAAGCGTCCCGCTGCTGATCGCTGAAGCCGGTGGTGATCCATGGGCGATCAATCAGAGCCTCCAGGCCGGGCGTCCGGCGCAGATTTCGGGTCTTGCGGAGGCGTTTCATGCGGCAGGTCGGTGCACCGCCGAGGCTGACGCTGCCTTCGATCTGGCGCGGCGCCGCTTCGAGGCAGCCTGGAATCGGGAGAACGGCGAGCATCCGATCAATGATTCAGCTGAGGTGCAGCGCGTCACCCAGTCGCTGGGCGCCCAGTCCTTGCAATTACCCAAGATCGGGGTGGACCTGGAAAACATCGCGGCCGCCTTGGCCGAGGCACAACGATCCGCAAGCGGGCAGATCGCAAGACTAGAGGGTCAGCTGCAGCAACTCGATGACGAAATCGGCCAGGCGGTGACGCTCGAGAGAAACCCTCAGCTCACCGCAGAGGACAGGGCGACACTGGATGCTTTCATTCACACGTGCGAACAGGACGCGATTGACGACACCCAGACTGGCCTGGCTGAGCTGCATTCGATTCGCGACGGGTATTCAAACTCCCTGAGAACCGCGGAGAAAAATCTGGCTGTCGACGGCTACGACCCTTCTCGAATTTGGGGCGTCGACAACCACGAACCCGAGACGCCAGACCAAGCTGAACAAGACGTCCATGATGCGCTCGCTGGTGACCAAGGTGCGGCTGGGCGGGTCAATGCTGTATTGGGTTCCATTACCCCCGATCAGTTGGCCGGGAAAGTTCCGTTGACTGCCGAGCAGGCCTCAGTGTTGAGTCAGTTGCAAGCTCAAGAACACGGCATGTCTGTCGACGCGCTCACGACCGCGGAGCAACGCCTGGGCGCGCAAAGGGGCATGATCGCCAATTCCTGGCAGCTGATGAGCAATCCGAATATCAGCTTCCCGAAGACTCAGTTAACCGTTGGCGCCAAGCAGGGTTCCGACACGGTTAAAGGCGGCGTCACGCAATTGCCTGAAAGCGTCCAGCAAGCGTTGAACTCGCCGGGAGTGCTATTCACGCATCAAATGAACGACATCGCCGGTATCGTCAAGGACGGGGACAAGCGCTTTCAGACGAATACCGAGTTGGATCGCGCAATGATCCACAAGGCATCGGTGATGATGGATACGCCGATCTGGCATATCGACCCTGCCAGCCGCGGCCAAAACGTCGAACGCGATCCCGCTTTGGATCCCACGGTGTCCAATGTCCTCTCGGCGGTCTCGCCGGATCACCAGGTGGTGCATGACACCATCACCGGAGCCGACCACGACAAGTTCCTGCAAAACATCACCCACCATTACTGGAAAGACAACGGCCAAGGTGTTGGATCCCTGTTTTCGTGGACTGGAGATCCGGCGGTGGTCCAGGGGCCGGAGGAAAGGATCGCCGCCGAAACCGCCCACGTCTACAGTTCGTACATCGGCACAGACCAGGAGTTGCTGCATCTTCCGGGAAACCACACCCTTGGCCAGGTGAACCCGAATTTGGTCCGCGATATGGCTCATGGGCTGGGGCCCTATGTCAACAATATCGCCGGCACATCGGGGGGATTACCGGGATTCGGTGATCCGCTGGACGGCCACACGATGTCGGGTGCGCTGCCGGTGGCCAAGGGTGTCTTCTCGGTGCTGAGCAGCGATAAGGAGGCCGCCCAGTACTTTAACGGCCAGGCCTACGCGCAGGCTGTGCTTCACGAGGCTGCCTTTGCCAACGATCCCACCCATTCGGGTTACGACCAGCATTTGTATGATGCCGCAACTTTGCGAGCGTTGGTCGACGTCGGCACACACAATGCGTTTCAAGCCAACGAGGACAATGGGTATCACCAGGGCGTCTCGGAATATCAGTCCAAGAAATCGGCGTATGAAACGGGCCTGCAAGGTCTCACCACAGCAGGTGGCTTTATCCCCGGGGTCGGCCGCATCGCCGGTCCTACGATCGGCATCCTGGGCCACAACCTGGAAAACGCCGTCCTCGGTCCGACCCCGACTGCGCCGACCGAAAATCCGATACAACCCATGTCTTTGGGTATGGCCGACCAAGAGATCCTCAACGCCATGCTCGGAACAGGACACACAGTCGCCGGACTGCCGCCCGGTTACATCGTCTATGACCACGACCACCCCAATGGTCGAATCGCGACGCCGGAAGAACTGGATGTTACGGCCGGTCAATACAACAGCGTGATTGGTCCCGCTTTGTCGCAGTCGCTGGAACCCAGGCCGCCCAGCGAGCGCCTCTCCCCGGATGTGGGGTTGGTCAGCCGCTACGACGATATTGTTGGTGTTCCGCACCCCGATCAGGGCAGGAAGTGATGCGAATCCGTCCCGAGTTGCGAACAATCGCAGCGTTGTTGACAGTTGGTGTGCTGTTGGTCGGCGGATGCGGTTCGGGTGGGCGCTCGGCTCAAGGTTCGACCAGTACGTCTGCGGCGCCGCCGGCGGGCTGGCCTGCGGCGCTGGACAATTTCACCATGGTGTGGACGGCTGAACCCGGTATCGACGTGACCGCGTGGCCTGCGGTGGTGGTGCGCGCCTACACCGAGTCGTACACGCTGGCCTCCGCTACACGCGATGACAAGTATCTGTATCCGGGATTTCGGCAGTCGGTTGATCCCAACAAGTCCATCCATGATCCGATCGGCACACAGTTTTTGTGGCCACGGACCGACGGTCGGCCGGACCCGCCGTGGTTGGGCACGCAGCAGGACCATATCTTGTCTGTGACAACCTCTGGTCGTGACGTCACAGTCATTGTCTGCGAATACATGTTCGGCGCTGCCGAACAATCTGACCAAGGATGGGTCCGCCCGCATGTTGCAGGGCCGTCCCCGTATACAGGTATCGCGGCGATGCGGATCACCATGACCGCTCCTGCCAAGCCGGGGCCGCCGCTGCCCGCCCAGCAGGGGCCGGCGCGCGCGCCGTCGGTCGATGTTTTCGTCGGTTGGAGGATCACCAGCCACCAGGGCGGGTATTTCGCCCGATCTGGAATCGGGTCGGAGTGGCCGGATGTTGTCGAAAACGAAGATACCTGTGTCGCGAAGGCACCCCCCCACCGCGACTTGGTACCCGGGCAGGAATATGTCCGGTCGTTCTTCCCGACCCTGCCGGCGTCTCCTGGCTGGCCCTCGCCAAGCGCGAACGCATGAGAAAGGCAAGCGCCGCAGCGTTATTGGTAGCGGCGTCAATCATCCTGACCGTGTGCTTGGCACCCGTCGGGTGTGGGTCGAATGTCGGCGAGAAGGCTTCGGGCACAACGTCGTCGAGTGCTAAGTCCTCCGCATCATTTGCCCCGCCCCCGCCGTCGATCAACGCGCCGACCTTGACGTCGGGACCGGTGACTGCGCTGCAACCGGGCTCGCCAATTATGGTTGGCGACGAAGCCGCCACCGTCGTGTGCAAAGCCGGTTTTTATATCGACTACCCCGACGCGAGCCATGGCGGGCAACGGCTGCCCGGCTTCATTACCGCCGCGCAATGCGCGAAAGGTGCTGCGGATGCACCGGTGTCGGTGATGCAGGCAGGCGCCAGTGGTCAAGCACCGAGCCGAATCAAGGTCGGACACATTACCTACGTCGCCGCTGGCGGCGTACAACCAGCCGTCGCCGACGAGCCTTGGACGATCCCGACTTCGCCCCTCGCGGTATTCAGTTCCGGTCAGTCAGACTGGGCGATTCCTGTGGACGTCAAGATCAACGACCAGATGCCGACAGGCGCAACCGTTCAAGCGACACAGCCAGTTGAACAGCGCAAGGCGCCTGCGAAGTGGAGCAACGTCGACGGAGTCGTCGTAACGGGGCATGTGCTCGACCCGGCTTCCACGCCAGAACTGAAGAACCTGCCCGCTGGCGTGGCTCGCGTCGTGGTGGCTGCAGACGACGCCGCCAAGCCCATCGAGCAGTGGGTGTTCGGCTCTCCGGTCACAGTTGACCTCGGTGGCGCTGTCTACAACCTTGGCGTGATCACCGCTGTAGATGAGACAAGGCGCTGGATCGTGGTCGACCTCATCAATCCGCTTCTCGTCCAACAAGATGCGCGCCTGATCACGACTGTGTAATCGCCTGATGGTTCCGGTTCTCCATCCATGGGTCAGTTCTCCGCTGACAGCGCAGTCGCACCGTGAAAACGGCTATGGCTCTGTTTAATTCAGGGCTTGTTGGCGAATTGATGGGTGTGCCGCTGTGGAGCAGCCTGCGCCAGCAGCCCGACCGCGGAAGCCGTACACGCCCGCAGCAGCAATTTCGGCGGCGAACCGGTGAGTTGTCACCCGAGTTGGGTCATTTGGCTTAGTGCCTTGAGTTTCCGGTCTGCAGGGCGTCGAGAATCACCGTGACCTCGGGTTCTATGGCGGGTGGGTATGTGGCGATGACGCCGTTGATGTCGATGGTCGCC
>NZ_UPHT01000109.1 GCF_900566085.1 Mycobacterium attenuatum
GATCGAACGGGCAAACGAAGAGACCACCGACGCAACGCGCCGGTGGTCCCATAACTGGCAATCCAGGTGGTCCCATCACCCTGGCAAAAATCAGGTCACACTGGTCCCAAGCTCATGGCAAACGACACTTTGCATGGCTGTGACCTGGCTCTTTCCTGGCGGACCGCGCTGCGGTCCAGGTGTCTGTCTATCGGTATCCGGCCCTCGGCCTGTCCACGCCGCTGTGTTCGCCGGTCGGTCACCGATCGGCCCATCGGCAAGTGATCTCGGGCCCAAGTATCGATGGCGGGCGAAGACCGCGAATCCGCGCAATTGCGTACGCCGCCGCCTTTGGATTTGACTGCGTCGAGCACCGCTTCTGCTAACCCCGGTCCTGGCATCAGGGCTGCCGGTTGGCGTGGGCACCGAGCCGACTCCAATAGCATCTATGCCTGTGAGGTATCAGATGAGAGGGGTTGGCTGATGTCGGGAGCCGGTGAAGTGATCACCATCCTGCCCGTGAGCGAATGCTGGGAGCTGCTGAAAAGCGTGACCTTGGGGCGGCTGGTCACCAGCGTGGACGGCCGTCCGCAGATCTTCCCGGTGAACTTCGTCGTCCAGCGCCGCACCATCCTGTTCCGCACCGCCGAGGGCACCAAGCTCGTCAGCGCCGCGATGAACAACCAGGTGCTGTTCGAAGTCGACGATCACACTGCCGTCGAAGGCTGGAGCGTGATCATCCAGGGCAGGGCGCGCTCGCTTCGGAGCGACGAGGAGATCGAGGAGGCCGACCGCGCCCAGCTCTTGACCTGGATCGCAACCGAGAAAAAGCACTACGTGCGGATACTTCCGGACCTGGTGACCGGACGGCGGTTCCGGTTCGACCGGCCGAGCCCGTCGCAGCCGGTTCAGTGAGCTCGGCCATCGCGCTGCGGCGCCTGCCATTGAGCTCCTGACCATGCTGATGCTCCATTAAGGCTCAGCATCTCACGGCCCGATTGAAGTGCCACCATGAGCTCTCCCAATTACGGTCAGGAATTACTGTTTTCGAGTTCTCGGCCGGTGCGATGCGGGGGCGATCATCGTGTCAGTGGAGGTCATCGAGCGCGCACTGGTGGCGTCGAGCGTGCACTGGTGGCGTCGAGCGTGCACTGGTGGCGTCGAGCGTGCACTGGTGGCGTCGAGCGTGCCGTCAGGGTGGGCCAATCGCGATATTCCCGCCGTACGTACACAATCGACGCCATCACCTCACACTCGATACGGCGGCATGGCTATCGAGCCGGTGAGCACCCGAGCGAGTTGCCCGCACAGCCACCAGGCCCGCGCCCGCCAACATCGAAGACCAGCAGCCGTACGGCCTCGCGCAAGCATCCAACCGCCAAAAGTAGACGACACACGGGATGACCGAGTCGACACAGCGTCTTAGAAGCGTCCTGAAGCCCGTCGGACACCCGCTCGCCTACTCGTGCGGCCGATGTGACCAGTCGCCGTCACGCGCGGCAGCAACCTGGACCACCTCCGCGGCCAGATCCACCGCCATGCCGACCGCCGTCGGCACGGCAGCCGCTACCTGCGGTGTCAAACCCACGCCATGGCCGGTGTCGACCACTTCTACGCAGACCACCGCCACCATGGCGGGCACTCGGCCAAGGGCCTGCCCCAGTGCGTATGCCGCGACGACGTCGACGCCGTGCGAACTCACCCCGTCCGTTGCGGTGACCAGATCGGCGAGCGCACAACGGGTTACCCGGCCCGGCATGGGCGGCGTCGCGACCACGGCGTCGATCACGACGGCCAGGCGGACGCCCGACCACGCCTCGACCAGCTCCAAGGGCTCGACAATGTCGGTGACAACCCGGACATCGGGCAATCTCAGCTCGTCGAGCGCGGCGGCGGCGACAATGCCCACACCGTCATCGCGACGGTAGCGATTGCCCAGCCCGACGACGACAACCGGGCCCGCGGTCATTCGCGTCGCACCGTCAGCGTCAGGAAGTGCGCCGAGCACGAGATGCACGGGTCGTAGTTGCGGATCACCCGCTCGCACAATGTGGTCAACTCCGCGTCGGCGAGGGTGAGGTTCGCCGCAACCACGCGAGCCAGGTCGCTCTCGATGGCCGCCTGGTTCTGCGAGGTGGGCGGAATGATCGTCGCCGCCGAAATCAGACCGTCGTCGTCAATTTCGTATCGGTGGTACAGCAGGCCGCGGGGCGCCTCACTGACGCCATGACCGACGCCCGCATGGACCGGGACCTCCACGAATGGCCGTGACGGCCGCTGGTATCCGTCGATGATGCGCAACGCCTCCTCGATCGCGTAGACCACCTCGACGGCACGAACCACGATGCTGCGGAACGGATTTCGGCATTCGCCGGACAGCCCTGCGGCCGCCGCTGCCTCGCCGGCGATCGGCGACAGCGCCAAAGAATTGAGGCAATACCGCGCCAGTGGCCCGGTCAGGTAGCGGCCGCCGTCAAGGGTGGCATGCAGCGCAGTCGAATGCGGCACCTGCGACTCGTGCACGTGCTCGGTGAAATCGGCCACCGGGAACGACGGGCCGGCGCTGCGCGCGATGGCGCCGTTCTCGATCGCATACTGACCCGGCTGGCTCAACGCCAGCATCTCGTGGTCGAGTTCGAGGTCGGGAAAGTCGAAGCCGGACACCCACTCCACCGTCGCCAACGCGTCGTCTAGCGCCCGGCGCAGCAGCTCGGCGAGCGGCGCCAGCTGCGACCGGTCGGGCACCGAGTAGAACCCGCCCAGACGCACGTTGATGGGGTGTATCGACCGTCCGCCGATGAAGTCCATCAGCTTGTTGCCGGCCTTCTTCAACCGCAGCCCGCGCTCGACCGCGGCACGCTGGTCGCGCGCCAGGGCGATCACGTCCGGGCAGCCGAGGAAGTCCGGCGCGTGCAGCAGGTAAACGTGCAGGACGTGGCTGTGGATCCATTCACCGCAGTACAACAGCCGACGCAGCGCGACGAGCTCCGGATCCACCTCGACGCCGCAGGCCTGTTCGATCGCGTTGCAGGCGCTGACCTGATAGGCAACCGGACAGATGCCGCAGATCCGTGCGGTCAGGTCCGGTGGCTCGGTATAGGCCCGCCCCCGCAGAAATGCTTCGAAAAACCTTGGGGGCTCATAGATGTTGAGCTGAACGCTGTCCAGCGCGCCGTCCTTCAGGGTGACGTGCAGCGCTCCTTCCCCTTCGACGCGGGTCAGGGTGCCGACGCTGAGTGTCCGGTTGTCGGTGGTCACTGCTTGCTCCGCTCGGCGGCGAAGGCAGTGACGTTGAATGTCGAGAACACCCGATCGACATCCCCGTCGGACATTCCGTCGCGGCGCAGCAGCGGTATCAGCGTGGCGGTTTGCGGCGCCGCCGACGGACCGAAACAGCCGTAGCAGCCCCGGTGATGACTGGGGCACAACGCGCCGCAACCGGCATGGGTGACCGGTCCCAGACACGGAATGCCTTCGGTGACAACGACACACGTGACCCCGCGCAGTTTGCACTCCATACATACCGTCTTGGCCGGCAGCCGCGGCTTGCGACCGACCAGCAGCGCCGCGAGGGTGTCCAAGAGCTGCCCGCGGTCGATCGGGCAGCCGTGCAGCTGGTAGTCGACCTTGACATGCGCGGCCGCCGGCGTCGAAGTCGCAAGCGCGTCAATGTATTCCGGGTTGGCATAGACCAGCGAGGTGAACTCCGCGACATCGGCGAAGTTGCGCAACGCCTGCACCCCGCCGGCGGTGGCGCAGGCACCGATGGTGACCAATATCTTCGACTGCTCCCGGATCTCCCGGATGCGCTGCTCGTCGTGGCGAGTGGTGACCGAACCCTCGACCAGCGATATGTCGTACGGACCGCTGACCATCGCGCTGGAGGCCTCGGCGAAGGTCGCGATCTGCACCTGGTCGGCCAGGGTGAGCAGCTCGTCCTCGCAGTCGAGCAAGGTCAGCTGGCAACCGTCACACGAAGCGAACTTCCACACCGCCAGACTGGGACTCATCTACAGCTCCTTGACCCGTATTAGTGGGCCGGCCAGGTCGTAGCCGACGACCGGTCCGTCGCGGCACACCAGCAATGGGCCCAACTGGCAATGGCCGCACCAGCCGACACCGCACTGCATGTTTCGCTCCAGCGACACCCGAATGTCGCGGGCCGCAACGCCTTTGGCGAGCAAGGCGTCTGCCCCGAACCGGAGCATGGGCTCGGGTCCGCACAGGAACGCGGTGGTGCGCTCGGGCTGCAGCGTAAGCCGGCGCACCGGCTCGGTCACCAGGCCGACCTCACCGTGCCAGTCCTGGACGGGGACGTCAACCGTCAGGTGAAGTTCGATCTGCGGGTCGTGCGCCCACTGTTGGAGTTGTGCGGCGAACAGAAAGTCAGCCTTGGAGCGGGCCCCCACGACCAGCATCAGCCTGCCGTAGCGGGCGCGGTTGGCCAACGCACCGAGGATTGCCGGACGCAGCGGGCACAGTCCCACCCCGCCGGCCACCATCACCAAATCCCGTCCGGCCGCCTCGTCGAGTCCCCAGGTGGTGCCGAACGGCCCGCGCACGCCGACAAGAGTGCCCGGCTGCGCGTCGTGCAGGGCACGGCTGACCGCCCCGACCGCACGGATGGTGTGCGTGATCGAGCCGTCGGTGACGGTGGGATCCCCGCTGATGGATATCGCCGCTTCGCCGACGCCGAATGCGTAGAGCATCATGAATTCGCCGGGCTGCGGCGCGGGAAGCGCCGCATCGAGCGGCTCCAGGCACAACGTCGCCGCATCCGCGCTTTCGACGACGCGGCTGCGCACCCGGTACGGAACCGGCGCCATCGCAGATGAGGGCGCCGCGCCGGTCACCCGGCCCGCCCGGTCAGTCTGGTCGGTCATTGCGCGCCATCTTGTTCATTTCCTCGGTGATGTCGATGCCGGTGGGACACCAGGCAATGCATCGCCCGCAGCCGACGCAGCCCGACATGTCGAACTGGTCATGCCAGGTGCCCAGTTTGTGGGTGAGCCAGTGCCGGTAACGCGACGCGCCGGAGCGGCGCACGCTGCCGCCGCCGTGGACATAGGTGAAGTCGAATTCGTAGCAGGACGCCCAGTGCTGCCAGCGTTCGGCGTGCTCACCGGTCAGGTCGGTGACGTCTTCAGTGCTGGTGCAGTAGCACGTCGGGCACACCATCGTGCAGTTGCCACAGGTCAGACAGCGACTGGCCACCTCTTCCCACTGCGGCGACTCGCGTGACCGGACGAGTAGCTCGCGCAGATCCGCGTCCGGCATCTGCCGTCCCATGCGCTGCGATGCGGCTTCGACATCTGCGCGCGCGCAATCGATTTCGTCACCGGCAGCCGGCTGGTGCGGCACCGCCGCGAGCACGTCGGCGCCGTCCTGGCTGCCTGCGTCCACCAGGTAGGTCACACCGTCGGCGCCGACGCGCTCCGTCAGCGCCAAGTCGTAACCGGGTCCGGCCGCCGGTCCGGTTCCCATCGACGCGCAGAAACACAGCCCGCCCGGTTCGGTGCAATTGACCGCCACCACAAAGGCCCGCCGCCGGCGGCTGACGAAGGAGCTGTCGGCATATGCCGCAGCGCCCAGCACCCGGTCGAGCGTCGCAATCGCGGCCAGATCACAACCACGCACCCCGAGGAACGCATACCGCGGAACGTCCTCCTCGGACTCGGCTGCGCCGAACCCGTCCCGGGTGCCGGCCCACAACCGCTGCCGAGGCGGATGCAGGAACTGTTTCCACGACTGCGGCCCCGCCGAATGCCCGAACACCGCGTCGTCGTCGCGCCGGCGCACCCGGTAGTGCCCCGGCCCCACGTCAACGCCCCAGCCGCGCGGAAGATCATCCGTCGACTCGAGTTCGGCGAGCACAATCGCGTTGTCGCGCAACGTCGGACCGACGACTCGGTAGCCTCGCTGGATCAGTACCTCGACCAGGCGACGCAATCCGACGGCGTCCAGCAACGCGGCATCGGAGTCTCCCCCGTGTCTGGTCATCGACACATCATCAGCCTATTTCACTTACCTTGGCGAGCTCACGCTCCCACGCGGCGTCGCGTGCCCGGTCGAGCCGGGAGCGAACCGAAGCGACCAGTGAGGCCATCGCCACACCGCACGCCAGCACGATCAGCACCGAGGTGACGAGCGCGTCCACCCCCGCATGCCACCTCGGAGTCGGTGGCCTGACCAGATTTCCGTCCCGGTCGGTCCAGATTTCGACGCGCTGGCCCGCGTTGAGCGGGACACTCTGCTGGAACGAGCCGGTGCGCTCGCCGCCGGCCACCGCCCAACGGACATGCATGACAACGCTTTCGGAGTTCGGATTGTGGGTCACACTGGCGACAGTGGCCATCACCGGGTGCCGCGCCTGGGCCTGCCTGGCGTACTGGTGATCCCGGGCATCGAAGACTTCGATGCCCGCGATACCGGCGGCGGGGATCATGGCAAGCGACGCGATCAGCGCGACCAGTAGGAGCAGGGCCTCCAGGCGGTCGGTACGTCGAAGCAGCGGATTGCGGCCGACCAAGTGCGCGATCCGCCAGCGGCGGGGGTCTATCGTCAACGTCTCCATCGAAACTTCCTGACATTTGTCCAGATGCCGGTTATCTGACGCCTATTCGGCCAGCATCGGGGTCCAACCGCTGTCCGGGGATGCGGTTTCGCTGTCGGCAACCCAGTCGACGATCTCGGAGAGCTCACGTCGCGGCGTCGACGGCAACGGGTCAGCGTTGATGGGTGCCCAGCCAACCCGCAGCAGCATCTGCGGATACTGGCTGTCCCCGAAGACGTCCGCGCGGACCGCAGCACGTGTTTCGGCGATTTCCAGCGGTTCGGTGACCGGGCAACTGGCCAGCCCCATCGCCGTCGCGGTCAGCAGCACGACGCTGGTTGCCTCACCGGCGCGTAGCTGCGCCAGCCGGTCGTCTGCGCGAGTTCCCAAGGCCAGCATCACCGTATTGTCTTCGGCGGGTGAGGCATCCGGTGGCATGGCCAGCGCCGGGCCGGCGAATCGCCGACCAGGTATGGGCGCCATGGGATCCGGAATGGGCGTATTGCGGGCGGGAACACCGACCACCGAGGCATGCCGGCCGCTCCAGGCACTGAGCTCGGCGAGATAACCATTATCGGATGCGTGATCCCAAACCGATTTGGCCACAATAGCGTTCAGCTTGTCCATGGCGTCGACCTGGCGTAGCGTCACCCCGTTGCGAGCCGCCCGCGCCGCCATCAGCGCGATGTCGCTGACCGGCACCGGCCAGAAACTGTAGTGCCGCCGGTCGGTTCGCCGCCGAGGTATCGCCGCGGCCAGCGAGATATCCAGCGGATCGGCATTCTGACGTGACACTTCGATGGCGGCCAGATGATTGGAGTCGGCCGGATTGGGCAGTCGCGACACTTTGGCTTGCCAACCCGTGGCTGCCAGCGCGATGACGCAGTGGTTCAACGCCGCACCGCAACTCAAGATCAAGTCGCGCCCTTCCGGGTCGGTGTTGGGCAGCTGCAGGCTGGTGTCGGAGTAGAGATGCAGCGAAGACTCCCCCACTTGCCACCGCCACGGCTGCGTGTTGTGTACGGACGGCGCCCGAGAGGCCAGCGTCAAGACCGTGCGGATGGTGCCGGTATCCGGGAAATGCGCAGTCATGGTCGTTACTCCCTTCCGTCGGCGCAATGGTCCTCTCAACGATTGCGCAATTGCGCCGCCCGGACGAGGGCACGGCGTCCTTGCAGCGAAGGACTTTGTGCCATTGCCGAATCGGCGAACGGCCTCCTGACCCACGGCGTCCACCAGGATTCACAATGTGGGCGGCTGCGCGCCGGCGGCGGGCCGCGGCGACGGCGCAATCGTGGCATCGTCCTCTGCGAGGGTGAAGTAGCTTTCCTCTTCCTGCACGAAGTGCAGCCGCAACAGCGCATACAGACCATAGAGGCAGGCCAGCAGGTCATCGACTTGGTCGTGCTGTAGTGCCCCGACCGATTGTGCCAACGCCAGATGGGTCTCGATCCGGTCGGAAAGCCGCCGGATTTCGGCATGGGTGCGGCTCATGGTGGCGGTGGCTTCACCACTGCCTAGCGGGCGCGCCAGCGCCGGGTAAAGCTGAGCTTCCTCCGCCTGCTCGTGCGGCAGGATCCGTTCGGTGAGCAAGAGATGCACCGCGCCCAACGACTCCAGCGACGCGGCGTCGGGCCCGGCGGCCAGCCGGTTGGCCGCGGTGCGTAGCAGCCCGATGGTGTCGCGCAGCTGGTCGTGTTCGTCAGCGAAGCGGTGCAGCAGTTGCTCGGTTCCCGCAGCCAATCGCAGCTCGGTGTTCGGGTTACCACGCAACGCTCGCAGCGCGTTGACGATCACCGCGACATCGATGCCCTCTTGCAGCAGCGCTCCGGCCGCAGGCGGCAGCAAGCCCAGCGCGGCGATCACCATGGCCAGCAGCGACAGGCTCATGCCGACAACCGCACTTTGCACGGCGATCCGCCGAGACCAGCGGGCGATATCCATCGCATCGGCCAGCCGGTCGAGCCGATCAGTGGTCAAGACGATGTCGGCGGCCTCCGAGGAGGCGGTGGCTCCCCGCGCGCCCATCGCCACGCCGACCGTGGCCGCCGCCAGCGCGGGGGCGTCATTGACGCCGTCACCCACCATCACCGTCACTGCCCGTTGGGTTTCGGCGCGCACCGCAGCAAATTTGTCGGCCGGGCTCTGGTCGGCGTAGACCGAGTCCAAGCCCAAAATCGTGGCTACCTCCCGAGTCGGCTCGGCCCGGTCGCCGGTGAGCAGGATCAACCGAGTCAGACCGGCCTCGCGCAATCGGCGCACCGTGCGCGGCGCCTGGCGGCGCAATGGGTCGCGCAGCAACACCGCCGCCGCCGGGCTGGCATTGATGCAGACCCAGGCGATGGCCGCACTGTCGAGCCTGGCCCGGTTGACAGCGGCCCGCACCCAGGTGCCGGTCAGGACGTCGGCCGCCAACTTGCCGACCGTAACGCGCTGTCCGTCGACGTCGGCGGTGACACCGCGGCCCGGCTCTTCGACGACATCGGTGGGCAGTGACAATCGCAGACCCCGGCTGAGCGCTTCGGTGACGATGGCCTCGGCCAGGACGTGCGGGGACAGCTGGTCCACCGAGGCAGCCAGCCGCAGCATCTCGGTGCTGTCCCGGCCGGGCGCGGCCACCACGTCGACGACGGCCGGACGTCCCATTGTCAGGGTGCCCGTCTTGTCCATCACCAAAGTCGTTGCATGCCCGAGGTTTTCCAACGCGACTCCGCTGCGGATCACGACCCCGGCCCGGGAGGCCCGGGACAGGCCGGAAACGATTGCCACCGGTGCGGCCAGCAGCAGCGGACACGGGGTCGCCACCACCAGGACCGCCACGGCCCGCACGGCCGACCCGCTGGTCAGCCACGCCGCCGCGGCCAGCAGCAGCGCCAACGGCAGGAACCACGCCGCGTAGCGGTCGGCCAACCGCACGATCGGGGCATTTTCCGCGCCCGCCTGTTGCGCCATCCGGACAATGCCGGCGTAGGTGCTCTCGTCGGCGGTTGCGGTCGCGCGCAACTCAAAAGCGCTGCCGGCGTTGACCACACCGCTGCGGACCGGTTCGCCGATCCCCCGTTCGACCTGCAGCGGCTCACCGGTCAGCGCGGATTCGTCGAGGACGGCCGGCACATCGGCGATGCGCCCGTCCACCGGTACCACCTCGCCGGGGCCGACGATGACGATGTCCTCGACGGCTACCTCCGCCAACGCAACCAGACTCACCTGGGTACCGGCACGTCGGCGCGCAAACCGGGGCGCACGTTCGAGCAGCGCCCGCAAATCGCGCGACGCGCGGCGCTCGGCGGCCGCATCGAGGGCGCGACCAGTCGCCAGCATCACCGCAATCAACGCGCCGGCCACGTATTCGCCCACCAGCAGCGTGCCGACCAGCGACAACACCGCGATGACGTCGACACCGATCCGCCCGCGGCGCAACGCCGCCAACACCCAGACCGACGCCGGCGCAACGGCCACCACCGTCCCGGCGATCCAGCAGCCGTCGGCCGCGGCGCGCTCGCCGAGCAACCAGGTGATCCCACCGGCGACCAACAGACCGACGGTCAACATCACCAGCGCCGGTTCGATCAGTCGGCGAACACGCGATACCCGCCGGCCGCCACCAGCCGCCGTATCGCCAACCACCTCGAAAATCCTATCGTTACCCATACTTTCGACGTCCGCCACAGCAGCCCTGCGCGGCTGAACGAATCCCCAGCCGAGTCCACCAGTCCGACGTTGCCACCGCTAGGGCCGTAATGCCCGGCCGCTCCGGGTCCTTAGACTCCGGCGCGGGCTGAGTCGCGATGCATTCGCGGTTGCAGACAGTCGAATCCACACCTTGCCAAGCCGCGACCTGCGTACAATCACGCCGCCGATAGTTGCCGATAGTTGCCGATAGCCCACCTAGCCGCATACCCGACCACGGGACGAGCACCGAAGGAATCCGATGCCGATAATCAGGTTGCTGGCCATCCTCGCGCTGAGTTGGCCGGGTCTGGTCGGATGCGCCGCACAGCACGAGGCGTCGCCACGCGCGTCGAGCTCGACGCCGGCGACCGCCAGCACCACCGTCGCGACCACCAGCCAACCCGCTACGAGTGCGTCCCCGACGACTGCGACCACCACCGCACCATGCGTTGGGCTATCGATCTGTGCACCGCCGCCGCCGGACGCCGAGGGCAATCCCGCGTGTTTCTATTCCGATGGCTGGCAAGCGAGCTCGTCGGGCGCCGGCATCGAGGTGTGGTATTTCCATGAGCCGCAGAACATGTCAAAGCCCGACAAGATCACCGCGGTGGTGCGCAAGAAGGACGGCACCACCGAGTCCCAGGAAGCTGACATCGAAGCCGGACAACAAGTGCACCGCTTCGAGTTTGCGGCCATCGACAAAGCTGCTGTGGCACAGGTGTTTCTGGACAGCAGCACCGGCCGCTGCTACGTCATCGGGCCGTAGACGATCACGTGACCCGCGCCGGCGCGGCCGGACCCCCAGGTCGTCGTCATCGGTCAGGGTCTGCGGACACATCGCGGCGCGCGGCGCCGATGAGTTTCTGCATGAGCCGGTGCCCGCCGAGGACTATCGCGGCACGATCGGGTCCACTGCCGCGCTGCACCGCAGCGGCATTGTCACCGGCGATGAACACCGGGCCGTTTGCCAGGTTCTCCAGCCCCGCGCGCGCGACGTCGGCGGGTTCGGCAACCGGGATGCCGGGCACCTCGAAGTTCAGCCCGGCTCGCCGCATGGCCGGCGTGCGCGTGACCCCCAACACCAGCTCCAGGACGTCAACGCCGTAGTCGCGCAGCTCAAGCCACAGGCTCTCGGCGAACAGCCGGCTGAACGCCTTGCTGCCGGTGTACACCGACTGTCGCATCGAACCGTAGGTCGCCGCGGTCGAACCGACCAGCAGGATGCCGCCGCTGCGGCGGGCTCGCATCGACCGCCCGAAGTGGTGCACCAGTTCCAGCATCCGGGTCACATTGAGGTCGATGACCCGACCGACGTCGGTCAGGTCGGCGTCAAAGAACTCTTGGCGGCACGTGTTGGCGCCGGCGTTGTAGATCAGCAGGCCAACCTCCAGGTCGGCCGCTTCCTCCATGATTTGCCAAACCGATTCGGGGTCAAGGAGATCCACGGCAACAGTGCGCACCTGCGCGCCCAGCTGCCGGCAACTGTCCGCCGTGTCGGCCAGCGGTCCCGGCGTGCGCGCAATCAGCATCAGGTTCAGTCCGTAGCCGGCCAACTGCTTGGCGAACTCCGCCCCTAAGCCCTCCGAACCACCGGCGATCACCGCCCACGGGCCGTACTTCGCGACGTCGGGCATGGTTCCTCCTCAGCGCTGCTGGCCGTTCGGACACCGCAAGCGGGTTGGCGCCAGACCGGGTCCCTACAGTTTCCGTCATGAGCACCGTCTTGGACATTGCCACCAACGGACCCGTACGGACCTGGACGATCAATCTGCCCGACGTCGGCAACGCGATCACCGGCAAGGATTTCATCGCCGCATTCGAGGCCGCCGTCGACGGCGCCAACGCCGACACCGGTGTCTGCGCGGTCATTCTCACCGGGACGGGCAAGATCTTCTCCGCGGGCGGCAACGTCAAAGAGATGGCCAACCGCGACGGGATGTTCGGGCTGGACGCACTCGACCAGCGGCACGCCTATATCGACGGCATCCAGCGGATCCCGCGGGCTCTAACGCGCCTCGAGGTTCCGTTGATCGGTGCCGTCAACGGTCCGGCCATCGGCGCCGGCTGTGACCTGGCGATGATGTGCGACATCCGGGTCGCGTCGGAACGCGCCTGGTTCGCCGAGAGCTTCGTCCAGCTCGGCCTGATTCCCGGCGACGGCGGCACCTGGTTTCTGCAGCGGATCATCGGCTACGAACGCGCCGCGGAGATGACGTTCACCGGCGACCGCGTGGACGCCGCGACCGCCCTGCAGTGGGGCATGGTCAGCCGCGTGGTGCCCCACGAGGAACTGCTCACCGAGGCACACGCGCTGGCCGAACGCATCGCCAAGAACCCCAGCCACGCGCTGCGGATGGCCAAGCGGCTGCTGCAGGAGTCGCGGTCCGGCTCACTGGAGTCGACGCTGGGACTGGCCGCGGCCATGCAGCCGCTGGCGCATCGCGATCCCGAGCACCAGCACCGCATTGCCAAGTGGAAGACGAGCTGATGCCACCGCCGAGGCTGGTGCCGCCCGCCGCCGTCGACGCATCGGCGACATCGGCGACGGATGCCTTGCGCGCCCAGGTTCGCGCGTTTCTCGCCGAGCAACTGGCCGCCGGTTCGTTCACCCCGTCCGTCGATGCCTGGCTGACACGCTGGGACGAGAACTTCACCGCGGCGCTGGCGGCGCGCGGCTGGCTGGGCATGACGGTGCCCGTCGAATACGGCGGGCACGGACGCTCGTTTGTGGAGCGGTTCGTCGTCACCGAAGAACTCCTGGCAGCCGGTGCACCCGTCGCTGCGCATTGGGTCGCCGACCGCCAGATCGTGCCGTCGCTGCTCACATACGGCACCGATGCTCAGAAATCGCATTTTCTGCCCCGGATCGTGCGCGGCGAGTGCTTTTTCGGCATCGGCATGAGTGAACCGGACTCCGGCTCCGATTTGGCCAGTGTGCGCACCCGGGCCGAGCGCGTCGAGGGCGGCTGGGCGCTGTCGGGCACCAAGGTCTGGACGTCGGGCGCCCACCTCGCGCACGCGTTCATCGTGCTCGCCCGCACCGCGCCGGTCGATCCTGCCGATCGGCATGCCGGGCTCAGCCAGTTCATCGTCGACCTGCGCGGGACCGGCGGCGTCGATATCCGGCCGATCGTCTCGATGAACGGCGACCACCATTTCAACGAGGTGATCCTCGACGCGGCTTTTGTGCCCGACAACATGGTGTTCGGCGAAATCGGCCACGGTTGGCAGCAGGTGACCTCGGAGCTGAGCTTCGAGCGCAGCGGGCCCGAACGCTTCCTGTCGACCTTCGTGCTGCTGGCGTCGGCCGCCGAAAACATGGCCGCGCAACGACTTTCGTACGACGTCGACCTGGGCCGGTTGGTGGCGCGGGTGGCCGGTCTGCATCAGATGTCGGCTGCGGTGGCCGGGGCGCTGCAGCGCCATGACCGGGCCGACATCCCCGCGGCGGTGGTCAAGGTGCTCGGCACCGCCACCGAAGGCGACATCGCCGACTTCGCCGATCGGCACGCCGGTGGCGATTGGCACCACGGCGAGCTGGTGGCGCGGGCGGTCGACCAGCGTCCGGGTTTCACGCTGCGGGGCGGAACCAACGAGGTGTTGCGGGGTGTTATCGCGCGGGGGCTGGGACTGCGATGATGACCGTCGATCCAACCGGCCCGGTCGACCCCGATCTGGTCGAGATGATCGACGCCGTCTTCGCCGGATACCGCGACACACATTCCGCGGGCGCGGCGCTTGACAACCAACTGTGGACACGCCTCGATGATCTCGGTTTGGTGCGGCTGACCGGCTCCGAAGAGTCCGGCGGCAGCGGGGCCGGATGGTACGAAGCAGCCGAGCTGCTTGCCGCCGCGGTCCGTCACGCGGTGCGAATTCCGTTGGCAGAACACGATTTGTTGGCCTGCTGGCTGTTGCAGGCCAACCGGATGCCCGTCGACGGCGCGGTGCGGACGATGTGTCTGCTCGATGACCGGGGCATGGCCTACGATGTGCCCTGGGCCGGCGCCGCCGAGCGGATCGTGATCGTCTGGCAAGCCGGCGATGGATATTACGTGGCCGACGTGGCGGCGCAATCGCTGGTGGTCACCCCTGGTGCCAACCTGATCGGCGAACCGCGGGACACGGTATCCGCCGACCCCGTCGCGCTCGCCGGCACGCCGGTCGGCGCGCATCTGGTGACGACGCTGACGCGCAAGTCCGCACTGGTGCGGGCGATTCAGGTGTGCGCGGCGCTGGACCGGATTGTGCAGCTGTCCATCGAGCATGCGATTACCCGGTTCCAGTTCGGCCGTCCGCTGTCGAAATTCCAGGCGATACAGCACCTGATCGCCGACATCGCCGCCGAGGCCGCACTTGCCCGAGCCGCCACGGAGGCCGCACTGGCCACGGCGGTGCGCAGCGACTGGTCCGCGCCGAACCTCGATTTCCTTGTCGCCGTGGCACGTTCGTGTGCGGGCCAGGCCTGTTCGGTTGTGGTGCGCAACGCCCACCAGGTCCATGGCGCCATCGGCACCACTCGCGAACACCGCCTGCACGAGTACACCCGCGCCGCACTCGCCTGGCGCTCGGAATTCGGTTCGGTCCACTACTGGGACGAGCAGGTCACCCGTGCGGCACTACGAGCGGGGTCGGCCGGGCTCTGGAGCTTGATCACCGGATGACGCCAGGCGTGTTTCGCCGGAGCTAACGCCACGGCGAAAAATCGAGCGGGATATCGCCTTGGCGTTACGCTCGCGCCGTGCGTCAGGCCGGCGGGTAGCCGGCGTCGAGAACCGGTCCGCCGGCAGCCGATGCACCCCTGGCGACCACGATCGGAATCGACGTTGCCGGGTCAGTGCGTAGGATGGTGTGCACCACGTTGACCAGGTCCTCGACCGGCATCAATTTACCCGGCATGCGGCCGCCGGACAGCCACAGCGGATACGCCTTCATGGCAAGGTCGCGATCCCAGCCGACATTCATCGCCGTCCGCGCGTCACCCTCGCCGCCCGCGCACTCGCCCACGATGAGGCAGGTGAATCCGATTTCCGGGTGCTCGGCCCGCCACACCTCGACCAGCCTCTCCAGGGCCGCCTTGCTGACCCCGTACGCGCCGAGGCCGGGCCACGGCGGTGTGTAACCGCCGGTGTCGGAGGACAGGTAGATCGCCTTGCCCGAGGCGGCGGCCAAATGCGGCACCGCCGCCGCGGTGGCCACCGACGCGCCGATGACGTTGGTGTCGAAAACTCGCCTCCAGGTGTCGGCATCGGTGTCGACCAGGCGCACCAGTGGGCTGATGGCCGGGGTGTAGACGAGATTGTCGATGCCGCCGAGCCCCTCGGCGGCTGCGGCGATGGCCGCTTGGCACGACGCCTCGTCGGTGACGTCGCACTCCACGGCGATGGCAGCGGGGCCGGCCTCACCGGCTTCGCGGGCCGCGGCCTGGGTTCGCTCGAGCCGCCGCGCCAGCAGCGCGACGTCGTCGCCGCGCTGGGCAAGTCCGACAGCGATGCAGCGCCCCAACCCGCTCGAGGCGCCGATGACCACCGTTTTCGACATAGTCGCCTCCTGCCCAAGCGTTGACCATGTGCGCCGAACCCGCCAGAGCCACAGCGTATCGGCCGGAAAGTCCGGCCGCAGCGGCCAAACTCGCCGAAACTGCGTTATTGCAGACAAAATGCGAGTGCTGGCCTGCAAAACGACAGTCTCGGCGCGACGGGTGGTTCGAAGCTGGATGCGCGACGGGTGGTTCGCAGCTGGATGCGCTACAGGCTCGCCGAGGCGGTGGCGGCTTGCAGGACGGCGGCGCTGCGTGCATCGACGGTAAGTGTGGCCGCGGCTGGCAGCTCGTCGTCGGGAGCCAAGTGCCGGGCGCCGGTGTAGATCACGGTGCGCCACCGTTCGCCGAACGTGGCTGGGGGCAAGGTGAATTCGATCGGCTCGTGGTGGGCGTTGAAGCACAGGATGAACGAGTCGTCGAACACCCGCTGACCCCGTAGGTCGCGGTCGGGAATGCCGTGGCCGTTGAGGAACACCGCGATGGATTTCGCGAAGCTCGCGCCCCAGTCTTCGTCGGTCATCTCCGACCCGTCGGCGGCGAACCAGGCGATGTCGGGCAGACCGCCCTCTCCGCGACGGCCCACCGGCTTGCCGGAAAAGAACCGGCGCCTGCGAAACACCGGGTGGCTGGCGCGCAGTGCCGACACCGCGCGAGTGAACTCCAGCAGGCCGGTGTCGGCTTGCGCCCAATTTATCCAGGTGATTTCGTTGTCCTGGCAGTAGCCGTTGTTGTTGCCGTTCTGGGTGCGTCCGAGTTCGTCGCCGTGGCAGATCATCGGCACGCCCTGGGAGAGAAGCAAAGTCGTGAGGAAGTTGCGCTGCTGGCGGCCGCGCAATTCGTTGACACCGGTGTCCTCGGTCGGCCCCTCCACACCGCAGTTCCAAGACCGGTTGTGGCTTTCGCCGTCGTTGTTGTCTTCGCCGTTGGCCTCGTTGTGCTTGTCGTTGTAGGACACCAGGTCACGCAGCGTGAACCCGTCGTGGGCGGTGACGAAATTGATCGAGGCCACCGGCCGGCGCGCGGTGTGCTCGTAGAGGTCGGCCGATCCGGACAGCCGGTAGGCGAACTCGTCGAGTGTGGCCGGCTCACCGCGCCAGAAGTCGCGGACGGTGTCGCGGAACTTCCCATTCCACTCCGTCCACTGTGGCGGAAAATTGCCCACCTGGTAGCCGCCCGGCCCAACATCCCAGGGCTCGGCGATGAGTTTGACCTGGCTGACCGTCGGATCCTGCTGCACAAGTTCGAAAAACGTTGCCAGCCGGTCAACTTCGTAGAACTCCCGGGCCAGCGTCGCGGCCAGATCGAACCGGAAGCCGTCGACGTGCATCTCGGTCACCCAGTACCGCAACGAATCCATGATCAGCTGCAGCGAGTGCGGATGCCCGACGTTGAGGCTGTTGCCCGTGCCGGTGTGGTCCATGTAGTAGCGCTTGTCGTCGTCGACCAGCCGGTAGTAGGCGGCGTTGTCGATACCGCGCATGGACAGCGTGGGGCCCAGGTGGTTGCCTTCGGCGGTGTGGTTGTAGACCACGTCGAGGATCACCTCGATACCCGCCTCGTGCAGGGTGCGCACCATCGCCTTGAACTCCTGCACCTGGCCGCCCGCCGACATGGCGCTGGAGTACTTCGGGTCGGGCGCAAAGAACGAAATGGTGTTGTAGCCCCAGTAATTCGAGAGCCCCTTCTCGACCAAGGTGGAGTCGTTGGCGAAGTGGTGCACCGGCATCAGCTCGATGGCGGTGACACCCATGCCAGTGAGGTGCTCGATGATCGCCGGGTGCGCCACCGCGGCGTAGGTGCCGCGTAGATGTTCCGGGATGTCCGGGTGGCTCTGCGTCAGGCCCTTGACGTGAGCCTCATAGATGACCGTGTCGGCGTAGTGGTGGTTGGGCGGGCGGTCGGTGCCCCAGTCGAAGTAGGGGTTGATCACCACGGCCTTGGGCATACTGGCCGCCGAGTCGTCGTCGTTGCGGCTTTCCGGGTCTCCGAAGGTGTAGCCGAACAGCGATTGGTTCCATTCGAAAGTGCCGTCGATGGCCTTTGAGTAGGGGTCCAGCAGCAACTTGTTCGGGTTGCACCGGTGGCCCGCGCCCGGATCGCACGGACCGTGGACCCGATAGCCGTAGCGCTGACCCGGTTCGATGGTCGGCAGGTAGGCGTGCCAGACGAAGGCGTCGACCTCGGGCATGGTGATCCGGGTCTCGGACCCGTCGGCGTCGAACAGGCACAACTCAACCTTTTCGGCGACCTCGCTGAACAGTGCGAAGTTGGTGCCCGCCCCGTCGTACGTCGCACCAAGTGGGTAGGCCCGGCCCGGCCAGACTTCGAGGGTCGGCGGGGCGGCGAGGGAGGGGGCGCTGGTCATGGCGCAGCTGATACCCCGTGGGCGCGGCGGTCAAACCCGAGCGGGGTCGCGGGGCTCGGGTTCAGCCGATGCCGTTTGCACACGGAACACTTTGCTACACAGTGCTTTTCGATCTCCAGCCGAACACCCCACCCGGGCAGCCGGCCCGGACGTCGCAGCCCCCACCCGGTCCGCTCGGGTCACCACGCATTGAACAAATTTATCGATTTATCTATCGTTTGAACAAATGATTTGATATGTTCAATGGTATCAGCCCACCGCGCCGCGGTGACCAATTTCAGAAGGGAGCAGCATGACGACCACCGCACTGGATGCAATGGACGCGATAGCAGATTCTCGAATTCCGGTCCAACGATGGCGGGACCGCAAGCGATACCTGTGGCTGGTCGGCCTGGTCCTGCCCACCGCGTTGCCGGTGAGCGTTGCGCTTGCATGGGTGTTCGGCAAGCTCGGCTGGAGTGCCGCCACGCCGGTGTTGTGGTGGATCGGGCCGGTGCTGCTGTACGTGCTGTTGCCGATACTGGATGTTTTTTTCGGCCCCGACGGGCACAATCCACCCGAGGAGGTGATGGAGCGACTCGAAAACGACAAGTACTACCGCTACTGCACCTACGCCTTCATTCCCTTCCAGATGGTCAGCCTGGCGCTGGCGTGCTACCTATGGACGGCCGACAACCTGAGCTGGCTCGGTATCGGCGGAGGCCTGGGCCTGATCTCCAAGATCGGTCTGACGCTGACCATCGGCGTCGTCGGCGGGGTGGGCATCAACACCGCCCACGAGTTGGGTCACAAGCGCGAGAACCTCGAACGGTGGCTTTCCAAGGTCACCCTCGCCCAGACGCTGTACGGACACTTCTACATCGAGCACAACCGCGGCCACCATGTGCGGGTGGCCACCCCGGAGGACCCAGCCAGCGCGCGATTCGGAGAGAGTTTCTGGATGTTCTTGCCGCGCAGCATGTTTGGCTCACTCAGGTCGGCATGGGAGCTGGAAAAGGCCCGCATGCAGCGGATCAGCAAGCCTACGTGGAGCATTCACAACGACGTCCTCAACGCCTGGGTTATGTCGATCGTCCTGTTCGGCGGGCTGACCGCCGTCTTCGGGTGGCAGGTGCTGCCGTTTCTGATCATTCAGGCGTTCTTTGGCGCGTCGCTGCTGGAATCGGTCAACTATCTCGAACACTACGGCTTGCTGCGGCAACGAACCGCTTCCGGCCGCTATGAGCGCTGCGCGCCGGTGCACAGCTGGAACTCCGACCACATCGTCACCAACATCTTCCTCTACCACCTGCAGCGACACAGCGATCATCATGCCAATCCCCTGCGCCGGTATCAGACGCTGCTCAGCATGGCCGGTGCGCCCAACCTGCCCAGCGGGTACGCCACCCTGATCACCTTGACCTACCTCCCTCCGCTGTGGCGAAAGGTCATGGACCATCGCGTACTCGCGCACTACGGCGGTGATATCACCAAGGTGAACATCGATCCGCGCAAGCGGGAAAAAGTACTGGCCCGCTACGACACCCGCTGAATGCTGGCCGGCCGGTGCCCGGGCACGCCTTCGGGTACCGGCCCGCCCTGCGGGCACTGGGACACGACGACGAAAGCACGGTTGATGCACACTAATCTCAGCCACATGGTCGAGACGGAACCCTCGCGAAACCGCAACCCGTATCAAAGCACCGCTTTGAGCCTGATGCACAACGGGGTGCTCGACGCGCTGCACGGCCTACTGCTGCAACGGAAATGGTCATCGATCACCATGGCCGACGTGGCGTCGGCGGCCGGCGTCAGCCGGGGCACCATCTACAACGAGTTCCAGTCGCGACGCGGCCTGGCACGCAGCTACGCCCTCCGGCTGACCGACACTATCGTCACCGGAATGCAAACGGCCATCGACGGACACCCCGGTGACGGCTACGGCGCAATGCGGACGGTCTTCCGCGACTTCTTCGACCGCGTCGACCATGATCCCCTTGTCCAGGTGTTGCGAACCGAAGATGCTCCCAACGACATTCTGCGGTTGATCACGGTAGAGAGCCAGTTCCTGGTCAACCATGCCTCGGGCCAGCTGTCGCAGACCTTCCGGCACAGCTGGGTCAACGCCTCCGACTACGACGCGACCGTAATGGGCCAAACCGTCGTACGGGCCGCACTGAGCTTTCTCGCGCTGCCCCCTTCCGATGCCGACGAAGCAGCGCGGGGCATGGCGCGCCTGCTCGCACCGTTCATCGGATCGATCGGCACCTAGCAGCCGCTGTCCGGGAAGGCGGCGGCTGGGGCGGGTCCGATGGCCTCAGTACCGTGTGAGACATGAAATATCTCGACATCGACGGAATGGGCAAAGTCAGCCGCATCGGGCTGGGCACCTGGCAGTTCGGTTCGCGCGAATGGGGATACGGGGACCGGTACGCCTCGGGTGCGGCCCGCGACATCGTGCAGCGCGCCCTCGGCATGGGTGTGACGCTGTTCGACACCGCCGAGGTCTACGGCCTGGGCAAAAGCGAACGCATTCTCGGCGAGGCGCTCGGCGACCAGCGCGACAAGGTCGCGGTGGCCAGCAAGGTCTTTCCGGTCGCCCCGTTTCCCGCGGTGGTCAAGCAGCGCGAGCAGGCCAGCGCCCGGCGCCTGCAGCTCAACCGTATCCCGCTTTACCAGGTTCACCAGCCCAATCCGGTGGTCCCCGATTCGGTGATCATGCCGGGAATGCGCGAGCTGCTCGACAGCGGCAAGATCGGCGCGGCCGGGGTGTCCAACTACTCGCTGGCCCGCTGGCGAAAGGCCGACGCCGCGCTCGGCCGCCCGGTTATCAGCAACCAGGTGCATTTCTCCTTGGCCCACCCGGGCGCGCTCGATGACCTGGTTCCGTTCGCCGACCGGGAGAACCGCGTCATCATCGCCTACAGCCCGTTGGCGCAGGGCCTGCTGGGCGGCAAGTACGGCGTGGACAACCGGCCCGGTGGCGTGCGTGCCGTCAACCCGCTATTCGGCACGCAGAATCTGCACCGGATCGAGCCGCTGCTGCAGACGCTTCGCGATATCGCCGCCGACGTCGACGCCAAGCCGGCGCAGGTGGCGCTGGCCTGGCTGATCAGCCTGCCGGGAGTGGTCGCGATCCCCGGCGCGTCCAGTGTCGAGCAGCTCGAATTCAACGTTGCCGCAGCCGATATCGAGCTCACCGCGGAGTCCCGTGATGCACTCACCAAGGCGGCCAAGGCGTTTCGTCCAACGTCGACGCGACAGTTCCTGCTGGACACCGTCCGGGAGCGGCTCGGGCGTCGGTAGCTACGGGCACACCGAGCTGTCGACGACCGCTGGGACATCGATCAGTCGGCTACGCACCTTTCAGGATTGTGCGCGCAGTGGTACCCCATGGGGCACAAGACGCAGCTCGGCGACGGCGGCTCTGGGACGCTCGACGTCGTTGTCTGCTCCTCGATCACATCCGTGCAGAAGGGACCGGCCGATACGACGTCGACCGGTGCTGCCGTAGCGTCCGCCGTCGCTGCCGGGATCGCAAGCCCCAACGAAAATAGCGGGATGACGGCTATCCCAAGAAGTGCCCTGATCATGACGTGACTCCTTGCGGTGGCGGAGGAACTATCCGCAGCACACCGGCGAGCAGTTGCCGGGCGGCGATGGCATCTAGGCCGGCCCGCCCTAGGTATCGTCGGGCTAAATCGTGCGTGTCAGCCGGTCGGCGAGTAGCTCGGCGAACCGCGCCGGATCCTCCGGCGCCCCGCCTTCGGCCAGAAGTGCGATGCCGTAGAGCAATTCGGCGGTCTGGGCCATCCGAGATTTCTGGGCGTCGTCGCTGCGGTCCTGGTGCGCCTGGCGCAGACCGGTCACCAGCGGGTGGTCGGGGTTGAGCTCCAGGATGCGTTTGCCCACCGGAACTTCCTGTCCGGAAGCCCGGTAGATGCGGGCCAGCGCCGGTGTGATCCCGAAGGCGTCAGTGATCAGGCACGCCGGTGACTCGGTCAGCCGCGTGGACAACCGCACTTCTTTGACGTGCTCGCTCAAGGTTTCCTTGAGCCAGTCCAGCAGCTCGGCGAACTCCTTCTGCTGCTCCTCGCGCTCGGCCTCGCTCTTGTCTTCGTCGGAGCCCAGGTCCACCTCGCCCTTAGCGACCGACTGCAGCGGCTTGCCGTCGAACTCGCTGGCCACTCCGACCCAGACTTCGTCGACCGGATCGGTGAGCAGCAGCACCTCGTAGCCTTTGGCTTTGAACGCCTCGAGATGCGGGGACTTCAGGATCTGCTGGCGCGACTCTCCCGTGGCGTAGAAGATCTGCTCCTGGCCTTCTTTCATGCGCGACACATACTCGGCAAGCGTGGTCGCTTCCTCTTCGCTGTGGGTGGAGGCGAAGGACGAGATCTGCAGCAGGGTTTCGCGGTTGTCGAAGTCCGACAGCAGGCCCTCCTTGACGACCTTGCCGAACTGGGTCCACAAAGTGCGATAGTCGTCCGGCCGTTCGGTCTGCAGGTCCTTGATGGTGGCCAGGACCTTCTTGGTCAGGCGGCGCCGAATGGCCTTGATCTGGCGATCCTGCTGCAGGATTTCCCGGGACACGTTGAGCGACATGTCCTGGGCATCGACCACACCCTTGACGAAGCGCAGGTACTCGGGCATGAGCTGGTCACAGTCGCCCATGATGAATACCCGCTTGACGTAGAGCTGGATTCCGATGCTGGCGTCGCGGTTGAACAGGTCGAACGGGGCGTGCTTGGGGATGAAGAGCAGGGCTTGATACTCGAAGGTGCCCTCGGCCTTCATCGCGATGACTTCCAGCGGGTCGTCCCAGGCGTGGGCGATGTGCTTGTAGAACTCGCTGTATTCCTCGTCAGAAACCTCGTCTTTGGGCCGGGCCCACAGCGCCTTCATGGAGTTGAGGGTCTCGGTTTCGACGGTGACGCTCTCTTCGCCGCCCGCCCCTTCTTCGTCGGCGGTGGCCGGCTGTCGTTTCTCGACCTCCATCCGGATGGGCCAGGCGATGAAGTCGGAGTACTTCTTGACCAGGCTCCGGATCTTCCATTCCGAGGTGTAGTCGTGCAGGTCGTTCTCGGCGTCTTCGGGCTTGAGATGCAGGGTGACCGACGTTCCCTGGGGGGCGCCGCCAGTTGATTCGTCGACGGTCTCGATGGTGTAAGTGCCGTCGCCGCTCGACTCCCACCGGGTGGCCTCGCTCTCGCCGGCCTTTCGAGTGAGCAATTCGACCTTGTCGGCCACCATGAAGGCCGAGTAGAAACCAATGCCGAATTGACCGATCAGCTCTTCGGATGCGAGCGCGTCCTTGGCCTCACGCAACTCCTGGCGCAGCTCGGCAGTACCCGACTTGGCCAGCGTGCCGATGAGGCCCACGACCTCGTCGCGCGTCATGCCGATGCCGTTGTCACGAACGCTCAGAGTTCGGGCACCCTTGTCCACCTCGAGCTGGATATGCAGATCGGAGGTGTCGATGGTGCTGGCATCCAGCTCCTTGTTGCGCAGTGCCTCCAGACGCAATTTGTCCAGTGCGTCTGAGGCGTTGGAGATCAACTCCCGCAGAAACGAATCCTTGTTGGAGTACACCGAATGGACCATCAGATCCAGCAGTTGCCGGGCCTCCGCTTGGAACTCCAGCTGCTCGACACGCGCGTTCATGACATTCCTTCCGATCGGGATCGCGTCTCGAATTTAGCGACCCGCCTTGCGGCCATGAGCCGGGGGGGCGCCGCCGACCGGCCGGCTCGCTGCCACGAAAGCCGGACGCGGTCACCGATATCGGTGTTACCGCCGCATGGCGCGGGCGACCTCGCCGTACCGTTCGAAGCGCTCCCGGTCGCCTCGGGCGTTGTAGAAGACCAGGTGGTCGGTGATTGCGGCGTACTTGCCGGCCAGCGCGCCGGCCAGCCCGTCCCAGCTCGATTCCGTGGCGAAGACGGCAATGTGCTCGTCGGTGATCTGAGCGGCCATGCCGGCGAAGTCACCGGCCTTCTGCTTCTCCCTGATCCGGGCCGTGGTGCCCTCGAATCCGGCCTCGTCCCAGATGAAAGCGTAATTGGGGGTGCTGCCGTAGAACGCCAGGCTGGCCCGCACGGCTTGGCGTTCCGTGTCGCGCTCTTCGTCGTTGTCGCCGACGATCGTCATCACCGGCACGATCAGGACGATGTCCGACGGCGTGCGCCCCGCCCTTACCGCGCCTTCGGCCACACGGGGCAGCACGTGCCGGGTGATGTAGCCGGGCTCGCCGATCGGGTGGACATGCACCCCGTCGGCCACTTCGCCGGCCATCCGCAGCATCCAGGGGTTCACTGCCGAGATGTCGACCTTGGGGTCGGGGGCATCGATGGGGCCCGGGCTCCACTGCGCAGTGATGAAGTCCAGTTCATAGAACTCGCCGTGGTGATCGAGCGTGCCGGTGCGAAAGGCCGTGAAGCATGCCTTGACGGCCAGCACGTAGTCGCGCAGCCGGGGGCCGGGCCGGTCGAAGGCGGACCCGTAGCGCCGCTCGACGTGCCGGCGCACCTGGGTGCCCAGCCCGAGCCGGAACTTCCCTTCGGTTGCTTGCTGCAGCTCCCACGCGGTGGTCGCCGTGACGAAGGGGCTGCGCGGGAAGGCCACCGCCACGCCGGTGGACAACGCCAGGCCGGGCGCTGCCTGCGAAGCCACCGCGGCACTGAGGTAGGCGGTACGGCCCGTCTCGGTGAACAACAGGCCCGAGAAGCCGGCGGACTGGGTTTGCCGCGCCACGTCGGCGACCTGGCCCAGCGGTTCGGGAATTGTCATCGCGTCGATGTGCATGGCGGGAGCCTACGTGCCCGCCCCCGCTCCGCGGCTGGTGCGTGAGGATGATGGCTGTTGCCGACGGCCGCGGTTGATCCCGGCGTGGATCGGCGCTTCGATTCGGCCGGTGGCCGCGGGCAGCGATAGTAGCGTTAACGCAATGCAGCAACGTAGGTGCGCGTTTGACTGAGGCCGTCGACTTCCGCTTGTTGTTCGAATCGGCTCCGGGCCTGTTTCTGGTGCTGGATCCGGACTTGAGGATCGTTGCTGTCACCGACGCCTATCTGCAGGCGACCATGACCGAACGAACGCGGATCCTGGGGCACGCCATCTTCGAGACCTTTCCGGACAACCCCGACGACCCCAGTGCCGAAGGAGTCCGTAACCTGCGGGTGTCGCTGGATCGAGTGGTGCGCGACCGGGTCGCCGACGCGATGCCGGTGCAGCGCTACGACATTCGCCGCCCCGACGGGGACTTCGAGGAACGGTTCTGGAGCCCCACCAATTCACCGGTGCTGGACTCGGCCGGCGAGTTGCGTTATGTCATCCACCGGGTGGAAGACGTCACCGAGTTCGTCCGCCTGCAAGCAGCCGATGCGGCACAGCAGCAGGAGACGGCCGCGCTGCGCGCCACCACTGCGCAGATGGAGCGAGAGGTCTTCGCCCGCGCCCAAGAGGTCGCCGAGACAAGCCGAAAACTCAAGGAGGCCAATGCCGAATTGGTTGACCTCTACGCGCGGGCCAAGGAGCTCGACGACCTGAAAAGCAGGTTTTTCGCCAATGTCAGCCATGAATTGCGAACTCCGCTGATGCTGATCCTGGAGCCCGCCCGCAAGCTGCTGGATTCGATCGGACCCCAGGAGGCGGCACATGCCGATCTCGAGCTGATCGTCCGCAATGCGCGGTTGCTGCAACGCCACGTTAATAACCTGCTGGATGCCGCTCGGCTGGAAGCCGGTGCCGTACAACCCAATTACGCGGATGTGGACGTCGCCGGGCACGTGCGTCTGGGCGCGTCGCTGTTCGAATCGCTGGCTGCTGACCGCGACATCGAATTCCGCGTCGACGCGGAGCAGCCCATCGCCGCGGCCCTCGATCCCGAGCACCTGCACCAGATCCTGGTCAATTTGCTGTCCAATGCGTTCAAATTCACCGGACCCGGCGGCACCGTGCGCTGCTCGGTCTGCTCTGGGCCGGGTCAGCGGGCCATTATCGAGGTCGCCGACAGCGGCCCGGGCATACCACCCGAACAGCGGACAGCCGTCTTCGACAGGTTCCACCAGGTGCAGGGCGGTACCACCCGGGCGGTCGGGGGGACGGGCCTGGGCCTGAGCATTGTGCGCGACCTGGTCGGCTTGCACCGCGGCAGCGTTACCATCAGCGAGGCTCCCGAGGGTGGAGCACTGGTGATCGTCGACCTGCCAAGGCTCGCGCCCGCAGGTCTGCCGGTGCACGCGGCCACTCCGCACAGCACCGAGCACATCAGCCCGGAGGCCGCCGGCGCGATCGCCGATATCACCGCGATCTCGGCGGCGTCGGCCCAGCGCGAATCGGAGATCGCAGATTCCAAACCTGTGATCGTGGTCGTCGAAGACAATGTCGACCTCAATGCCTTTGTGTGCCAAGCGTTGTCGCCGCACTATCGGGTGAAGGCAGCCTTCGACGGCCGGTCCGGACTGGAGCTGGCGCGCGCATACCGCCCGGACCTGATCGTGTGCGACATCATGATGCCGCACCTCAGCGGAGACGAACTGCTGAACCTGGTGCGCGCCGACCCGGCGCTGGCCAACACCCCGGTGCTCATCCTCACCGCACGCGCCGACGACCAATCCAGACTCGCGGTGCTACGAGCCGGAGCCAATGACTACCTGTCCAAGCCATTCCAGCTGGGTGAACTGCGAGTGCGGGTCGACAACCTGGTAAATCTGCGACTCGCCGAAGCGCACTCCCGGACACTACGGGTGGCGGCCGAACGCGAACGCATCGCGCTGGAACTTCATCGCTCGGTCATCCAGCGGCTGTTCCTCATCAGCCTGCAACTCAGCGGAGTGTTGCCGCTGGCGCGAGTGCCTGCCGTGGCCGAACGCATCGGCGAGTCGGTCAACGAACTCGACGCCGTGATCAACGACGTGCGCAACACCATCAACCATCTCGACATCCCAACCGGCGACGAAACCAACTTCCGGTTGCGCATGTCGGATCTGCTTGGCGAGGTGGCCGAAGCGCTGAACGCCAGATTCGAGGTGTTGTTCACGGGGCCACTCGACACGGTCGACAAGGCCATCACGAGCGAGCTCTACGACGCGGCGCAGCAGCTGGTCACCGCAATTCTGCGGCATGCGAGCGCCGACGAAATCAGCTTGCGAGCCAGCTACGAAACTGACCTGGTAGTCACTGTGATCGAAAAATCCTCCAAAGCCACTGGCCCGACTGCCACCGACCGGTCGGTGCTACTCCCCCGCCAGCTTGCCGTACGCGGTGCGCGACTGGACATTTCCGCGCCCGCCGCCGGCGAGACGGCGTGGACCTGGACGGTGCCCATGGCCTCCACCGGGCGCGGCGAATGACCTAGCGGCCGGCGCTGCCGCCGGGCCAGCCGGCCTCGCCATCGGCGCACTGGTCGATTCCCGGAATCCCGTGATGGCGGTCCCGCGTAGCGATACGATTTGGCCCCAACAGCGTGGATGAGATCTGCGGCCTCAGCCGGGCGGAGTGGGATACGGGAGCTGGCTCATGTCATATGTGATTGCGGAGCCCCAGATGCTGGCGGCCGCGGCCGGGGATCTGGCCGCGATCGGTTCGACCGTCAGTAACGCCAGCGCGGCGGCAGCGGCCCCGACCACCGGAGTGCTCGCCGCGGGAGGCGATGAGGTCTCAGCGGGCATCGCGGCGTTGTTCGGCATCCACGCGCACGCTTATCAGGCCATTAGTACGCAAGTGGCAACGTTTCACGACCGGTTTGTGGAGATCCTCCGCGCGAGTTCGCGATCGTATGCCGGTACCGAGGCCACCAATGCCGCGGCGGTAGACAAGTTGCCGAGCACCGGGCAAAGTGGCGGCGTCGGCACTTCGGGCAGTGTCGGCCAGGCCGGCGGAATGGGTGCCGACCCCGGCTCGATTGGCAGCAACGGCGTCGGACAGCACAGCGGTTCCGTGACCAGCGGGCCTGGTCAACACGACAGTGGCGGTGGGGCCGGAGGGCTCGGCGCGCCCGGCGGTAACGGCAACGTCGCGGCAGGCGGCTCCGGCGGTCCCGGCGGCTCCGGCGGTCCGGGCGGTCCGGGCGGTCCGGGCGGTCCCGGCAATGGGGTGAACCATGCTGCGGCCAACGCGGCGGGACCGGCCGGTGTCAACCCCAACCAGCACCCGGCCCAGCCCGCCGCTACCCCTGGTATCGGCAACGGCGGCGGCACGGGCGCGGCTAATGCCAGCGGGCCACACGGTGACGCTGTCGGGGTAACCGCCGCAGGTGTGCCTGATCAGCCCGGTGTCGGTGGCGGTCACAGTGCCGGCGCTGTCGGTGCGGAACACAGCGCCGCCGGCGGGGCTCATGGCGGTGGGGCCGATGCGGGAAGCAGTGGAGACGGGGTCGCCACGCCGATCGGAAGAAGCAGTGCTGGTAGTGCCGGGGGCACCGGCGCCGCGACGGTCGGCGGAGCCGGAGGCGCGGGTTCGCCGGGTGACGCACGTTACGACGACGGCACTGTGGCCCCCGGATGGTGGGGCTACGGCGGGCCGGCCGTGGGCGGCTGGGCGTACGCGGGCGGCATCGGTGATCCCGGCGCCTTGAGCAGCATGACTGCACCCGCGGCACCGGCGGCACCGGCAGCGGCCACCGGGGCGGCCACCAGGGTGGCGGAACCGACGTTGCCTGCGGCGGCCAAGGGGCAGCCGCTGCACTCGGGCAACCCGTTGCACCCCGGCAACACGGCGCAATCGGGCACTCCCGCGCACCCGGACGGCCCCGCGCACCGGGCTCGCCAGCGCGACAAACCATTGCTGCTCGTTCCCCTGAACCTTCGGGGTCTGCGTCGAAAGCTGCAGTCGCGGTCGGACGTTCACGCTCCAGACGCCCTACGTAAGGACACGCAAGCCGAACCGGGCAGCCGGCCGTGGGGTCGCGAGGAACTTCTGCACGCCCTTGGCCTCAGACCGCCCGGACATGAGCAACTGATCACGTCATCACGGTCCGAACCCGCATAACGCGTCACCGATCAGGCGGCCGCGAAAGCGGCCCGTCGTTTGTGCTCGCCCCGCCCGTCACCATGCCGCCGCCACGGCCGCCGCAGGTATGCAACAGTTGTCGCCGCCGTCGCAACCGTCTTTGACGGTGTCGCCGTGTTCGCCGAACAGACGCGCGCAGTTACTGCCTGCGTGACAACAATTTTCGATAGCGACGGACCACGGGAAGCGCCGTCGTTACGGTGGCCCAGCCTTGGTGCCGACGGTGATCAGATCTGACACGATCTTGGTCCAAACCGGTCGCCGGATCCGATGCTGCTCGCTGATGACGAAACCGGCGCCTTCGAACAGTGCCCGCATTTCCGCCGGCGAAGCATTGTGCTGCGGTTTCCAATTGTCGGCTGAGGGCACCTGCAGCAGGGGCTGCCGCGCGCTCAGGGCCGCAACGGCCACCAGTCCGCCGGGTACCAGCACCCGACGGAATTCCCGCAGCGCCGCAGGCTGATCGAAGAAGTGAAACGCCGAGGTCGTCACGACGGCGTCGAGGGTGCCGTCGTCGAAGGGCAGTTGCTCGGCCGGACCGCGCAACCAATGCACCCGAGAGGATCTGGCGCGAGCCTGGTTGAGCATGCCGTCGGACATGTCGACGCCGTAGATCTCGTCGGGATTCAGTTCGCGTTGAATCCGGTCGCTGAGAATCCCTGTGCCGCAGGCGATATCAGCGATCCTCCGGGATCCGTGGCCGCGCAGGTGGGAAATCACCTCGTCGTGCGGCGGACGGTACACCCACTGCTGCAACACCGGTAGGTCGTAGGCCGGCGCCAACAGGCTCCACATCCGGGTGACGACGTTGTTGAGCCCCCGGCGGGGCGCTTGCGTCATACGCTCAGCACGGAGCTGTAGTAAATGGTGTCGGCCACCGACACCGAGTCGTTGGTTTGGGGGATCGCCGCAATGCCGTTGTCGGCCAGCAGTTGGCTCATCCGGATAGCGGCTGAGCGCCAGCCCAGCCGGTTCAGATAGGCGCCGACATCGTTGCGTTCACCCTCGTAGCCCAGATCGGCGAATTCCAGGTCGAAGCCGTGCTGGCGCCATCTCGCGGTGGCCCTGCGCATCATCTCCCGGGCCTTTTCGAGGTCGAGCTGTGACATGTCCGGAACGGCCTCGCAGCCCAGCCGGCTGCCGTCGGCGCTGAGCGCAGTGATGTTGTCCAGCAAGCGATCCTGAGCAGCCGGAGGCAGATAACCGAACAGCCCCTCGGCGATCCACGCGGTTGGCCGGCTCGTGTCAAAACCCGCACGCAGCAAGGCTTTCGGCCAATCGTGTCGCAGATCGACGGCGACCACGCGCAAGTCGGCTTTCGGGACTGCCCCCAACGCGGCCAGGGTTGCGGTCTTGAATTCGATCACCTGCGGCTGATCGATCTCGAACACCGTCATATCGGCCGGCCAGGCCAACCGGTAGGCGCGAGCGTCCAGGCCGGATGCCAGGATCACGGCCTGCCGGATTCCTGCCTGTGTCGCCTCCTGGAAGAACGTGTCGAAAAAGCGCGTCCGCGCAGCCATCGCATCGGGCATGTGCTCGAGCTTCCAGCCCGACTCGTCGTCATCGACGTCGGCAGCGACAAGGTCGCCGCTGGCCCACCGGGTGAAGAAGTCCACGCCGACCGCGCGGACCAGCGGTTCGGCGAATCGGTCCTCGATCAAGCGGTGAGGTGCCTTGGTCGCTATCGCCCGGGCCGCCGCCACCATGGTGGCCGTCGCCCCCACGCTGGTCGCCAAGTCCCAGGTGTCGTTGTCTGTACGTGGCATATGCCTGCTCTTTCATACTCAGACCGGAGGGATACTTAGATAGTATAACAACCGCTCGACGATGGCGTCGGCGCGCCCAATCCGGCTCCCGCACAGCCAAGCCAGCGTCGATGGCTCAATAGAGCCAATATCGTCGACGCCACCCTTCGGTGGCGCGCCTGGTATTACGGTTGCCCTCATGACGTTTCAGCCGCCGTACCCGCCGCCTGCCCAGCCGCCGGGGCAGGGCCCCTACCCGCTACCCGGCTATCCCGGCGGCTACCCGCAGCAGCCCGCTCAGTACGGTCAGCCCTACGCCCCGCCGCCGCCGAGAGGCACCAATGGCTTTGCGATCGCCTCGTTGATCTTCGGGGTACTCGGCGGCGTTTTGCTGAGTGTCATCTTCGGCATCATCGCGCTCAAACAGATCAAAACCCGCGGTCAGAGCGGACGCGGCATGGCAATCGCTGGTCTGGTGCTATCCGCGCTGTGGACACTATTCATCGTGGCCGCGATCATCATCGCCGTCGCAACCAACGACGGCTCGGTGCGCGCCACCAACCTCGTCGTCGGGGATTGCATCGAGTCGATCCCGGGTGACAATGCGCGGGTCACCACGCTCCCGAAAGTGTCCTGCGCCAAACCACACGAGGGCGAGGTGTATGCGCAATTGCGGGTCACCGCAAGCAGTTTCCCCGGCCAGTCCAGCCTGGAAAGCAACTACCGGGACAGGTGCTTTGCGGCGTTCGCCTCGTATGCACCCAATGCTGCCGACAGCGAGGAGTTCGAAAGCTATGTGCTGTACCCCACCCAGGCGACCTGGAACCAGGGTGACCGCGACGTAGTATGCATCGCCATTACCAAGGTGAAACGGACCGGGTCGATCAAGGGGTGATGTCGCTCCTCGACCCGGCGACGCACTTCGGGCGGCTCGGTCAGCAGTTTGTCGTCGGACTTCCTGCCGCACCGGATGCTCGCGGGAATGACCAGCGGCGCAGCACCACGACCACCGCCAGCACCAGCACGGCCAGCACCGGCAACCACGGCAGCAGGAACCCGGCCGTCAGCATGACGCCGTAGGCGGCCGAGAGCACCGAGTGCCAACCGCGTTCAAGCGCACCAAGGAAGCCAACCCGCGTCACGGTCGGTTCGACCGAGAGGCTGACGTTGATGGTCGCGTAGGAAATCTGGTCGCCAAGTGCGGCGCGCTGGGCACGCAGTGAGTCCAACTCGGCCTGCCGCTGGGTCAGCGACGACTCCGCGGCCAGCAGGTCAGCTGTGTTGTCGGCCCGCCGCATCAGTTCCAGGAGTCGATTGACCGAGGTCTGCAATGCCTCGATGCGGGCATCGAGGTCGACGCGCTGCGACGTGACGTCGGCGTGGCTGATCGACATCGACGTGACGGCCCCGAGTTTCTTGACGTCGACCAGCAGCGCGTCGAGCCTGTCCGCGGGAATGCGGACAACGAGATGGACTGTCGGCGAAGACAATCCGGACTGCTCCGACCGAGAGTCCACTCGCCCGCCGGCATCGGTGACCGACAAGGCCAGTCGGTCGGCCACCTGCGCGGGCTGCGCGACGACCAGCTGCAGCGAACCGGTGGTGACGATGTCGCGCTTGTAGGTGCCGTCCGGCGGGGTGTGTGGCAGTGGCGGCGCCTCCGGTGCGGCCACCGTGTTTTCGGCGATGCCACCCTTGGTCCCCGGAACCGTTGCATCCGCTGTTGCGGAGGGCTTGCCGGCCACGCCCGAGTCGCGGGCGGTGACGGGCAACCCGTCGCGGGTGAGCGACCACGCCCAGCCGAGGCAGACCAGCACGACGCCGGCGATGGCCACCGCAATCGCGTTGCGCAGCTTGATCGTTCGTGCGAAAGCCGACGGCACGGCGCCGGACGGTGCCTCAGCCGCGGAGCCTCGAGACCGCGGTGCGCCCCGCTGCGGATTGCCGGCGTCGTCCCCGGCCGGCCACCGCTCCCATCCGGCCGGCGCCTCGACGGGTTGCATCACCCGGTGCCGCACTTCGCCTTCGGCGGCCACCGGACTGTCCGAGTTGTCCCGATTCTCACAAGCGACGACGTATCCGGTGAACCTGCACAGCACCCTGAACCGCAGTGAGGTGTCGACGATCCGCTTTTCCAACTCGTCGGTGGCAGCCGCGGCGTAGCGGTCCTCAAGGTCGCGTAGGTGGGCCCGCGCCCACCCGGCGGTGACGACCGGCGACTCGCGACGCTGTCCGTCGACCGTCGCTGACCAGTCCCCGCCGTCGCCGGTGGTGCCGCGCAGGATCAGTGACCCCGTCGCGCTTCCCCGGTAGCGCCCGGTCACCACCACCGGTACTCCGGCAACCAACTCAGGTAGCCGAACCGGGCTCACGGTATCCGCAATGACGTTTAGCCCCTGGGTGTGCAGCGTCAGCGAATGCGCGAGTGGCGCGCCGATACGGCGCCGCACGGCCTGCAGTGCCTCGTCGAGGCGGTCCTCGCTTTCCACCAGCTCGCAATGGCCCGCGCCGAGTCTGACCAGGCGGTGCAGGAAGCCGGCGTTGACGGCCCGGTCGATGCCGACCGCATGCACCCGCACCTGTTGCAGCCCGTGCGACAGCTCCCGCAGCACCTGGTCCTCGTTACCGACCTGCCCGTCGGTGACCACGACGAGCACGGCGTCACGCCCCTGCGAACCGCGCAATAGGGCCAAACCCTGCCGCAGTGGGGCGAGCAACTCGGTGTCGCCGCGGGCGTCGACGCGCGCGAGGTGCTCGATGGCCCGATACCGGTGCCGGTCGCTGGCGTCGACCAGGCCGTCGGGCAGACCGGCGGGATGCTCGATGAGGTCGCCAAATGTGAGCACCGCGAACCGGTCTGCGCTGCCGAGCGTGTCGACGATGCGGGCAGCGGTCCGGCGCGCGGCCGCCATCTTCCATCCGGCCATGCTGCGAGAGCGGTCCAGCAGCAACACCACGTCCCGGGGACGCGGCGGCGCGCCCGATGCCGGCGGCAGCACAGTGAGCTGATAGGTGCCCTCGTCGCCGTCGGCATCGGGTACCAGCACGAGGGAATCGGTGAGGTCTTCGGCGCCGTAGCGCAGCCGCAGGACGAAATCCTGGTTGGCTCGCCCGCCCGGCTGGACTTTGATGCGGCCGTCGTCGGTCGACACCGCGGGCAGGTTGGACCGCACCTCCGACAACGAGAGGCCAGCGGGGTCAATGCCGATGTCGATGGTCGGTAGAAGCGGGTACGGGAAGCCCGGCAGCAACATCGGCGGGGTGATGCGCGAGGCGTCGGGGACTGCGTCGGTGTCAGCGGCGTAGCCGTCGCCGACCGCGCCGTCGGCCAACGGGGCGCCGGGAATGTAGCGCGGCGCCACCACCAGTGGGAAGCGAAACGTGGCCGCACCGTCCTGGTAAGTCAGCGGGTTGACCAGCGTGAGCGCGACGCTGACCCGTTCGGAGGGCAATATATTGCCAACCCGCATGGTGAAAACGTCCGGCCGCTCCTCCTCGACGATGGCAGCGCGCCGATCCGACACGATGATGCCGTCGTAGGCCCGCCGGGCAGCTTCACGCTCCACGAGTTCGGCCTCGACCGCCCGCCCGTTGACGGTCATCCGCATTCGGGTGACCGCGGCTCGATCCGGCAGCGGGAACACGTAAGTGGCTTCCAGCGGCACGTCGAAGGCGTTGATGAAATCCTGGGTCAATTCGACCTCGCTGGTGAGCCCGGTGATTTCGACGCGCACGTCGACGCGCTCCAGCGGCAGACTGCCCCGCTCGGCATGCAGCGTGCCCAACCGAGCCTCGGCGTCTGCGATGGCCGTGCCATGCTCTGCGTCGTTCATCGACGTGATGCGGACGGTCATGATGGGCTCCGATCATTGAGGGGCGGGCCGGACAGTAGGTCACGTTCGGCCAGTAGTTCGAGCAGTGGCCGAGCGGCAGTCTGAATCGCGTCGATGTCGTCTTCGTCGGGCGTGCCCGGCAGTACCAACAGTGCCCCCCCGGGTAGGTGCACGGCTGCCAATTTGGTGACAGTGTCAGTGCCCTGAGCCGCTGGTTCGGTGGCCGGCGCAGGTGTGGGCGGGGCGGCCCAGAAGCGGCTCCGCTGCGGGGGTGCCGGCAGCTCGGTGGACGCAGGCTCCGGCTCGACGATGACAGCGTCGGGAACCGCGGCGACCTTTCGCAGTGTTTCGTCCGTCGCCCCGGCCAGCTCGCCCTGGATCTCAGCGAGCGAATAGCCCTGCGCCTGAAGGCGTTTGACCGCGACAAGCTGCAGCAGGTGTCGGGGACAGTAGACCGCGGTGCGGCCCTGCTTGGCCGGCGGGTCGACGAGTCCGGCTGTCGTATACCACCGGACCGCCCGCCGGTCGGGAAGCTCCCGGACCCGCCCGTTGGGGGCTCCCGGATACGCGGGATCGGCCAGGCTGACGGCGACCCGTCGCACCAGCTCGTCCAGCGTCCAGGACGCTCGCTCGGCCATATCCCGATACTGACACTGTTACTATTACACTGTCAATGTTGAGCGGTTAGACCTTGAGCGGTCAGCGTGCTTGTACGGCTGCTCAGCGCCAAGACGATGTGCACACAGCAAAAGTGATCGCGACCGCTATGTGCCACCGCTGGGGGCAGCCCCGCCCCCAACCGACGTAACTAAGCGACGCCGCCGGTTCCACCGGCGCCGCCGCCCCCGGGGATGCCGCCCGCAATGCCGCCTTTGCCGCCCACCCCACCGGTACCGCCACTAGGCGGAAGACCGATGGCACCGATGCCACCGGGGTTACCGGGGCTGCCGATGACGCCGACATTGCCATTGCCGCTCAAGCCGCCGTCGCCGCCGTCGCCGCTGGGTCCGCCGTCGCTGCCGTCGCCCCCGCTGCCCCCAATGGCGCCGCCGCCGCCAGTGGCGTTGCCCCCGTTGCCGCCGTTGGCGATGGTGGCGGTGCCAACGTTGCTGCCGCCGCCGGTCTGTCCGCCTTTGCCACCATTGCCGCCATTGCCGGCGCCGGCGCCGCCCATGCCGCCGGTGCCGCCGTCGCCACCGGCGCCACCGGCGCCATTGGTACCACCATTGCCGCCATTGCCGGCAACACCGCCGGAGATTGCGTTATTGCCGCCGTTACCACCGTTGCCGCCGTTAGCACCGCCCAGGTTGTCGCCACCGGCGCCGCCGTTACCGCCCTTCCCGCCCAAGCCGGAAACAGAGTTGCCGCCGTTACCGCCGAGGCCCCCGGCCCCACCGTCAGCGCCCGCGCCGCCAGGCCCGCCGTTGCCGCTGGGGGTGCCGAAGATCGTGCTGGCGGCACCGGTGCCGCCTCTGCCACCGTTGCCGCCGTTCGCGCCTTTTCCACCTTGGCCGCCATTGCCGCCGTGGCCGGACCCCAGGGCATCGCCGCCCCTGCCGCCGCCGCCGCCGGCTCCGCCTTCGCCCGCGTCCCCACCGGCGAACCCGTTCATACCGGCGCTCCCAGTGCCATTTGCGCCGGACGCGCCGTTGCCGCCGATCCCGCCGTTGCCGCCGGTTCCGCCGTCGCCGCCGTTGCCGCCACTGCCGCCGGAACCGGACTCGCCGCCGTCACCCCCTACGCCGCCCTTGCCGGCGACACCGCCGTTACCGCCGTTGCCGGCGCCTGCGGCACCGTTGCCACCGTTGCCGCCCTTACCGCCGAAACCGCCTGTGCCACCGTTGCCGTTGACGCCACCGGTGGATGCGTTGCCGCCGGCACCGCCGGTACCGCCCGCGCCACCGTCGCTGCCGTCACCACCAGAACCACCCGGGCCAGTGCCTGGGGTGCCGTTCTTGCCATTGCCACCGGTGCCGCCGGCGCCTCCGTCCCCACCAGTGCCCGGGTTACCAGTGGCGCCCGCCGTCCCCATGGCCCCGCTACCACTGCCGGCCTGTCCACCAGCACCTCCAGCACCGGCATCACCACCACCGCCACCGGTGCCGCCCATGCCGGCCCCGCTACCGGTATCCGCGGCCCCGAGCCCACCGACACCGCCCTTGCCGCCGACACCACCTTTGCCGCCAACACCACCATCACCATTGACGCCACCAACACCGGCACTACCCCCGGCCCCACCAGTACCACCTTGACCACCGGCCGTACCGGCATCACCAGCAGCACCTACGCCCGTGGCATCGGCACCCACC
>NZ_UPHT01000092.1 GCF_900566085.1 Mycobacterium attenuatum
CAAGGAAAGCCCGCCCCACCCCGCGACACGGGACACCCCTCCATGCCAGCACGCGAAAATACCTACCCAGCAACACAATTCAACGACTGAGCGCCCTCAGCATCAATTCGATGCAAAATCGAGGCTAGCACCGGTAATGACGATCGTCCTTGCTGACACGCTGGGAGCATATCGCGGCACCTGACGCCAGAAGACGACAATGCTGTTCAAATACCACTGGCGAAATCCGTCAATCTCGGCCGGCCGATCGGGACGACCTGGCCTTTCACGCTGGACGGTAGGGGAGTCCCCGCCAGCAAACGGCGCTCGTGATGGCTGGGCCACGGAGCGTCAGCAGGTCGCGGGTAAGTTCGGGCGGTTAGTGCTATGGCTCCGACATAGAACCGTGTCTATCAGACATGAAACGGAGAGATTTACTGGTAACCCGCCATATTCGTGTCCGTCGTATTGTTGCCCGAGCAGTCCCGCGGCTTTTGGCGCGTCGATCGAGAAACTCTGCACAATCCAGCCCAACCCGCGCGAGAACTTGGCGCATGTCGTACCGAAAGCCTGCACGCGCGTTCGTTTACTTGACGCCAGAGACAATCCTCGAGCGACCGGATCGGCCGACGGTCATCATCCCGATTACACCGCCAGTTACCGGCTGCGAAGCCGTGCCGAACTTGCGCCAGAAAGCAGCGGGCTAGACCTTAGCTCTTTGCTCGCTGCGACCGACCGACCGACCGACCGGCTCAGCTCAGCCCTCGTGATGAACAACCCAGCCCTGCTCCCGGGGTCCGCTGGTTCAGACGCGGATGAACTTCTGTTCGCCCATGCCGAACATCCCGTCGACGGAAAGGTCGACGTCATCGGTGTGGATCCGGCCTTCGTACCAGCCGAAGGGGCCGTAATACTCGGCAAGCCATCGGCGCGGGCCGACGTGCAGCTCGGAACGGACGGTCGGCGTGAACCGCACCTCGACCTGCCCCGACCCGTCGGCATCGCGCACGATCCAGGAACCCCAGGGCCCGTCGGGCCGTTCCACATGGACGGCGGGCAAGCGGTGGACCCGGTCGCCGAGCCAGACGGCGTTCTCGTTGTAGCGCTGCGGGTCGCGCACCTGGTTGTCGGTCAGGTTGAAGCCCTCGATGCGGCCCTCATCGCTGCGGCGCACCGCGGTCACCCAGTCGTACTGCATAGGCGAGGGGTAGTCCCCGTGGTGGTCGTCGAGGATCATGAACGAACGGTCGGGGTCGAACACGGTGAGCTCAGCGCCGGCGCGGAGCGTGCCGGCGAACGGCATCATCGTCTTGTGCGAGTAGAGCGCACGATCGTCGGCGAAGGGGTGGCAGATCACTAGGTGTCCCGCCTCTCCGGGGCCACAGCGCCCGGCGCCGTGCAACTCCAGCGGCGGTAGCGCGCCGCGCCCAGGGTGGCTGGCGTCCACCGCGACCACGCCCGAGTCCATCTCGTTGGTCAGCTGCAGCGAGAAGCGTCCAACGTGACCGTGAGACCGGGTGTGGTTCAGGCCACGAGCGACGTGCACCATCGAGGTCGGCACCTTCTGCTCCCACCGACGGATCGTGGCCGCCTGCTTGTCAACGACCAGCACTTGCAGCAGCGAGATCGACTTCGTGTCGTAGACGGCGCCGAGCACGAACACCGCGTCGTCACCGAGCTGGAACGCCTCCCACTCCTTGAGCCGGGCGTTGCGCGCAGCGCGTTGCAGGCGACCACGAGCTCCGGTGGCGGCGACAACGTCGAGTGGGTTGATCCGCGCGATCGGGCCGTTGTAGGTGCCGAACCGGTAGCGACCATCGAGCACCAGCTGGGCAGGTGGCGGCTCGTGCGTGCGCACCAGGTCGGACGGGCCGGTGTGCGGGGTCTCGGTGTCCACCGCCGGAGCGTACCGGAGAGGCAGTACCTATGGCGCCATGGACACCTACGGCCGACTCGGGCACGGGTGATTCATCCGATGAACACGACGACGTTTACTGGATATCGGCGATACCAAGATTTGTCGAATTCCTCGGCGCTTGCATATTCACCCGTTCTTGCTGCGAAATGCTCGAAGCGGAAGGCCGCAGCAAGGTAGGTGCCGACCGATCGGGCGATCGCGCCGTCGTCAAATCGCTCGATGCCCGGGCGGGGTCGCGTCTTCGCCGAGGCGTACCCGGCGCACACGGGATCGCAGTTCGGGGTCGGGGTGACGTAGCAACGCGTCCGCGAGCCCAATTGGCCCACCGACACAGCTCCAGTCGTCGTCCCAGAGAGTCGAGACCAGCCAGGACCGGTCCGCAGGAAACATCAGTTCGGGCAGAAGGTAGGGCCGAGCCCGCCTGGCGCCCGAATGGTGCCAGCTTGCGGCTTCGTTGGGGCCGGCCAACACCAGCACGTACGACCAGCCCACGTAAACCGTAACCCTAGGTGCGCCGGGAACAACGATGTCACTCCCGCCGCGATCGAGATATCCCAGCCACCAACGGCGGTCCGGCGACTGGCTTTTGAGAACCGCCATCATCTGCCAATCAGGTTGGGCTTGATCCGCAGCATTTTTGGGCATCACGACAGTTGCGTAATCATCGAATACCGGCGGAATCCCCGCGGTGATCGTCAAGCCGACCGACGTCCCTGTGTTGATCCACGCGACATCCGATGCTGTGCCGACCTGCCAGCTGCGACCGTCCCGAATGACTTCCTCCACGGCTCAAGCATGAACCAACTGCCGTCAAGGCCCCAGTCGACCGCGAGACGCTTGCCTATGACTGGCCCACCTTCGTTGGTGCTGGTGGCCACGGCACGCGATGGCACGAAGGGGAATGCCTGCGCTCTGTTATCGGCGCGGACTGTGCATCGAAACACATTGTGGCACTGAATAATAACGACTAAGCCACCCGTTCGTGTAATCCGCCCTATTCGATCCCGCGGTCCCTCTCCGACTAGAATCGCGAATCCGCCGGGGTCGGTGGGGGATTGCGTCCGCACGTCATGGCAGCAGCGCGGGTTCGGAGCATCGCGCAGAGCAGGGCCTGGTTTTGCAGGTCGCTCGCGTACTTACGCTTGGGCCAATCGACACGTCTCATCTTACCGTGACCTTACTTTTCTCTAAGTTTTCTTAATTTTGGTGTACGGTCACTCGTCGTGGCGAGGCCATCACGGTTTCGGACACCGGATCCACCGCAAACCCGAGGAAGGACGAGCCGGCGTGACTAGTCAGACATGTGACGAGGTGTTGCTCGCGATCGAGGCGCAAGCGGTGTGCAGGGACCGTGTGGACCGTGACAATTTGTTGGCGGTGTTGGCCAGCGGTGATGATGACTTGCTGGATGTGATCGCCGCGGCGGGACGGGTGCGCCGCAAGTTTTTTGGACGCCGGGTGAAGCTCAACGATCTGGTGAACATGAAATCGGGGATGTGCCCAGAGAATTGCGGATATTGTTCACAGCGCCTCGCGTCGAGCGCCGAGATCCTGAAGTACTCCTGGATCGACACCGATGAGGCCGCCCAACACGCGCAATGCGCGATCAATGCCGGAGCCAAACGCATCTGCCTGGTCGCCGCGGGCCGGGGGCCCGCTGATCGTGATCTTGAGCGTGTCGCCGAGACTGTTGCTGCGATCAAGGATTCTGCCCCAGCCGCGCAGGTGTGCGTTTGTCTTGGGCTGCTTAAACGCGGACAAGCCGAGCGGCTGGGGCAGGCCGGCGCTGATGCCTATGACCACAACCTGAACACCAGCGCCGAGGACTACGCGCAGATCTGCTCCACTCACACCTTCGACGACCGAACCGCCACCGTGACCGCAGCCAAAACTGCTGGGCTATCGCCATACTCGGGCGCGGTCGTCGGGATGGGGGAATTTGATGCTGACATTGTCGATGTCGCGTTAGCTTTACGCGAACTCCAACCGGACTCTGTGCCGGTGAACTTCCTCATCCCTTTCCAAGGCACGCCGCTGGGCGAGCATTGGGAGCTGACCCCGCAACGCTGCCTACGCATTCTGGCGATGTTCCGGTTCGCGTTCCCCAATGTCGAAGTCCGGATCGCCGGCGGCCGCGAAATACATTTGCGCACACTGCAACCACTGGCCTTGCACCCGGCCAATTCGATGGTCCTTGGTGACTATCTCACCAGCCAAGGACAGTCCGGTGACGCCGATCGGGCGATCGTCGCCGACGCCGGCTTCGTGATCGAAGGCCTCGACGAACCCAACCCTGCCGATCGAGCGCCACGACCTAGTCCTGGCGCGCCGATGCGGCGCTGGCACCACCATCCCCGCCAATACCTAAACCGCCGATGACGTCGCACAACGAGGTGGACCCAACCATGGCGCACATACCGGTCATCATTGTCGGGGGCGGCCCCGTGGGGCTGGCGGCCGCCCTTGAACTCGCCAGATTCGGCGTTCCCAGCGTGGTTGTCGAGCAACATGATTCGACGTCTTGTCATCCCAAGACCCGCAACCTGAACACGCGGACCATGGAGATCGCCCGAGGATGGGGGAGCGCGGTGTATCACCGGCTGCACGGCATTGATACCCCGCCGGGCTGGAAGAGTCCGATCAGGTTTATGTACACCGCTGCCGGGCAGGAGGGCGCTCAGATCGAGACCCGAGGGTTCGAAGGTCCCGGCCCGACGATTAGTCCGGCACTGCCGATCATGTCGTCGCAGGATCTCATCGAGGCCATCCTTCGGGACGCCGCGCAGGCGACCGGACTTGTCGATCTGCGCTTCGGGCACCAGGTCACCGACGTGCTGACCGGCGGGACCGAACACGACACCCAAGCGGCAGTGGCGGTGCGTATCAGTGCGACGGGGGAAACCTACATGCTGGCCGGGGAAGCGTTGGTGGCCGCCGATGGTGTGCACAGCACGGTGCGCACCCAACTGGGCATCGCGCTGAACGGCGAACGGGCCCTGCATCATTTCGCCAACTGCTACTTCCGTGCCGATATTGAACGCCACCTCGGAGAACGCCGTGCCGTGTTGTTCTTCGTCGCGAACTCCGAGGCCGTTGGAGCGTTGCAACCACTCGACGCGCGCGGGCGCTGGTTGTGCCAGATCGGGGTGCAGCCCGCGGAGTGGGTCCGCGAGCTCTGGGACGATGAGAGGGTACGGCGCTGGGTCCGCGGCGCGGTTGGCGTGTCTGACCTCGATGTCGAAGTCAACGGCGTGGGGCTGTGGCAGATGAACGCCACGGTCGCCGAGCGCCTGGTCTCGGGGCGCGTGGTGTTGTGCGGCGATGCCGCCCACCAGTTCCCGCCCACCGGGGGACTGGGAGTCAATACCGGATTACAGGGCATGCACAACGCCATGTGGAAGCTAGCCTTGTGCGTGCGCGGTCTGGCTGGGTGGTCATTGCTCCAGACCTATGACGACGAACGTCGAGGGCCCACCATCACCACGCTCGCCCAGTCTTTGCAGAACTACCGCAATGTCGGGCGCATCGCCGCGGCGGCCTACGATCCGGCGGGCAGCGACCTCAGCCCCGAGGAACTGCTGCGGGAGACCCGGCGCTACGGCAATCACCTCGGCGTCGAATTCGGCACCGTGTATCGCTCGGCCGCCGTGATCGACGACGGCACAACGCCTCCAGCTGTCGAGGACGGCTACAGCGACTACGTGCCCTGCGCGACGCCGGGCTGCCGGGCCCCGCATACATGGCTGGGCAACGAGGATGAGCCGCTGTCGACACTCGACCTGTTCGGCTCCGGCTTCACCGTGCTCGCCGGCCCAGGTGGGGACGTCTGGCGCAGGGGAGCCGCCGATGCAGCGCGCCAGCTTCGCGTGCCAATCGCCAGCTATGTGATCGGAGATCCCGGCCTCGCCGACGCCAACAACAGGTTCTTCGATGATTACGAGATCGGCCGCGATGGTGCGGTCCTTGTGCGTCCCGACGGATACGTCGCCTGGCGCAACCCCACGGGACACTGCGATGGCGCACCACTGATCCAGGCCGTCGCCCAGATCCTGGATCGCCGCCCGTAACGGGACTTTCCGGACCAGCCGACAAGAACGGAGGGTTTGTGGCCGAGCATGCGGTAGTCGTTGCCGGGGCCGGTCCGACCGGCCTGACGCTGGCCGTCGCGTTAGCGCTGACCGGGTCAGACAATTTGCGCACGTTGTGCCTTGATCGCTGGATTGATCGCTGGATAGGTAGCCATTGGGACGGCGGCGCGTGCCGCGTGGATGTTCATGATCTGGGTTGAGCAGCCAAGCACATCTGATGAACACGGCGACGTCTACTGGTAACCCGCCATATTCGATTCCGCCGTATTCCTGTCGTTGGTGGCGCCTGTAGATGGACGCCGTTTTGATCACCGCCGTCAACGGCGTCACCGCCGGCGCGGGTTTCTCGATCGCAGCCAGCGGCGACATCGTCGTGGCCGCCGAATCGGCGACGTTCACCATGGCCGCCTACACCCGTGTCGGCTTGACACCCGACGGCAGCGCGTCCTACTACCTGCCGCGACTGAACGGCATGCGGCAGACGCAAGAGTTGATGCTGACCAACCGCACCCTGACCGCGCAGCACGCCGCCGAATGGGCGATTGTCACCGAAGTCGTCCCTGATGAGCAGATCGGCACACGGTCAGATGAGCTCGCCGAACTTTTCGCAGCTAGCGCCACGAAATCCAATGCGGGTGTCAAGAAACTGCTCTTGTCGACGTTCAGCAATGGTTTGGAAGAGCAGATGGAACTCGAAGGTCAGATGATCGCCGCGCTGGCCGCCTCTAAAGACGGCCGTGAAGGGGTAGACGCCTTCCCGGACAAGCGAGACCCGAATTACCACTGAAGAACTTTGTTGCAACCCGTGAAACGAAGCGTCGTCGACGCGTGTCGCGGCGGCTGCATCGGCACCGGAGCGTACGAGCCTGGCACAACCTGCTGTAAGCCATTGGTAGCGAGGCACTTTGGCCGAATCAGCGCGATGGGGCAGGCTTCGGATGCCACATGATTCATCAGATGAACATGGCGTACTTTACTGGTAACCCGCCATATTCGATTCCGTCGTATTTCACCTGAATCGAGCATGCGAGCGCTGGGCCAGGGCTGGAGCCCTTGGTCTTTATAGTGGCACGGGTGCCACTGAGAGCAATGGCCGAGACGATCCAGACCCCGCATGTTGTGTTTGCTACCGGCCACACCGGTTGTCGGTGGGTAGGCGCTGCTGGAGTTGCGGCTGGTGGGTCAAAAAACGCTCATGTGGATCCAGCGACCGTCTTACAAAACGTCGTACACTGTTGCAATGGCTGACACAATCACCTTCAGGCCCGACGAAGACACATCGAAGGCGCTGGAGGTCTTGACCAAAGATGGAACCCCCGTGTCCGTAGCCGTTCGATCTGCTCTTATCGATGCCGCACGACGGAAGGCCGGCGCGGCGATTCGCGCCGAGGCGAAAAGGCTTGCTGAAGACGAGTCCGACCGCGCTGAGGCCATGCAGGTGCTGCGCGACATGGAGACGTTGCGTGCGTGGTGAGGTCTTTCAGTTGCGTGCCCCGCGGGGGAGTCACGGCCATGAGCAGTCCGGTTCCCGCTACGCCGTAGTAGTCCAGTCAGATCAACTGCCCCTGTCGACGTGGCTGGTTGCACCAACATCCACGTCGGCTCGTGCCGCCAGCTTTCGTCCCGAAGTTAAAATCAGCGGCGTAAACAACCGCGTGCTTGCCGAACAGGCCGCCGCAGTCGACCCGGGCCGACTCGGCAAGAGCGTCGGGTTCCTAAGCTTCGATGAGATGCGCCGCGTTGATGCGGCACTGCGCATCGTCCTCGATCTATGAGCGTCGGACAGCCTCGATAGCCAATGGGTGTGCGGTCTGCAGTGCAGAATCAAACCGTGGCTCAGCTGGGCGACGACGATTTCGACGAGGGCGTTGAAACCTTTTGGCGACTATTCGCCGCCAATCTCGGTGAGACGCAAACAGAAAACTATCACGTTGTGGTTCCCGAGAGTGGAGTTCACCGGGGGATCTGCTGCCGGCTACGATCTCGACATCACGGGCTGGCGCGGCAGCATCGCCATGTATGTAGAAGCCGATGGCGTCGCCGAGGAGACCAGCCTCGAGATCGGGTTTCTGGAGCTGTTCACTCTTCCGTTGCACGCCTGCACCGCGGAGTCGCTGGATCGCGTATCAGCAGACACAGCAGCGTATCTGGCGCTGCTGTCTCAGGGCGACGTATCTGATCAGATGAAACGACGTACTTTACTGGTAACCCTCAGTATTCGATTCCGCCGTATTGCTCAATCGCATCGCAATAGTTGAGCGACCGTAAGCGCAGGACCCTCCAGCGGTGCCGCCGGAGGATTCGCGGTGCCGCGGGCCTCGGCGTGCGGACGCTAGCACGGCGCGACATGTTTGCTGGCTACCTGAGCGAACACCTGCAGCTGATCGTCGAGGACGCAACCAGCAGGGCCGGTAATGAACCCGACCGAATGATAGCCGATCGGCTATCATTCGATTATGGCAACGATGGGAACCGCGACAGCCGGCCAAGTGGAACGGCTCGCGGGCAATCTGCTACGAATCGCCCGTGCGCGGGTGGGTATGTCACAGCGAGAGCTCGCTGAAGCTGCAAACGTGCCCCAGTCAACGGTTGCACGTATCGAGTCAGGGGCCCGGCAGCCGTCGCTACCGGTGCTAGCGCGAATCCTGGCCGCCGTCGATTTGGAGTTGCGGATCAATCTCGACACGTACGATCCGCACGATGATGTCCTTGAATTGCACAACGCGCGATTGGATCCGGCAGAGCGCGCTGCTCGCCAGCACGTGCAAGACGCGCTCACCTCGAAGCTGCGCCCGATTCCTATGCCATGACCGCCGACGATGCCTTCGATCCGCGCCGAATCATTGAGGTGCTGAACCAGCACAACGTGGAGTACGTACTTGTCGGGGGATACGCCGCTCGACTGTACGGGGCGCGCAGGCCAACGTACGACATTGATATCGCGCCGTCGATGGAGCTGGACAATTTGCAGCGCCTCTCCGCGGCGCTGCGTGAACTCGGCGCGGGGATCCGCGTCGACGATCTACCGGATGGGCTGCCATTCGACTGCTCCGGCGAATCTCTACGAGGCATGCGGATGCTGAATCTGCGCACACCGGTCGGTGATCTCGATCTGACGTTTGCACCGGCGGGATATCCCGACGGCTATCACGGTTTGCTGCCTGGAGTCCAAGAGCGTGTGATTGACAGCGTCAGAGTCAAGGTGGCCGCATTGGATGACGTGATCGCGTCAAAAACTGCGGCGGCGCGGCCCAAGGATCTCGATGCGCTACCGGAATTGATCGACCTCGCCAGGCGTGATCGGAAAGACAAGTCCTAGGTCGTCTCATTTGATAAATCATTGAATCATCTAATGAATCACTATCACATCGGTGCTGGTAGGTCCATCGTGAAACGAAGGTTCGTCAGCGCGTGTCGCAGCAACCACGCCGGAAGGGGTTCGTGCAGACTCGACCGAATCGACCATAAACCGTTGACGTTCAGGCGAATTGACCAAGTCGACCCAATGAGGCGGGTGAGGGTCACTCAGAACGTCCGTGATTCATCTGATGAAAACCGAGTACAGTACTTGACATAATGTCGCTTATCGGCAGAACTGAGACAAGTTGCATTAGACGAAAAGACTCGCATCCCTTGACGATTGGATGAGTTCTCAGTAGACCTGCGCCGGTGCGACCAGCCGATGCAACCCGCTGCTAGCACGCAACATCGTCGCCGAGAAAAGGATGCAAGGCCCCTGCATGCGGCCCCGGACACCGTCTGGTTCTCGCCGAATCCGGTGCGCGTCGGCCGTGCCCGCCTGCGTGGCCTGCCCGCGGAGGTTCGCCCCCTCTCCCCGCAAAGCTTGCAATACGTCACTGTGACGAATTGCCTTCGGAAGGCATGGCTTTCTGACCAATGCATTGAATAGGCCATTAGGTCCGCAACGGACCCGAAGATGCCCGCTGGCCGGCTCTATGGGCGGGCTGGCGACATGGCTGATGAGCTTCCCGGGTTTACTGCACAGGTCTGCGTCGCGATGACGTCGCGCTGCTATTGCGCACAGAAGGTATCGCCTAAGCGCCCGTAGCCAATCGGGGGTAAATTGACGCGACCCGTCTTATGTGATTGGCCACTGTGTGGCGCGAGTTCCTGTGCATCCGGCTCAGTTTTCTTCGTCGCCAATGGCGATCGAATCTGCACCGTTGCCGACGGTGAGCAGCGGGGCGGTCATGCCGCGGCGGCGGCAATCATGCAGCAGATCGGGCCACTGCGGGGTGGACTCCCGATATTCATCGGTCCTGAGTCAGGACTTGATGTTGTGGACGATCCTTCGGATCATGGCGGCGCGCATCCGGACCGCGGTGTTGAAATATGGTTTGCGCGATCTAACAGGTTGCCTTTGACGTCGCGAGTGACGTAACCGCTGCGTCAGCGGGCAGCGAACTCTTGGAAACAGGCTTCGGCAAAGGCCAACATCGACGGGAACTCCCAGTCCGGCCTGACCGAGGTGTCGGGGCCGGGGGTGGCGCCCCACCCTGGCCGGTCGTGACGGCGGTTGATCCAGACTGTCGCAAGCCCGGCGGCTTTAGCCGGGACGTGGTCATGGAACAGGCTCTGCGCAACGTGCAGCAGCTTGTCGCTGCCAACGCCGCGTTGAGCGGCACAGGCGAGCAGCGCTTCGAAGTTCCGCGCCGACGGTTTGTATGAGCCGACATCTTCTGCGGTGATGATTTCGGTGAACGACACACCGAGGCGCTGATTGCTGCCCGCGAAGGACACGCGGTCAACGTTGGATAAGACGAACAACTTGTAGTGTTCGGCCAACGATGCCAGCGCCTCCTGGGAGTCGGGGAATGCCGGCCAGTCGGGAACCGACGCCGCAAGTTGCCCTGCCTCTGCCCGGTCTACCGGCACGCCGAGATCTTGCCCGACCGCCATCATGGTTCGCGCCACGATGTCGGGGTACGGGGCAGTCGGATTCTGCGCCTCCATTCGTGTTTCGTGCTCGCCGTAGATGGTCAGCAATCGTTCGTCGTCGATGTCACTGCGGTGGCTGCGCGCCCATGGCCCCAGCACGGCGGAGATGCCCTTCTCCCAGTCGATAAGCGTCCCATAGCAGTCGAAGCTCAACGCCTGAAATCCGGACAACATCATTGCACTTCCCCTTGATCCGTTGCGGCGTTCGCGCAGTCTCGCAAATCAGTCAGAATACCTGTGACGCCGGATGATTCGTTGATACTAGGCGCTCAATGAACAAGTGCGGCGTCAGGAACCGCCAGCCCTTCGCGGCCGCGTCGTCGTCCCAGCGCGGTCGTATTGATAGCCGCAGAGATCTTCGCACGATTCACACCTGTTCGATTGTGCTATCACGACTTTCATGGACATACTCCGACAGATCTCCGAACCGCAACGGCAACCGCTCCCCCTGCCCGCGCAATTCACGAGCATACATCACGTCATCGTGACGGAATATGCGCTCGATTCCATCTCACTACTACGACTTGGCTAACTTCCTTGTGGCCGTTGACTGTCCGGGCATAAGTAGGTCGCGTGACCTTCTCGGACGAGGTCACCATCGAAAATCAACACTTCGTTGACGAGCGGGCCGCGCTGGTTTCGGTAATTGACGACGATCGTCTCAATTCCTAGATAGACGGCTTCCACCTCAAAAAGCAGGTCAGGCAGACGCTCAAGGCCGATGGACCAGTATTCGCGCAACCCGTGCTTGCCGTGGATGACGCCGCAGCTATCGGGCAGCCACTCCGCGGCGAATGGCGAGGTGAAAACGATGTCTTCGTGGAAGAAGGCAAGGACCGCATCGAGATCCCGAGCATTCCACGCCGCAGCCCACCGTCTGCAAAAATCGGCCGGATCAGGTGGCATCCATTGATGCTAACTGCCCGCGTTCGACGCACCGCCTAATCAGCCGTTAGGATGCAATGTCCCGAAGTGCGGCGCCCAAAATGCAAGCGTAACAGAGCAATTGCGTCATGCACTCACAGCCGCGTGACATCACCGATCGTGCAGGCTCGCTCCGGCTCGCGAGATCGCCTGAGGACCCACGTGCACTCCACTGTCGGGCCTGGCCCAATGACTTCGATCGCGCCTGGCCGATGCCGACCGTGGTCATGAACCTCGTGCGCCCGAAATCTCGCTACGTTAGCACATCGTATATGTTTACGCATCATATTTGATAATATATCGAATACAGCTACAGATCGGATTTGTACTTGTATCGTGGCGATGACGGCCTCATCGGGGGGCTGCGAGATCGGGCGAGGAAGGTAAGCGAGCAATGAACTTCTCGGTGCTGCCACCAGAGATCAACTCCGCACGGATGTTCTCGGGCGCCGGCTCGGCGCCAATGTTGGAGGCTGCTGCAGCCTGGAATACGTTGGCATCCGAGCTCGATTCGGCGGCAGAGTCGTTTTCCTTGATGACCTCGGGCCTGGCGGCCGAGGCATGGCAGGGTCCGGCGTCCACGGCGATGCTGGCCGCCGCCGCGCCGTATGCAGGCTGGTTGAGAACAGCGGCGTCCCAGGCCGTGGGGGCCTGTGCACAGGCCCAAGCCGTCGCGGGCGCGTTCGAGTCGGCGCTAGCAGCCACGGTCCACCCCGCGGCGGTAATGGCCAATCGTTCCGACTTAGTGTCCCTGGTGTTGTCGAACCTCTTCGGTCAGAACGCGCCAGCCATCGCGGCCGCCGAGAGCGTCTACGAAGAAATGTGGGCGCAGGACGTGACCGCGATGGTGGGCTATCACGCAGGAGCGGCGGCCGCTGTTGCCCAGTTGGTCTCGCCCGCGCAAGCACTACAGAATCTGCCCAACTTCGGCTACGGCAACACCGGCCAAGGCAACATCGGCTTTTTCAACGACGGCACCCTCAACGTCGGCATCGCCAACCTCAGCCCCCACTTCACCCCCACCGACCCCATCACCACCTTCGGCGGCGTCGGCCTGGCCAACACCGGCACCGAAAACCTCGGCGCCTACAACAGCGGCACCCAAAACGTCGGCGCCTGGAACCACGGCATGCTCAACCTCGGCATCGCCAACACCGGCACCGCCAACAGCGGCCTACCCCTGAGCCTGCTGCAAACCCTGGGCATCGCCAACCACGGCACCTACAACCAAGGCCTGCTCAACACCGGCAACCACAACATCGGCATCGCCCTGACCGGCGACCACCTCATCGGCATCGGCCCCCTGCACATCAGCGACACCGCCCTACCCGCCGCCGCAACCACCCTGCCCAACTTCGGCTACGGCAACACCGGCCAAGGCAACATCGGCTTTTTCAACGACGGCACCCTCAACGTCGGCATCGCCAACCTCAGCCCCCACTTCACCCCCACCGACCCCATCACCACCTTCGGCGGCGTCGGCCTGGCCAACACCGGCACCGAAAACCTCGGCGCCTACAACAGCGGCACCCAAAACGTCGGCGCCTGGAACCACGGCATGCTCAACCTCGGCATCGCCAACACCGGCACCGCCAACAGCGGCCTACCCCTGAGCCTGCTGCAAACCCTGGGCATCGCCAACCACGGCACCTACAACCAAGGCCTGCTCAACACCGGCAACCACAACATCGGCATCGCCCTGACCGGCGACCACCTCATCGGCATCGGCCCCCTCCACCTACACAGGTAGATACGGCTCAGAGCTGTCGCCTCAATGCGTTAGCAACGATGCCGCGCGCGGAATGCGATGCCGCAACCGTCGCCCGACAATCGAAACCGCTTGGCCTGTCGGGCGCCTCGGCGGAGGCCTATGGTCTCGGTGGTTCCCGATGTGGGAGTTGCCCATGCACAGCTCCGAGTTTCAGAGTGGTTCTGGGGCGCCCACCGCGTCGGAATGGCTCGTCACGTATCCGATGTGGCAATGTATCGGTTTACACCACCCATTCGGAGGCGAGTACCGATGCCGTCAACGACCACCAGCGCCAAGCCCGTACGGGTCACCAAACGCCGCGCCGAGACCCGCGGCCGCCTCATTGAGGCGGCATTCCGGGTGTTCGCCGACAAGGGATACGGACACGTGACCATCGAGGACGTGTGCGAGGCCGCCGGATACACCCGAGGCGCGTTCTACTCCCAATTCGACAGCCTCGAGGAACTGTTCTTTCTCCTCTACGACCAATGGGCGGCCCGCACCGCCGAGCAAGTCCACGCCGCGATGGAAGGCAGCGAACCCGTCACCGACCTGCCCAGCGTGGTCGAACGCATCGTGGATACCCTGCTGTTCGAACGCGACTGGCTGCTCATCAAAATCGATTTTCTGCTGCACGCTGCCCGCCATCCCGACCTCGCCCACCGCTGGGAGCGCCACCGCGCGCAATTGCGCAAGGTGATCGAAGAGCGGCTGATTGCCAGCGGCATCGAATTCAACCAGTCCCTCAACACCGTCGCCGACACGGCCCGGGCAATCGTCGCGGTATACGACGGCGTCAGTATCCAGCTTCTGCTCGACAGCGATCAGACCGCCGCACGCGCCTGGCTCACCCAACTACTCAACGTGGTCCTGAGTCGCTGAGCCAGAGGACGTTTGCAACGGTGCCGAAGGCAGATGCGGCGCCAAATGGCTCTGCATATCCGATGAGATTGTGACGCAAGGCTTCTGAGATTCAGAGCGTGGCAGACATCAAGCGGAGCGCATCAGTGCGCGCGCAGACGCTCGACGATAACTTCCCGCGCGGCACGGCCTTCCGGGATCGGCATCAGCGGGTAGACATGCAACAAACCAGGTCGCTCGTAATAGTCAACGTCCACACCGGCCGCGGTGGCCTTCTGGACCAGCGCGCGCGCGTCAGGGTTGAGGATGTCGCGCGTTCCGCTGAAAACAGTCAGCGGGCCAAGACCGGCCAGATCCGCCGCCAGCGGACTGACGCGCGGATCGAACGGGACGAGATCGCCACGCCAACACTCCCCGAACACCGACAGCGCTTCGCGCGCCAGCCAAGGATCGGTCAACGCGACCGAGTTGATCATCGGGTTGCTCAACGATATGTCCAGGGCCGGCGAGATCAACACCGTCTGGGGCAGCACCACGCCCTGGTCGTCACGCAGCGACAACGCCGCCGATAAAGCGATTTGACCGCCCGCAGAGTCGCCGGCCAAGCACACGCCGTGCTCGGTCGAGATGTTCTCAGCCGCCAGTTGGGCGACCACGGGCACGACATCGGCAGCCCTACCAAACGGAATCAACGGATAGATCGGTACGACAACTTTCACGCGCGCCCCGGCGGCGATGTAAGTCACCAATCGCCATTGGTGTGAGTTGATTTCGTTGACCCACGCACCGCCATGGAGGTAGACGACGGTGTGCGTGTACGCGTCGTTCTTGGGCACCACGGAATAAATGGGCCAGCCGGATCGACGTGCTACCTCGACCGTCACGTCGGAACGCAGCCGCGCCGGCGGTCCGTACGGCGACGGACGCAGTGCGCGGGCCGTGATGTGTTTGCGGGCATCAGCGGCGGTGGTGTACTGGCGGGTCTTGCCCGTGACGCGAAGCATTGCGGGCATGGTTCGGCTTGCCCAGCTGGGCCCAGCTGTCACGGCTCGTTCCTTTCGCTGATCTCAAGCAGCGGTGTCCCCTCCGCGCCACCATCCAGTGTGGACGTACACCGCCATCTCCGAGTGACTGAAACCTCGCCGCTAGTACCTATCAGACCGTCATACACCGCGATAAGGGGTACGGCCCGCCCCGCATAGCTGGGAGGCAGCCCGGTGCATGCACCGCTTACGGCCAATCGCCGATCGGCCGCGGCGGCGGGCTTAGACTCCATTCGGCCCTGTTACAGCAACACAGATCGTTCCGCGACGGCGCGAACCGGCTCGCTTACCGCTAACGATCGTGCTATCCCAATGGTCGAAGGAGTGCCCGTGAATGAACTAGCGCATGGGGCTAAACATGGGGCTAAACATGGGCTAACGACAGCCATCGACACCGACTACCTGGTGGTAGGTGCCGGCGCAATGGGGATGGCGTTCACCGATACGCTTATCACCGAGTCGGAGGCGACCGTGGTGATCGTCGACCGGGCACATCAACCTGGTGGCCATTGGACCACCGCCTATCCATTCGTACGGCTGCACCAGCCTTCGGCCTATTACGGCGTCAACTCAAGAGCCTTGGGCAACAACACTATCGACGCCGTCGGCTGGAACCAGGGACTCAACGAACTCGCGCCCGTCGGCGAAATCTGCGCCTACTTCGACGCCGTGATGCAACAGCAGTTCCTGCCCAGCGGGCGGGTCACCTACTTTCCTATGAGCGAGTACCTCGGCGACGGTCGATTCCGGACGCTGGGCGGCGCGGAGTACACGGCGCGGGTCCGTCGGCGCATCGTCGACGCGACCTACCTGCAAGCCGTCGTGCCGTCGATGCGGCCAGCCCCGTACTCGGTGGCACGCGGCGTCAACTGCGTTGCGCCCAACGACTTGCCGAAATTCCGCGCGCGCGACCGATACGTGATCATCGGTGCCGGCAAAACGGGAATGGACGTCTGTCTATGGTTGCTGCGGAACGCCGTCACCCCCGAGAAGCTGACCTGGATCATGCCGCGCGACGCCTGGCTCATCGACCGCGCAACGCTGCAGCCGGGCCCGACGTTCATCAAGCAGTTCCGCGACAGCTACGGCGCCACGCTCGAGGCCATCGGCAACGCGACCTCGATCCAGGACCTGTTCGACCGGCTGGAGACGGCCGGAACGTTGCTCCGGCTCGACCCCGCGGTGCGCCCGACCATGTATCGGTGCGCGACCGTGTCACAACCCGAATTCGAGCAATTGCGCCGCATCGACGACATCGTCAGGATGGGCCATGTCCAACGCATCGAGTCCACGCAAGTCGTGCTCGACGGCGGTTCAATGCCCTCTGGTCCTTCGGCCCTGTACATCGACTGCACCGCCGACGGAGCACCGCAGCGGCCGGCCACACCGGTTTTCGACGGCGACCACCTCACCTTGCAGGCGGTGCGCGGCTGCCAGCAGGTGTTCAGCGCGGCATTCACCGCACACATCGAACTTGCCTATCCCGACGATGCGGTGAAAAACGAGCTCTGCGTGCCGATTCCACATCCGGACTCCGATCTGGACTGGCTACGGCTGACCCATTCCGATCTGCGCAACTTTCAGCGCTGGCTCGCTGACTCCGAACTGACCGACTGGCTCGGTTCGGCTCGGTTGAACCTGCTCGCCGAGCTGTTGCCGCCGCTGTCGCACAAGCCACGAGTGCGCGAGCGGGTGGTGTCGATGTTCCAGTCGAGGTTGAATGCGGCCAGCGAGCGACTGGAAAAGCTGCTGAACGACCACGCCGGCGGCGGCGCGGCAACATTAAGGAGCGGGCGTGCTCCGGCACACTGACGTCGACGCACCGCTGGTAGAGGTGCCCGGCTCCGGATACGTCTACCGGACAAGCTGGCGCCTGGCCACCACCGACATCGACGAGCAGCAACGGCTGCGTCTGGATGGCGTCGCACGCTATATCCAGGAAGCCGGCGCGGAGCACCTGGCCGATGCGCAGCTGGCCGAAGTCCATCCGCATTGGATCGTGTTACGCACGGTCATCGATGTCATCGAGCCCATCGAGCTACCCAGCAACATCACCTTCCGCCGTTGGTGCGCGGCACTTTCCACCCGCTGGTGCAACATGCGCGTTCGCCTCGACGGCTCGGCTGGCGGGCGGATCGAAACCGAAGGCTTTTGGATTTGCGTGAACAAGGACACGCTGACGCCGTCGCGACTCACCGATGAGTGCATCGCCCGCTTCGGCAGCACCACCGACAACCACCGGCTCAGGTGGCGACCCTGGCTCACCGAGCCGGTAACCCATGGAATTCAAACGCCGTTTCCCTTGCGCCGCACCGATATTGATCCTTTCGAGCACGTCAACAACACCATTTATTGGCACGGCATAGTCGAGGTACTCGGCCAACTGCCGGCCGGTGCAGACCTGACTGCCGCTCCCTACCGCGCCGTGCTCGAGTACCGCAGCCCGATCAAGTTCGGCGAAGCTGTCACCATTCGTTCCGAGCAACGCGAAGGCCGCATACGCATGGACTTCATGGTGGCTGACGACGTACGTGCGGCGGCTATGGTCCGCAAGCGTTGACCGGTGCTGGATCGGGTGCCCACCGACGCGTCGAAACGGTGTCCGCGCCGATTGTGCGGGTGCCGCCGAGTACCCTCGCGCTAGTGCACGGCGCTGAGCTTTCCCCAATCTGATGGTCCACGCAGGCACCGACCGGCCGGCTCGCGATCTGGCAGTCGACTTCTACCGGGTTTCGGGCGTGGTGGTCATTGTCTTGGGCCATTGGCTGGCCGGGTCGGTGACGTATCACGACGGGCAGTTCGGCCGGCAGAATCCACTTGTCGACCAGCCCTGGACGCAGTGGCTGACGTGGCCTTTTCAGGCCGTGCCGGTCTTCTTTCTGGTGGCCGGTTATGCCGGTGCCGTGTCATGGACGCGCCATTGCGACGACGCCGGTGCGTCGCGGCAGTACTGGCTTCGGCATCGCGCGGCGCGAGTGCTCGGACCCACCGCGGTGTACGTGGGGCTGGTCTCGGCGGTGGTGGTGGCTCTGCAGGCCTACGGCCTGCCCGCTTCGGTGCTTGAGTATGCGGGCTGGGCGGTGGCGATGCACCTGTGGTTCCTCGCGGTGTATCTGGTGGTGGTTTCGCTGACACCCGTTGCGGTAGCCGCGCACCGGCGGTGGGGACTTCTGGTACCGGCGGCACTGGCAGTCGCGCTGGTAGCGGTGGACGTCGCTTCGTTAGCCGGTCATATGCCATCGCTGGGACGCCTGAACTATCTGTTGTGCTGGGGTCTGCTGTACCAGCTCGGGATCTGTTGGCACGCAGGGCTGTTGACTGGCCATCGACCGGTGGTGCTAGCCGGCGGATCGGCGGTCGCGCTGGCCTTGTTCATCTGGGTCGGCCCGTATCCGGTCAGCATGATCGGCGTTCCCGGCCAAGCAGTACAGAACACCATGCCGCCTTCGGCGGCAATGCTGGCGTTTGCCGGCACGCAGGCCGGCATCGCGGTGGCGATAGCACCCGCGCTCAACCGGGCACTTTCTCACGACTCGCTGCGGCGGCTGTTGTCCGCCGTCAACAGCAATGTAATGGCGCTCTACCTGTGGCATATGGTGCCGGTCGTGATCGTCGCGGTCGTCGCCTATCCGGCCGAGCTGTTGCCGCAACCGGCCCAGGGAACGACGGCGTGGTGGCTGGGCCGGCTGGAATGGGAAGCCGTCCTGAGCGTGGTGACGGCCGTGGAGATGGTGTTGTTGTGGTGGCTGCGGCGATTTTTCGCGGCACCGTTGCCGACAGTTCGGATGCCGCTGCCCAACCCGTGGGCCGAACCGGTCTTGCTGGTGGGCGTTCTGATGGCAGCCGCGTTCCTGTGGCTGGTCGCCGCGGCAGGGTTTGCTCCCTCCGGGCAATATCCATGGCTGACCGCGTTGGTGTTCGCGCTCGGATTGGCGCTGGTGGTATGCCGGCCCGACCAAGCCACCCGGCGCTCGATCGATACCGCGGCGGGGACCAATTGAGCTCGAGGCCACGTCTGGACCGGCGGACAAACATCAAAGGGGCCTGAAGACCCACCGACAAAGGACCAATTCCTCGTTCCGCAATGCCGCTGAACCCCTAGCGTTCAAGCGCAAAGGAATGAGGAAACGGATGTCCCAGATCGACAGCCATCGGGGAATCGTCGTCGGCGTCGACGGCTCGCCGGGCTCCCACGCGGCGGTCCGATGGGCTGCCCGTGACGCCGAATTGCGCAAGGTTCCGCTGACCTTGGCTCATGTTCTGCCCGCGGCAGCGGGGACACGGCTGGCCTCGTCGGTCGCAGCCGGGCGAACCCGCGGCCGGATTGACGCCGGGCAGCAAGTGCTCGACGCGGCGCTGCGGATCGCCGAGGAGAGCTGTCAACAGGGTCTAACTCAGATCTATCTTGAAATGCCTAGCGGTACAACAGTTTCCACTCTGACCAAACTGTCCAAAGATGCCCATCTGGTGGTGGCTGGTTGCCGCCGTGTCGGCTCGTTGCGGGGCCGGCACTTGGGTTCGGTGAGTTCAGGGCTCATCCATGACGCGCGGTGCCCCGTGGCGGTCATCCATGACGACGTCCAAATGGCTCCCGATTCTGAGCGTGCCCCCGTGCTGGTGGGCATCGACGGGTCGCCGGAGTCGGAGGTGGCGATCGCCGTCGCGTTCGAGGCAGCCTCACGTCGCAAGGTGGACCTGGTTGCCGTGCACGCCTGGAAAGCTCCCGGCGTGATGGATCCCATCGTCAGTTTGCCTGGTCCCGGCTGGCCGGAACTGAGATCACACGAGGACAAGATCGTCGCTGAGCGCCTGGCTGGCTGGGGCGAACAATACCCCGACGTCGTTGTCCGACGAATGATCGCGCGCAACGATGCAGCCCCCGAACTCGTCGGTACGTCCAAGTCTGCTCAGCTGGTGGTGGTCGGCAGTCGCGGAAGCGGCGGATTCGCAGGGATGTTGTTCGGCTCGGTCAGCGCCGCCGTGGTGATGTTGAGCCATGTGCCGGTCATCGTCGCACGCAAGTCGGTGGCCGAATCAGTGGCAAAGCACTGAATCTACCCGCGAGTTTGACCCGGCGGCCCTGCCGGCACCGTCCCGAACCCGGTTTGGTCAGCTACATACGGGAAGCCTCCTAACTAATCGCAGACGAGGGCTGATTGCACCATGCCGCCCATCGATCCGCACGCCGACGCTTCCCGGCGCGCCTGGCTACCCTGCCCGAATTGCAACTGGGGCCGCAGCTCGTGTTCGCCAGTGCCGCGGTAGCCGTAACCGCACCACCCACTGGCAGTATCTGCTGAGTAACCGCGCTACCGAACTGCACCTGCAGTGCCTCGGTTGCACCGCGTTATGGTCCACCGACACTCGAAATCATCGACAGCGCAAGCAATTTGGCTATCGATGACGCGGCGACCGCACCGGCCACCTTTCCATGCCGGCACGGTGGCACCGACGTCAGACAACAGACCCTGTTTGGCCCCGGGCATCGAGGTCGGGAAGCGGGCGCCGGCAGATGGCACGGGCCTCCTCGGCGCTGAGCCCGAACAGACGCAATAGCCTCTCGGTGACCATGTCGGCGGCCAGCGCACCGTCGCGATGCGGATCCGCGCGCAACAACGCACCCAGTCCCAGCAACGCGCCGCCGGCCGTCACCAGCGCCAGCTCGGGGTCCGCCACCTCAAACCGCCCGGCCTCGGCGGCCGCCTTGATGTCCCGCAGGGCACGAGGTGCCAGTCCGTGCTCAGATGACAGCAGGGCGGGTCCGGTGGCCAGCAGGATGTCGGTCTCCAGCGGCCGCTGGCCAAACAGCCTGCCAGTCAGCCGGAAGCTGACGGCGAACGTTTCAGCGGGGTCCTCGACCGATGCCGCGAGCCGGTCCAGCAACACCCCATGGGTGTCGAGCACGTCGGCTACCGCGGCAGCGAAAAGCTGCTCCTTGCTGTCAAAGTGGTTGTAGAACGAACCCATACCGACGTCGGCGGCCTGGGTGATCTCAAGCACGGGCGCATTGAGCCTTCCCGCGGCAATCAGCCGCTGCGCCGCCTTGATCAGCGCCGCCCTGGTGCGCTGTTTGCGCCGCTCGAGACGATTCGGCGGTTCGGCGGGACCATCACTGAAAGTCGTCACTACAGCAGTATGACTCGATTATGAGGATATCGTCAGAAATCTGCGTCGTGGCGAACCACCTGATTGCCCTATTCGGGGCATCGCGCGCGGCCCGTCACCGTACCTGGACACAGGCGTCTAATCGTGTCCCCGAATGGGTAACCCCTGTCCGGTAAGGCTGGCAACGGAAAGAGGTGTGCAATGGCGGCGACCGAGGTGAGCGACTTTCTGCTGGAGCGACTCCGCGACTGGGGAGTGGAACATGTGTTTGCCTATCCCGGCGACGGAATCAACGGACTCCTGGCAGCGTGGGGCCGGGCGGACAACAAGCCGATGTTCGTCCAGGCGCGACACGAAGAGATGGCCGCCTTCGAGGCAGTCGGTTATGCGAAGTTCAGCAACCGCCTTGGGGTATGCGCGGCGACCTCGGGCCCGGGCGCTATCCATCTGCTCAACGGCCTGTACGACGCCAAACTTGACCGGGTGCCGGTGGTGGCGATCGTCGGACAAACTAACCGCAGCGCGATGGGGGGCTCCTACCAGCAGGAGGTGGACCTGCTAAGCCTGTATAAGGACGTGGCCAGCGACTACGTCCAGATGGTCACCGTGCCCGAACAGCTGCCCAACGTTTTGGACCGGGCCATCCGCACGGCGTTGACCAGGCGAGCACCGACCGCGCTGATCATCCCGTCCGACGTCCAAGAGCTGAAATACTCCCCGCCCGCCCACGAATTCAAGATGGTCCCGTCCAGCCTGGGGTTCCAACGGCCAGCGGTGGAGCCCGCGCGCGACGGCCTGCAACGGGCGGCCGACGTGCTCAACGCCGGCGAGCGGGTCGCGATGCTGATCGGATGCGGGGCCCGCAACGCCGCCCGGGAGATCGTCGAACTCGCCGACGTCCTTGGCGCCGGAGTTGCCAAGGCGCTGCTGGGCAAAGATGTACTATCCGACGAATTGCCCTTTGTGACAGGCGCCATCGGGTTGTTGGGCACCCGGCCAAGCTATGAAATGATGCGCGACTGCGACACCTTGCTCACTATCGGGTCGAGCTTTCCCTATACGCAATTCCTGCCACCGTTCGGAGCGGCTCGGGGCGTGCAAATCGATATCGACCCCGCGCTGATCGGGATGCGATACCCCAATGAGGTGAACCTGGTGGGCGACGCCGCCGCCAGCGTGCGCGCGTTGTTGCCACTGCTGCAACGCAAATCCAACCGAGCTTGGCGGGAAACCATCGAAGGGAATGTGGCCCGCTGGTGGGAGACCATGGCGATGGAAGCCGAGGTGGCGGCCAAGCCGATCAACCCCATGCGGCTGTTCGCCGACCTGTCACCCAAACTGCCGGACAATGCGATTGTCACCGCCGATTCGGGATCGTCAGCGAATTGGTATGCCCGCCAACTGAAATTCCGCGACGGCATCCGGGGTTCGCTGTCCGGCAACCTCGCCACCATGGGGCCCGGAGTACCCTACGGGATCGGCGGCAAGTTCGCCCATCCGGACCGTCCGGTGATTGTCTTCGCCGGAGACGGAGCGACGCAGATGAACGGCTTGGCCGAGTTGATCACGATCGCACACTATTGGAAGCAGTGGTCCGATCCGCGGCTGATAGTGGCGGTGCTGCACAACAACGACTTGAACCAGGTGACCTGGGAAATGCGTGCCATGGCCGGGGCGCCGAAATTCGCTGAGTCGCAAACGCTTCCCGATGTCGACTACGCCGGGTTCGCGGCCAGCCTGGGCCTGGGTTCGGCGACGCTGACTGACCCCGAGCACATCGCATCGGCCTGGGATAAGGCCCTGCAGGCCGACCGGCCGACCGTGCTGGATGTGCACTGTGACGCGGACATCCCGCCAGTGCCACCACACGCCACGTTCGATCAGATGAAAAGCGCCGCCAGTGCCGTGCTGCGCGGCGACGAAAATGCCTTCGGCATCATCAAGGAGGGCGTCAAGATCAAGGCGCAGGAGTCCCTGCCGCACCGCGAAACCAGCAAGCGATAGGCACCTCAGCCGGTGCCCGCCGCAATCGCCGATTGCGGCGGGCACCGGCTGCGTGTTGGAGCAGCCTGCCTGCCGATGAGCTCCCGCGCGGTCCGGTTCAACGTCCCGCGGGTGAAGCGTGGGCTGCCAGCCGCAATCGGGCGGGGGAAAGTTCAGCTGGGCGTGCCGCGGCGGTGGCACAAGCCACATGATTAGGGCCACATGTGTGAGGCCACATGTTTGAGGCCAGAGCGATTCGGAAACCCTTGCAGTGCAGGGAGATTTTGCCTGGGCACGGACAACCGAGGCTCAGTTTGCACCCTGTTGGCTGAGCGCAATCGAGCGAGCGCGAGGTCGCCATGCGAGTAGTAACCGATAGGGAGGAATTCATGGCGGAGAAGAGTGGCCCCCAAGAGGGCGTCGAGGGCGTCGTCGAGGGTGCTAAAGGCAAGGCCAAGGAAGTCTTTGGAGCCGTGACCGGACGCGATGACATGAAGCGCGAGGGGCAGGCTCAGCAGGATAAGGCCGACGCCCAGCGCGACGCGGCCAAGAAGGAAGCCGAAGCCGAAGCCGCTCGCGGCAGCGCCGAGGCGTCCGAGCAGCGTCAAGAAGCCAATCAGTAGCCTGAAAGAGAATGGGCTCGGTCCGAAGTCGGGCCGAGCCCATTCGCTTGCCGGACCGACCCGTTAGCGCAACAGATGCGCGATCGGAGTCTGCCCGAGATGGTCAAGCAAATTTGCAGCGTTCTCGAATACCATTGCTGCACCAGCGTTTTCGAGTTCCTCACCGGACACGCCGCCACTGAGCAGCCCGATGCTCGGCACGTGGGCGCGGGCGCATGCTTCGGCATCCCACACCGCGTCGCCGACGAAGACAGCGCGGGTGTTGTCGACGCCCGCGCGTCGCAGCGCCACATGGATGATGTCGGGCTTGGGCTTTGCGGTATCGACGTCGCCGGCTGACGTGACTTCGGCGACGACATCGTCACTATCGAGTACCCCACGCAGGAGCGCCAATTCGTCTTCTGGGGCCGAGGTGGCCAGCACCACATTGAGGCCGAGGCTTGCCACGCGGTGCAGCAAAGCGCGTGCGCCCGGCAGGGGTCGCAGCAAGTGTGATGATTCGTTGTAGTACCGCGAGTGAAGGTCCTTCAGGCGTTGCTGGATGTCCTCGGGCGCATTGCCCGACAGCGATTTCACCAGCGTCGAACCGTCCGTCCCGATGGACCGGTGGATGCGCCATGTCTCGACGTCGATTCCGACCTCAGCGAAGGCACACTGCCAGGCGTCGACGTGCAGGTAGTTGGAATCGACCAAAGTGCCGTCCACGTCGAACAGGACGGCCGGCGGAGCCGGGCGGGCATCCGCGTGGATTTCGCTGTCCGACAATGCCATTGATCGGCTTAGCTTCTGAACAGGATGGCCGTGACTGCGATGTCGACGGCCAGCAGGGCCAATGCGGACAACGGAACGACAAAACCGCGTCGCCGCGATGCGGTGAAAAAGGAGACGCCGAGCGTTACAGCAGCCACCACCACGGCCCCATACAGCAAGACGCCGTACAGCAAACCGTTGGGGCCAAGGTCAGGACACTGGGCCGAACTACATGCGGCCATGCTCATCGCCGCGCCGATGGCAAATATCATGACCAGCACAGCCGCGGGCACCGTCAGCAACGCCAGTAACCAATTCATCAGGACGCGACGCATCCGGCTGTGATCACCACCCGGTGGCGGCGCGCTGGCATCGGCGATGACTTCGCTGGGCTCTTTGTTCTGCAGCTGCATCAGCGCCTCCCTCCCTGAGATTTCGCATAGCATCCAGCGCCGCAGTAAGTGGCGGCGCACCCCTGATCGCTTCCTGCCCGACTACCCGCGTGGGCGGTAGCGAAACATCCGGGCACGCGATCCATGGCAGTGGCCGGGTTTCTCGGCGCCCCGACGCCTGGCGGCCCAATCAGCGCCTGGCCGGAAAGTCCACGCCGGCCCGCGCGCTCTTGAGATCCTCGACGAACAGCGCGTAGGCCTCGCGGCGGCGCTGGCTACGATCCCGCAGCACCGCCGACGGGTGAACCGTTGCCGTCACCAGCGGTTCAGGGTCGACGTCGAATCGCAAGGCCGACGGCAGGCGCAATCGCTCACCACGATGCGCGGTCACACGAAAGGTACTGCCGAGCAACGATTGCGCGGCGGTCGCACCCAAGCAGACGATCAATTGTGGCCGTACTGACTCGATTTCGGCGATCAGCCAGGGTTTGCAGGCCACCACTTCGGTCCGGGAAGGCTTCTGATGAATGCGCCGCTTGCCTTCCCTGCGGAACTTGAAGTGCTTGACGGCATTGGTCTGATAGGTCCATCCGGGGGCGATGCCGGCGTCATCGAGAGCCCGCTGCAGAAGTCGACCCGCCGGGCCCACGAAGGGAAGTCCCTCTTGGTCCTCGCGATCGCCCGGCTGTTCCCCGACCAGCATGAGCGGCACACCACGCGCGCCATGACCGAAGACCGTCTGGGTAGCGTCGACGTAGAGCGCGCAACCCCGGCAGCGGCCCGCCGCGTCCTCCAAAGCCGTCAATTCCAGATCGTCGGGTAGGAAGCTTCCGGCTCCTGCGGCAGGTGCCGTAGTCATAACCGCCTCCGGCCGGCTGCGCCGGCGTTGACCTCGCTACCTTCGTCCACCGGTATTCCTTCATCGAACGTCCACGTGTCGGGATACCCTCTTCGGCGGTACGCAATCGGGCGCACCAACCGGCGCAAATCCAATCCTCAGGCTTCTCCGCTGGTAGCGACGCGTTTGGACCGTGTCGATTGTGCGGATGCCTTCGCAGCGTTGCGCAGCGAGCGGTTGCTGGCCTGCAAGTCGTTGTTCGCGGCAGCCAGTGCCGCGTTGTCGTCTTCGAGGCTGAGGATGCGCGCTATTCCGGCCAGATTGATTCCTGCGTCGACCAGAGCGCTGATGCGCTGAAGTCGGGCCAAGTCGGCGGCGCTGTACCGCCGTGTCCCACCGTCACTACGAGCCGGCGTCAACAATCCGTAGCGCTCATACAGCCGCAGCGACTGCACGGCAAGACCGGAGAGCTCCGCTGCCACCGAGATGCCGTACACGCCCTGATCGGGCGCCGGGGCACCGACTTCGTCGGGACGGTCAGCCATACACCCTCCCCTCGACCACTAATCGCATAGAAAACCTGTCTATCACACTTGCATTCTTATGTCGATAGTGATATATGAAATCTATGTCGTTAGACATAGATCAGTTCTTCACCGTACCCAGCAGATTGGAGTGAGAGGTGACCACCATGCTGATGCGCACCGACCCGTTCCGCGATCTGGATCGCATCGCCCAGCAGGCGCTGGGCACGGCCGCCCGGCCAGCGGTAATGCCCATGGATGCGTGGCGGGATGGCGAACAATTCGTCGTCGAGTTCGACCTTCCCGGCATCGACGCCAACTCCTTGGACATCGATATCGAACGCAACGTGGTGACCGTGCGAGCAGAGCGGCCCGGCGTCGATCCGAACCGGGAAATGCTGGCCAGCGAGCGGCCGCGCGGTGTATTCAGCCGCCAACTGGTGCTCGGCGAAAACCTCGACACCGAGCGGATCGAGGCGTCCTACCAGGAAGGCGTCCTGAGACTGGTGATCCCGGTGGCCGAGCGGGCCAAGCCGCGCAAGATCTCCGTCGCCCGTGGCAACGGACATCAGGCCATCGACGAGGCTGACCCGAACTCGAGGTGATCGAAGCCTGACCGGGGGATGGCGCGGCGACCGTCAGCGTTATCCAGATACGCCGGGCCGGTCGCCGCGCCGCCGCCAGCTGCCATGTAACGAATAGCTCGACGCGACTGCTAATTCGGCGTGCCGGGCAAACCTGGCGCACAGTCCCTACGCGTTGTTTTCAAGCGCCGTCGGCGTCGGCCACCAGCGCCGTGTATCGCGATGGCGCCGATCTGTGGCCCAGGTCATGCTCCGTCTTTCTCGTGTGCGCACGTTGCGACGGCTGGTCGCGTCCAACGAGCACACTCCGAGGAGGCGATGTTCGCAATGACCCGGACTGGTGACGGCCAGTCGCCCGGCATCGAGCAAGCTTGCCAACGTCAAGCTGCGGCAACTGGCCGAGCAAGTCTGTCGAGATTTCCGCACTGTCAATCAACCGTTCTCGTCGTCGCCGCAATTGGGTCGACTGCTGCGGACCGCGCATCGGCGCCTCGCGGCGCAGACCGGCAAGCGGTGACGCCGCAGGCCGGCCTAATCGGCGCCCGGTGGCTCATGCGGCGCCGGTTTCCCTCGATCGGGGGACGGCAGATTCATCCGGGCGGTGGCCGGTCGGCTGACAGACATCGCCGCAAGACGACGGCATCGTGATTGCCGCAGCAGTCTCCACGTCGGATCCTGCCGCCAAACACCGCGAGCCGGAAGGGTGCACCGTGAAGGTTGGGGCCGGGTCGACCGCCGGACGGGAATCGAAATGAGCAGCTTCGCAATTGCCCCTCAGACCGCGATCCAGTGGGCCGCATGACGGCTATCCCCTCTACGCCGCGCCAGGCCCGCTACCAGATCCCGACGCTCTGGGCGATGACCAACGACGAAGTGGTACCCGGGGATGCCGTGTACCCCAAAGACATTGGTGACCAGTCAGCGGATTCGCCACCGTGGTGGGACACCAACGCGGACGTGGAGCTGCAGCGGGCGGTACAGCAGCTCCTTGCCGCGCTGGGTGTCGACGAGGGCGAACACACCGCCAACACACCCGCACGCGTCGCACGCGCATGGCGGGAGATGCTGTGGGGATACCACGAGGTGCCAGAAGACCACCTTGACACCGATTTCCCCGCTCCCGACGACCCCGGGCTGATCGTGATGCACGGCATCTCGTTTGCCTCCACCTGCGCGCACCACCTGTTGCCGTTCTCGGGCACTGCCACCATCGCCTACCGCCCCCATCCCGGGCAGCGCATCGTGGGCCTGTCCAAGCTGGCCCGGCTGGTTCACGGTTATGCCGCGCGACTGCAGGTGCAGGAGCGCATCGGGCACCAGGCGACGGCAGGGATGATGCGCAAGCTCAACCCGTCCGGGGCCATGTGTGTCATCACCGCGCGACATGACTGCATGCGCTTGCGCGGGGTCCGCGAGCCCGCCGCCGAGGCCACCACCGAGTCCCGCAAAGGCATGTGGCTGGATCGTGAAATAGCGCTGGTCCACCGCCTGCATGCCAGCGGCCGGCCCGGTGCGGGTTAAGCCGACCGCGCCACGATCAGGGGCATCCGCACGGCATGCACCACCGCGTTACTCACCGAACCCAGCAGCATGCCGGTGACGCCGCCGCGTCCATGACTTCCGACCACAACCAGCTGAGCTGTTTGCGACCGCTCGACCAGCTGTCGTGCCGGGCGATCACACACGACCACTCGGCGCACGGTCACATCGGGATAGCGCTCCTGCCAGCCGGCCAGCCGTTCAGCGAGCAGCACCTGGGCTTCTGCTTCCACCGCCGACCAGTTCAGTCCGGGCAGTTCGACCACCTCGAGGTCGCTCCACGCATGCAGCGCGATCAGCTCCGCCCCCCGCCGGGAGGCTTCGTCGAACGCCACCGCCACCGCAGCCTCCGACGCCGGTGACCCGTCGATCCCGAGCAGCACCGGGGCGTGCAACGGATCCGGGATCAATAGGTCTTGGTCACGGATGATCGCGACCGGACACCGGGCGCGTCGCACCAGGCTCGAACTGACCGAGCCGAGCAAGACCCGGCCCAGCGCACCACGTCCGGAACTGCCCACGACGATCATCTCCGCCTCGGCCGACATTTCGACCATGGTGGGCACCGGCGTGGAAAACACGATCTCGCTCTTGACGGTGAGCTTGCGCTCCCCCGCGACCGCCTCGTCGGCGATCTTGTGCGCAGCGGCGAGGACCTTGCGCCCCTCGTCTTCCTGCCACACCGCCCAGGTGTCCGGGTACGGCATCGGAGGCCAGGTCGCCACATCGGTGCTGACCACATGGACGATGGTCAGCTGAACGTTGCGCATCGCGGCATCGCGGGCCGCCCAACATACCGCGGCATTCGAGGCGGGTGAGCCGTCCGCTCCGACGACAACGCCGAGACGCTTTTCCAAAATCGACATTTCGTTGCTCCTCCGATTACCTGACGTGTGTCGGCAAAGCTAAAGCCAAGCTACAGAACACATCCCGCTATGGCGTCTTCCGAACGGCCTGACCACCAGGGACCAAAGACCTTTGTTTCGGGTGTTGCGGGGCACGGGGGCGGCGATCAGGAGGGCCTGACGACGATGACAGGAATTTTCGCCGAGTGTGCCACCGCTGAGCCGACCGAACCCAGGAGCATGCCGGGAAATCCCCCGCGGCCGCGACTTCCCACTACCAGCAATTGCGCGTGCTGCGCCTCTTCGAGCAGCCAGTGCGCGGGCTTGTCGCAGACCAGCGAGCGGCGCACCTGGACGTCCGGATACTGCTCTTGCCAGCCTGCGAGACGTTCGGCGAGCACCTCCTCTCCTTGGTTCTCGCGATCGCGCCAGTCCATTCCGAGGACGGGGAAAACCCCCACGTCACTCCATGCGTGCAACGCGACCAGAGCTACCCCACGACGGGATGCTTCGTCGAAGGCCAAGGCCGTCGCGGCTTCCGAAGCCGGTGAGCCGTCGATGCCCACCACAACCGGCGCGGTGGTGTCGGCAACCACACCGTCGTCGGAATGAATGACCGCTACCGGGCACTGCGCATGGTGCAACAGCGCCGAACTCACCGAACCCAGCAACGTGCGGCCCAGCGCCCCCATCCCCTGACTTCCGACGACGGTCATCCACGCGTCGTTGGAGGCTTCGATGAGCGCCGGCACGATGTTGGAATACACCACCTCGGCGCGGACATCCGGCGAGCCGGATCCGCCCAGGCTATCCCGCAGCGCCTGGTGTGCCCGCTTGATCACAGCGTGCGATTCGTCTTTCTGCCACTCGGGCATTTCGGTGTACAGCTGCCCCACCGGCCAGCCGACAACGATGGGGGCGACACCGTGCATCAATGTGACGGGCAGCTGGTGCAAGATCGCCTCGCGGGTGGCCCAGGCTACCGCCGCGTCGGATTGCTTCGAGCCGTCAACGCCTACCAGAATCCCGTATCGCGTTGCATCCCTTGACATTTCACCCTCCTTGCGGTGGCACCTCGTTACCGGCGGAGACCGGGCCGAATCCTCACCTCAGCGGGGTCCGGGCGGTCGCGAGGCTCGACCTGACGGTATACGACGGCCGACCGGTCCAGCAGAGACCATGGACCTCACTTTGCCGCATTTGGTCCCCGATGGGCTCGCCGGTAGGCCGAATAGCTCACCAAATCAGAGTCGAAGGACCCTACGCCGAGTCCCCTTTCGATCGATACCGTCGGGCACGTCGGGGTCCACCGGCAGTAACGAGGGGAAGGCTGTCACAATGCCCGTCACCAACAGCTACGACGTCGAAGCGATGCTGGATTCGATGGCGACCGTGTCGTATGGCGTTATCAACTGGTTCGATGACGAGCGCGGATTCGGATTCGTTCAACCCGCTGACGGTGAGCGCGACGTCTTCATCGACTCCTCTGAGATCGTCGATTGGCCTGCCGGCGGCGTTCATGAAGGTCAGCATGTGAGCTACCAAACCGGGGGCACCCGGCACTGGCCGCTCGCGCAGGCCGTACACATCCTCTGACGGCGCGCCGGCTACTGCTCCCGCGGCTGAAGCCGCGCGATGACGTAAAACGGCAGCGCCACAAAAACCGTGCCGCCCACCAGATTGCCGAGGCTGGTGACGCAGATATTGGTGACCAAGCCATGGGCTCCCCAGCCCCAGCCGATCCCGCAATGTGGCGCATTCGGGTGAAAAGCATTGAGCAGCAACGGCAATCCCAGGAATCCGACATTGGCCACGACATGTTGGTCGCTGCCGATCACGAACGCGAAGGGCCCGTAGAACGCAAAGCCCATCCGTGCGACGTCGCTGCGTGCCTTGTAATACATGCACATGGCGGTTTGCAGGAACCACGTGCACAGCACCGCCAACAGGAACGCGGTCCAAAAGGGCTGCCCTGCTTTCTGGGCGCCGACGATTGCCGCACGGGTGGCGAACGCACCCAGGTAGGGACCGCCTGCCGCGGCGCACACAGCGACAAAGACCAGTGCGCCAACGATATTGCCGCTCAGGCCGATGATCAGTAACTGTAGGTAGCAGCTGATACGCATGCGTCCTTGAAGCACCGCAAAAAAACCCGCTGCCATGTCAGCGGTGATCAGCGAGGCTCCGGACACCAGGATGAGAACAAAGGACATGCCGAAAGCCAGACCCATCAGCAGGCTGGCGATGCCGGGCGTGGCGACCCCGGTGCTGACGACCAGCGACAGCAACGCGCCGAAGCCCACCATTGCCCCGCCGACCAGTGAACGGATCAGGAAAGCCCACGGGTGGGCGGACTTCTCGAGTGCCATGTCCGCTATTCGGGTCACCATGGCCGGGACGGCGAGTGGCTCGAACACATCGCCGGTGCGTCGATCGTCGCGCACGGGGGCCACGAGGTGTGGGCCCCAATCAAGCTGGGACATGGAGTGCCTATCGGTAAGTTTGGAAAGTGTTGTGTCGCTTAAGACGTCACGGGGCGCACGGTGTCTGACCAGTCGTGCATCCGCCCCGAGTAGTAGAGCAGCGGCAGGCTGCCGCTACGGTGAACGGAGCCGGCGCGGATGAGGAGGATGACGTGGTCTCCCGCGTCATAGATCCGGTCGATGAACCCGCTGATCCAGGCAGCCGCGCCGGCAAGCACCGGGCACCCGCCGGCATCGGTGCCGAATTCGACTCCGGCGAAACGATCCTCGACTTTGCTGGCGAAGCGCCGAGCCAGGCCCGCTTGGTCTCGGGCCAGCACGTTGACGGCCACCGGACTGCCCATCCGAAACGCCGGAAGACTGCCCGCGGTGCGCGCCACGCACTGCAGCAGCAGGGGCGGGTCGATCGACACCGAGGCGAACGAACTGATGGTGATGCCGACCGACCTGTCGCCGAGGCGGGCGGTCAGGACGGTGACGCCGGAGGGAAAGGCGCCCATGGTGTTTCGCATCGAGGTCGAGTCGACGCATCCGCCGGGCGGCCGACTGCCATGGCGGTCCGGTAGCAGCGGCGGGGTGTCGGCGTTGGTCATGGTCGGCCTTTCCTGAAGGTGTTGATCGCGTCGATGACCCCCGTAACGTCAGCATCGCTGAGCTTTTCCCCATTGAAGACGTGGTCGAGCAGGATCTTCAGATCCAGCATTTGCTGGAGATACACCAGGCACGGTGGGCAGTCGTGGAGGTGTTTGGCCACGATCGCTCCCCAGTCGCGCGGATCCGAGTCGACCAGGTCGTCGACGAGTCTGACGAAGTCAACGCAGTCGATGGCGGGAACCGTGTTGTCGTGGACGGTCATCGTTGGTACCGCTTTTCCAATTCGTTTCGGAGGTTTCCTCGGGCGCGGTAGAGCAGGGCACGTTGCCCCTCGGTGGACAGCTCGAGAATCTCGGACGCCTCTTCGGCGGAGGTACCGACCAGGTCGCGCAGGATAATCAGCTGGCGCTGCCGCGGCGGCAGCGCATCCAACGCCGTCCGCACCAACTCGACGAGCTCCTGTGCGACAGTGCGGTCCTCGGGCAGGAACCGCCGCGACGGCGGCACCCTCCAGTGCCCCGCATCGGGGTGACCGGCGGGGTGCATGCGACCCGACAGCGGGTCGGCGTCCTGGGTGGCCAGCACCTCATGCTCGCGGATCCGAGACTCGCGGCGCCGGTGCCGCGACGCGGTGTTCTTGACAATCCCGAACAACCAGGTGACCACCGACGAGCGGCCCTCGAACGAGGCCGACGACTGCATCACCTGAATCCATGCTTCCTGGACCGCTTCTTCGGCCGCTGCCGGTGAATTCACCATTGTGCGCGCAAAACTCACCATTTGGCGGTGGTAGTCGCGCGCCAAGCCGGCCAGCGGAATCCCGCCGACCAGGTGCTCGGATGCGGATCCCGGGGGAACCGCGCTCGGGGTCACCGTCGACCCGAGCGGTTGCTCAACGGCATCCCCCCAGTTCCCAGCGCAGCTGAGCCTCAGACGGCGACTGCACGGGCAGAAATGCGGCCTCCCGGTATCGGCGGCTCGCCGGGGTCCTACTGGCGTAACCCTTGCCACCGGCGGTCCGGATCTCCAGCGCGGCACTGGCGCTCGCGATTTCGGCGGCGCTGAGGCGTAGCGAGAGCAACTCCTTCTTCCTCGGCGGTTGCGGGCCGCCCACCGATGCGGCCACGCTGGCCAGGGTGGTCTCGGCCAGGGCGAGCTTTCCCGCAATCAGGTCGACGTCGGGGACGAAGACCGAATTCACTCCGGTGAGCCCGAGCCTGCTTTGGGTCACCGTGGTCTTGGCCAGCCCGAGGCACATTGCCGACTGCAGTACCAGGAAGGTGGGTCGAACCGCGTCCAGAAACCCGTCGAAGTTGGTGGACAGCACCTGCTCGGCAGCGACGTGCACATCGGTCAACTCCAGGTATGACGAGGCGGTGCTGCCCATGGCCAACAGCTCGAAGTGGTCGCCGATGGCGATACCTGGTGTGCTCAACGACAGGGCCAGGATCAATTTGTCGCCGCGGTCGGTGCGCGCCGCGGTCACCAGCACCGAGTCGGGGTACAGGTTGCTGGCCCACCTGATCGACCCGCTGAGCCGGTAGCCACCCGGGACGGTTGCGGCGGTGAGCTCCAGACTTCCGCAGCCGGCCGCGTCTTTGAAGGCTGCCGCCATTCCGGTGATGCCTAGCTTGGTGCCGGTCAGCAGCGGCTGGACCGCAGTCATGCTGTATTCCGTTGCGGCGGTAAGCAAATACTCAATCACCATCCGGTTGGCCCACACGCAGAACCCGGTGCTCATGCACTCGCCGGAGATCATTCGGATCACGTGGGCCATCTGCGGGAGGCGTCCGTCGGTGTTGCCGGGCGCGCCGACCCCGAGCAGTCCTACGGCGCCCAGTCCCGCAAAGCTGCGACGGGCGGTGTCGTCTCCGCGGTCCAGCACACCGGCGTGCGCGCGGATGTCTGCCAGCAGCTCCGAATCGAATAAGTCGATCGCGGCGTCCACGGTCGCGGTCACGACATCACCTCCTGTTCCGTGTTGTTCCATGTGTAGTCGAGAAACTTGCCGTCGAAGGTCACAATCACTCGATCGCCCTGCGGGTCCGGACGACGCTGCACACTCATCCGGAAGTTGACGGCGCTCATGATCCCGTCGCCGAACTCCTCGGCGATCAGCTCCTTAAGCGCGGGCCCGTAGAGCGACAGCGCTTCATGGAACCGGTAGATCGCCGGATCCGACGACCCCGAAACGCCGGTTCCCCGGTACGGGGTCGACCGCAGCATGGCGACCGCGTCGTCGTCGAGGTCAAGCAGTGCTGCCACGGTCGAGGCGTCGCTACCCGACAGCGGGTGCTGGCCGAGGAGTGCCGCGACGGTCCATACCCGGTCCTTGCCGATCGCGTCGGCGATCTTGGTCCAGGTCAATCCCTTTGCCGCCCGGGCCAGCCTGATGGTTGCGGCGAGCTGCAGCCGGGCCGCGTTATACGTCACGTCGCGACTCCTAGTCGACGGTCAGGGTCGAGTCGACCGTCGCCGGCCGGCGGAAGGTGTTCACCACCGGCGACCAGGCGATCGCGGTGTCGTGGATCTCCTGCAACGTCTCGGGGTCGGCATTCCCGGCCAGGGTGACGTGACAACGCACCCCGGTGAAGCCGAGCACCTTGCCGGCCGGCGTGTCGCCGACGCCCCACACGGCGGAGATGTCGATGTCACCTTCCATCTCGACCTCGATCTTGGTCAGCGTCACGCCACGGTGGGTGGCGTTGGCCAGCAGGCCTACGGAGATGCAGGACCCCAGGGCCGCCAACGTCGTCTCGGACGGATTGGGCGCCGAGTCGTCGCCCAGCAGCGCGGGCGGTTCGCCGACGAGCATCGGTGCCAGGTCGCGGATGTAAGTCATGTTGCGGAAGCCGCTTTCACACACCGTCTTGGCTTTCAGCGTCTTCTTACCCGTGCTGGGATCGGCCTTCGCGTTGCACGATAGCCGGTCCAGGCCTTCGGCATCGATGACAAGCATGTCGGTCATGTCGACTCCTCCAGTTCCTTCCAATTATTTCTCGGGCGGATAGTTTCTTCCGTCATGCTTTAGTGCTCGGCGGTTGTGCATGCGTGACGACGATCGGCAGGCTTTAACACGATCGACACAAAGCTCACATGCGCGAAACATGGCGGGCCGCAGCGTTGCTGCCGCAGACGGAAGTCCGCCGGCTAGGCGGCCGGCTGGGTGACGAAGTCGATGAGTTCTTCGACCCGGCTGATCAGCGCGGGCTCCAGGTCGTTCCAGTCGCGTACCGCTGACCGGATGCGCCGCCAGGCCGTGGCGATGTCTGCCTGATTGGCGTGCGGCCAGCCGAGTGCGTCACACACACCATGTTTCCATTCAATGTGCCGCGGCACGCTCGGCCACGCCTTCAGGCCGAGCCGGTGCGGTTTGACGGCCTGCCAGATATCGACGTAGGGATGACCCACGACCAGGGTGTCCGCGCCACCCGGCCCCTGGCGCACCGCATCGGCAATGCGGGCCTCTTTCGACCCCGGGACGAGGTGGTCCACAAGTACACCGAGCCGACTGCGCGGGCCGGGCCGGAAATCGGCGACGATGCGCACCAGGTCGTCGACGCCACCGAGGTGCTCCACCACAACACCTTCGATGCGCAGGTCCGCCCCCCAGACCTGTGCGATGAGTTCGGCGTCATGACGACCCTCCACGTAGATCCGGCTGGCACGGGCGACGCGGGCGCGGGTCGCGGGGACGGCAACCGATCCGGATGCGGTTCGCTTCGGCGTGACCGGCGCCGGGCGGCGCGGCGCGGTGAGGATCACCGGTCGACCGTCGATGAGGTAACCGGGTCCGAGCGGAAAAGCGCGGGTCCTGCCGTGGCGGTCTTCGAGGTCGATACGGCCGTATTCGACTCGGACCACGGCGCCGACATAGCCGGTTTCGGCGTCCTCGACCACCAGGCCGAACTCGGCGGGATGCTCCACCGACCGCGGGGTGCGCCGACCTGCCCCGGACAAGACGTCGCTTCCATATCGATCGACCACGCCGCCATCCTAGGCAGCCGGTCGTCTGACATGGTGACGGCGCGCCGCGGTTTCCCATCGAAAATGCCTGTACCGGAGCAGGATTGATCCTGCCGCAGGGCGCGGACCGGGCCGGCGGCCATCGACGCGAATCGGCGGCCCAGGCTGCCGTCGCGCCCTCCCGAAAGAGCCGGATCTTGAATCGCCATATCAGTAAGCCTATACTTACGGTTCGTGGTCACTTACGAATCCGGGGCCCAGGCCTGGCAGGCACTGGCGGACGGGACCCGGCGGGCCATCATGGAGCGTCTTGCTCACGGCCCGTTGGCCGTCGGTGACCTGGCTCGCGGCCTGCCAGTCAGCCGGCCCGCGGTATCCCAGCACCTCAAGGTGCTCAAGGCGGCCGGGCTGGTCTGCGACCGCGCCGCGGGTACGCGTCGCGTCTACCAGCTCGACCCGACGGGTCTCGAGGCGTTGCGTGCCGACCTGGACCGGTTCTGGACGCAGGCCCTGACCAACTATGCACAAACCATCGACAGGGAGGGAGACGACGTATGACACGTCCGCACAGCACGGCGATCCACCACCAGATCGTCGTCAATGCCCCGATCGAGCGTGCCTTCAAGGTGTTCACCGCTCGGTTTGGCGACTTCAAGCCCCGCGAGCACAACCTGCTCGGGGTGCCGATCGCCGAAACGGTATTCGAATGTCATGCGGGCGGGCACATCTACGACCGCGGCGTCGACGGCAGCGTGTGCAAGTGGGCACGCGTGCTAATTTGCGAACCGCCCGATCGGGTGGTGTTCACCTGGGATATCGGCCCTACCTGGACACCCGAGTCCGACCTGTCCAAGACCAGTGAAGTCGAGGTTCGCTTCACCGCCGAGTCCACCGAAACGACCCGGGTGGACCTCGAACACCGTCACCTCGACCGGCACGGCCCGGGATGGGAATCGGTGGCAGACGGCGTCAACGGCACGGCCGGTTGGCCGTTGTACCTGGACCGCTATGCCGGCCTGTTCGGGGTACTCGATCTGGGGGTACACCCGATGAGCGCTGACGGTGATGGCGAAGCCACCTTGATGGACATGGCCCGCGCCGAGCGCGCAGAACTGACGAAATTTCTGGCGACTCTGACCCCTCAGCAGTGGGCCACACCCAGTCTGTGCGACGGGTGGAGCGTCAAAGATGTTGTCGCGCATATGTTCAGCTACGAAGAACTCAACGCATTAGGGCTGCTGAAGCGGTTCGTCAAGGGCCGGGTGGTACGGGCCAACGAGGTCGGCGTCCGAGAACTTTCCGCGCTCACCCCGCCGGAACTACTTGAGTTTGCCGGCCGGCACCTCCAACCACGCGGTCTGACAGCAGGTTTCGGCGGAATGGTGGCGCTGGTCGATGGAATGATCCATCACCAGGACATCCGGCGTCCGCTCGGACTGCCCCGCGCCATTGCTCCCGGGCGACTCGTACGCGTGCTGCAGCTGGTGCCGAAGAACCCCCGGCTCGGCGCCCGACCACGCATCAAAGGACTGCGGCTGCGGGCAACCGACGTCGACTGGGCGCACGGCAGCGGGCCCGAAGTCACCGGACCCGGTGAGGCATTGCTGATGGCGATGGCGGGCAGACCGGCGGCGGTGGCCGACCTTGACGGCCCCGGACAACGCACGCTCGCACAACGGCTGAACTGATTGCGTTGTGAGCTGGGTAGCCGAATGACCAACACCCTGGCCCGGCTCGACGCTGCGCTGAGCGACCGGACAGCTAACGTCACGATCGCCACGCGGCGCGGCGACCCATGGATCCTGATGCCTCGCTTAGTGCTTGTCTCCTGATTCAACGACCGCCTTAGCTTGCATCGACGCTTGCTGTTGTGCCTGTTGCATCAGGGACGAATATGGGCATCCGCGCGATCGTCTCCACTGGCGCCCGAGGAGAAGGCGTTGATCCGATCGGGCACATCGCGGCGTCCAACGATCATCTTCCAGCTGTGGTATCTCAGGACGATCGTTACGATCCGCCCCGGTCGTGGCCAGGATCACCTTCGCAACTAGCTGCGGGGCATCGATAAACGCATTGTGGCCGGTACCCGGCAGATCGACCCACTTTGCGCCAGGCAGACGATCGCGGGCGATGCGCCCATAAGGCTCTGCTGGGACGAAGCGGTCGTGTTGCGCCCACGCGAGAGTGATCGGGCAAGGCGGTGGATCGAGCAGCTGGATCTCGTCGGGCTCAACTTCATTCATGATCGTGCAGCCCAACGGATCTTCGAAGAACAGCGCGTACGCGCGTTCCGGACTCAGCCGTTCGCCGTGGCAGACGAAGTTGCGTAGCGCGAGACGCCGGCCCAGGGGTGTTCTCAGAAGCAGCGGTGCCACTGGAGCCATCACGCGAAATACTCTGCCGCCAAGACGAACTAGTCTGATCACGCGGGCCGCGGAGCCGTCGCTTGTGGACCAGAATCCGGCTGGTGAGATGGCACAGACACTGCTCGCCCGCCCGCGGCGGGCCAACTCGATCGCCGCCCCGGCGCCGCCAGAATTTCCGACGAGGTTGGGCCGGTCCAGGTTGTTCTCGTCAAGCCAACGCTCGGCGTCGTCGTAAAGGTCCGCGGTGGTGACTGGCCGACGCTGAGGCGTACGCCCACCCCGGTGGCCAGTGCCAGTCGGCGCGTATACCGTGTGATGGTCCGACAGTAGCGGCACCAGCTCATCCCAGATGCGTCCCGAACTGGTGAACGGATGCAGCAGTACCAGTGGCGGCTTCTGTCCTGTCACCGCGCTTAGCTTAGGCCAACGGCGTGGCGGGGCCGCCGCACGCCGCGATGTAATCGTGGTAGTTCCAAGTCTTCAGAAATTCCTGACCGGCTTGCAAACCGCGCTGGTACAGGGCCTCGCGTTGTTCGGCAGTGATCGTAAAGTCGATCGGACTGACGGTGTCGGCCGGGACGAAGATCGTGCGCCGCACGGTACACGGGTCGTCGATGTAGGCGTTGTCCTGATTGCTGACCAGCGTCTCAATCGCGGCGATTCCCAACGACACCGGCCCGTGCACCGGATGCGTGGGCGGAACGCCCGGATGTGACGACAGCCGGATCCCGAAGGTCGGCCATTCCGGTCCGCCGTCGGATCGATCGAACAACCCCACCGGAAAGTTCGACAGCAATGCTCCGTCGACCCACGTCGCGCCGGCTACCCGAACCGGCTCGAACACGAACGGAATCGCCGAGGAGGCATGGACCGCGCGGGCCACCGAAAAGTCGTCCGGGTCAATGCCATAGGAATCCAGATCCCATGGGATGCGAACCAGCCGGCGCCGCGACAAGTCGCTGGCCGTGACCACCAGCGACCAGGCGAACTGTTCGGGTTGATCGCCGGTACGCAGATCAGCGAACGTGCGCACGCCCAGGTCGGCGAGCAAGCCGCTCAGCAGCTGTTCCAAGTAGGCTCCCTGATACACACCATCCGATGTCAGCAGCGAGAGCACCCCACCGATCAACGGCACGTGTCCGACCAGACTGCGGTCCAGGAACTTCGGGTAGTCGATGCTGCGCATGATCTCGGAAAGACGTGTCAGCGGTTCCCCCGCAACCTGCAATGCGGCGACCAGTGACGCGACGACCGCACCGGCGCTGGTCCCTGCGACGCGGGGAAACGTGTAACCGGCTGCGCCCAGCGCGTCAACCGCGCCTACCAGACCGATCCCCCGGACCCCTCCGCCTTCACAGACGAGATCGACACGTTGCGTGCTCACGACCGTCACCATAGCCGCATCGGTCGGGACCGCCGTTTCACGGCAGCACACCGATGTCAGGCGATCCGGCGGCCGTCGGCCCCGAAGAAGTGCAGCTGACCGGGTCGCGGACGCAGACGCACGCGGCTGCCGCGCGAGGGTGGATCGCGGCCGTCGGTGCGCGCCACGACGGCCGTGCCGCTCGCCTCGTCCGGCCCCACGATCCGGCCGTACAGGTAGGCGTCGGCGCCGAGTTCCTCGACCACCTCGACTTCCATTTCCGCGCCGGCGTCACCCACCTCGAAATGTTCGGGACGCACACCGACGCTGATCTCGCTTGCGGCGGAAGCGATTTCGCGCGGGACGGCGATGAGCCAATCTCCCAGCGACACCGACGAGTCGACGATGGGCAGGGTGAACAGATTCATGGCCGGAGAGCCGATGAATCCGGCGACGAACACGTTCGCCGGGTTGCGGTAAAGCTCCCGCGGCGTCGCGCATTGCTGCAACACTCCGTCGCACAGCACCGCGACGCGGTCACCCATCGTCATGGCCTCCACCTGATCATGAGTCACGTAGACGGTGGTGGTGGCGAGTTGGCGTTGCAAGGCCGCGATTTGGTTGCGGGTTTGTACCCGCAGCTTGGCATCGAGGTTGGACAGCGGCTCGTCCATCAGGAACACGTGCGGACGGCGCACGATGGCGCGCCCCATTGCCACCCGCTGGCGTTGTCCGCCGGAGAGGTCTTTGGGTTTGCGGTCCAGGTATGGTTGCAAGTCAAGCAGTTTCGCTGCCGCCAGCACTCGTTCGCGGATCTCGGCCTTCGGCGTCTTGGCAACCTTCAACGCGAATCCCATGTTCTGCGCCACACTCATGTGGGGATACAGGGCATAGTTCTGGAACACCATCGCGACATCGCGTTCTTTGGGATCGACGGTGGTGACGTCACGGTCGCCGATCAGGATCCGGCCCGAATCCAGTTTTTCCAATCCGGCCACCAGCCGCAGCGAGGTGGTCTTGCCGCATCCGGACGGGCCGACCAGTACGACGAACTCGCCGTCGCCGACAACGAGATCGAGACGGTCCAGCGCTGGCCGGTCCGCACCCGGGTAGCGGCGGGTCGCCGCCTCGAAACTCACCGAAGCCATCGGATCACCCGCCGAGCCCGGTCGCGGCGATACCGCGGATGAAGGAACGCTGCGCCACCGCGTAGACGACTACCAACGGCAGCAGGATCAGTATCGACGTCGCCATGAATACCGGCCAGCGCGCCACGTACTCGCCGCGCAACCGCACCAGGCCAAGTGTCAGCGTAGCCAGGCTGTTGCGCTGGATCATCAGCAGCGGCCACAGAAAATCGTTCCACACATTGACCCAGGTGAGCACCGCCAGCACCATCACCGCCGGTCTGGCATGCGGCAACAGGATCCGCCAATAGATCTGCCAGGGCGAACACCCGTCCAGAATCGCCGCCTCTTCGAGGTCGTTTGGGAGAGTGAGGAAGAACTGCCGCATGAGGTATGTGCCGAAAGCGCTACCGAACAAGCCCGGCACAATCATCGCCCACGGCGTATCCACCCATCCCATGGTCCGCATGAGAATGAATTGCGGGATCACGGTGACCGTCAGCGGCACCATCAACGTGCCCAGATACATCACGAACAACGTGTCGCGGCCGCGAAACTGCAGTCGCGCAAAGGCGTATCCGGCGAGCGAGCAGAAGAACACTTGGCCGGCCGTGACGCATCCGGCATACAGCACGGTATTGAAGAACATTCGCCAGAACGGCATCAGCTTGAACACCTCACCGTAATTGGACCACTGCGGGTGGGCAGGAACCAGCCGCGGTTCACTGACCTCCCCGTCCGCCTTCAGCGAACCCGACAGCGCCCACACGATCGGAAACAGCGCGCACCATGCGATGCCGATCAGCGCGATGTACACCGCGGCCGCGCGAAAGATGTTGCGCGTGACCACCCGATCAGCCGAGCCCACGCGCAACCTCCCAGGAGCGCCGCCGGGTGAGGCGCAGTTGCAGCACGGTCAGCACCAGCAGGATGGCGAACATCACCCACGCCAGAGCAGACGCGTAGCCGAATTCCAGAAATCCGAAGGCATTCTGGAAGAGCATGATGCCCAGCACATAGGTCCCGGTTTCCGGTCCGCCGTTGGCGCCGGTGAGGACATAAACGAGGTCGAAGGCCTGGAACGCGTGGATGATCGAGATGACGACCACAAACGACATGGCGCCCCGGATCAACGGCGCCGTGATCGACGCGAACTGGCGGATCTCACCGGCTCCATCGATTTTGGCCGCTTCGTAGACGCTTTCGGGCACCCCCTGCATGGCGGCCAGCAGGACGACGGTCGCGAACGGCACGCTGCGCCATACGCTGACCAGACAGAGCGAGACCATCGCCCACCGGGGCTCGATCAGCCACGGGATCGGGCCGACTCTCAGCCAGCCGAGCATGATGTTGAGCAATCCGTTGTTGGTGTCGAAGACGAACTGCCAGATCACCGCCATCACCACCGACGAGATGGCCAGCGGCAGGAACGCGATGATGCGAAAGATGCTGATTCCCTTAACTTTCCGGTTCAGCACGCCCGCGATGACGAGGCTGATGAGCAGCGTCGGCAGCACCGTCCCGAGGGTGAAGATGAGCGTGTTGCGCACCGCGATCAAAAACAGCGGGTCAGCGGTGAACAGGTGCCGGAAGTTCCGCAGACCGACGAACCTGGGCGGGGTGAACAGGTCCCAGCTCTGAAAGCTCATGTACAGCGAGAACCCGAGCGGAAAGAGCATGAACACCACGACCGCAACCAGGTTCGGGGCGACGAACAGCCGGCCGGCCCATGACCGTCGGCGCCAAAGGCTATGCCTCCCCGTGCGTTTCGCGGCTACCGGCTCGGGTAGGCGCGGCGACCTGATCGAGCTCATGGACTTCGCAGTACCTCGTCGACGGCGGGCGCCAGCCCGGCCAGCGATGCCGCCGGGCGCGACCCGCGCAGCACGGGTCCGAAGGCGCGTTCCATCAGGGCGTAGACCTTTGGCCACACCGGCGTGATCGGCAGCCCTTGCGAATGCCCCGGTCCACCGGTGAGCACGGCGAGATTGTCGACCCTGCGGTGCGCTTCGGCAAATCCGGCGGAGTCGATCGCGGACCACAAGACCGGTACGAAGAGCTTTGTCTCACCGATCAGTGCCTGGCCGACGGGTCCGGTTGCGAACTTGACGAATTCCCAAGCCTGCTCGGTGCGACGGCTGGTGGCCGCAATGGCCAGTCCGGTGGCGCCGATATTGGAACACGACGCGTGCCCGTTGCGGCCAAGGGGAAGGGTGGTGACGTTGAAGTCCAGGCCGTCGGCCCGGTCGAAAGTCTGGTAGCGCCAATGGCCGCCCAGCGCCATCGCCGCCCTACCCGAGGAAAAAAGTTCGGGCGTGGCCGTCGATTGCAATTCGGATGCGGTGGGCGCCACTTTGTGCGTGGTGATCAACTCGGCGTAGAACTGGACGGCCTCGATGAAGGCGTCCTGATCGAAATTGAGATGGTTCGGGTTCATCTGCGGCGAGGACCACGGTACGCCATTGTTCATGGCGAACAGTCCGGCGGAGAGGGCGGGAACGAAGGTATCGACAAACCCCCACTGGCTGACCCGTCCGGTGGCGTCGCGCTTGGTGAGCGCGCGAGCGGCATTGAGGAATTCGGCGAAACCCCACGGCTGCTCCCAGCTCGTGGGCGGCGGCCGAACCCCCGCCTCGGCGAAGAGTCGCTTGTTGTAGTAGAGGTAATTCCCCGACCACTGCTCCGGCAGGGCGTATTGGGCTCCGTTGTAGGTGAAGGTGTCATACAGGTTCACGATGCTGTCCGACTTCAGCTCCGCTGCGAAACCGCGGTCACGCGCCAGCATGGTGTTGAGGTCCAGAAACGCACCCCGGTCGGCCAGCCCGGCGTGGCTCAACTCCCACGCCATCAGCACATCGGGACACTTCCCCCCCGCGCAAAACGTCGATATCTGCTGCAGGGGTCCCGGCCCGGACAGCAACGCTCGCACCCTGATGTCGGGGTGGCGGCGGCAGAACTCCTCGATGATGCGCATCCGGGCGTCTGCTTCTTCAGGGTTGGCGGCGAAGAAGAAGGTCAGGGCGTCGTCGTCGGAGGCGCAGCCGGCCGTCCACGATGCCAGCGGTGTCGCGGCGAGTGCTCCCGTCGCCTGCAACAGGCGCCGCCGTGCGAACGGCTTGTCGAACATGCTGCTCCCGGTTCTGGGCCTCGATTCCGGTGCCGACTGTATGTGATGGGCACCGATACTGCTGCGGTCTTCCCGGGATGACGATGCGCGGGTGGATTTCCCGTCCGGCGGGTCAGTACCGGCCCACGGGCGCGATCTGCGCCACCCGGCTTTAGGCCGAGGTTCCCGCGGCCAACTCCTGCAATTCCGCGGGCGTGTCGTCGTGGTCGTAGCCGTGACTCGCGTCCACGGTCAGATCGTCCTCGCTGAGCTGCGTGGCGTTCTTGCCACCCAGATATTGGGTGAGGCCGGACTTTTCGTAATGGGTCTTGATCCGGTCACTCATCAGCCCGATGTATTCGAGGTTGGGTACGAGCCGTTCGAACATGATGCTGCGGAACTTGACCATGCTTGGCGAGTCCAGCATCTGTTCGTCCCAGACCTTCAGCGGCACCTTGTGGGAGAACCACTCTTCGTACACCTCGTGCATCAGGAACCGGTTGCGCATCAGCAGCGCCACCTCATAGACCCAGTCTTCGCGTTCGCGGCGTTCCTTCTCCGAGATGTTCTGGGTGATGTGATCGCGCAGGGCCAGCACGCCGTAGTGCACATGGCGGGCTTCGTCCTGGATCACCATCTTGAGCAACTGTTTGAGCAGCGGCTCGCGCGTCTGCTGGTAAATGGTGGTGAAGGCGCCCAACGCCAGGCCCTCGATCATGATCTGCATGCCGAGGAATTTGAAATCCCAACGGCCGTCGGTCATCAGCTCGTCGATGAGGACGAACAGATTGTCGTTAACCGTGTAGATCTTCTCGAGCTTGGTGTCCAGATAACGCAGGAACACCTCGAGGTGCCGGCCCTCGTCCATGACCTGGGTTGCTCCGTAGAGCTTCGCGTCGGTCCAGTGCACGCACTCGGTCACCTGAGCCGAAGCGAACAGCGCGCCTTGCTCGCCGTGCATGAACTGGCTGAGCAGCCACGCCGCGATGTCCCACGTCAGCTTGCGCTCCTCCAGCGCCGTCAGCCGCACGCCGAACCCCTCGATTTCGGTGAACGGTACGAAGCTGCGCGGCAGGATCTGCGCGTCCGGGTTGTCCGGGGTGACGTCCAGCTCCCACGGCAGGTCGGCCTCACCGTCCCATTGCTTGGATACCGCGCGCCGGTACAGCTCGTACATCTCGGTGAAGTCGCTTTGGTAGTTGAGCCGGAAATGGGCGCTGTGGTGGGCCGGCATGTCCACGTGGTCACCACGCTTGCCTTTGCCCAGCACCAGTCCACGCACGGCCGAAGGCGCCATGGAGAGAGCGACTTTCGGGTTCTGCACCGACAGCATCACCCCCACACTGTCGAGGGTTTTGTGAATCTTGTTCTGCGCCTTGATCGGCAGGCCGCGCACCATCGATTCCACCGAAGTCTTCACTGCCGAAGTCATCTCCAACCTCCTGCGGTCACGCGTCGAGGACGACGCTTTCTTGGGCGTATGCCGAGCAGCTGAGGATGTAGCCTTCCGACCGTTCCTGTTCGCTCAGGCAGTTCGGTTCGTCGACGGCCACCGCGCCGCTGATCACCTTGAGCTTGCATGCGGCGCAGCCACCGACGGTGCAGCTGAAGTTGAGCTTCAATCCGCCGCGCAGGCCCGCCTCCAGAATCGTCTCGCCGGGCTGCTGGGTAACGGTACGGCCCGAGGCGCGGAACTGAACGTCGTGCGGTTGGGTCGGCACCGTGCGGGTGTGCTGGGGCGCGGCATAGAAGCGTTCTCGATGGATGCGACTGACCGCGACGCCGGCGTCGGTCAGCGCTGCCGTGGTACTGTCCATCAATCCTGTTGGGGCACAAAGAAATATCTGGGCATCCCGGCGTGGCGCCAAGAGCGCGGCGGCACGCTCGCCGGTGAGCCGCCCGGCCTCCCCCGGCCATTCCGGCGCTGGCTGCGAGAGCACGTGCACCACCCGCAGCCGCGGATGAGCGGCGGCCAATGCCGACAGCCGCCGCGCGAAGATGATCTCGCTTTGCCGCCGCGAGGCATACACCAGCGAGATCTCGCGTTGGGGCTGCTGTCGCAGCTCGGTTTCTATCATGCTGATCACTGGTGTAATGCCGCTGCCGGCGGCCAAGAATGCCAGCGGCACGGAGTCATTTTCGTCGACGTCGGGAAGGACGAACTCGCCCGTTGGCCCCAGCACCGCGTACTCGTATCCGGCAGCGACCTTGCGGTGCACGAAGCCCGACACAACGCCGCCGTCGATCGCCTTGACGGTACAGGCCAGCCGATCACCCTCGGCGGCGCAGATCGAGTATGCCCGTTTGACGGTCGCGCCGTCGATGTCGAAGCAGTGCGTCAGGTACTGCCCGGCGCGAAACTCCAGTGGGCGGCCGTCGGTCACCTCCAGCACCAGCGTCACTGCATCGACGGTCTCGTGGATCACCTCGGCAACGCGGACGTGACGTCGCGCCGGCGTCGTCGCCGACTGTGCCCACCGCCGAGAGGGGCCATCGGGACGCGCCACGGTGACCGGAAGTGGCTTCCTGCGGTGTAACTGGGCAACCCGTGCAGCCAACGATCGCGGCACGGTGGGAAGGCTCGGCATCGGGTCCCCTGCCACAAAGTAGGAACGGAATCGTTCCGACAATATTGACAGGTGTCATGTTTTGGCCGTAGGGCCGAAAGTCCCTAAAGCGGACGCCTCGGTCCCAGCAACTCAGGCGTGCGACGCTGTGCCAAGATGGCGTCGTGATCCCCGTCGTGCGGCCATTTCGCGGCGTCAGCGCGGAGGCGCGACGCGATCAGCGCCGCAATCAGTTGCTCGATGCGTGCCTGGAAGTCGCCGGGACCGCCGGGATGGCCGCAACGACCGTCGAGGCGGTCAGCCGGCAGGCCGGTCTGTCGAAGCGGTACTTCTATGAGAGCTTCCGCACCCGTGACGAGCTTTTCGAGGCCCTGGCGCAGCGTTTGCTCGCCGAAATCACCGGCGGCGTCCTCGATTCGATGGCCGATTCGGCCGCGGAGCTGATAGATCGCGCGCGGGTCGGCATCGGGCGGGTGATCACCGTGCTGACCGATGATCCGCGCAAGGCGCGCTTGTTCACCGAGCTGATCGGCGGTGAGTTGGTCAAGGACACCGTCGGCGGGGCCGAGCACGAACTGGCCGAGCTGCTGACCCAGCTGCTGCTCGCCGGGACCGGCAGCGACAAGAGCCAATACCATCGTCTGCGGCTCGCCACCCTGGTGATCGTGGCCGGCACCGCCAAGGCCGTCACCAGTTGGCTCGACGGAAAGCTCACCGTGTCGCGCGACGACCTCATCGAAGAGATCGCGCAGATGTCGGTCGCCGCGGCACACACCGTGCGCAGCGACCTGTGAGAGCTACCGACGGCCTGACCGAATCACGCTGGAAAGTACCGGATCCGGTTGATGTGGTTGCCGCGCCTCGATAGCTCGGCAAACAGTATCCCGCGCCCGTGATCGGATGCCAGCGACACCGTCACCGTTGAGCCGGCGCCGTTGATCTTCGTCGAGCTGGCGCGGTCGAGCTGGTGTGCCAGTTCGGCCGGGTCCAGTATGTCGTCATCGCCCAAAGTCATTGCCGCAGTTGGCGACAGCATATGTCCCGCGGTGTCCGTGTCGCCGCGTCCCACCGCGTCGAGAAAGGTCGTCACCAGTTTTTTGTGCCGCGTCCCCGCCCGGCGAAATCCGGTCAGGAAGCCGGCGGTGCCACGCAGGCCCTGGTTGCCCAGCAGCCCCTGCGACAGCTTCAGCGCGGGCAGTATCGCAGGTGATCCGGTTCGCAGAAACTGCAACATCATCGCCGGTAGGTCCCAGTAGGCCCGCAACACGGCAATCTTCCAGTCGCCGTTGACTTTTCGCAGATCGTAACGCAGAAAGGCGGGCACAAACATGGTCACCGCGGGAGCCATTGCCACCTCGAGTTCGAGGTCGCGCAGGACGACCGAGCCGCAGACGATGTCGAGGTCGCGATGAAATTTGATATCTCGCGGGGCGATGAACGTGTCGAAGAACCGGCCGATCTGCGCGTGGCCCACGTGCGGCTGCGAACCCACCGGGTCGTAGACCCGGCCGTCGCTGGTAAACAGGCCCACCCAGCCGTCGCGGTCGTGGGCAGCGGCGGCCCGGGGCGACCGCTCGACGGTAGCCAGCAGTTCTTCGCGATCCGGCCGTACCATCAGCGGCTCCGGACCAACTCGATGCCGGCGGTATGCAGCTGGCTCAGCGCCTCGTTGGTGGTATCGGGCGAGGCGCCCGCAGTCAGGTCCAGCAGCACCCTGGTCGTGAAGCCTGCCCGGGCCAGGTCCGCGGCGGTGTGCCGCACGCAATGATCGGTGGCGACACCGACCACGTCGACCTCGTCGACACCGCGCTGGCGCAGCCATTCCGGCAGCGTGACGCCGTGCTCGTCGACACCCTCGGCTCCGCTGTAGGCGGCGCCGTAGGCTCCCTTGTGGAAGACGGCCCCGAGGTGGCCGGTATCGAGCTCGGGATGAAAGTCGGAGCCGCGGCTTCCGGCACGGCAGTGCGCCGGCCACGACGACGAATAATCCGGGTGTTCGGAGAAATGCCCACCGGGATCGATATGGAAGTCCTTGGTGGCCACCACGTGCTCGTAGTCCGGCCGGCCGGCCAGGTAGCCGTTGATCGCGTGCACCAGCCGGTCGGCACCGGGCACCGGCACCGAGCCGCCGTCGCAGAAATCGGTCTGCAGGTCGACGATGATCAGCGCTCGCACGATGTCCACCCTAATCCCAGCGGTTGCGGGCCGCCGCGGGCTCCGGCGGCCGGCGCTGTCGGTTTGCCGGCAGCCGGACCGGGGAATACCCCGCCCATGTTGATTCGCAGAATCGCACGACCCATGTTGTCAGCGGCGTTCATCGGCCAAGGCGTGGAGTCGCTGCTCAACCCCAAGCCCGCGGCGGAAGCCGCCCAGCCCACCGTGAGCGGACTCCGGACACTGCCGGATCCACTCGGCAGCAGTATTCCGTCCAATGCCGAGACCTTCGCTCAGATCAACGCGGCCGTACAGATCGGGGGCGGCGTGCTGCTGGCTACCGGCCGGCTCCCCCGCCTCGCTTCGGCGGCGCTGGCATTGACAGTGATACCGGGAAACCTTGGCGCCCACATGTTTTGGAGTGAACCCGATCCGACGCTCAAGGCGCAGAAACGCCGCGAATTCCTGACCGACCTGAGCTTGCTGGGCGGGCTGATCATCGCGTCGGCAGACACCGCGGGCAAGCCATCGCTGGCGTGGCGCGGCCGGCGCGCCGCGAGCCGGCTCTCCGAAGCCGTGTCCTCCACGCTGCCGGGATCCGACGACATGCCGTTGGGAGCTGAGCTCGGCGACAAGATCGTCCACGGCCTGAAGGCCGGAGCCGAGCGTGGCCGGGAACTGGCCGAAACAGCTGCCGAACGCGGCGCGCCGTACGCCGAAGCTGCGCTGGAGCGCGGTCGCCACCTGGCCGGAACCGCGGCCGAAAAAAGCGCGCCACTGGCCGAGGCGGCGCGGGCGCGCGGTGAAAAGCTGGCCAGTAAGGCTCGCTCGCGCGGCCTGGAGCTCGCCGAGACCGTGCGTCATCAGGGCTCCCAACTCGCCGACACCGCCGCGGCACGCGGCGGCCACGTTGCCGACACCGCACGTGAACAGGTCAAGGGCCAGGGCCGGCGCCTTTGGCGCTAGCCAAGAAGCTTTCGACGATCGCGCTGACGTCCTGGTCTACGTCCACGACCACGCCTGACTCGTCGCCGCCGAGCGGTTCGAGCGTGTCCTGTTGCGATCGCAGGAGCTCAACCGGCATGAAGTGCCCGGCCCGGTTGGCCGATCGGCGGCCGATCACATCCGCGGAGCCGCCCAGATGCAGAAATTCCAGCTGGGGACAATGGGCTCGCAGTTGATCGCGGTAGCTGCGTTTGAGCGCCGAGCAGCTGGCCACCCCACCTCCGCGGTGGGCGGCCAGCCACTGCCCCACCCGCTGCAGCCAGGGGTGGCGATCGTCATCGTCGAGGGGTTCACCGGCGGCCATCTTGGCGATGTTCGCCGGTGGATGCACGGTGTCGGCGTCCAGGAACGGCACCCCCAACCGCCGGGCCAGCGCCGCACCCACCGTCGACTTGCCAGACCCCGAAACACCCATCACCACAACGGGACAACGCATCGGCGACCTGCCCGTGCTCACGCCTGATTGCGGTTCCATTCCAGCCAGCCCACACCACTGCGGCCGTCGGCGGTGCTGACGCCGACCCAGGCACGCGGGAAGTGGCTTACCCGGCCGTCGGCTGCTAACAGCAACACCGGTGCTTGCGCGTGTACCTCGACGTTCGCGGTGAGCTCACCGGGATCGAAGCTCAGCGTCGCGTGCAGCGGTAAACCGTCGGGGCCGAAGCTATCCCGGACGCTCACCGTCTGCAGCTCGGTGAGCCGCCCGGCAGCGTCTTGGATGTAGCCGACGCTGAACGCCGGTGCGCCCGGGATCTGGATCCGGACACCGTGCAGGTGGGCGCCGTCGTCGAGGTGCACGGCACTCCACATCCAATCCATGCTCCACCAATCGCGTACTCCCCAGGAGTGGTCGCGTTGCCCAGGAACGGCGTCAAGACGATAGTCTGCCCCGCCGACGGTGACGAAACCCGAAACGGTGCAAGGGATTTCGTACCGCGACGTCATACGATACTGATACGGAATTCCGTCGGTTGTCCAGACCAGGTGCACCGTCACCTCGACCGGATCTCCGGGCTCACCGCGCAGCAAGGCCGCGGGGTCGGCGTATGCATGACCGCGCGCCCGCAAGTCGACACGATAGGTCTGCAGCGGGGTGGTGACCGCGTGCGCCAGCTCAATGGCATCGGTGCGCACCGACCACGCATCGTCGGGCAGCGGAACGTCGACGCCGACGACGGCCACGGTCGGCAAGCCGGGCCCGCATAACAGCGCGTGCACCCATGCGGTGTGCTGATTGGCAATCCGGCCCAGACGGAACCAGCCGCCCAATCCCTGTGGCGCGTCGACGAAGTCGGCGTACCAACTCTCACTCCACAGCGGTTCGTCGGTCGGTGTGTGGGCGAGTTCGTCGTTTTCCGAAGGCCGCAGCGGCTCAGGTCGCTCCGCTGCCGCCAGTATCGCCAGGGCATCGGTGTCGAGCACGTGATCGCAATGGCGCTGCAGCATCGTCATGAACAAGCGGTCACCCCGCTCGGTGCGTTCGACCAGCATCGACGAGACGATTGCCATCATGACGCCGAAAAAGCTTTGCCCACGGACACCTTCGGCGACATCGGCCAGGCTGATCGACGGTTCGGGCCCCAGGGCTTCGTGATAGGTCCGCAGCAGGTCCTGGTAGTGGGTCCGGCGGTCTGGCGTCGGTAGCGCACAGCCGAGAAAGTAAGCCAGATCGGTCATCGCCGGTCCCCAGGAAACCGTCTGCCAGTCGACCACCGTCAAAGGCCGCTCGGCTCCGACTGCACCGAAAAGCAGGTTGTCCAAACGGTAATCGCCGTGGACGAGCCCCTGGATTCCGCGTCGGACAGCCTCCTGGTAGCCGTCGAACGCGGCCACCAACCGGTCACAGACTGCACGGCACTCGGCAGTGATCTGGTCGCCATAGCGCTCGACGAAGGCGGCGTAGAGTGCGGCGATCATAGCCTGGTTCAGTGGGGCGTCACGGTGCAGCCACGGCGCTTCTGCCAGCGCCGCGTCACCGAGCAGCGGCCCATGCAGCCGTCCCAACTCCCTGACCGCCAGGCGAGCTTGTTCGGTTGTAGCGCCTACGATCTCGTCGCCGACGACAGCCGGTCCGGCGTCACCGAGCAGCAGGTCGAACGCGCCGGTCGAGGCGTCGACCGCCGCGTGATAACAAGGGGCTACCGGTCCGTCAAGGCGTGGCGCGATGTCGCGGTAAAACCGGACCTCACGTTGGTAGAGGCCAAGCGACTGGCCGGTCTGCCGGCTCATCGGATCGGTGGCCGCAACCTTCAGCACCACCGACTGCGGGCCGGCGGCTGCTGCGTATGCCGGCACGACGCGGTAGCACTCGCTCATCTGCCCGGTGCCGATGCGCTCGACGGTGAAATCGGTGACGGCGCCGGCACCGATCATCGCGGTCAGCCACGACGCGGTGAGATCACCCGGTCGTTCAATGACGCGCTCGCTGTCCGAATTCATGATCACTGCACCAGCGAAAAGCCGTCCCAGACCAGCCGGCGGTGCTGGTGCGGATCGAACTCGACGCGGCACTTGCGGTCGATCACCAGCACTGCTCGCCGGTTGCACGTATAGGCCGGCCAGTCGTCGCCTGGCACACCGGTCTGGCTGAAAGACCGCCAGCGGCTCATGACTTCGTCGCTGACCCGCAGCGCATGTCCCCGGTCGGCGGCAGCGGTCAGCACCGCGCCGAAGGTGGTCCGGTAGATGTCGAAGACGGCGAGCAGCTCGGTCGCGTGCGTTGCACCGAAACCAGACCAGCGCAGGGTCCGCGGGGCGTAGTCGTAGCGGTAGAGATAAGTAGGAGCGTGCGCGCCGTGCGCTTCGGCAATCTGCCAAGCCGCCGCGTTGAACGCGAAATCCCCGCCAAGTTGAATGCATGCCGACGGCTTGGGATAGTCCGGGTAGGCCGAGGTTATGCGTTCCCTGGTGGCCGGTTCCGTGTCGGCCAGTAGTTCGTCGATCATCGCCTTGGTGGTCGGCAGCATCTTGAGGAAGCGGGTGAATAACCGGCCCTCTTCAGCGTTGGTGCCCACGATCAGTGGCACCTGGTGGGATTGCCCGGACCGCATCGCCTCGACGGGTTCGACGGGCAGGCAGTCGTCGCCGAAGGTGGGGCCAAGGGGGAAGGCGCCCAAACGTTTCTGCATGCCTTGCTCGATCAGGCGGTGCTGGGCTTGCACCAGCTGGGCCGGGGTTGCCCGCATGAGTGCGCTGGCGGCATCACGCGCACGGGCGCCCAGCAGATCGGCAAAGCGTGCCGCGAACTCGGCGGCCGTCTCGCGGGGACGCACCATTCCCGCTGCGGGGCTTTCTGAAATAGCCTGTGCAAAAAGCCCTTTCGCGGCCGGCACGGCCAGCAATGTAGCGGTGATATGCGCGCCGGCACTCTCCCCGAAAATGGTGACGTTGTCGGGGTCACCACCGAATTGGGCGATGTTGGCCCGGATCCACTGCAAGGCCAGCACCAAGTCGCGCAGATACAAGTTGCCCTCGATGCTGGTGTCGGCCGTCGACAGCGACGACAGGTCCAGACAGCCCAGCGCACCCAACCGGTAGTTGACCGACACGTAGACGCAGCCCCGGCGGGCCAGCGCGGCGCCGTCGTATATCGGAGTGGCCGAGCTGCCCATAATGTAGCCGCCACCATGGATGAAGACCATGACCGGTAGTGATTCCGACGCGGGGGCTTCGGGTGTGACGACGTTGAGGGTGAGGCAGTCCTCGCTTATCGGCTGATACCTGCCCACGCCGAGCATCGTGTAGCGGCGTTGCTGGGGCGCGCAGTTGGTGAACCCGTGGCAGTGCCGCACACCGGACCAGGGTTGCGCCGGCTGCGGCGTCCGGAAACGCAACGGCCCCACCGGCGGCCTGGCGTAGGGGATGGATCGCCAGCGATGCACGCCGTCGCGGGTGAAGCCTTCGACAATGCCGGTGGCCGTGCGTGCGCGGACGGTGCGCTCGTGCATAACCCGACGTTAGCGGATTCTTTGGGCACACCGGATGGGCAGCACCTTTAGCCACGCCGAGGCCGCTAGCCTGAATCGATGCGGATCGCCGTCCTGGTCGCAGTGCCATTGCTGGTTGCCGGGTGCTCGCACGACATCGGCAGCCACCCAGGGCTATCGCGAACCAGCACGCCAACCAGCACGCCAACCAGCACGCCAACCAGCACGCCAACGTCGCCGGTGTCGTCGGCTTCGGCGGCGGGCAAACCGCCAGCCGGGTCCGCCGCGTCGTCGCCGCCGGCGGCGGGTGCCCCGATCTCGGCTGTCATCGCCTGGATAGAAGCAGGTCATCCAGCCGATCCCCGGCGCTACCACAGCATGATCCGCGACGGCGTGACCACCGAACTGGGCGACGACATCGCGTTTGCCGCCCAGGCCGGCAAAGTGTTGTGTCTGACGGACTCCAAGCACACCGGCAGCGCACTGCTCTGCCTGGTCAGCCTGTCTAATCCCCCGCCGGCTCCGGCCACCGCCTACGGCGAATGGAAAGCCGGCTGGGTCAACTTCGACGGGACTACGGCGCAGGTCGGAGCCGCCCGCGGCGATCCGGGGCCGTTCGTCAACGGCAACGGGCCCGAGCTGGCGAACGGGGACTCATTGTCGTTCGGCGATTACCGCTGTCGTACCGATCAAGCCGGGCTGTTCTTCATGAACTACGCCCACCAGTCCGCGGTGCGATTGAGCGTTGGCGGCGTCGAACCGTTTGGTTGCCCGCGCACGGTGCCGCCGCCGGATGGAGTGGGTACGGCCTTCAGCTGTTGACTGCGACGGCGCTCTACGGCGGGGTCGTTTGCATCGTCGTCGGTGAGTACCTTCTCTGGGTGGTGGAAACCATTGGTTCGTGGTTGCCCGTGATCAAGATGCGGCGGCAGCAGCCACTCGATGTCGCCGTTGGCGCGTTTCCGCGTAATCCAACCCTTATCGAGGAGTTTGTGGTCGGGTCCGCAGGCAGGGTGAGTTGGTCGATGTCGGTGCGAGCGGTGCTGGCCCATTCCCGCACATGATGGAACTCGCAGCGATACCCTGGCACGTCACAGCCGGGCGGCGAGCGGGGCGCCGTGCAGCACGATCCTTCGCGTACAAGACAATTCGCTGTCCCGGTGACGCCAGGCGCTTACTGCGATAAAGCGCCAGGGCTTGGCCGCCGTCGAAGATCGCAAGGTAATGATTCGCGTGACGAGCCAGACGCATCACATCTGACATCGGCAACAGGCTGCCAGCGCCGGTCAATCCCTTACCGGATGCCGATTCGAGGTCTTTGAGCGTGGTGGACACGATGATGCTGGCCGGTAAGCCGTTGTGCCACCACAGATTCCGGCTGGCCAACCGCGCGCGCAAGACGGTCATGATCGCGCTGGGCGGTGTTACGGGTGTCGCGTTACGCCACCTCTTCGGGAGGCGGACCATCGACCACCGGACTCTCGTCCTCCGGGATTACACATGCCCGCAGCGGCCAATTTGGCCAACACCGCCTCCGACGTGGCGCGCGCTTCCGGCGCCAGCCAGCCGCTAAGGCACGACATTCCGTCAAGGCCTTGCTTTCCCAAGGTCAATCCGCGTCGCCGTGCCCGGTCCTTATCGGTGAAGGTGCCGTCGAGGTTGAGGCAGTCCATCAGCCGCTGGGCTAGTTTGGCCAGCTGGTCAGGGCCGAACCGGGTCGCCAGGCGGGCCAGATGAGCTTCGGCTTTCTCGCGAATCTCGACGTCCACCTCGACAGGCAGGTGACGAAAGAAGTCGCGGATCACCCGCAGGTGGCCCGCGCCGATATGGCCGTCGCGCTGGGCGGCAGCGGTGGCGCCCAGCTCCTCCTCGCTAGACTGTTCGCCGATCTGGTTGATCAGGGCATGTTGGGCTGCCGGCAACCGGCGCGCCGAGCCTCTCGAGCAATCGCAACCGCTCCGGAGTTGTCAGCGCCTCAAACGACAACTCAGTCAAGTCGTCGATCGCATCGTCGAGCCGGTCAAGCACCGCGACCACCGACTCGCTATCCGAGCGCATGTTCGAATGCTGTCTCGGTGTATCGACAAAATTCCCCGGCCCGAGACTCCTGAAACCATAGTGACGCAAGTGATTTCAGTCGCTCGCCAAGCCCCCGCAAGCCAACTCGAGCACGTGAATCTCCCCCGTGCCGCCGTCGACCTCGACGAGTGCGCCCGGCTGCAGGTATCGCGTTGCGCCCTGGACGTCGACCACACACGGGAAGCCGAACTCGCGGGCCACGACGGCCGCATGGGACATCGGGCCGCCGAGTTCGGTGACCACGGCAGCGGCGTAACAGAAGGCGGCGGTGTAGCCGACGTCGGTGACCTCGGCCACCAGAATTTCGCCCGGCTGCAGGTCATCGATGGTTTCCGGACGCACGATCCGCACCCGGCCGCGGACCCGGCCACCACAAACGCCGACTCCACGCAATGTGTCCCCCGCTCCCAATGCGGACGATGACCCGGCCGATGGTTCCCAACGCCCGCTGAACACAGTAGGCGGAACGACGGCGGTCAGCCTGCGTTGTTCGGCCCGGCGTCGGGCCACCAGCGCGGCGACGTCGTCAGGCAGCGCATCGAGTTCGTCGACCAGCAGATAGAACACGTCCTCGGGGCTTTCGACGACACCGGCCTCGGCCAGCCGGCGCCCATACTCGCGCAGCAGAGCGCGAAGCACCCAAATCGCCCGGACCATCTTGTCGCGCCGGACTTCCCGATCACGCAGTTGGCGCGCCGCGAGCATCGCAATAGCCTTGGCCCGCAATGGGATTGTTGAGTGCTGAGGTTGCGGCGCCGGCGCGCTCAATGCCTTGGCCACCATTCCGACCAGCAGCTGGGGGTTGTCTGCATAGCTGGTCGACAGCATCTCCACCTCGGCCGGACCGCGATGGCCGATCAACGAAAGCTCTTGCCACACCAGGGCGTGAAACTCAGGTGCCGCCACGGCGAGCTTGCCAAGGCGATCCCCCGGCTCGGCCAGCACTCGCAGCACACCGGGGTCCCGCCGGGCCGCCGCCACCAGTCGCTGCACGGCTTCCACCGGACGTGCGCTGACCAATTGCGGTCCGGCGGCCGGCGCGGTGTCTCGACCACACAGGGCGCGCAGCAACACGTTGAAGGCAGCACACAGCATGAATGACCCGGAGGCCAAGACCCAGCCGTGAACCACGTGGTCCCGCGCCAGCAAGATCAGGCTCAGCAGCCGGCGGTCATCCAACTGCGAGATGTCGCGGGTCAAATGTTCTAGACGGTCGACGTCGTCGAGATAGTCGCTGGTGTCACGCGACGAACCGGCACTCAACCCGACGAGGTTGACACCGAATACCCCGATGTTGCGGATGGTGCGCAACAGCCTGTGGGCGCGGCGTGATTCCGACGGCGGGCGCTCCTCACCGAAGATGGGAAGCGAGGCCATGCTGGGGCCGAAGAATCCGCTGTTGCTGACGATCATCGCGGGTTTGGCGAACGGCACGGTCTCGGCCATGAAATGCGCCGACGTGATGGCCCCGTACAGCCGGTGGGCGAACACCGCCACCGTCCGCATCGCGATTTCGCGTTGGATCACCCCGCCCGGCCGCAACCGTTCGGCTATACCCACACCGCCGGCACGAAGGCCGCGCACGGTGACCGACGCCGACGACGGCGAGAACGGACCGGGCAGCGCCTCGGATAAGTTGGTCGCCAGGAAGGTCGGGAACCGCGGGTCGATCGGGGTGTCGAACTCGCCGTTAGCCCCTTGCGGTCCAGCCAGTCTGGGAACGACGCCGTCTTCGGCCGGGGCGTCGACGGCGGGAAGGTCCTGGATAGTGGCCAGCCGCCAGGGCAGGGCGAGCACCCGGCTGCCTACGGAGACCCGGCCGCGCACCGCCAGGACGAAGTCGTCAACGGCCTCCACGGCCACCCATGCCGGCCGGAAACCCCACTCGTCGTTCAGCCGTGACGTGTCCATCGTCGGAACTCGTTGCACCAGTGCAAGTTCGGCGCAGGACGAGATACGCTGTAACGCCCCGGCGGCCACCGGCAGAAGTGGGCGTCCCAGCGCGGCAGCGATCTGGCGGAACGTCGGCTGACCCGCAGCGGCCAGGTTCACCGCACCGCTGTCGGCTCTCAGGATCGCCCGGATCAGTAGCCGAACCACGTCGTCAACGTGGACCACCTGCACAACGGAATCGCCTGATCCGCAGGGGAATACCGGCAAAGCCCAGACCCGGCGCACCCAATTGTCGACGCTGCGGCCGACAATCAGCGCCGAGCGGACCGACACCCACTGCACTCCGGAGTCCGCCAGCATCTGCTCGACCCGCGCTTGGTGTTGGCCCTCAATGGAATTCGGTGCGAGGTCGTCGGTTTCGGTGGCCGGGCTCTGCCCCTGACGGTAGACGTGGGCCGAACTGACGAACACAATCCGTCCCGTCCCGGAGTTGCTCATCGCTTCCAGGACGTTGCGTGTGCCATCGATATTGACCTGCGCACCGATGCGGCTGTCCGGACCCGGACTGCTGGCCCATGCGCAGTGCGCGACGACGTCGGCGCCCGTTATCGCACGCTCGACCGCAGCTGCATCGCGGATATCTGCTGTGATGAAATCGGCTGCACTGAGCCAGCTTTCGGGCCGATGACGGGCGACACCGACAACCTGGTGGCCCTGGCTCAGCAATTTGGCGGCAAGACCCCGGCCGAGTACTCCGCTGGCCCCGGTGATCGCGACTCTCATCGAGCAGTTCGCCCCCACTGCCTCATCGCCGGTTCTCGCATGGCTATTCGTTGTCGTCTTCCATGAACGCGGCGTTGACCAGGTCATCGAGGTCCATGTCGGCAATGTCCTTTTCGACGGTCGCTGCCGGCGTTATGGCCTGACCGTTCACCTCGGTTTCCTGGGCCAGCGCGAGCAACAGGTCCAGCACTCCCGCTTGCCGAAGCCGCTTGATCGGAATAGACGCCACCACACGCTGTAGTTCGGCCTCACCGGGGGCGGTGACCGGGGCCTCGTGCGGCGCCGAGCCCACGAGTTCGCGGTGCATGTAACCGGCCAGTGCAGCTGAGTTGGGGTAGTCGAAGATGAGCGTGGGCGAAAGCGCCAGGCCGGTAGCTGATTTGAGCCTGTTGCGCATCTCGACTGCGGTGAGCGAATCGAAGCCCAGTTCCTGGAACGCCCGGTTCGGGTCAATGGCTTCCGGGCTGGAATTGCCCAGCACCGTCGCGATGTTGGACCGCACCAGGTCCAACAGGATGGCGTGCTGCTCGTCTTCGGCCAAGCCGTCCAGGCGTTGCAGCAGAGCCGATTTCGACTTGGCCGCGGCCAGTGAGTCGTCGACTTGGCGCCGCGCCGGCGCGTTAATCAGGTCGACGAACATCGGTGGCAGGGTGCCGCCGTCGAACTTGACCCGCAACGCGGCAAAGTCGATGTGTGCGGGCAGCATGAAGGGGTCGTCGACGATCATGGCGGTGTCGAGCAATTCCAGTGCTTCTGCTGAGGACATGGCCACGACGCCGTCGCGGGCGAACCGCTTGAAGTCGACGCTCGCCAGCCCTCCAGTCATGGCACTGGCCTGATTCCACAGACCCCAGCCGAGCGATATTGCCGGCAGCCCGCGCGCCCGCCGGTGCACAGCCAACCCGTCCAGGAAGGAATTGGCGGCCGCATAGTTGGCCTGACCCGACGACCCGACCAGCCCGGCCATCGACGAAAACATCACGAAGGCAGACACATCCAGGTCGCACGTCAGCTCATGCAGATTCCATGCCGCATCCACCTTGGCCCGCAACACCGTTTCCATCCGCCCCGGTGTCAGCGAAGTCACCACGGCGTCATCGAGCGCGCCGGCGGTGTGGATCACGGCCGACAAAGGATGCTGGACCGGGATATCGGCAATCACCTTTGCCAACGCCGCCCGATCGGCGGCATCACAGGCGACCACGTGCACCTGCGCGCCGGCGGCACCCAATTCGGCCAGCAGCTCGTCAACCCCGGGTGCGTCCGGACCGCGCCGGCTGACCAAGACCAGTTGACGTACCCCATGACGAGTCACGACATGGCGGGCCAGCGCCGAGCCCGCCATACCGGTGCCGCCGGTGATCAGCACCGTGCCCGTCGCCCACGCGTCCGGCATGGTCATCACCACCTTGCCGACGTGGCGAGCTTGGCTCAGGTACCGCAACGCCGCAGGGGCGCGACGCACGTCGAACGTCGTGACCGGCAACGGCCGCAGCGCCTCGTCGTCGAACAGTGCGGCCAGCTCCGCGAGAATTCGTGCGATGCGGTCCGGCCCGGCCTCGAACAAATCGAAGGCGCGGTAACGCACGCCTGCGTGCTGCTGGGCGACGGCGTCGGCGTCGCGGATGTCGGTCTTGCCCATCTCCAGGAAGACCCCGCCCGCGACAACCAGGCGCAGCGACGCGTCGACGAAATCACCGGCCAGCGAGTCCAAGACCACGTCCACACCGCGCCCCCCGGTAGCAGCGCGGAACTTGTCCTCGAAGTCCAGGCTGCGCGAGTCGGAGATGTGGTTGTCGTCAAAGCCCAAGGCCCGCAACGTGTCCCACTTGCCCTTGCTGGCCGTGGCGAATACCTCCAGCCCCCAATGCCGGGCCAGCTGTACCGCAGCCATACCAACACCGCCGGTGGCGGCGTGCACGAGGATCCGTTGCCCCGGCTGCACTGACGCCAAATCGCGCAGCGCGTAATAGGCGGTGGCGAACACCACCGACGTGGTGGCCGCCGCGGTATGCGACCAGCCCGCCGGGATCTTGACCAGCAGCCTGTGGTCGGTGGTGGCGATCGTTCCGGTGCCTTCGGGGAACAGGCCCATGACCCGGTCGCCGACGGCGAAACCGCCGCCGCCTGGGCCGGTTTCGAGGACCACACCGGAGCCTTCCACGCCCATGACCGCATCGGGATCGGGATAGAGCCCCAGCGCGATCATGACGTCCCGGAAATTCGCGGCCATCGCCGATAACGCCACCCGAACATGTCCGGGCTGCAGCACTGCGTCGGCGTCGGGAATCGGTTCGAGCCTTAGATTTTCGAAGGTGCCGGCTGCGCTCATGCCCAACCGCCACGGGCCGTCGCCCGGGGGCACCAATAGCCCGCCGACCGCGCGGCTGCCGTGGACCCGCGCGATGTAGACCTGCCCACCACGCCACAGCACTTGTGGCTCGCCGGTGGCCAGCACCGCCGCCACAGCCGTTTCGTCCAGGGGCGCATCGGTATCGGCCAGCACGATGCGTCCCGGATGCTCCGTCTGCGCCGAGCGCACCAAACCCCACACTGCCGCGCCCGCCAGGTCGGTGATGTCCTCGCCGGGCAGCGCAACCGCGCCCCGCGTCGTGACCACCAACACCCCGGCGCCGTCGCGAGCGAGCCAGGACTGCACTACGTCGAGGACCGCGTTCGTGGCTGTATACACAGCCGCCACGGCATCCCCGGCCACCGGTGCGGACTCGAAGACCACTGTCGACGGGTCGTTGCCGGCCGTTGTGCCCCAGGCCTGTACGGGCACCGGTTCCAGGTCGGCCGACGGTTGGGCCGACCAGTCCACCTGGAACAGCCGGTCGGGGCCCGACCCGGCAACGGCGGCCCGCAGCTGCTGATCGGTGACGGGCCGTGCCAGCATCGAAGCGACCGACAGCACCGGTAATCCGAGCCCGTCAGCCAGCTCGATCGACACCGCCTTGGAGGCACCGGACGCGCCCGCCGGCGCGATCCGGGCCCGCACCGACGACGCGCCCGCGGCGTGCAACGACACGCCCTGCCAGGAGAACGGAACAAGCACCGAGCCCTCGGCAACCCCGAAATCTCCGGCACCGTTGGACGCCAGAATCACCGCGTGCAACGCGGCATCCAGCAGCACCGGGTGAACCCCGAAACCGGTGACCGACGCCCCGGCGTCCGCGGGCAGGGTTACCTCCGCGAACACTTCATCGCCGCGTCGCCACATCGCGGTCAGCCCGCGGAACGCCGGACCGTAGCCGTAGCCGCGCTCGGCCAATCGCTCGTACCCGTCGGCGACCTCCACGGGCACCGCGCCGACCGGTGGCCATGCCGACAAGTCGGTGCTCGGCTGCGCAGAACCGGTGCCCAGCGTTCCCTCGGCATGCAGCACCCAACTGGCGCCAGCCTCCGCACGGGAATACACCGACACCGCGCGAGCTCCGGACTCGTCCACACCGGCCACGATCACCTGGATGGCAACCGAATTCCCCGTCGGCAACACCAATGGCGCTGCCAGGGTCAACTCTTCGACCACAGCGCAGCCCACTTCGTCGCCGGCACGAATCGCCAACTCCACGAAACCCGCTCCCGGGAAGATCACCACGCCGCCGACAGCATGGTCGGCCAACCAGCCCTGGGCGCGCAGGGACAACCGGCCCGTCAGCACGACACCACCGGAAGCCGGCAGCTCCACCACCGCACCCAGCAGAGGGTGTTCGCCGGGGTCTAGTCCCAGATCGGCGGCGTCGGCCGCTACGGCGTCACTGGACAGCCAGAACCGCCGCCGCTGGAACGCATACGTCGGCAGCTCGACGAAGTTCGCCTGCCCCGCCACCGCGCGCCAGTCCACGCTGACGCCGGAGACGAAGGCTTGGGCCACCGCGTTCGCCAGCGTCACCGGCTCGGGACGATCCCTGCGCAGCGCGGAGATGGTCACGACGCCGGTATCCGGCAGCGATTCCTCAATGGACGCGGTGAGGCCGCTACCCGGGCCGACTTCGAAGAAGCATGTGGCGCCGGCCGATTGGGCAAATCGGACGCTGTCGGCGAACCGCACCGCCTCCCGGACGTGGCGCTTCCAATAGGCGGTGGTGCCGTAGTCGTCTGCGCACAGCTGCCCGGTGACGTTGGAGATGATCGGGACGGTCGGTTGTCCGATCGCCAGACCGCTTGCAACGGTACCGAATTCGTCGATCATCGGATCCATCAGTGGCGAGTGGAAGGCGTGCGATACGGCCAGTCGGTGCACCCGGCGCCCCTCAGCGCGCAGCTGGTCGGCGACCGCGAGCACCGTGTCCTCGACACCCGAAATCACCACCGAGGACGGGCCGTTGACGGCAGCGATGCTGACCTCGGCGCTCAGCAGGGGCGCAACTTCGGCTTCGGTGGCCGCCACCGCGACCATCGCTCCGCCGGGCGGCAGAGCCTGCATGAACCGGCCGCGGGCGGCGACCAGCACCGCGGCGTTTTCCAGGGACAGGACGCCGGTGATGTGTGCTGCCGAGATTTCACCGACTGAGTGGCCCATCACGAAGTCGGGTCGCATTCCCCAGGATTCCAGCAGCCGGTACAGCGCAACTTCCACCGCGAACAGCGCTGGCTGTGCGAATTCCGTTGTGTTCAATAGACTTTCGTCGTGTCCCCAGATGACTTCGCGCAGCGGACGCAGCAGGTGACGGTCGAGTTCGGCGACGACGGTGTTGAAGGCCTCGGCGAACACCGGATAGCCGGCATGCAATCCCATTCCCATGCCCAGCAATTGGGAGCCTTGGCCGGGGAACACGAACACCGTCTTGCCCGCCGGTGTCGCGGTGCCGCGAACCACCGACACCGCCTGCCCGCCGGCCAGCTCGTCCAGCCCGGCCAGCAACCGGTCCCGATCCCCGCCAACCACCACCGCCCGATGCTCAAACATCGAACGCCCCGCCAACGACCACCCCACATCGGCCACATCCAGCCCGTCATGGGCACGCAGGTGCTCGGCCAACCGCGCCGCCTGCGCACACAACGCCGCATCCGACTTCGCCGACACCACCCACGGCACCACCACCGGGGCCGGCCCCACCTCCCGCGACTGCTGCGACGGAACCGCCTCGACAATCACATGCGCGTTAGTGCCACTGATCCCAAACGACGACACCCCCGCCCGCCTGACATGCCCATCAGCCGGCCAGGGCTGCGGCTGCGTCAACAACGACACCGCACCCGCCGACCAATCCACATGCGGACTGGGCTCATCGACATGCAACGTCGCCGGCAACACCTCATAGCGCATCGCCAACACCATCTTGATCACACCCGCCACCCCCGCCGCGGCCTGCGTATGACCCATATTCGACTTAACCGACCCCAACCACAGCGGCTTTTTCCCCGGCTCCGCCCGCCCCTGCCCATAGGTCGCCAACAACGCCTGCGCCTCAATCGGATCCCCCAACGTGGTCCCAGTCCCATGACCCTCGACCACATCCACATCCGCCGCCGACAACCCCGCATTAGCCAACGCCGCCCGCACCACCCGCTGCTGCGACGGACCATTAGGCGCCGTCAACCCGTTCGAGGCCCCATCCTGATTCACCGCCGAACCACGCACCACCGCCAACACCGGATGCCCCAACCGCCGCGCATCCGAGAGCCGCTCCACCACCAAGATGGCGCCGCCCTCGGACCAGCCGACGCCGTCGGCCGCGCCCGCGTAGGCCTTGCAGCGCCCGTCCGGGGCCAGGCCCCGGTGCCGGCTGAACTCCACGAAAACCGTTGGCGTGGCGTTGACGGTGGCGCCGCCGGCCAGCGCCAGGTCGCACTCACCCGAACGCAACGACTGCACCGCCATATGCAACGCCACCAACGACGACGAACACGCCGTATCCACCGACACCGCCGGGCCCTCCAACCCCAGCACATAGGCCACCCGGCCGGAGGCGACACTTGACAGCTGGCCGGTCAGCCTGAAGCCCTCTACCGGCTCGGCCGCGAACATGCCGTAGCCCTGGGTCATTACTCCGGCGAAGACGCCCGTGGCGCTGCCGCGCAGGCTGCCGGGCTCGATTCCAGCTCGCTCCAAGGCTTCCCAGGACAACTCCAGGAACATGCGTTGCTGCGGGTCCATCGCCAGCGCCTCACTGGGGCCGATGCCGAAAAACGCCGGATCGAAGTCGCCTACCCGCTCCACGAAACCGCCGGTGCGGGTGTAGCAGGCGCCGGGAGTGTCAGGATCGGGGTTGAACAGCCCTGCCACGTCCCAGCCCCGGTCGTCGGGGAACTCGGATAACACGTCGCGGCCCTCAACCAGTATGTCCCACAGGTCATCTGGTGACTCGACACCACCGGGATAACGACATGCCATGCCCACGATGGCAATCGGGTCGTCACCCGCTGCGCGTACGGCCGGTACGTGCTTGATTTCCTGGGGAACACCGGCGAGTTCGCCGCGAATGTAGCCGGCCAGGCCGTTGGGGGTTGGGTAGTCGAAGATGAGCGTGGGTGAAAGGCTAAGACCGGTAGCTGTTTTGAGCCGGTTACGCATTTCGACCGCGGTAAGCGAGTCGAATCCCAAATCCTGGAACGCCTTGTCGGCGTCGACGGCCTCTGGAGTGATGTTGCCCAGGACGGTGGCGATGTGAGAGCGCACCAAATCCAGCACCACGGCGTGCTGTTCGGCTTCGGGCAGTCCGTGCAGTCGATGCGCCAGCGCCGATTTCGACTTGGCGGCAGCCAGCGCGTCGTCGACCTGGCGCCTCGTCGGTGCATTCACCAGATCGCTGAACATCGCGGGAACTGCCACCGCGTGGGCCCGCAGCGCGCTCAGGTCGATGCGGGCCGGCGCCAGGAGCGGCTGATCGACAATGAGCGCTGTGTCGAACAATTCCATCGCCTCGTCCGAGGACAATGCCAGCACACCTTCGCGACCCAGCCGGGCACGGTCGCCGGCACCCAGTCCGCCGGTCATGTCGCTGGCCTGCTCCCACAGGCCCCAGCCCAGCGAGATCGCCGGCAACCCGTGTGCCCGCCGGTGCGCGGCCAGCCCGTCCAGGAAGGTGTTGGCCGCCGCGTAGTTGGCCTGACCCGACGAGCCCACCAGCCCTGCCATCGACGAAAACATCACGAACGCAGACACGTCCAGTTCGCGGGTCAGCTCGTGTAAGTTCCACGCCGCAGCCACCTTGGCTCGCAGCACCGCCTCGAGGCGATCCGGTGTCAACGACGTGATCACTGCGTCGTCAAGCACCCCGGCCGCGTGAATCACGGCGGACAACGGCTGTTGCGCCGGGATGCCGGTGATCACCTCGGCCAGTGCGGCACGATCGGCGGCGTCACATGCCAGCACCTGCACCTGTGCGCCGGTGGCGCCCAGCTCGGTGACCAACTCCGCGATCCCGGGGGCATCGGCACCGCGCCGGCTGAGCAACACCAGGTGACGGACCCCATGGCGGGTCACCAGGTGACGCGCCAATACCGAACCCGCCATGCCGGTTCCACCGGTGATCAGCACGGTACCGGCAGCCCAGGCGTCCGGCATGGTCATGACGACCTTGCCGATATGGCGCGCCTGACTCAAGTACCGCAAGGCCGCCGGCGCCCGGCGGATGTCGAACGTCGTCACCGGCAACGGTCGCAGCACCCCGGTGTCGAACAGTGCGGCCAGGTCGAGCATGTACTGGTGCATGCGGGGACGACCGGGCTCGAAGAGGTCGAAGGCGCGGTAGCGCACACCCGGATATTCCTGCGCGATCACGCCGGGGTCACGGATGTCGGTCTTGCCCATCTCGAGGAATACCCCGCCCGGTCCGAGCAGGCGCAGCGAGGCGTCGACGAATTCACCTGCCAGCGAGTCCAATACGACGTCCATGCCGCGCCCGCCGGTGACCGCACGGAATTTGTCCTCGAACTCGAGGCTGCGCGAATCGGAGATATGGTCTTCGTCGAAGCCCATGGCGCGCAGGGTGTCCCATTTGCCCTTGCTGGCGGTGGTGAACACCTCCAAGCCCAGATGCCGAGCCAGCTGCACGGCCGCCATCCCCACCCCGCCGGTGGCGGCGTGTACCAGCACCCGCTGGCCGGGTTGTACGTCGGCCAGATGGACGAACGCGTAATACGCAGTGGTGAAAACGGCCGAGATGGCGGCGGCTTCAGCGTATGACCAGTCGGCGGGCATCGGCAGCAGCAACCGGATGTCTCCGGCTACCAAAGTGCCGCTGCCGTCAGGGAAGAAGCCGTACACCGAGTCGCCGACGGCGAATTCGGTGACTCCGGGGCCGACCTCGACGACGACGCCGGCGCCTTCGCCGCCGATCAGCGCGTCGTGGGTGAACATACCCAGGGTGATCATGATGTCGCGGAAGTTCGCCGCGATGGCGCGCATCTCCACCCGAACCTGGCCGGGACCCAGCGGCGCGCCGGCGTTGGGAACCGGTTCCAGCCGCAGGTTCTCGAAGGTGCCCGCACTGCTCAAACCCAGCCGCCACGGCCCGTCGCCCGGCGGCACCAGGATGTCGTCCACGGCCCGGCTGGCGTGCACCCGCAGGGTATAAGGCTGCCCGTTGCGCAGCAGCACCTGCGGTTCACCGACCGCGATTACCGCCGCGGCCGTCGAATCATCCAGCGGCACATCGGAGTCCACCAGCATGAGTCGACCGGGATTTTCGGTTTGGGCTGAGCGCACCAACCCCCAGACCGCGGCACCCGCCAGATCGGTGACGTCCTCACCCGGCAATGCCACGGCACCGTGGGTGACCACCAGCAGCACTCCTGAGGCATGCTCGCCCAGCCACGCCTGTACCGCCGCCAGCGCCTGGCGCGTGCGCTCATAGGTCGCGGTCACCGGAGCATTAGCGGCGGCAGCGCATTCGAAGACCTGATAGGAAGCTGGTGCATCGGTGCTCGTGGCGGTGGCCGGTGACCAGATGACCTCGAACAGGCGGTCCGGACCCGCGCCGGACAATACGGCGCGCAGCTGTTGCTCGCTGACCGGCCGGGCCACCATCGCGGCGACGGATAGCACCGGCAGCCCGAGGTCGTCGGCGAGCTCGACGGACACCGCTGCGGGTCCGGCCGGCGCGATCCGCACCCGTACCGCCGATGCCCCGCTAGCGTGCAACGACAACCGTTGCCAGGAGAACGGCAGAACCAGTTCGGCGTCCGGGTTCGCCATCACGGCGGCGTGCAACGCCGCGTCCAGAAGTGCGGGGTGCAAACCGAATCCGGTGGCGCCGCCGGCCGCCTCGGGCAACCTCACCTCGGCGAACAGCTCGTCACCGCGGGCCCACATCTCGGTCAGACCGCGAAATGCTGGGCCGTACCCGTACCCGCGCTCCGCCAGCCGCTGGTAACCGTCCGAAACGGCTACGGCGGCGGCGCCCGCAGGCGGCCAGACCGACAGGTCGGCCGCGGGCTCGACGGTGCCGGTGCGCAGCGTCCCCTCGGCATGGCACACCCACACCGATCCGGTGTCGACGTCGGCACGCGAATAGACGGAGACACTGCGCTTCGCCGACTCGGTCGCGGCGCCGACGACCACCTGCAGTGCCACCGATCCTGACGCCGGCAGCAGCAACGGCGTCCGCAGGGTGAGCTCCTCGACCACCGAGCAACCGACTTCGTCGCCGGCGCGGATCGCCAATTCGACGAATCCGGTGCCGGGGAACACCACGACGCCGGATACGGCATGATCGGCCAGCCAGGCCTGGGAGCTGCTGGACAGCCGGCCCGTCAATACGACTCCACCCGATGCCGGCAGTTCCACCACGGCGCCCAGCAATGCGTGCTGGCCGGCCGCCAGTCCCAAACCGGATGCGTCGACGCCCAGACCCTCGCCGGAGAGCCAAAACCGGCGCTTGTCAAAGGCATACGTCGGCAGCTCTACGAACTGCGCCCCGTCCAGTAGCCCACGCCAATTCACCTGCACACCCGAGACGAACGCTGACGCCGCCGACAACAGGAACCTGTCAAGCCCGCCCTCCTGGCGGCCGAGAGTGGGCACGACAACAGGTTCGGAGTCAGGTGCGCAGTCGGTGGCGGTGTCCTCGATACCGGCGATCAACGCGGGGTGCGGGCTGGACTCGATGAAGGTGCGGTAGCCATTCGTACATGCGCTACGCAGCGCCTGCTCGAATTGGACCGTCTGGCGGATATTGCGGTACCAGTAGTCGGCATCCAAATCCGCTGTGTCCAAACGATTTCCCGTGACCGACGAGAAGAAGATGGTCCGCGAGGAACGTGGCTCGATACCCGCGAGAGCGGCGACGAGCTGGTCTCGAATGGCTTCGACCTCTGCCGAGTGGGAGGCATAGTCCACCTCGATCCGTCGGGTGCGCAGCTCACGGTCGGCGCAAACTTGGATCAGCTGCTCGAGGGCAGCCACCTCACCCGAGACCACGACAGCCGAGGGGCCGTTGACGGCGGCAATACTGATCCGAGAGCCGAAGGGCGCCAACAACTCCTGCGCCTGTTCGGCACCACAGGCCAGCGATACCATGCCGCCCGGGCCGGCAAGCCCGGTCAGCAATGCGCTGCGCATGGTCACCACCTTGGCGGCGTCGCGCAGGGAAAGTGCACCGGCGACGTAGGCGGCGGCGATCTCGCCCTGCGAATGACCGATAACGGCATCCGGACGCACGCCGATCGACTTCCACAACTCTGTCAACGACACCATCACCGCAAACAGCGCCGGCTGCACCACGTCCACCCGGTCCAGGCCCGGGGCGCCGGGAGCGCCCCGCAGCACGTCGGTCAGTGACCAGTCGACGAATTCGGCGAACGCCTCACCACACGCCTGGATCTGCTGTGCGAATACCGGTGCGGTCTCCAGCAATTCGACACCCATACCGATCCACTGGGAGCCTTGGCCGGGGAACACGAACACCGTCTTGCCCGCCGGTGTCGCGGTGCCGCGAACCACCGACACCGCCTGCCCGCCGGCCAGCTCGTCCAGCCCGGCCAGCAACCGGTCCCGATCCCCGCCAACCACCACCGCCCGATGCTCAAACATCGAACGCCCCGCCAACGACCACCCCACATCGGCCACATCCAGCCCGTCATGGGCACGCAGGTGCTCGGCCAACCGCGCCGCCTGCGCACACAACGCCGCATCCGACTTCGCCGACACCACCCACGGCACCACCACCGGGGCCGGCCCCACCTCCCGCGACTGCTGCGACGGAACCGCCTCGACAATCACATGCGCGTTAGTGCCACTGATCCCAAACGACGACACCCCCGCCCGCCTGACATGCCCATCAGCCGGCCAGGGCTGCGGCTGCGTCAACAACGACACCGCACCCGCCGACCAATCCACATGCGGACTGGGCTCATCGACATGCAACGTCGCCGGCAACACCTCATAGCGCATCGCCAACACCATCTTGATCACACCCGCCACCCCCGCCGCGGCCTGCGTATGACCCATATTCGACTTAACCGACCCCAACCACAGCGGCTTTTTCCCCGGCTCCGCCCGCCCCTGCCCATAGGTCGCCAACAACGCCTGCGCCTCAATCGGATCCCCCAACGTGGTCCCAGTCCCATGACCCTCGACCACATCCACATCCGCCGCCGACAACCCCGCATTAGCCAACGCCGCCCGCACCACCCGCTGCTGCGACGGACCATTAGGCGCCGTCAACCCGTTCGAGGCCCCATCCTGATTCACCGCCGAACCACGCACCACCGCCAACACCGGATGCCCCAACCGCCGCGCATCCGAGAGCCGCTCCACCACCAAGATGGCGCCGCCCTCGGACCAGCCGACGCCGTCGGCCGCGCCCGCGTAGGCCTTGCAGCGCCCGTCCGGGGCCAGGCCCCGGTGCCGGCTGAACTCCACGAAAACCGTTGGCGTGGCGTTGACGGTGGCGCCGCCGGCCAGCGCCAGGTCGCACTCACCCGAACGCAACGACTGCACCGCCATATGCAACGCCACCAACGACGACGAACACGCCGTATCCACCGACACCGCCGGGCCCTCCAACCCCAGCACATAGGCCACCCGGCCGGAGGCGACGCTGGAGGTCATGCCGGTCAACCGGTAGCCCTCGATCTCCTCGGCGAACATGCCGTAGCCCTGGACGATGAGCCCGGCGAAGACGCCGGTGGCGCTGCCGCGCAACCGGGTCGGGTCGATCCCGGCTCGCTCCAGCGCCTCCCACGACAGCTCGAGAAGCATCCGGTGCTGCGGGTCCATCGCCAGCGCTTCGCTGGGGGCAATGCCGAAAAACGCCGGATCGAAGTCGGCGACACCGTCGACGAACCCGCCGGTACTCGCATACGACTTGTGGGGTGTGTCGGGGTCGGGATCAAAGAGGCTCGCCAGGTCCCAGCCGCGGTCCGTGGGAAACCCCGACATGACATCGCGGCCGTCGGCGACCATCTGCCACATGGCCTCCGGGGTGTCGACTCCACCGGGGAAGCGGCACGACATCCCGACGATCGCGATCGGCTCGCTCGACCGCTCCAGCAACGCGCGGTTGGTCCGCTTCAGTCGCTCAACCTGGACCAACGCTTTCCGCAGTGCTTCGGTTGCATGCTGGAGTTGATCAACCATTACTAACCTCGCCTAACCCTCGCCTAACCCTCGCCTAACCCTGGTCGACCCCGACCAGGGTGCGGCCGTCGCCGAATCACGGAAGTTGCAGCACGAAGCGCCCTCGCCGTTTCGCCGACCAGCGTCGCTTTTTTGATCGGCGTCGTGCTGCGCTCCGAGCGAAGAATGTCGCTGGTGAGTATCGCCAACTGCGGCAGGATTTCAAAACGTCCGATACTCCCAGGTATGAGCGAGCGGGCCGGATGCCCTAGAAGCCGTGTCAGACGCCCTAGGCACCGTCGTGACCCTGCACTGGATTCTTGATGCGCCGCGGCCGCCTGGGTACACCGAACCCGCGGTCCATGGCGCGACTTTACCCGGTTCGCCCGGCTAAACACCCACCCGGCGCCAGCCGTCGGCGGCGCCGGCCGCCCGGAGCAGCCCGTCGCACAGCTCACGCAGTTCGGCCGCGCCGGCACCCTCGTCGAGCGCGATGGCGATGTCCTCCGCCGCGCACCGCACCTGGTAGATGCGATCCGACAGATCAGCCGCCTCATCGGCCGTCAGCACCACCGCGTCGGCGGGCAGGGCCAATGAGGCCCCGGCGTCGCCCCGGGTCATCATGGCCCGCTGCTCGTAGGCCCGCTGCCGGCACGACTGGCGGCAGTACTGGCGGCGACGGCCCATTCCGGCGTCGGCCACGTCGCGTCCACACCAGCGGCACGGCTGGGGCCGGGCTCTTTGACGTCTGGCCGGACTCACGCCTGCCGACTCTAGTCCGATTGGGGCCATGATCCCGGTATCATCGATGGTCGCGGATGGTCGCGTCGCATGTTGGGCGCCAGCCCGGGAACTACGTGGGCGGTTGCGGCGTTCGCTAAAGCGAAGAGAAACACCATACGGAGCCGAACAGCTCAACGAATCCAGAGGAGTAGCGTCGATGGCTGATCGCGTCTTGAGAGGCAGTCGTCTGGGAGCCGTGAGCTACGAGACGGACCGCAACCACGACCTGGCACCGCGTCAGATCGCCCGGTACCGCACCGAGAACGGCGAGGAGTTCGAGGTTCCGTTCGCCGACGACGCCGAGATCCCCGGCACCTGGCTGTGCCGCAACGGCATGGAGGGCACCCTGATCGAGGGCGACCTGCCCGAACCGAAAAAGGTGAAGCCCCCGCGCACCCACTGGGACATGCTGCTGGAGCGTCGTTCCGTGGAAGAGCTCGAAGAGCTGCTCAAGGAACGCCTCGAAATAATCCGGACGCGTCGGCGCGGCTGAACCGGGCGTTACCCGGCCGGCCGGGAGCGGTCGTGAGCGGGGCCGCCCCGAAGGTGTTCACGCCTGCCCTCAATGCCCCACCGGGTCACCTTGAACAATGCCTCGCGGATGTTGGATCCGCTCATCTTTGACACGCCGATCTCGCGCTCGGTGAAGGTGATCGGAACTTCGGCGACGACGAAGCCGCTGTTCACGGTGCGCCAGGTCATTTCGATCTGGAAGCAATAGCCCTTGGAGTCGACGCTGTCGAGATCGATCGTCTCGAGCACTTCGCGGCGGTATGCCCGGTAGCCGGCGGTAATGTCATGAACCCCGACACCCAATGCGAGCCGCGAATAGGTGTTGGCCGTCTTCGACAGCGCCAGCCGGCGCCATGGCCAGTTGCGCACGGTTCCTCCGGGCACGTAGCGAGAACCGATGGCCAGATCGGCCCCCGCCGCCACGGCGTCCAGCAGGCGGTGCAGCTGCTCCGGCGCGTGGCTGCCGTCGGCATCCATCTCGACAAGCACCGCGTACTCCCGGCTGAGGCCCCAGGCGAATCCCTCTAAATAAGCCGCCCCCAAACCGTTCTTGACGGTGCGATGCAAGACGTGGGTACAGCCCGGGTCGGCCTGCGCCAACTCGTCGGCGAGCTGACCGGTGCCATCGGGGCTGTTGTCGTCAATGATCAATACGTGCACGTCAGGGCAGGCGTGTTTGACCCGCCGATGAATCAGCGGCAGGTTCTCCCGCTCGTTGTACGTCGGAATGATCACCAGCACACGCTGGCCGAGACGATTGCCCGGTACCTCGGGCACGGGTTGGCCGCTGGTCATGTAGCTCCTTTAGGTCGCCCCAACTCATGGTGGCCACCCGCGTCGGGCGGCTCCTCCTGCGCGGTCTGCAGGTTGTCCCCGGAATCGTTCCGGAGCTCCGCGTCCACCTCGTCGCCGTCGTCCGGGGTCCCGCCCGACTCGTCAGATCGATGCGGATGCCCGGACAACCGACGCCTTGGACGCATAAGACGTCTTAGGCGTCGTAGCCGCGGGAACCACCCATTGTGCCGTATCGCGACGAGAACGACCGCGCCCGCCGCCCCGGCCAGAATCCACTGCAGCAGCGGACCCCAGCGAGTCGCCGGCGTCAGCCTGGTCTTCAGCCGCACCTGGGTGTCCAGATAGGCGGGCTCGAAAAAGTCGGTACGGACCAGTTCGGCGCCATCTGGGGCGATCACCGCGCTGATGCCCGTGGTACCGGCGACCACGACGTATCGGTCGTGCTCGACGGCCCGCACCTTGCCGAACGCCAGCTGCTGCTCACTCATCGTCTGGTTGAAGGTGGCGTTGTTGCTGGGCACCGTCAGCAGCTGTGCGCCGTTGAGCACCGCCTTGCGCGGGGCGCGGTCGAAGATGATCTCCCAACAGGTCGAGACGCCGACCGGCACCCCCGCGATGCGCACCACCCCGGAGCTCGTGCCGGGAACAAAGTTGCCGGCACGGCTGGCGTATCCGGAAAGGTGGCGGAAAAGCCACGGCATGGGCAGGTACTCGCCAAATGGCTGCACAATTTCCTTGTCGTGGCGGTCGGCGGGCCCAGTGTTCGGATTCCAGACGATCACAGTGTTGGTGAATGCCGAGTCCCCTTGCAGCCGGCCCGGCGCGTCGAGCACGGTTCCGACCAGGATCGGCGCGCCGATCGCCGCCGCCGCCTGCGAGATCTGCTGGGCAGCGTCGGGGTTGAGAAACGGATCGATGTCCGACGAATCCTCCGGCCAGACGACGAATTGCGGTTGCGGGGCACTGCCCGCGCGGACATCCTCGGCCAGCCGCAGCGTCTCCTGAACGTGGTTGTCCAGGACCGCTCGCCGCTGTGCGTTGAAGTCCAGACCAAGACGCGGCACATTGCCCTGCACGACCGCGACGGTGACCCCGGGTTCGCCGCCCGCTCCCGCGCCGGAGTGCCGCACCTGTGGCCACACGATTGCGGCGGCGAACAGCACCAGGCAGATGCACACACCGGGCAGCACCACCGCCGGCGGCGCGGCGGTATCGGCGGTCCGGGTTGTGCCCCCGGTTCGCCACCACTTCTCGATTTCCAGCGCGATTGCGGTCAGGCTGCAGCCCACCAGCACGATCCCCGCTGACAGCAGGGCGACCCCGCCCAGCTGTACCAAGGGCAGCAGCGGACCTTCGGCCTGGCCGAACGCCACCGAGCCCCAGGGGAAGCCACCGAAGGGGAAGATCGATTTCAACCACTCCTGCCCCGCCCACAGCACCGCAAACCAGACCGGCCAGCCTGGCAGCGGACGTACCACGACGGCCAGCAGGCCGAAAAGGCCGGGAAAGAGTGCCGACAACGTCGCCAGCACCAGCCACGGCATCGGTCCCACCAACGAGCCGATCCACGGCAGCAACGGCACATAGAACGCCAGACCGAACACGAAGCCGTAGCCCAACCCGCCGACCGGCGTGGTCGCCCGGTGCATCAGCACCCAGGTCAGCAGCGCGAGCGCGACAATGGCCGCCCACCACCAGTTGATCGGCGGGAAGCTGGCATACAGCAGCAATCCGGACGCGACCGAGACCAGCAGGCGGGGCAGCCGCGGCGGCACCGCGGCCCACAGCTTCGGTAGCCGCGCCACCGCCGCGGTGCCCAGCCCAGACAGACGCTGACGGGCGGCGGCACCCAGCGGCGCGGCCGCGGTCGCAGCGCCGACATCAGCGGGGTGGCCGTCGGATTCCGCGTCCTGGTCGGGATCGGTGTCGGTGGGCTCGAGGTCCGTGCCGTCGGTCGCGGAGTCTTGGCCGTCGATACCCTGCGCTTCGCGGCCGGTCCATCCCTTAGCCATAGATGACCGCACCCCGATGCACGGTTTGACGGCAGCGCGGCAGCACGCCTTGCGGGCTCAACCGCGGCAGCGCGGGCACCCGGGACCGCGGGTCGGTAGACCAGCGCTGAACCGTATCGCGCGGCGCGCTGACCTCAAGTGCGTCGGCCTCCCACACGGCGTATGAGGCCGGCGCCCCCGGGACCAGGGTGCCGGCCTTCCCGTCGCGGACACCGCCGGCCCGCCAACCCCCGCGGGTTGCCGCAGCGAACGCCGCCCGCGGCGATACCGCGCTGCCTGCAGTCCGGTGATTGACTGCGGCCCGCACACTCGCCCACGGGTCGAAGCCGGTTACGGGCGCGTCGGAACCAAGGGCGAGGGGCACGCCTTGGGATGCTAACAGCGCAAGCGGGTTGAGCCGGCAACCTCGATCTGGACCGAGGCGCTGTGCGTACATGCCGTCGGCGCCACCCCATAACGCGTCGAAATTGGGCTGCACGCTGGCAACGACTCCCCACGACCCTAACTTGGCGGCCTGCTCGGCGGTGACCATCTCCACATGTTCCAGACGGTGTCCGCAGCGAGCGACCGCGACCACGCCGAGCTCGGCCACCACCCGTTCGAGTGCGGCGACCACCGCCGACACCGCGGCATCGCCGATGACGTGGAAACCGGCCGTCACCGCAGCCTCGGTGCACGCCCGCAGGTGCGCTTCGATGGCGTCGGGGTCGAGGTGGCAGGTTCCGGTGCAACCGGGTGCGTCCGCGTAAGGCTGGTGCAGCCAGGCCGTGCGTGAACCGAGAGCGCCGTCGATGAACAGGTCACCGGCCAACCCGCGGGCGCCGGTCTGCTTCAGCAGTGCCCGCGCCTGAGTCGGTGTGGTCACTGCCTCGCCCCAGTAGCCGGTCACTTCGACGCCGCGCTGCACAGCGCACAGCGCCAGCCAGTCGTCCAACCCGGCAATCTCGGGGCCGGCGCACTCGTGCACGGCGACAACGCCCGAGGCGGCCAGTGCCTGCAGCGCCGCGGTCCGGGCTTCGGCCAGCTGCGTATCCGTCAGCAAGTCGCGGGCCGCGGCTCGGACCAGGTGGTGCGCGTCGCCGGTCAATGGCTGCTGTGGGGCGTAACCCGCGGCGGCGGGCAGTTGGGGGACCAGCCGCCGCAGTGCCGACGACGCCAGCGCCGAATGCACGTCCACCCGGGCCAGGTATGCGGGCCGGTCGCCGAGCACGGCGTCCAGATCCGCGGTGCTGGGCGCGGTTCGTTCGGGCCAGGCCGACTCGTCCCAGCCGTGTCCCCAAACCGGCCGGCCGGGATGAGCCGCGGCGTAGTCGGCCGCCAGGTGCAAGCATTCGGCACCCGAGGTGGCGCGACGCAAGTCCAGTCCGCTGAGTGTCAGACCGGTAGCGCTCAGGTGAATGTGGCTGTCGACGAAGCCGGGCGCCACGAAACCGCCGTCGAGGTCCTGCACTTCGGCGTTCGGGAACTGCCGGTGGCCGACGTCGTCGCTGCCTAGCCATGCGACCATGTCGCCGCGCACCGCCATGGCGGTGGCGTCGGGGTGGGTCGGGCTATAGACGCGGCCGTTGACCAGCAGCCTGGTGGGCATTTGTGTCACACCGCAAAACTACGTCGGCAACAGGTGGGTCGGGCAGTTCGACCTAGGCCGACGATGCGCGCCGCGTCGGGGCTTGAGTGTCGGCGCGAACCTGGGGCAAGGTCGGTGGTTCGCCGTCGATGACGTCGATGACCTCGCCGTCGATGAAGTCGCGGTCATCAGATGCCTCCCGGCGTTGGAACGCGCCGGCCATGGTGGCGGCTGCACTCGCACTCAAAGGCACCCGTCGCAGGAAGCCACGCACCGCGACCGCGGTCAGTCCCGGGCCGGCGGCCGCGCGGATCGGCGGCGCCAGCAGCAACACTCCCAAAGCGGTGCTGACCAGCCCCGGGACCAGGACCAAGCCGGTGGCCACGGCAACCAGCGCGCCGTCGCCCAGCGCGCTCCGTGGCTCCTGCATGCCCGACCGCAGCTGCATGAGATGCCGACTGAGCTGCCACCCGCCCATCGGAGCCCACAGCACCAACCCCAGAACGAAGGTGGCCAGCAGCACCACCAGTGCCCAGCCGAAGCCGATAGCCGCCGCCAATCCGATCAAGGCCATGAGCTCGACGACGGCGTAAATGAGTAGCAGCCGACCTAACATGACAGGCCAACGTCCGCGGGCTGCGACCGAGTTCCGCGCACGGTCGCGTCACGGCTGCAGTTAGATGACGCTATGACCACGATTGACATCGACACGCCGGCCGGTCCGATTGATGCGCTGCTGAGCATTCCCTCCGGCGAGGGCCCGTGGCCGGGCGTGGTGGTGGTGCACGATGCGGTCGGTTATGCCCCAGACAATGAGGCGACTTCGGAGCGGATCGCACAGGCGGGCTATCTGACGCTCACCCCCAACATGTACGCGCGCGGCGGGCGCGCCCGCTGCATCACCCGAGTCTTTCGCGAATTGCTGACCAAACGAGGTCGCGCCCTGGACGACATTTTGGCCGCCCGCGATCATCTGCTGGGCAGGTCCGAATGTTCCGGCCGGGTCGGGATCGCGGGCTTCTGCATGGGCGGTGGGTTCGCGCTGATCTTGTCGCCCAGGGGCTTTGGCGCCTCGGCACCGTTCTACGGCACGCCGTTGCCGCGCCACCTCGGTGACGCCCTTGACGGGGCGTGCCCGATTGTGGCGAGCTTCGGCAGCCGCGACCCGCTGGGTGTGGGCGCTGCCGACCGACTGCGCACGGTGACCCAGGACAAGGGGATCACCGCGGACATCAAGGCCTACCCCGGCGCCGGGCACAGCTTCGCCAACAAACTTCCCGGCCAACCGCTGATTCGGGTGGCGGGATTCGGCGATAACGAAGCCGCGACCGAGGACGCGTGGCGCCGGGTGTTTATGTTCTTCGGCGAGCACCTGGGTAACGGCAAGTAAGCGGCGCGGAAACGCACCTTTGCCGGCTCGCGTCTCGTCAGAAGAGGACTGTCCCGGCACCTGCCGCGTCCAGCACGGGCGCGCGCCAGCTCGCCGGCGGCATCGGCAGCTGGGTGCCGGCACCGAATTCATTGCCTAAAGCCATCAAACCACCAGGTTCGACCAGGGCATCGCCGCGTGCAGCGCCGGCGAACCCGAAGGTGCCGGCGCCGCGATCGGATGCCGATATCGGCGACTGGCCCGCGCCCCCGTCAGCCGTCGCCGTGGAAACTAGCTGCGCGCGCGTATCGACACCGGCGACACCCAACGGCGACGGCGTCACGCTGTCGACCGCCATCGCTGCCACCGGCGCACCCGCTGTCGGTGCGGCAGCTGCTCCTACTACAGCGCCCAGCCCCGGGGCAGCACCGCCGATCAAAGCTCCGGCTCCAGCCAACGATCCCGACGCAATTCCAAACAAATTGCCAATAATCTGCGCGACGAAATCAACGATCGCGCCGGCAGGCATCAAGATCGGGAGCAGCAGGAGAATCCCAATCGCAACAAACTCGACCGCGATCGCAACCTGAAGAAGTGCCATATAGTATATAAAAGTGAAGGCTGTCCCAAACTCCAGGGTTAAGAATAGGTATGCGATAACGCCCACCAGAAGCGCAATAATAAAGAGCTGAAGGAATATCAGGCCGACAATTATCGGGACAAAAGCTATATCGAGCAGCAGAGCCAAAAAGAACTCGAATATCATTGTTGGTACTAGTAACACAAGTTCGAATAGAATCTGCACCCACGGGGTCGAGGCGAGGGCTTGGGCGGTGGTGGCGGCCGAGTCGGTGGCCGCGCTGACACTGGGTTTGACAATCAGCGGCGCTGGCGAAATGTGTGGAACCGAGACCAACGCCGCCGCAGCGACCGCCTCATAGACGCCCATCGTGGTCGCCGCCTGAATCCACATCCGCACGTAATCGCCCTCGTTCAGCGCGATCGGGATGGAATTGATCCCAAAGAAATTCGTCGCCACCAACACCGCATGAGCGGCATGATTGGCAGCCAACTCGCCCAACGTCGGCATCGCCGCCAACGCACTGACATAAGCCGCCGCGGCACTGTCATGGGCCGCCGCCACCGCGGCACTCTCGGCACTGGCCTGCATCAACCACGCCACATACGGCACATAAGCACCCACACACAACTGAGCAGTGGGCCCCTGCCACGCCCCAGCCTGCATCCCCGCCACCACCACGCACAACTCTTGGGCCACCGACGCATACGCCACACTCATCGACGACCACCCCGCCGCAGCCGCCACCAACGACACCGGCCCCGGACCCGCACCCAACAACGCCGAATGCACCTCCGGCGGCGACGCCAACCACACCCCAGCCGTCACGCCACACCCCCAAAAAACCCACCCGACACCGCCGCCAGCCCATCGCTGACGGCATAACCAGGTGCACTCCAATTCGCCGGCGCCATCGGCACCCGTACGCCGAACTCATCGCCCAGCGTTAGTAACCCACCGGCATGAACCACGGTGCCCTTAGCTGCCGTACCGGCAAACCCAAAGCCCTCAGCAGTGACGACTGTCGAACCGACACGGACCAGCGAAACGGTCGGCGGCGGCAAACCCCCCGCCGCCGAGGGCACCACACTTTCGATCGCTGCCGCAGCTACCGGCGTAGCCGACAAACCCGTCAGCGGTGCGACCGACAAACCCGCCAGTGGTGCAACCGCCGCACCAGCGATACCCGGCAGAAGAGCACCGTAGGTGGCCGCCGCAGCAAACGGACTCAACAATGCGCCGGCTAGATTGCCAACAATCCAATCAACAATAATCTGGGTGACGCCTAATATAGTAACCGGAACCATGAGCGGTATAAACAAAAAGACGGTAGCCAAAGTGATATCAACGATGTTCGCCGCATTTATCAACACACTGACCAGCGTTAGGACCGCGGCGGAGACCTGCCCAGCGACGAGATCGTTGATTATCATGGGTATTCCCATGAGAACCTGGGTGATGGAGTAAGCGAGAATATCCAGAAAAAGTAGGTAGCCGCCGCCGATTTTCTCTAAGAGCTGTATTATTTCGGCCCACGGAAATGGCGTGAGGGCTTGGGCGGTGGTGGCGGCCGAGTCGGTGGCCGCGCTGACACTGGGTTTGACAATCAGCGGCGCTGGCGAAATGTGTGGAACCGAGACCAACGCCGCCGCAGCGACCGCCTCATAGACGCCCATCGTGGTCGCCGCCTGAATCCACATCCGCACGTAATCGCCCTCGTTCAGCGCGATCGGGATGGAATTGATCCCAAAGAAATTCGTCGCCACCAACACCGCATGAGCGGCATGATTGGCAGCCAACTCGCCCAACGTCGGCATCGCCGCCAACGCACTGACATAAGCCGCCGCGGCACTGTCATGGGCCGCCGCCACCGCGGCACTCTCGGCACTGGCCTGCATCAACCACGCCACATACGGCACATAAGCACCCACACACAACTGAGCAGTGGGCCCCTGCCACGCCCCAGCCTGCATCCCCGCCACCACCACGCACAACTCTTGGGCCACCGACGCATACGCCACACTCATCGACGACCACCCCGCCGCAGCCGCCACCAACGACACCGGCCCCGGACCCGCACCCAACAACGCCGAATGCACCTCCGGCGGCGACGCCAACCACACCCCAGCCGTCACGCCACACCCCCAAAAAACCCACCCGACACCGCCGCACACCCCACCACCGCCAGGCTCTCAGGAGCCACCAGCAATGTCACAACCAGGCACCTTCCGACCGATCGCCCCGCCCGGTGCTTATCCGGCCGACCGCGCCACGGATTAAAATCTGGCCGAGCGTAACAATTGTCTTGTAGAAATAGTGTCCTCCAGCTGTAGTACAGCGCTGTCGTCCAATTGGGGGGTTGTGCCCGAGCTTCGCTCCAACCGGACAGGAGCGACCCTGGGAGGCGCGTCCGACGACGCATTGCTCCCGGCAAGACCGACGCTGAAGCGCTCAGTTCCGCCAAGCAGCACATGGCCCTGGCCCGCCCGGCTACGAGGCCAACTCGGGTTGGCGCGCGACAACACATTCCCGCAACCATCGCCCCGGCGTGGACACGCGGCGATCGGCTGTCCATTGGCCACGATCAGCGGCGGGCCAAGCCTCGACGCCCCGTAACGGCACCAAACGCCGCTCGTCGGTGTCAGCTCACTGTGAGTTCGAGCCCGATGTTGTTTTCCATGCCGCCGCGTAGCTTGCTGACGAAGTTGAAGACCTTGCCGGCAATGCCGTACCGCTTGCCGATCGCGTCGTAGACCGCGCCCGTTTGCGAGTCGTCGAGGATTGCCGCGGTGCCCTCGACGGCCTCGCTCTTGGGACGCCCACGCACGTCGCAGATGGCCAGTGTCACTCGCGGAGTGTTTCGGATTCGCTTGACCTTCCACGCCTTCTTCTCGGAGATGACCAGCAGACGGTCACCGCGGTCCTGGCCCAAGGCGGCCCAAACCGGCGTCGGCTTCGGCCGGCCGTCCTTGGTGAAGGTGGTCAGCAGAATGTATCGCGCTTTGGCGAGGTCGGCGAAGGTCGGCGTCACGGTGTCAACCTAGCGCCGAGCAGACGCGGAATCGCACCCGAATGGCCATTCGGGTGCGATTCCGCGTCTGCTGGCCGCGCTCTTGTTGCCCCCGCTATCACGGGACCACGCGATCCTGTCTAACGTCGACGATCACGTCGCCGGAGAAACCCCGGGTCGAGCCGGGCTGGACTTGGATCAACCTATCCGCGCCGCTGTAATCTCGGACGGTCAGCGCAACCGTCACCTTGACACCTGTTACAACCGCCAGCACATTGCGCATCGGCAACCCCTGCGACGGGGCGCCCTCGCCGACCAGGCTTACCGGCGCCGAGTCCGCCACCCACGGGTACGGTTCGAAACACGTCCGGTCTATCAGTTCGGTCAATGGCTCCGGGCAGCCCGCTTCCCAGTGCGCGGCTGTCGCCGGCACCGACGGCGCGACGGGATCATCGGCCGGGACGGCCCACGCCGGGACGGGCTTGGATCCAAGGACACCGACGGCCACGGCAGCAGCCATGGCGACGCAGACAAGGCGTGTCGTCATCGGATGGCTCAACCCTCCAAATCGCCTTCGGTTTCCAGCAATACCTGGCGCAAGCCGTCAAGGGTATCCGGTTGCGGCTGGGCCCACATGCCACGACCAGTCGCCTCCAGCAGGCGTTCGGCCATGCCGTGCAGCGCCCAGGGATTGGATTCCGCCATGAACTTGCGGTTCTCCGGGTCGAGTACGTAGCGCTCGGTGAGTTGCTCGTACATCCAGTCGGCCATCACCCCGGCGGTGGCGTCATAGCCGAACAAGTAGTCCACGGTGGCGGCCATCTCGAAGGCACCCTTGTAGCCGTGGCGGCGCATGGCGGCCATCCACCGGGGGTTGACCACCCGGGCCCGAAACACCCGGGCGGTCTCCTCCGACAGCGTGCGGGTGCGGATGGCGTCGGGCCGGGTGTTGTCGCCGATGTAGGCGGCGGGCGCTTGGCCCGTCAACGCCCGCACCGTGGCCACCATGCCGCCGTGGTATTGGAAATAGTCGTCGGAATCTGCGATGTCGTGTTCGCGGGTGTCGGTGTTCTTGGCGGCAACCGCGATACGGCGGTACTGGCGATTCATGTCGTCGACGGCTTCGCGGCCGTCAAGATCGCGCCCATAGGCGAAGCCGCCCCAGGCGGTGTAGACCTGGGCGAGGTCTGCGTCGTCGCGCCAGTTGCGGCTGTCGATCAGCTGCAGCAGCCCGGCGCCATACGTACCCGGTTTCGAGCCGAAAATCCTTGTGGTGGAGCGACGTTGATCGCCGTGCTGAGCGAGGTCGTCCTGGGCGTGGGCACGCACGAAGTTCTGCTCGGCAGGCTCATCGAGGCCAGCGACCAACCGGACCGCGTCGTCGAGCATCGTCACCACATGCGGAAACGCGTCGCGGAAGAACCCGGAGATGCGTACCGTCACGTCGATACGCGGCCGGCCCAGTTCGGGCAGCGCAATGGCGGTGAGATCCACCACGCGTCGCGATGCGTCGTCCCAGACCGGCCGAACACCAAGCAGGGCGAGCACTTCGGCGATGTCGTCGCCAGCGGTGCGCATCGCCGAGGTGCCCCAAACCGACAGGCCCACCGATTGCGGCCACTGCCCGTAGTCGGCGCGGTAGCGGTCCAGCAGCGAATCAGCCAGGGCCACACCGGCTTCCCACGCCAGCCGCGACGGCACCGCTTTGGGGTCGACCGAGTAGAAATTGCGCCCGGTGGGCAACACGTTGACCAGACCGCGCAGCGGTGACCCCGACGGCCCGGCCGGGATGAAGCGGCCGTCCAGAGCCTTTAATACCTGCTCGACTTCGAAAGCGGTGCCGGCCAGGCGCGGCACCACTTCGGTTGCGGCGAACCGTAGTACGGCTGCGACCTCCGGGTTGTCGGTGAGGCGACCCGCGGCGGCAGGATCCCATCCGCTGGCTTGCAGGTCCGCGACGAGTTGACGGGCCGCCGCCTCGGCCCGGTCGACCGCGGTGCGCTCGTCGGTCCCGTCGTCGGCCAAGCCCAAGGCTTGGCGCAGGCCGGGGATTACGTGCTCGCCGCCGAACAGCTGGCGGGCCCGCAGGATTGCCAGCACCAGGTCGACTTCTTGTTCACCCGCCGGCGGTTGCCCCAGGATGTGCAGGCCGTCGCGGATCTGGACGTCCTTGATCTCACACAGCCAGCCGTCGACGTGCAGCAGCATGTCGTCGAACGAGTCTTCCGGTGGCTTTTCGGTCAGCCCCAGATCGTGGTCCATCTTGGCGGCCCGGATGAGCGTCCAGATCTGCTGCCGAATGGCCGGCAGCTTACCCGGATCCAGAGCGGCCACGCTAGCATGCTCGTCGAGCAGCTGCTCCAAACGTGCTATGTCACCGTATGTTTCGGCACGGGCCATGGGTGGGATCAGGTGGTCCACGAGAACGGCGTGCGCGCGCCGTTTCGCCTGGGTACCCTCGCCCGGGTCGTTGACCAGGAACGGGTAGATCAGCGGCAGGTTGCCCAGCGCGGCGTCGGATCCGCAGGCCGCCGACATGCCCAACGTCTTTCCCGGCAGCCACTCCAGGTTGCCGTGCTTGCCCAGGTGCACCACGGCATGCGCGTTGAAGCCTTCTGGAAACCCTGAGCCCAGCCAGTGGTAGGCGGCCAGATAATGGTGACTGGGCGGCAGGTCGGGGTCGTGATAGATCGCCACCGGGTTGTCACCGAAGCCCCGCGGCGGCTGCACCATCAGCACCAGGTTGCCCGACCGCAGTGCGGCAATGACGATTTCGCCGTCAGGATCGTGGCTGCGGTCGACGAACAAGTCCCCCGGGGGCGGCCCCCAGTGCCGGGTCACCGGGTCGGTCAGTTCGGCCGGTAGAGTGGCGAACCAATCTCGATAATGCTTGGCGGACAACCGAATCGGGTTGCCGGCCAGTTGGCCCTCGGTAAGCCAGTCAGGGTCTTGGCCGCCACGCTCGATGAGCGCATGGATCAGGGCGTCTCCGTCGCCCGGTCCATTGTCAGGGACACCCGGCAGTTCGCCCACCTGATAACCGCGCTCGCGCATCGCCTGCAGCAAAGTGACCGCGCTGGCCGGCGTGTCCAGGCCGACCGCGTTGCCGATGCGGGCGTGTTTGGTCGGGTACGCGGAGAACACCAGAGCCACCCGCTTGTCGGCGGGAACCACGTACCTCAGCCGCGCATGCCGTATCGCCAGACCGGCAACTCGTGCGCAGCGCTCGGCATCTGCGACGTAAGAGATCAATCCATCGTCGTCAATCTCCTTGAACGAGAACGGGACCGTGATGATGCGGCCGTCGAACTCAGGCACGGCAACCTGGCTGGCGACGTCGAGGGGGCTCAGCCCGTCGTCGTTGTCATGCCACTGGTCCCGCGGGCTGGTCAAGCAGAGACCTTGCAGGATCGGAATATCCAGTGCGGCAAGGTGTTCGACGCTCCAGCTGTCGTCCTCGCCGCCGGCTGAGGCGGCGGCGGGCTTGACTCCCCCGGCGGCCAGCACGGTGACCACCATGGCGTCGGCGTCTTTCAGCCTGTCCAGCAGCTCCGGCTCGGCGGTGCGCAGCGACGCGCAATAGACCGGCAGCGCGCGCCCGCCGGCGTCTTCGATCGCGAGGCAGAGCGCCTCGACATAGGCGGTGTTACCGGCCAGGTGCTGGGCACGGTAGTACAGCACCGCGATCGTCGGGCCGTCGATGTTCGACGAGGCATCGGGGCGGGCCAGTTCACCCCAAGTCGGGGTGACAACGGGGGGTGTGAACCCGTAGCCCGTCATCAACACCGTGTCGGACAGGAAGGCGTGCAGCTGACGCACGTTGTCCACGCCGCCATGGGCCAGATAGATATGCGTCTGCACGGCGATGCCGGCGGCGACGGTGGAACGGTCGGTCAATTCCGCATCGGCGGCCTGCTCACCGCTGACCAGCACGGCCGGCACGCCGCTGGCGAGCACCGCGTCGATGCCGCTTTGCCAGGCGCGATAGCCGCCGAGAATCCGCAGCACCGCGACAGCGGCGCCGGACAGCAACTCGGGCAGTTCGTCCTGCGACAACCGGGACGGGTTGGCCCACCGATAGTTTTTGCCGCTGGAACGCGCGCTGATCAGGTCGGTGTCAGACGTCGACAACAGCAAGACGGTCGGCTCGGCCACCCACCATTCGTACCGCAGTGCCGTGGAACCGTCCCGTTGCGGGTCGGGTAAGCCGGGTGGATATCTGCGACCCGCCGCACGGCGCGCACAAATGACATAGCGACGGCGTGTCCGGTAACCATCCGTTCCCGGACTGCAGGCACCCTTCCTGTCCGTGCAATCGGGGCCTCAGCAAGCTAACGCGACAGCTGGCCGGGCGCAGCCGGGATTTCCTCGAAGGTCCGGTCAAAGTCCTTGCAAATAAGTGGATTTCGAGCTGGCAATAGCCTGCGGAGCTTCCGGCGACCCCCGTTGCTATTGGGAAATATTGCCACACGATATATTTCGTGAATCGTGGCGCTCTGTGCCGATGCCGGGTCGACGGACCGGTGGCCGTTCACATGGACGAGAGCCAATCTGAGGCAGTTTTGGTGCTGGTGAAGATCCTGCAGCACACGGCATTATCGGTCGCCTACCGCGAGGAAGGTGCATCCCGGCTGTGGCACCGCTGTCCAGCTGCGAATGGGACGGATGGAAAATGCCGGAACGGCCAGAACGCTGCCATAACCGGCGTACTCTCAGGACACTCGTCATTCACGTTCCGTCAATTCGTCGACGGGTCTACGACGTGGCAGGAGGACAACGATGTCATATCTGACGGCCTTCCCCGAATTACTGGCATCGGCCGCAACGGACCTGTCCAACATCGGCTCGGCGCTGATTGAGGCGAACACCACGGCAGCGGCTCCCATCACCACCATGGTGCCCGCTGCCGCCGATGAGATATCAGCAGCCATCACGGCGTTGTTCGCCAACCACGCGCTGACATATCAGATGCTCAGCCGCCAGGCGAACACGTTTCACGTGCAGTTTGTCGAGGCGCTGAGTGCCGCCAGCGCCTCGTATGCCGCCGCCGAAGCGGCCAACGCGTCACCGTTGGAAGCCGTGGTTCAAGACCTCCTGGGGGTGATCAATGCGCCGACCAACGCATTACTGGGGCGCCCGTTGATCGGTGACGGCGCCACCGGGACCGCAACCAACCCCAACGGCGGGGCCGGTGGCTTGCTGTTCGGCAACGGCGGCGACGGTTACTCCCAACCGGTAAGTTCTACCGCCCCCGGCGGCGCCGGCGGCGCAGCAGGACTGATCGGCAACGGCGGCCGCGGCGGCACCGGTGGGGCCGGCGCGGCCGGTGGGGCCGGCGGCCAGGGCGGGTTCTGGTTGGGCAACGGCGGCGCGGGCGGCGCCGGCGGCCCGGCCTCCCCGACCGTCGGCTTAAACGGCGTCAACGGTGGTGTCGGAGGGGCCGGTGGGGCGGCCGGGCTATGGGGCGCAGGCG
>NZ_UPHT01000229.1 GCF_900566085.1 Mycobacterium attenuatum
GTTCGCCAGCAGCGGCGAGACCAGTCGGGTAGCTCCGGCGCGTTGCCGCGCCGGAGCCCCCTCAGAACCGTACGTGCCAGTTGTCCCGGCATACGGCTCAAGCAAGCCCAAAGGCATTCAGGCCACCTGCATTTCGGCTGCGCCTTCGTCGCCGATAGTGCTGCGTCGGCGGCAGAAGGAGTGGATGAGACGCGGATCGTCCGTGCCGTCGCTGCTGATGTGCTGCTTGCGCAGCGCTACCAGGGTGACGCGCACCCACTGCTCCCACTCGGTGGGGCTTTGCGGGTGTTGATCGGCATGCAGCAGCAGACCGCCGCAGGCGGCGCAGCGTCCGTGTTGAGCCTTGAGAAGGCGCCGGACCGGTGCGCTCAGCGGCGAGTCCGCCTGTTTGCGTCGACGCTGTGTCCAATAGTCGGCCAGCGCCGGGTCATCGGGCGAGGACGCGCCGACGACCATCGCGTGTCGGACGATCTTGGTCCAAGCGAACTTGGGCAGGTAGGCGCCGGTGTCCCGGTCGCCGAATACCCACCGGTTGCGCTTGGTTGGGTTGAACTGACCGTAATAGCGGTCCACGACCCACCACCGCGATTTGTTTGGGTGGCGGTGCCGCGCCCATCGGTAGGTCAACTTCCACAGGTAGTCATCGAGCGCGGAGAACACCTCGCTCGACACCTCGGTCCGGTAGTAGGCCGCCCATCCGCGGATGATCGGGGTGAGCTTCTTGAGCACCGATGCCGCGTTTCCCCCGCGCAGGGAACGCATTTCGGTGCGCAACCGTCTCCGGATGCGTCTCACGGCCTCTCGGCTGGGTTTGATCAGGACCAGCTTGCCGTGGTAGCGGCGGACGTTGAACCCGAGGAAATCAAAGCCGGTGTCGAGGTGCACGATGCGTGTCTTATCCTCGTTGAACACCAGACCTCTCGGCGCCAACCACTTGGCCAACCTGGCCTTAATCTGCTCCGCCTGCTCCCGACTGTGGCACAGGGCCACCAGATCGTCGGCATAGCGGACCAGCACTGGGCAGTCAGGTGCACTCTCAA
>NZ_UPHT01000153.1 GCF_900566085.1 Mycobacterium attenuatum
CGGAAAGCCCGCCCACCCCGGCGACACGGGCAGGCTAAACACACCCCAAGCCCAAAAATAGCTACCGCTCAGCACTTTTCGTGGCTCAGCGCCCCCGAACCCCACCGGCGCGAAAAATCGAGGCTAGCCCGGTCGCCTCGCGGAATCCACTCTCATTTGCGCACTTCTTGATCAGCCACTTGACGCACGCCTCGGTATAGAGATAGTCGCTGTGGGCAGTGTCGTAGACGCACCACTCGGCTTTGGTGTTCTTCGGGTTCGGGTCCTTCTTGGGCGGCCTGACGTTGTGCTTCCGCCAGAAGTGGGCCATCTCGTGTGAGGGTTTGAATCGGAACGGGATCGCGCTTTCGACTCGCTCTGCAACCTGCCCGGGTTTGAACTTGTCGGCGTTCGTGACGACTTGGGTCCTGGTCTTTGTGATGACGAGACCGCCATTGGCGGCGATCTCCTCGGCGGCGCGCTGCTGTTCCGGGGTGAGGTCGCGCTGGTTGACGAACTGCAGGGAGAGGTCGCCCTTTCGGTTACCGCTCTCCAGCAGGACGGTTAGCCGCATGCAGTACCGGGGGTCACGCGACACCTCGTCACCGAGTCCTGCGTCGTACTCGGCGAGGAATCGCCGCAGGTCCGCGGGCAGGGTCTTCGTGAGCTTCAGCAGATCCGCCTTTCCCTGGTCGGTGAACCCACCGATGAACACGGGGAAGTGCAGCCTGTGGGCCAGTGAGTGCTTGGCTCCGGCGAACTCGGTGACGAAAGCCTCGTAGTTGAGCAACATCGCATGACACTCGCCATTGACCACCGTGCGCAGCGCCTCGTCGCTTCCCGTGTGACGGTGCTCAATTTTGTTCCGCAGCTCTATGAAGAACTCTAGGTTGGCCCGCACAGCGGCGCAGTCGGCAAACTCCTGCTTGACGAACCACTCCACAGATTGGGACATGCGCTCGCCGTTGATGTACTTGTACCTGCGGGGCTGCTCGCTGAGCAGAACGTGGTAGTCCCTTCCCACACGGAGCCACTTCGCCTGAAACGCATAAGTCCACGCGATGTGCATATGGATGATGAAGCCCTCAAGCGCCCGCTCTCGGCCGGGGTCGTTGAACAACGAAACTGCAAGCAAGGCCTCCTGCTGCGACGCCCGCAGGAGCAGCTCCCACCGCTGAGGTCTCGCCATCGCCCGGCCGCCCCTCCCCGAGCCGACGCTCGACGTCCGAATGATTCCACGGCGACGGGAAAGTCATGGAGACCGGCCGCAGCGTCCGAGGTGTGTCTCGACCCCGAGCGCGCGGAGGAGGACGGCGAAGACGAATTGGTGACGCCGAGCCGCATAGGGCCGAGTGACTCCCGAAGAGTGGATTCCCTGGTAACGCGGGCGGTGCTGTCCTGCTCGGCAGAGTTCAACCCCCCATCTATTTTCGTAACTTTCGTAACCCTGCTACGATCGGTCGGGTTCCAGTGGGGAGATGAAAGGGAGTGAGACCCATGAGCAGCGCCTCCGCGGAGATTGTTAGCCCGGTTCCGGCCGATGCCAATGGGCTTGCCGATGTCCTCAGCTTCATCGAGGCGCACGAGGCCCGTCACGGGGCCTCTCCTGAACCTGCGTTCTTCCTGTCCGGCGCGGGCGAACACGATCGTGTCGAACTGACCGAACAGCTATACGACGTTCTCAAGCGTGCCGCCCACGCACTCAGTCACGGCCAGTCGATCAGCATCCTGACCCGCGACCAGGAAATCTCCACCCAGCAAGCCGCTGAGATCCTCGGCCTGAGCCGTCCCACGGTGGTTCGCCTCATTGATGACGGCGAGTTGGACGCGCACGTGCCCGGCGCGGTCCGACGCAAGCTACGGCTTGCCGATGTCCTTGCCTACCGTGAGGAGCTTCACGCCCGGCGCAACCGGTTCATCGCCGAGAGCTCGGCGGAGTTCGCGGACGCTGACACCGACGAGGTCGCCGAGTTGCTCGCCGAGGCGAAACGCAAGCGTTGACCGTCCGCGGCGCCTGAAAGACTCGCCAACGTGTATCGCGCTGTCCTCGACACCTGTGCTCTTGTGCCGAGCCTTCAGCGCGACTTCCTGTTGCAGCTGGCCACTGAGGAGGCGTACTCACCGTTGTGGGGGTCTGGGATTCTCTTCGAGCTGGACTACGTACTCGCCAGCCTGCACGACAGGCGCGGGATCACTGATAGCGCCGATCGCCGTCAGCACCTTTTGGATCAACTGAAGCAGGCATTTCCGGGCTCAGAGGTTCACGCACCCAAAGACCGGGAGTACAGCTACGGGCTCAATGATCCTTATGACGGCCACGTCGCCCACGCCGCGATTGTCGGCAAAGCCGACGCCATCGTCACCGACGATCGCCGGGCCGGGTTAAGCACAGCGCACGTGCTCGTGGAGGCTGATATCGAGGTTGTGCTGCCACATGAGTTCGCCGCCAACACGGTGTCGGCGCACCCGCATGCGGGAGTCCGCGCGTTGCGAGAGATGTCGAATCGCCGAAGCAACCCGCCGCAGACCCCGGAACAGATCCTTGAGCTGCTAGTGACGCGGCACAACATGACCGAGGTCGCCGAAATCCTGCTGCCGCTGCTGGCGGAAGACACTCGGCGACCCGGCTGACCAGCGGCAATCCTTCGTTGGCGCCCGGCCCTCAACTGCCGTGAAAGCGCCCGTCAAGGAACTTCTGGTCGGTGCCTGACCGGCCTCAGTGTGGGCGAGTCAGGCACAACACGTCGGCGGCCCTGGCTAAGGTTCCACAACGGGATCAAATCGAGATTTCGGGTCATCGGGGAGGAGATGCGCCAAGTGCGACTCAACGTCGATAGAGCCGTGACCTGGAATGAACCGTCGACGCCCGCGGGCATTAAGACCGACAAGGTCTACGTGGGCCCGGACCCGCATGGACTAGGCGGGTTCCAAGTGGCAGTCGCGAACGCGCAGACCGCCCCGTCCCGGCAAGCCATTCGCGACCTCTTCATGGCACGTAGAGGCAGAACACCGATTCAGCTGATGGTCGCGGTCGTGCACGGCGACAAAGTGCACCTATTCGGACCAGACCCGCAAGCACAGCCGATTGAAGTTCCCGTCGAACAAGCGGCTCGCCAGCTCCAATCGATCCTCTCGGAGCCGGACGTGCTGGCTGCGACCGAGCGATGCGCTGGCTTGCGAAAGGCGAGTGACGCCACCGGCGTTCCAGGATTCACCAACAGCGGATTGTTCGCGACGCACCACATCATGAGCAACGTCCCCCAGCGCAGCGATTGGCAGGAGCTCGGTGCACGCGCTCTACCTATACTGGGCAAACGTCGTAGGCAGTTGATCGACGCACTTGGCTTCACGTCTAGACCGGGGCCAAACGGCACCCTACTGCTTTCGGTTGATGATCACCCGCCGCGAGCTGTGGCGGTCTTGCTCGATGACACGGAGCAGTTCGACGCCAAGACGGCGCGGTTCCAACTATCTCCGGTCGCCTTTGGCTTGGCGGTCGCCTCCCGCGCAGAACTACCTTGGTTGGTGGTACTTCGAAAGGACCAGATTCGCCTCTACCCGGGCCGGGACGGGGTGGGCGTGGGTTCGAAGGGCCAGGCTGAAACGTACTTCGAAATCGACCTGTCCATGGTCGACCCCGAGCATGCTGCGCTCTTGCCGCTGATCTTTTCCGCAACCGCCCTAATAGTCGGTGGTACGGCCGAGGATTTGCTACGGGACAGCGCCCGGTACGCAAGCGAGCTCGGGGAACGTCTTCGTGAGCGCATCTACGACAAGATCGTCCCGCCGCTGGCCAAGGAGGTTGCATTTCGGCTCGCATCGAACGCCGGGGTGTCACTGGACGCGGAGGGCCTGGCCACGGCCTACCGTGTAACCCTTCGGATCCTCTTCCGCCTGCTCTTCCAGGCATACGCAGAGGATCGCAGATTACTGCCATCCGAACGCAACGAGGGTTTCGATGCGAACAGCCTCAAAACCAATGCTCGCCGGCTCCTTGAGTCCGACACCGAAGACTTTGGTGACGCATCCACAATCTGGCTAGATCTCGTTCAGGTGTGGAACGCGATCGATCACGGCAACCCGCAGTGGCAAATCCCCGCTTACAACGGTGGCCTCTTCTCCACGGATTCTGAACGCTCGCCCGACGGCGCTCTGATCAAAAGGATCGAGCTCCCAGACAGCGTGTTGGGACCCGCGCTCAAGAGCTTGCTCATCGACGTTACTGAAGACGGCGTTCTGGGCCTAGTCGATTTCCACTCCTTGAGCGTCCGCGAGTTCGGCACCATCTACGAGGGGCTCTTAGAGAGTTCGCTCTCGGTCGCTGAGCAAGACCTCGCCTTGAACGACGACCACGCTTGGGTGCCGGCTGATGGAGGCAAGGTCGATGCCCCAGCGGGATCTGTGTACTTCCACACTGCCTCAGGTGAGCGAAAGGCGACCGGCTCGTACTTCACTCCAAAAGTAGTCGTTGACCACCTGATCGAGACATCGATTGTTCCCGCGCTCACGGAACACCTCCAGAAGATCGCCGGCTACCTGTCAAAGGGTGACGGAGCCGCCGCGTCCCGAGAGTTCTTCGACTTCCGGGTTGTCGACCTGGCGATGGGATCAGGCCATTTCCTTGTGGCCGCCGTCGACAAGATCGAAGCCCTCATGCGCACCTTCCTCACCGAACACACCGTAGCGGGCGTAACCGAAGAGCTATTGCGCCTGGCCGGGGTGGCCAAGGACGCGCTGGGATCTGACGATGTAGCTAGGAGTGAGGTGGACGAAGTCAGCTTGCTCCGACGCCAAGTGGCGCGCAGGTGTATCTACGGGCTCGACATCAACCCGATGGCTGTCGAGCTTGCACGCTTAGCCCTATGGGTTCACACCTTCGTTCCGGGATTACCCATGAGCAACCTCGACCATGGGCTTGTCCACGCGAATAGCCTCACCGGGATCGGATCCATTGACGAAGCACTCGATACGCTTCAGCCCGGTCGCCGGCCTGGTGAACTAAGCCTTTTCGATTCAATACTCACAGACCAATTGGCTTCTGCCAAGACACTTCTCATTGACATTGCGAACGCAAGCGAAGCTAATAAGGCTGAGATCGAGGAGGGCGCTCGCCTGCTCACTGAGGCGCGCGAGGCGGCCGACACCGCTCGCCGAATCTTCGATGCCGCGACAGCCGTGCGGCTGGGGACTCTCGCCCCGAACACCGTTCTGGACGAAGAATCGTTGCTGAAGTTGCTCGGTCGCCCCGAAGTCGAACAAGCCCATAACCAGCTCCTACCGGCGCACATGCCGTTCCTTTTCCCGGAGGTCTTTCTTCGCGCAGTACCGGGGTTTGACGCGATCATCGGAAACCCCCCATGGGACAAGGTGCGTTGGGAGGCTGCTCCGTTTTGGGCACGGGTCAGTCCGGGCCTAATGGCGCTGCCCGACACCCAACGCGACGCCCGCATCGAGGAACTGCGCGCGGAGCGACCGGTAGAAGCTGCACGAGAACAGGCTGAGATAGCTGAACGACGACGGCTGCAAGATTACTTCAGGGATGTATTCACTCTACGTGGAGGTACCCACCTCGAACTTGCGCAACTGATGCTGGAGCGTGCGTTCAAGTCGGTTCGACCGACTGGATATGTAGGCCTCGTACTGCCCCGGCAGTTCCTGGTGCTGGCCGGATGGAAGCGGCTGCGGGAGAATCTCTTTGGTCACCACTCTGCGAACCTAGTGCAAGCACGCAACGCTGGCGGCTGGCTCTTTGAAGGGGTTCACGCGAGCTACGCGGTCGTTCTGCTGACGGCTGGGCCCAAGTCCGGTGAATCCATCAACGTCGCGGTCGTTACATCTGCCGCTGCGCTCCGTTCGATCTCCGCCGAATCCACAATCGAGTTCACCTACGAAGAGTTGTCCAGCTACTCCGAAAACCTTGTAGTCCCATGGTTTAACAACCCGCGCGACCGAATCGTGTTCGATAAGATGCGTGACTATCCGCGGCTATCTGCGGGGGGATCCTGGATCGTAGGAACGCACGACGCGCGGTGGGACTTCACCCGCACCGGCCGTGACCATGGCCTCGTCGTTACAACCGAATCTGCCGGAGCCTGGCGGGTGATGATGACCCGACACCTAGACCCATTCTCGATCCGCAACGTCGCAGCAAAGCAGTTCGTCGAAGACTTCCGTGCCCTCGCCGCGAAATCGAAAGGGGTGGCTATCGATGCGCACGGCCTCCCCACCTATGAGTCTGAGCATCCTGTCGTGCTTTTGCGATACCCGAGTCGAAGCGATGACACCCGGACGCTCATCTCGTCGGCGCTGCCCGCGGCTGGGTTCCTCTACAACGCCGGATACGTTCACGCTATCGCTCACGAACCAGGAACCCCCGAGATGGCGCTTGTCGCGCTGATTGGCGTGCTCAACTCAAACACGGAGGACTGGTGGGCGCGAAGGTTCGTCGACCGGCATGTCACGAGCAAGGTAGTCAACAACCTCCCCCTACCTGCACTGCAGTCCGACGACGTCATTGCACTGGCCGAGCGAACCGCTGTACTGCTTCGTAATTCCGGCTATACGAGTCTTGCGGGCGGTATCGACGTCAAGGCAATTGCCGATAATTCAGCGTTCTCTGGCGAAGCGGACGAACGACTGCGCGCAGGTTCGGAAGCAGTCGTCGCCCGCGCTTATGGTCTGCAGGCGGAAGACTTGGAAGTCATCCGAACCGACTTTAGCGAGGATGGATTTCCCCGCGCCGTTTTCGACCTTGCCCGCGAAATGCTTGCTACCGGAAATACGGTTACCGCACCATGACTCAGCTACCTGACTTTGCGACCAACCACCCCTACAGTGAGGCGGCGGAGACGGTCGCCGAGAAGGTTAACGCGTTGCTTCGCCTATTGAGGGAAAACAAGGTAACCGCACCGCCGGTCGCGATCGCCACTGCATACATCAACCCCGGCGGATTCTCACTTCTCGCCGACGAGTTGGAAGCTGCTCCGACTGTCCGCCTTCTGTTGGGCGCGGAGCCCGAAGCGGATTCTGTCCGCGCCATAGCGTCCGGTGATGCCGACCAAGACGCTAGGCGGGATGCCGCCGTACGCCACCACCAGGCATGGCTTGAAGCCGAGCGCGACACGATGGGATTCGCCAGAGTGCCTACCGCAGAGGCGAAGCGGATGGTGGACTGGCTACGTAGCGTCAGCGCCGATGGGAAGGCGAAGGTTGAGGTACGCCGCTACTCGGGCGGCTTCTTACACGGTAAGGCATATCTCGTCGAGGATAGTGCTGCCCAGGCGGCAATCGCAGGCTCTTCGAATATGACGTATGCCGGACTGGCCCGGAACGCTGAACTCAATCTCGGTACCGGCGGCGGGACCCCCTCCGCAGGCAAAGTCCGCGAGTGGTTCGAACACTTCTGGAAACTCAGTGATCCCTACGACTTAGCGGAACTCTTTGGCCGGTTATGGGAACCCCACACGCCGTGGTCGATTTTCTTCCGGATGCTCTGGGAACTCTACGGCGAACACCTTGACACCGACGAGAACCCAAACATTCGAACAGGCCTGCACCTCACGCGATTTCAAGCTGACGGGGTGTCCCGGATGGAGCGCCTACTCGACGAGCACGGCGGCGTGTTGGTCGCCGACGAAGTCGGCCTCGGCAAGACATATTTGGCCGGCGAAGTGATCTACCGGACCGCGAACATCAATCGCCAGCGCGTCCTCGTGGTTGCCCCTGCTGCTCTGAAAACATCTATGTGGGAACCGTTCCTGGAGACCCACGACTTCAGTCGGTGGGTCAAGGTCTACTCCTACGAGGAGGTGCGGAACCGTCTCGATTCCGACAAAGGGCCAATTGATACGTTCCTCCAGGAGATCGAGGACTACTCTCTCGTTGTTATCGACGAGGCCCACAATCTGCGCAACTCCGGGGCGCAACGTTCCGGTGCCGTCGACCGCGTCATCACGGCCGGCAATCCGAAGAAGGTCGTGCTGTTGACCGCGACACCAGTCAACAACTCGCTGAGCGACCTCGAAACGCTCGTCAAGTACTTCATCCGCGATGATGCACGCTTCGCGTCCCTTGGAATTCCAAGCATCCGCGCATACATCCAACAGGCGCAAGCCATCGACCCCACCAATCTCACACCCGAACATCTGTTTGATCTCATGGATCAAGTCGCCGTCAGACGGACACGAAAATTCGTCAAAGAACACTATGCAAACGAGCTCATCATCGGACCTGATGGTAAGCAGACGACGATCAAATTCCCGCAGCCGAAGGTACGTCGCATCGATTACGAACTTGACGCCGATGGTGTTGCGCTCATTGACGCGATGGTCTACGCGCTCGACGATCCGACCGATCCTCATGCGGCGCATGCTTGGCAAGATCGAAGCCGAGATCCTCAGCGGCTCATGCTCGCTCGCTACCTATCAAGCATGTACACCGTCGACCATGATCTGCAGGAATACCAAATCACCAACGCCGGCCTCTTACGGTCAGGCCTACTCAAGCGATTGGAATCCAGTCCACAAGCGCTGCATGCATCGCTCGACAAAATGATTTCTTCCCATCAGGCTTTCCTCGAAGCTCTCGGACGGGGCTACGTTCTCAAGGGCGAGGCCTTAAGTGAGTGGGTTTCCTCTGACTCTGACGACCTCGACGAGTTCGTCGCGGAGTTCGACCAAGACGACCAGATCGAGTCAGCCGACGGCTACCATCTCGCTGAACTTCTCGCCGACGTCGAGTCCGACATCACCCTGTTGTGCGAATTGCGCGGCCTTGCCGCGGTAGTGGTTGATGGAGCTGAACCCAAGGTGCAGAAGCTGATCGAAGAGCTGACCGCCATCGCCACAGAAGCGCGGCGTATCGACCCACGCGGTCTATCGCAAACAGACCGTCGGAAAGTCATCGTGTTCTCGGCCTTTACCGACACCATCATTCCGATCTATGACACAGTCGTGGAAGCCATCAACAACGCACCGCCTGAGTCACCGTTGGCCGACTACCGCGATCGGGTTGCGCCACCGATTATGGGCTCGTACGCAAGAGCACACGAGCGAGGGGCTAGCGGCGGCGTCGACCAGGGCGGCCGCGCATCGACAATTGCCGCTTTCGCACCCCAGACCGCGGGACCCCGGAACGCTGAGGGCGAGCCGACGGCTAGGGACGAATTCGACATCCTTTTCAGCACCGACGTCCTGGCTGAGGGGGTGAACCTGCAGCAAGCAGGACAAATGATCAACTACGACCTGCCCTGGAATCCCATGCGGATCGTCCAGCGCCATGGCCGAGTCGACCGAATTGGATCCAAGCACGATTACGTCCACTTGGGACTGTTCTTTCCGTCGGAACGGCTGGACGCCTTGCTTGAGCTGGAAGCACGATTAGAGGCGAAGCTGGCGTTGGCGGATGCCGCCGTCGGAGCCGGTGAGGTGCTACCTGGCCGCGGGCCCGGGCATGAGGTCAATCTCGCCGACGATGCGGTCGCCGACGAATTCGAAAGACTGCTGGACACCGGCGGTTCCAGCGCGTCGCTGTCGGGCGAGGAATATCGTCGACGCCTATTCGGTGGCTTCGACATGGAACCTCTGATGAGATCCGATGTCCTGAGCCTTCCCTTTGGATCGGGCAGCGGCTTTGTGAATCCGGCGGTGCAAGGCAACGGCTACGTGTTCTGCATCAAAATAGGCGCCGGAGGCAAGCCGTGGTTCCGCTACGTGCCCACCGCGGAAGACTGGACGGTCAGGCTCGGGGAAGATGGGGCGTCGATCGTCTCGTCTGACACCCTGATTTCCCTGCGAGTCGCGGACCCACAGGATGCAGTGGCTGAGCGGTGGTTACCACCGGATGTGTACGACAAGGCCTTCGATGCTTGGGAAGTCGCGCGCCGCGACGTCTACGGAGTGTGGAAAGAGCTCACCGATCCGAACGCCTTCCAGCCGGACCTGCCCCTTTCGTTCAGAGACGCCTACTCGCTGGTGTTCCAAAAGGGCGGATACCTCGGGAAGGATTCACAGGTCAAACTTGCGAGCAGACTTCGGAGCGTGCCGTCAGCAAAGGTGTCTCGCCAGGTTCGTGGCGCCCTGAACCAGGGACGCACCGATGAGGAGCGCATCAAGCTCGTGACCGAGGTGCTTGATGAGGCCGGGATCACGCCGCCCCCGCCTCGCGAGCCCCTGCCCGACATCGAAGAACACGAGGTTCGGCTAGTGACGTGGATGGCAGTTCAAGGAACCAGAGGGATCCACTAGAACACCGAATGGTTGGAGCCACGCAATTGATGTTTAGTTTGGCTGCCAGGGACTCCGTCTTCCGGAAGACGGAGCTAACCGATGGCGACGATATGGCGCTAACGCAATGACAACCGATTTTGCGCTGGAAGAGCTGGGACCGCGCGCCTTTGAGCAACTGACCGTTGCTTTAGCAATGTCGCTGGTCGGCAAGGGGATTGAAGTCTACGGGTCTGGAAAGGACGGAGGCCGAGAAGCAACGTTTGACGGACGGATCCAGTGGTCTAAATCTGACGGGGGTACGGCCTGGGAGGGCTACACCGTAATTCAAGCTAAGCAACGGGAGCATGTCGCCGCTCCGGCTGACAACTTGAGCTGGCTTAAGGCTCAGATTCGAAATGAGTTCGCTGCCTGGATGAAGCCAGGTAGCAAGCGGAGCCGATTTCCACGCAACGTTATCTTCGTAACCAACGTTCGCCTGTCCGCCGAGGAGGGCAAGGGTGGCGTTGATCAGATTCGGGTGTACATCCGCGAGCAGCTGGACCATGACCATGACGCCGACGGGGACAAGCCCCGGACGTTGCGTGGTCGCGGACTACACGAAGTCAAAGTTTGGCACCGGGACTACTTGAACGCGGCGATCTCCAACGATTCCGATGTTCGTGCCGCGTTCCCTATGTTGCTGACTGTCGGCGACGTACTCACCAGAGCAACCGCGCTGCCGGGTTTCGTTGAAGCACCACAGTTCGCGCCCGTTCTTGTCGACCACGCCCAAACGACACTCCGGCACGAGCAATGGGTCAGGTTCGACGAAGCCGGAGATTCTGCATCGAATCGCAGACCCGTGGACCAGGTGATCGTAGACCTGCCTGCAAGGGACGGCGCTGATCGAATATCTGTACTGCGGCACTGCATCGAACGAGGCGACAGCGTACTCCGGAACAACAGATGGCTTCCGCGGAGGCCACGCCATCTCGTAGTGACCGGCGCACCAGGTAACGGCAAGAGCACTCTGACAAGGTACCTGACCCAAGTCTATCGTTCACGATTCATAGCCGACGAGGAGAACCAGCCGTCTATCGGTGAAATACTAACTAAGACAAGCGAATCCCTGCTTCGAATCGGTGTGCCTGCCCCTTCGAGTCGACGGTGGCCGATGCGCGTCGAACTCGCACAAATGGCGGCCGACATGGGTCCGGCGGGCGGTCCCACCCTTCGGCGCTGGTTGTGTGACCGCATTACCGAGAACGCATCCATCGACGTCAAACCTGTGACTCTCGACCACTGGATGAAGGCATGGCCTTGTGTTGTGTTTTTCGACGGACTCGACGAAGTCACTTCGCCTTCATTGCGGCAGCGTGTCCTGGCCGAGATTGCTGGCTTTGTAGAGCATCTTGACATGGCAAACGCTGATGTAATGCTGGTAATCACCACTCGCCCGACTGGATACACTGAACGGCTGCTGCCGGAACACTTCGATCAACTGGATCTGGAGTACTTCGAGCCAGCCGAAGCGGCAGAGTACGGCCGACACATCACGACACAGCGGTTCTACGACGACCCCGTATTCGGTGGACAAGTCTTGTCCCGCTTCGATGCTGCCTTGGCAAACGCCTCGGCCGAGCGGCTGCTGAAGACACCGCTGCAAGTATTGATATTCACAATAATCCTTAGCAACTCTGGGGCATTGCCTGCGAATCGTTACCTACTCTTCTGGAATTACTACGAAACGGTTTTGAAGCGCGAGGCGGCTAAGCTCACGACCCACCGCACGTTTCTGGCCGAGCACGAACAGGACATCACCGAACTGCACCAACGCGTTGGATTACTGCTCCAGATCCAATCAGATGTAACGGGAGAAGCGAGAGCCCGACTGAAGCGGTCAGAGCTACGCAGCCTGGCGTACCAGCGAATGCTTGAGCTCGACTACGACGAAGCCCGTGCGACTGAGATCGCGGACCGACTCCTTGAGGTCGCGACACAGCGACTTGTCCTCCTTGTAGCCGACGAGGACGACACCGTGTCCTTCGATGTGCGGAGCCTGCACGAGCTAATGGCCGGTCGGGCGATAGTTGCCGGTGATGATCTATCGATTAAGCGAAACTTGGCAGCCGCTGCTTGCAGCCCTTCGTGGCGGAATGCCTGGCTATTCGCAGCGGGACGGCTATTTGCCGACTCCGACCATCGGAGCCGCCTCGTTGTGGAAATCGTAGAAAACTGTGATTCAGCCGGACTGTGGCCAGGATGGCTATACCCGGCAGGCCCCGAGCTGGCGGCGCACATGCTTGACGATGGACTTGCCGCAAACCGTCCTATCGTTCAGAAGCAACTAATCGAGGTCACGTTGCGCTGCCTGCAAGGACCAATGCCTGATGAAATAGGCGCTGTAGCAAGAGGTCTCACGATCGCGGGCGCTGCGAATACTAAGCACCTCGCGGTCATTCGGAACGCTATCGCGACTGCGCTTTCGCAGGGCTCAGTCCACCGGGAGGTGGGCTTGGCTTTGATCCATCACGGGTCCTTCAGTTCGCGGATTCCGGGAAGCTATACGGCTGAGGAAGTGCAGCGGTCGGTCGACAGGTGGATCTATCGCGGTGTTGGGGCCCCAGTGAGTTTTTCCAGTCTATTGCGGCCCTATCTAACCGAGTGGCTTGAGGACGAGAGCTTTCCGGAGGCATTAGCAGTAGACGGAGCACTATCTGAGTGCAACAGGCTGCAGTTGGTTCGAACTGATGTCGGCGACCTATGGCCGGTGGTGGAACCCTCCATGGTGAACATGCCGAAGACGGAGGAGGTCCTTGACGATGCTGATGCGGCCGAACTACTGAGCATCGTGCTCGGGAGCCTTGGCCCAAACGACTGGGCTGCAAGATCCCTGTTGGCACGCGGCGTGTGGAACTTGTACGCCCCGAAACCGGTGGGTGCACGCCTCGGCTGGCCGACCTCGGTCAGCGGATGCGCCCAGCCATGGCGGGACACGTTCATGTAGAACCCAATCCGCAGTTCCGTAACCGCCGCCGTTCCGAGAAAGCCGACATCATTCGTGTACGAGGTTTACTCCGTCGTGCGTCCGTGATTTCGGAACTTCCTCGAAAGCATCCAACACACGCACCGCGAACGCCGGCACCATCGCTCCTTGAACTTCTTCCTTTGTCATCCAAAGGATTTCCCGAGCTTCCTCGGTGGCGTGGGGCTCACCACCCGTTAGCCGACATCGGTACACCAACGCGACAATTCCGTGAGTCAAGTTCTTGTAGACGCCGGTCAGCCTCTCCACCGTGACCTCAAGTCCGGTCTCCTCCATCACCTCACGCTGAACGCCTTCCTCAAACGACTCATCGAGTTCGAGGACTCCCCCCGGAGCTTCCCAGTGGCCATTGTCGTTGCGCTTGATGACGAGCACCCGGCCATCATCGCGGACCACGATGCCGGCGACGCTGACCGAATGTTTCGGTGTGGCTGCCATGCGAGACTCCCTCTCGGGCCTGGTTCTGTAGTGACAGGGGACGTGTCGTTTCCCTAGACTAGTCGCCTAGACATGTATGGGAAGGCTCTCAGGTGCTGCAACTTGGCCAGATCGACCGCGCGGACGATAAGCCGCCGTATCGGCAGATTGCCAGCATGTTGCGTGACTCCATCATCTCTGGCCAGCTCGAAGCTGGTGGACGTCTGCCCTCCGAGGCCGAACTGATCGAACATTTCGGGGTCGCACGAATGACGGTCCGGCAGGCCGTCCAGGAGCTGCGCGCCGAAGGACTAGTGATCTCCGAGCACGGTCGCGGCGTGTTCGTTCGGCCCGCTCCCCCAATTCGCCGACTCGCCTCCGACCGGTTCGCAAGACAACATCGCGCCAGCGGCAAAGCAGCGTTCACCGTCGAAGCAGAGAAGTCGGGCTATACACCTCAGGTCGACAACATCACCGTGACGCGAGGCCGGCCGGATTCGGTTGTAGCCGAACGCCTTCGACTTCCTTCTGACGAGGAAGTCGTGGTTCGGTCACGGCGCTACCTCGCCGACGGCAAGCCAGTCGAGACGGCGACTTCCTACATACCGGCGACATTCGCCAAGGGCACCAAGATCGAACAGACCGACACCGGGCCAGGCGGCATCTATGCGCGCCTCGAAGAGGCTGGCCACACCCTCGCGCGGTTCACCGAAGAGGTAGGCGCCCGAATGCCCACCCCCGACGAACGCCGCGCCTTGCAACTTCCGCCGGGGGCGCCGGTTCTCACCGTGGTTCGGACGGCCTACGACACCAACGACGTGGCCGTTGAAGTGTGCGACACAGTGAAGGTCGCATCGGCCTACCTGCTGGAATACGACTTCTCAGCGCGCTGAAACGTCTTGAAACGACCAAGTGCGCCCGAACGCTTGACTTACTCCTCTAGACGACTAGGTTGAGTAGTCATCTAGTTCAATCCACTTGAAAGGTTCAACGATGTCCATCCCCCAATGGCTCCAGATCGGCCACGACCAGGTGTTCTCCCTCGGCGCATTCCTCGTATCCGAGGTGACGCCCATGATCGACTTCGACAAGTCTTCTGGCGAGAACCGAGTGCAGGCGAGAGACCGTGACACCGGCTTGCCGATGTGGCAGGTCGAAGTGCTCGACGGTGACCCGGCCGCACCGAAGCGCAGCCGAACGGTGACGGTTAAGTTCGCCTCACCGACGCAGCCCTCTGCACCCGCCAATTCCAGCGGAACACCCTTTACCCCAGTCGTTTTCGACGGTCTCATGGCGCTGCCATACGTTGAGAAGTCCGGCGACTTCTCCCGGATCGCCTGGTCGTTTCGAGCCACCGACATGAGGGCACCGGGCAAGCCGTCCACGAGCGCAGCGACAAGCCGGGAATCGGCATGAATCCCGATCCGTACGCACAGCTCGATCCCGATACCCCGTTCCGGCTCGATCACGTCTTGAATTTCCTCACCGCGCTCGGTTTGTGGGTGGTGATCTTTGTAGGAGTCAGCGCCGCGGTGCTCATCTCCTGGCGACTGCGCTCACCCGAGACCTACGAGGAAGGATTCGCAACACCGGCCCGTGTTCTGTGCTGGCGACTGTGGGCGTACGCCTCCTGGCGCAGGCTCTGCAAACGCTGCGGCTTATCCGCCTCCGAGCAGGTGACGCGTCGCGATAAGGAAGGGCGACAGGTCACGTCGACACGTTGGGTCCATCCAAAGCTGTTGGGAACAGAGGTGTCTCACACCGCCCTGCGTCTCACAGTACGGGCGAGGATGGGACAGACCGTGGAGGACCTGGAGCGGGCTGTTCCTGCGATCCGTGACGCTGCTCGTGCACATTCCGCGCGGGCAGTCGTCGTCTCGCCCGGCACCCTGCGGATCGAGCTGGTCAAGCGAGAACAGTTGTCGACGGTACGTCACGCGGTGCCTCCAACGGCTGTCGCAACAACACGAGTGACGGTCGGACGACGCGAAGACGGTTCCGCCTGGACCCTCCCGCTGATCGGACTACACACCCTCACCGTGGGCTGCTCAGGCTCAGGCAAAGGTTCCATCTTCTGGGGAATCGCCGGCGGGCTCGCTCCTGCCGCGGCCGCCGGGCTGGTCCATCTGATCGGAATCGATCTGAAGTACGGCATCGAGTTGTCAGTCGGATCCGATCTGTTCACCAAGATCGCCACCACAGAGGTCGAGGCCGTGGAAACCCTTGCTGGGCTGGAGATGCTGATGGACAAGCGCGGTAAGGAGATGGCAGGCCACACGCGCGAGTACCGTCCAAGCAAGGCCTCACCGCTCGTCGTGCTGCTGATCGACGAGCTGGCCGGACTGACCGCGTACATGAGTGACCCGGCCCTGCGCAAAGAAGCGGCTGCCTCGTTGTCACGAATTCTCACCAAGAGCCGAGGCCTGGGAGTCGTGGTCGCCGCGTTCCTACAGGACCCTCGCAAGGAAGTCCTGCCGATGCGAGGACTGTTCACCCAAACCATCGCGCTTCGACTGCGATCGCGCGAAGAAGTCGCGATGGTCCTCGGTGATGGCATGGCCGACAAGGCCCCGGCGCACCGAATCAGCCCCGACAGACCGGGCACCGGCTATGTCATCGCCGAGGACGGCCATGCGACCAAGGTTCGATCCGACTTCTGGTCCGACCATCAAATCCGCTCCACTGCAAGGAAATACGGAAGGTCGAGGACCACCGGGGGCAGAGCAATAGATGCCCGGTTCGACCCAATCCAAGCAGCGAGGTGACGCTATGGTGATTCACGGCCTTCGGGAGGCCCTCGTATCCACCGGCAGCTTTCCTGAGCTGCTGACCGCAGATCAAGTGTCGGCGCTCCTCGGCGTCTCTGCCGCAACACTCAACCGCTGGGCGGCGATCCGCGAAACGACCGGCGAGCAGATCGGCCCGCCCTGCTACACCCTCTCCGAGCGGGTCCGTCGGTGGGATGCCGCCGAAGTCCGGTCCTGGCTCAAGCAGGTGCGCCGGTAATGGCCGGCAACACTCCACGCGGCATTCGGAAACGCGTCAGCGCCGCCGGAGAGCCCCGCTACCAAGTCCGCTACCTGATCCGGGACCCCGCCGCCCCATCCGGCTGGGTTGAGACATCGGCGACGTTCCCCACCCTGCGTGAGGCGAAGGCATTCAAGTCCGAACGCGACAACGAGGCCGCACTCGGCGCACGTCGATTCGATCCTCGCCTGGGCCGGACGCCACTCAAGCGAATCTGGACGCAATTCTCCGGCTCCAAGAAACCGGCGGTGTCACCCAAGACCTGGAGCGGCTACACCCAGCATTGGGAATTGCGCATTAGGCCGCGGTTTGGCCACATGCCGGTCGACGAGATCACCCGCGCCGACGTCCAGGCGTTCGTCGATGGTCTGACGGTCGGCCCCTGGGCGAAGGTTTCCACGCTGCGCCTCCTGCGGTCGATTCTCGACGTCGCACACCAAGACGGTCGCATCCACCGCAACCCGGCCCTCGGCGTCTCAGCGGGCCGCATTCCCGAACGGGAGCGTCACCGATACCTGACCGCTCAGGAGGTCCAGATGCTCGCTACCGCGTGCGGCGACCAGGGTGACGTGGTGACCATCCTGGCCTACACCGGCCTGCGCTGGTCCGAACTCGTCGGTCTCCGCGTCAAGGACATCGACCTCACCGCCCGTCGCCTCTACGTCCGACGAGCGGCACCGGAAGTCGAAGGGCACATTGTCATCGGGCCACCCAAGACCCGAGCCGGCATCCGAACCGTCCCACTCCCCCAAGTCGTCGTCGACATCCTCAAAACACGGATCGGCGGCCGGACACCTGACGAGCCCGCCGTCACCTCACCCAATGGCGCGATGCTGCGCTCCAACAACTGGCGTCGCCACACCCACTGGAACAAGGCCCTCACGAAGACAGAACTGGCTCCGCTGACCATCCATGATCTCCGCCACACCTACGCCAGCCTGGCCCGCAAATCCGGCGCCGACCTCCGATATGTCCAGAAGACCATGGGCCACTCCACGCCGACCGTGACCGCGAACATCTACAGCGACCTCTACGCCGACGAGCTCGACCAGGTCGCAACGAACCTCGATCAGCTCCACGCGACCGAGATTCACACACCGAAGACCGGACAAGAACCGGACAAAGAAAACTGACAACCGAGTGCATAAACCGTGTCTATGCAGGTAGAACGCAGTGGCCAGGGGCGGGATCGAACCGCCGACCTTCCGCTTTTCAGGCGGACGCTCATACCGACTGAGCTACCTGGCCGGAAGGCAGCATGTGCCTGGCCGCATCGGCGACCCTGACGGGACTCGAACCCGCGACCTCCGCCGTGACAGGGCGGCGCGCTAACCAACTGCGCCACAGGGCCATGCTCTATTGCTCCGCGGTACCGCATCGCAGGGTACCCCCTACGGGATTCGAACCCGCGCTACCGCCTTGAAAGGGCGGCGTCCTAGGCCGCTAGACGAAGGGGGCCAGAACCGAATCTCTCCGGGGCACTCGCAACGTGGTGATCGTTGGGAGCCACGTCAGCTTAGGTCACCGCGGGCCTAATCCTCAAACGAGCCCCGCCCGGGCACACAGTATCCTGGGACTCCGCGCCCCTATAGCTCAGTTGGTAGAGCTACGGACTTTTAATCCGCAGGTCCCAGGTTCGAGTCCTGGTGGGGGCACCGAGAACCACGAATTGGCCGTCACCAACGCGGACCGGGCTCGGAGTGGTTGCTTCCTGGTGACCGTTGGCACCGCCCCAATCAAGCCGGCTGATCGAACCGATCGACCCGCTCCCGGCAACGCCGCGGCAGCGGCTTGGCCGCGCACGGTCGGCCGACGTTTGAAGCTCCGCAACGCTTGGCTATGCTGCGGCTATGCTTCCCGAGATGAGTCAGGATGGAATCCAGCCCAACGCGCCCGTCGCTCTGGTGACAATGGAAATCCGGCACCCGGCAACGGATTCCCTCACCGAATCAACCAGCCGGGAACTCAAACACCTCCTGATCAACGACTTGCCGATCGAACGCCAGGCACAGGACGTGAGTTGGGGAGTAACGGCGCCCGGCGCCGCCCCGACCCCCGTCGCGGACCGCTTCGTCCGCTACGGCAACCGGGACAACACCGTTTCGGCGTCCCTGAAGAACCAGGCCATCGTCGTCGAAACCAGCGCCTACCGCGACTTCGAGACCTTTTGCGACCTCGTCTTACGGGTCGCGGACGCCCGCGCGCAGGTTTCGTCGATCGTCGGAGTGGAGCGCATCGGACTGCGATACGTCCTCGAGATCCGAGTTCCGGTGGGAGTCGACGGCCGGGTCAACTGGGGCAACTGGATTGACGAGCAGCTGCTCGGGCCCTATCGCATCGCTCCGGGCGGCTTGTCACTGACCGAGTGGCAGGGCGCCGCGGTCTACCGGGAGCCCCAACCGGGCAAGTCACTGATCCTGCGGTACGGGCCCGGTGTCGGCCAGGCGCTGGATCCGAGCTACCACCTGCGCCGCATCACGCCGCCGCAGACGGGGCCGTTCTTCCTCATGGATATCGACAGCTTCTGGACTCCGGTGGGCGGCTCCATACCGGAATACAACAGGGACGCGCTCGTGGCGACCCTGAAGGACCTGTACGGCCCGGCCCGTGAGGTGTTCCAGGACCTGATCACCGCCCGCCTCAAAGACGAGCTGCTGCGCCAATAGGCCAGCCGGCCGATCTGTTCAGCGCCCGAGCACGGCACTGATATAGGTGATATCGGCAAACACGGCGGCGAGTTCGTCGTCGGGATATTCGAAGCCATTGGCTTGATGGAGTTCGCTGATGGTGTTCGACGAAGGCTGCCAGCCCTGGCGCGACAGATGATCGATGAGATGGCCGCGCTGGCAGTGATACACCAAATCGTTGAAGTCGATGTCGAACCCGAGCTCGCTCATCCGGTCGTGATGGGAGCGCCACCGTTCGTCGGCGAAAATCGCGGTGTCGGGCACGTACTCGAATGCCAGCCGGCTGCTCGGGGCGCTCAACGCGGTGATGTTGTCAAACAGCGCGTCCTGCGCGTCCTGCGGCAGGTAGAGGAGCAACCCTTCGGCGCTCCAGGCCGAGGGAATCTGACTGTCGAATCCCGCCTCCTGCAGCGCGGCGGCCCAGTCGTCGCGCAAGTCGACCGCAACGGTGCGGCGCTGGGCGGTGGGCTCGGCACCGAGACCGCTCAGCGTTGACGTCTTGAACTCGATCACCTCGGGCATGTCGACTTCGTAGACGACGGTGCCCTTCAACCACGGCAGCCGGTAGGCACGCGCATCCAGGCCGCACGCCAGGATGACCGCCTGGCCGATGCCGCTTCGCCCAGCGTCGAGGAAGAACTGGTCATAGAACCTGGTCCGGCAGGCCATCCCCTGGGCCATCCGCTCGGGATCCAACTCGGAATCCTCCTCGACCGGAATCCGCCCGTCCACCAACCGGATGTAAACGTCCATGCCAACCGCCCGCACCAGTGGCGCCGCAAATGGGTCGTCAATCAACGCAAACTCACGGCTAGCGGCGAGCGCGCGCTGGGCGGCCACCATGGTTGCCGTCGCGCCGACGCTCGTCGCAAGGTCCCAGCGATCACGGTCCGTGCGCATGCTGCTCCTTCATCCCACCACAAAAAGATAGATAACCTAGTTATTACCACAGACTGGCAGCGGCTCCCGACTACAGTGCGCACTGTGATGGACTTCGCCCAACGCACCATCGACCTTGCCCGCGATAACGTCGCCGAGGGCGGGCGCCCCTTTGCGACGGTCATCGTCAAGGACGGCGAGGTTCTTGCCGAGAGCGCTAACAAGGTCGTCCAGACCAATGATCCGACCGCGCACGCCGAGATCGTCGCTATCCGTGCGGCCTGCATCAAACTCGGTACCGAGCACCTAGCGGGTACCACCATTTACGTGTTGGCACACCCGTGTCCCATGTGTCTCGGTTCGCTGTACTACTGCTCGCCTGACGAAGTGGTGTTTCTGACGACGCGCGATGCCTTTGAGCCCCATTACGTCGACGTCCGCAAGTACTTCGAGCCGGCCACCCTCTATCACGAGTTCGCCAAGGACTGGAAAGACCGGCGCCTGCCGATGCGCCACGAATCCCGCCCCGAAATCAGGTCTGCCGCCGTGGAGGTCTTCCGGTTCTGGCAGGAACACAACGGCGGCGAACGCATCGCAAGCACCGACTCGCCCGACTGAGCTGGCCCGGTCTTGACAGCCGACCCACCTGTACTAATATCTGCGTATGCACGCAAGTAACAGACCAACTAGGTTGCCGGACGACCAGGCCGGTCTCGTGGTCGAGGTGTTCCGCATGCTTGCCGACGCCACCCGCGTGCAGATCCTGTGGTCCCTGGCAACCAGCGAGATGTCGGTCAACGAGCTGGCCGAACACGTACGCAAGCCGGCGCCGTCGGTGTCTCAGCATCTGGCCAAGCTGCGGATGGCGCGCTTGGTGCGCACCCGCCGGGACGGGACGACGATCTTCTACAGCCTGGAAAACGACCATGTGCGCCAGCTCGTCATCGACGCCGTCTGCAACGCCGAGCACGCCGGTCCCGGCGTGCCTCGCCACCATCGCGCCGACGGCGGGCTGCAGGCGGTTGCCGGAACTTCGGACGCTGGATAATCGAATCAACAAGTACCACAACAAATTTCACATTGATTCACATTGAGTCACATCAAGGAGGTAACAATCATGGCCGACACCCACACCCATGACGCGCCGCACGCGCACGAACACCGGCACGGCGACACGACCCACAGCCACGCCCACACCAGCCACGAGCACGAACACGTCGCACACGAGCACCAGCACTCACACGACGACGGGACCCAGCACACCCACGAGCACGTCCATCAGCGCGGTCTCGAAGGCCCCGAAGGTTCCCAAGAAGTGCACAGCCACGCACACGCCTGAGCCGTCGAGGCTCAGACCTTCGGGCAGTAGTGCGCGGGATTGTCCCGCTCGTCCAGGGGCGGCAAGTTGCGCGCCGGCGTCTGCACCAGCGGCGTGTCGGCCGGGATCCGCCCGGCGACCCGGTCCCAGCCGGCACGCGCCCGCGGGTGTTTGCGGTACCGGGGCGGCACGAACGCGAAGGCCAGACGAACGATGTCGCCGAAGCGCCGGTGCAGCCACTCGTCCCGGCGCGACCACCGGTAGCCCATCAGTTCGCGCACCGGACCGTCGTAGAGGCCCACCGTGAGCCAGACGAAGAACGGTGCCAGCAGGTTGCGCTGCAGCGCCCACAGCCTGTTCGGAATCCATTGCGCGAAGGGAGGTTTGGGCAAGTCAGTCAGATCCAGGACAGCCCGCGCCGCGAAGTTGTTCTCCAGCACGTCGCGACACATGTGGTCCCAGTAGACCTGAAACTCCTCCCACGACGCCGGCACCGGCCGCATGCTCATGCCGTACATCCGATACCACTGGACGTGTTCGTCAAAAAGCTGGCGCTTCTGCCCCTCGGTCAGGCCGCCGCAGAACCGCTCGGCCACGTGCAGGGTCCCAACGAAGAACGTCGCGTGCGCCCAGTAGAAGACGTCGGGGTTCAGCGCGTGGTAGCGCCGCCCCACAGCGTCGACGCCCTTGATGTCGACGTGGTAGTCGCGCACCTCCGCGCCGGTGACCGGAGCCCGCTCGCCATCGAAAACCACGCCGCCGATCGGATACAGCGACCGCAACAGCCGGGGCCAGCGCTCCCGAAAGAATGTCGAGTGCTCCTCGACCGCCGCCCCGAGCTGGGGATGCATGTTCTGCATGGACCCCGCCCAGGGACCCTGCAGCATGCCGCGCCAGTCGCCGAAGTAGCGCCAGGTCAGCGAATCCGGGCCCAGCGGTTGCGGCGGCGCGTCGTAGCCCAGCGGCGACACTGGGCAACCACTGGCGACCGAGTCGTTCGGCGCCGCAAGGGCGCCGGCAGCGCCACCGCCCGCCGCGGATTGCACCTTAGCGCTGGTCAGCGGGCACGAAGCAGACGTATCTTGAGTCACTGGTGCTTTCCGGGTGGTTAGGGCGACGTCAGGCAATTCTGACTACACGCGTTGTCACTTGAAAGTTTAGGAGCGAAGTGCAGGCCGGTCAAAAACGAGGCCGCTGGACCGGCGTCCCGCTGCAAGATCGCCACGCCGTACGTCGGGAAGATCTCATCGCCGCCGGCGTGCAGCTGCTCGGCGAAAAGGACGGGCCGGCACTGACGGTACGCGCGGTCTGCCGCAAGGCGGCCCTGACCGAGCGCTACTTCTATGAAAGCTTCACCGACCGCGACGACTTTGTTCGCGCGGTGTACGACGACGTCTGCACCCGGGCGATGGCCACGCTCATGTCGGCCAACACCCCCCGGGAAGCGGTGGAGCGATTCGTCGCCCTGATGGTCGACGATCCGGTACGTGGGCGGGTACTGCTGCTGGCGCCGACGGTAGAACCCGTGCTGACCCGCTCCGGCGCGGAGTGGATGCCCAATTTCATCGAACTGTTGCAGCGCAAGCTCTCCCGCATCGTCGACCCGGTGGTGCAGAAACTGGTGGCGACCAGCCTGATCGGCGCTCTGACCGGCTTGTTCACCGCGTACCTGAATGGCCAGCTAGGAGCCACCCGCCAGCAGTTCATCGATTACTGCGTCGAGATGCTGCTCAGCACCGCGGCCAGCTACGTTGCGCACCGACCAGGCCACGAAGCCGAACGCCCGGCGGTGGTCCGGCCCCGCGACTGAGGTCGCGGACGCGCAATCGCGACGCACCACGCGCGGCGCAAACTTGTTGATACCGAAGGACACAGATATATTGAGTGCAACCCCTAGACACAGATAACTGGAGGGCGCCATGTCAGCCCAGCTGACGGACCTACAGCTGCTGCACGAACTTGAACCCTTTGTTGAGAAGTACCTCAACCGGCACATCAGCATGCACAAGAACTGGAACCCGCACGACTACATCCCCTGGTCGGACGGGAAAAACTACTACGCCCTCGGCGGCCAGGACTGGAACCCCGAGGAAAGCAAGTTATCCGACGTCGCCCAGGTGGCGATGGTGCAGAACCTGGTGACCGAGGATAATCTGCCGTCCTATCACCGCGAGATCGCGATGAACATGGGCATGGACGGCGCCTGGGGGCAGTGGGTCAACCGCTGGACCGCCGAGGAGAACCGCCACGGCATCGCGTTGCGCGACTACCTGGTCGTGACCCGATCGGTCGATCCGGTCGAGCTGGAGAAGCTTCGTCTCGAGGTGGTCAACCGCGGCTTCAGCCCCGGCCAAAACCACCAGGGCGAGTACTTTGCCGAAAGCGTCACCGACTCCGTCATCTATGTGAGTTTCCAGGAGCTGGCAACCCGGGTTTCGCACCGCAATACCGGCAAGGCGTGCAACGACACGGTGGCCGACCAGCTGATGGCCAAGATCTCCGCCGACGAGAACCTGCACATGATCTTCTACCGCGACGTCAGCGAAGCCGCGTTTGACCTGGCACCCAACCAGGCAATGAAGTCGTTGCACCTGATCCTGCGTCACTTCAAGATGCCTGGGTTCTTGGTTCCGGAGTTTCGCCGCAAGGCCGTGATCATCGCCGTGGGCGGCGTCTACGACATCCGCATCCATCTCGACGAGGTCGTCAAACCGGTGCTGAAGAAGTGGCGCATCTTCGAACGCGAGGACTTCACCGGCGAGGCCGCCCAGATGCGTGACGACCTCGCCAAGCTGATGGACGAACTCGAGGCCGAGTGCGACAAATTCGAGGAATCCAAGCAGCGCTACCTCGAGCGCCAGGCCCGGATGGCGGACCGGATGACTGCCCGGAAGGTGCTCAGCACCAAGGGCACCCTGAAGATGACCGGGCGGTAGTGCGCGTTGCGCATCGGCTCGATCGAGCTTGCCAGCCCGGTTGTGCTGGCTCCGATGGCCGGTGTGACCAACGTCGCGTTCCGGACGCTGTGTCGTGAGCTAGAACAGTCCAAGGCCGGGACGGTCAGCGGACTCTACGTCTGTGAGATGGTGACGGCCCGGGCGCTGGTCGAGCGGCATCCGGTCACCCTGCACATGACGACGTTCGCCCCGAACGAATCGCCCCGCTCGCTGCAGCTCTACACCGTCGACCCCGACACCACCTACGCGGCGGCGCGAATGATCGCCGACGAAGGCTTGGCCGACCACATCGACATGAATTTCGGGTGCCCGGTGCCCAAGGTCACCAAGCGCGGTGGCGGGGCGGCGCTACCGTTCAAGCGGCGGCTATTCGGCCAGATCGTGGCGGCGGCAGTGCGGGCCACCGAAGGCACCGGGATACCTGTGACGGTCAAATTCCGCATCGGCATCGACGACGCTCACCACACCCATCTGGACGCCGGCCGCATCGCGGAATCCGAAGGTGCCGCCGCGGTCGCGCTGCACGCCCGGACGGCCGCGCAACGGTACTCCGGCACCGCCGACTGGGACCAGATCGCCCGGCTCAAGCAGCAGGTCACGACCATCCCGGTGCTGGGCAACGGGGACATCTACGATGCCAGCGACGCGTTGGCCATGATGGCCACCACCGGATGCGACGGCGTGGTGATCGGCCGCGGTTGCCTGGGCCGGCCGTGGCTGTTCGCCGAGCTGTCAGCCGCCTTCACCGGCAGCCCCACTCCGAGCCCGCCCACGCTCGGTGAGGTCGCTGACGTCATCCGCCGACACGGCGCCCTGCTGGCCGCACACTTCGGTGAGGACAAGGGGATGCGGGATATCCGCAAGCACATCGCCTGGTACCTACATGGGTTCCCGGCCGGATCCGGCGTCCGCCGGGCGTTAGCGCTGGTCAAGACGTTGAGCGAACTCGACGACCTGCTGGCTGGGCTGGACGGCAGCGTCCCGTTCCCGAGTGCCGGCAACGGCCCGCGAGGCCGGCAGGGTTCGCCGGCGCGGGTGGCCCTTCCCGACGGCTGGCTCGACGACGCCGACGACTGCCGGGTGCCCGACGGAGCCGACGTCATGCATTCTGGTGGTTGAACCGAAACTCTCCCGAGATCGCGTCTGCGCCGACGAATCAGTACCATGTGGGCTTTATGCATTGCGCGGCGCTGGTCGACTTGGCGCTGCGCCGACGTGTGCGCACGGGCAACCCCGATGTCCGGATCGTTACTTTTCGGAGGCCGGTAGGACATGAGTGACGGCGACAAAGACGCCACTCCTGATCTTCGGCCTGTGTCCGGCTGCGGCGGTGACGCCCTACGGCTTACCCCGACCCCACCGCCGGCACCAGGCGCCGCGCCGTGGGAGCGGCACTTCCCACCGCTGCCCGAAGACGGACTGCTTCGCTGGTCGGGGACGTCCCCCGGCGACGGGGTTCACCATCGCGGCCCTGACCACGGTGCAGCCTCGCCGGCCGCAGATCACCCGCCCGTCGGCTGTCACGTCAACGGCGGCGTCAGCGTCGCCGAACTGATCGCCAAACTCGGCGCGCCCACGCCCGCCCGTTCCAAACATCGCCACAGCGCTGCCGACCCCAAGCCCATCTCGGAGCCCGCGGAGCCCTCCCCGGTGGACCCGGAGGTCTTCGACGACGACGCTGACCAACTGGACACCCAGGTCATCGTCACTCCGGCGTACTCGTTCGAACTCTTCTCCGAGCTACCCGACCTCGGGTCGGCCGGCTTCGCGCCGGAAGCCTGCGGACCCGAGACCCCCGAGCCCGAGTCGGCGCGGGTGCCCGCTGTCAAAGGCCGCAGGACCCAGAAGACCCGCAGCGAGAAGCCGCGTTCGGGCGGGCGCCCGCTGCTGCTGGCGGCGCGGTCACTGGCAGCCATGTTCGCCGTGCTGGCGCTGGTCCTGACCGGCGGCGCATGGCAATGGAGCGCATCCAAGAACGAGCGGCTGAACACGGTAAGCGCGCTCGACCCGCACTCGGGCGACATCGTTGATCCCAACGCCCAGTACGGCGACGAGAACTTCCTGATCGTCGGCATGGACTCGCGCGCGGGCGCGAACGCCGAGATCGGTGCCGGCGACACCGAGGACGCCGGCGGTGCCCGCTCGGACACCGTGATGCTGGTCAACATCCCGGCGAGCCGCAAACGAGTGGTGGCGGTGTCGTTTCCCCGCGACCTGGCGATCACCCCGATCCAGTGCGAGGCCTGGAACCCCGACACCGGCAAGTACGGGCCGATCTACGACGAGAAGAAGGGGACGTGGGGTCCCCGAATGGTCTACACCGAGACCAAGCTGAACTCGGCGTTTTCTTTCGGCGGGCCCAAGTGTCTGGTGAAGGTCATCCAGAAGCTGTCCGGCCTGAGCATCAACCGCTTCATCGCGATCGACTTCGTCGGTTTCGCCCGGATGGTCGAAGCCCTCGGCGGCGTCGAGGTGTGCAGCACCACGCCGCTGCGCGACTATGAATTAGGCACGGTGCTCGAACACGCCGGACGGCAGGTCATCGACGGGCCGACCGCGTTGAACTATGTGCGCGCCCGCCAAGTCACCACCGAGAGCAATGGTGACTACGGCCGCATCAAACGCCAGCAGTTGTTCTTGTCCTCACTGCTGCGTTCGTTGATCTCCGAAGACACGCTGATGAACCTCAATAAGCTCAACAACGTCGTCAACATGTTCATCGGCAACAGCTACGTGGACAACGTCAAGACCAAGGATCTGGTACAGCTGGGCCAGTCGTTGCAGCACATGGCGGCCGGCCACGTCACGTTCGTCACCGTCCCCACCGGCGTGACAGACCAGAACGGCGACGAACCGCCCCGGACGGCCGACATGAAAGCGCTGTTCGCCGCCATCATCAACGACGATCCGCTGCCGCTGGAGAACGACCACAACGCACAGACATTGGGGAACTCGCCGACGACGGCGCCGACCACGACCAAGAAGGTGCCCCCGCCGAACACCACCGGCGAGGTGCAGCGCGAACAGGTGATCACCACGTCGCCGCAAGAAATCACGGTGCAGGTCTCCAACGGAACCGGCACCGCCGGCCTGGCCGCCACCGCCGCCAACCAGCTCACGCGAAACGGCTTCAACGTGATGACGCCGGACGACTACCCGAGTTCGTTGAAGGCCACCACGGTGTTTTTCTCCCCGGGCAACGAGCAGGCCGCGGCGACCGTGGCCGCGGCGTTCGGCAGTTCGAAAGTCGAGCGGGTCACCGGGATCGGACACGTCGTTCAGGTGGTCCTCGGCCCGGATTTCAGTTCGGTGACCGCCCCGCCGCCCAGCGGCTCGTCGGTGAGCATGCAGATCAGCCGGAATTCCAGCACCCCGCCGACCAAGCTGCCCGAGGATCTGACGGTCACCAACGCTGCCGACACCACTTGCGAGTAGGCGCTTCACGGCGCATCGGTCGCTGAGAACGTAGGCTTTATCGCATGCGAACCGCTTACCATGAGCAACTCTCGGAATTGTCCGAGCGGCTCGGTGAGATGTGCGGGCTGGCCGGCATCGCCATGGAGCGGGCAACCCAAGCCTTGCTGCAGGCCGATCTGGTGCTGGCCGAACAGGTGATCTCCGACCACGAAAAGATCGCAACGCTGAGCGCCCGGGCCGAGGAGAGCGCGTTCGTCCTGCTGGCCCTGCAGGCTCCGGTCGCCGGTGATCTGCGGGCAATCGTGAGCGCTATCCAGATGGTGGCCGATATCGACCGGATGGGCGCTCTTGCCCTGCACGTCGCCAAGATCGCCCGCCGGCGGCACCCGCAGCATGCGCTACCCGAAGAGGTCAAGGGCTATTTCGCCGAAATGGGCAGAGTCGCAGTCGAATTGGGCAACAGCGCCCAGGAGGTCGTGTTGTCCCGCGACCCGGAGAAAGCGGCCCGGATCCGCGAAGAAGACGACGCGATGGACGATTTGCACCGGCATCTGTTCAGCGTGCTGATGGACCGGGAATGGAAGCACGGCGTGGCAGCCGCGGTCGACGTGACATTGCTGGGCCGGTTCTACGAACGCTTCGCCGACCATGCCGTCGAAGTGGCGCGACGCGTGATCTTCCAGGCGACCGGGAGGTTTCCCGAAGACGAAACGACACCGCACTCGCGCTGATTCGCGCGCGGCTAGCCGAATCTGCCGGAGATGTAATCCTCGGTGGATTTCCGGCTCGGGTTGGAGAAGATCTTCTCGGTGTCGTCGATTTCCACCAAGCGTCCCGGTTTGCCCACGGCCTCCAGATTGAAGAACGCGGTCTGATCGCTCACCCGGGCGGCCTGCTGCATGTTGTGCGTGACGATGACGATGGTGTAGTCCTGCTTCAGTTCACTGATCAGGTCTTCGATCGCCATCGTGGAGATGGGATCCAACGCCGAGCACGGTTCGTCCATCAGCAACACGTCGGGCTGGACGGCGATGGCCCGTGCGATACACAACCGCTGTTGCTGCCCGCCCGACAGTCCGCCCCCGGGTTTGTCCAGCCTGTCTTTGACCTCATCCCACAAGTTGGCGCCGCGCAGTGAATATTCGGCGGTTTCGTCCAGCACCTTGCGGTTGCGCATGCCCTGCAACTTCAAACCGGCGACCACGTTGTCGCGAATCGACATCGCGGGAAACGGGTTGGGCCGCTGGAAAACCATGCCAATCGCCCGCCGCACGCCGACCGGGTCAATGCCGGGCCCGTAGATGTTTTCGTCGTCAAGCAGCACGGTGCCCTCGACGCGCCCGCCCGGGACCACCTCATGCATCCGGTTCAATGTGCGCAGCACCGTGGTTTTGCCGCACCCCGACGGGCCGATGAATGCGGTCACGCTGCGAGGCAGAATCGACAAGGAAACATCGGCGACGGCCTGAAACGCCCCGTAATAGATGTTGACGTCCTTGAGGTCCAACCGCTTGGCCACTCTGAAAGCTCCTGCCTACGACTTCTTGGGGACGAGGATGGCGGCGACCACCCTGGCGCCGATATTGATCATCGCGATCAGCAACATCAGTGTCAGCGCAGCACCCCACAGCCGCTCTGTGGGGACCGGATTGATGCCGGCGCCTGTCGTTGCCTGGTCATACATCATGCCCGGCAGCGTTCCCATGAATCCGCTGAATACATCGAAGTTCATTTCCTGTGCATAACCCACCAGGATCAGCAGCGGCGCCGTCTCCCCCATCACCCTGGCCAAGGCCAGCAGGATGTCGGTCACGATGCCCGACAGCCCGGTCGGGATCACGATCCGCGCGATCGTCTTCCACTTGGGTGCTCCCAACGCGTAACTGGCCTCACGCAGATCCACCGGAACGATGAGCAACATGGCCTCGGTCGCCCGCACGATCACCGGGAGCATCAACAACACCAGCGCCAGCGACACCGCGAACTGGGAGCGCGGAAAGCCCAGGACCGCGACCCACAGCGCGTAGATGAACAGCGCCGCCACGATCGAAGGCACGCCGCTGAGGATGTCCACCATGAATGAGACCAGCGTGCGTAGTGTGCTGGTGCCGCCGTATTCGACCAGATAGATGGCCACCAGGACGCCGATCGGGATGGATATCGCCGCACACGCCACGCCCTGCAACAGCGTGCCGACGATCGCATGGTAGGCACCGCCACCGGCTTTCAACGACGTCATCCCCGCTTGCGAATGCGTCCACCAGGTGCTCGACATCACAGCCCGCAGCCCGTTGACCAATACCGAACCCAGCACCCACGCCAGGGGTGTCAGTGCGATCGTCATCGAAAGCGTCACCAGCAAGGCGGCGAGCTTGTTGGTGACTCGACGACGCCGCCCAAGCATGGGTAGTGCACGCGCCTTGACGGGCCGGTCCAGCATGGATGTCATCGGCCGGCCCTTCGGGCTCCGGTCAGGGCAGTGCGTGCGGCGGCATTCACCGCGAAGGTGAGCAGGTAGAGCATCAGTCCCGCGGCCAGGTAGGCGCCCGCCTGGTAAGGGTTGTCGAGCCCCGACGCGGCGGCTGCGATTTTGGTGGCGAAGGTCGAACCGCCGTCGAACAGAGACCACCCGAAGGCCTCCTGGGTACCGTGCAAGATGATCAGCAGCGCCACGGTTTCCCCCAGCGCCCGTCCCAGGCCCAGCATCGCGCCGCTGATGTATCCGGACCGTCCGAACGGCAACACGGTTGTCGTGACGACCTCCCAGCGGGTGGCACCCAGCGCCAGCGCCGCCTCTATCTGACCGTGCGGAGTCTGGGCGAAAACTTCGCGCGTGACCGCGGCGATGATCGGCAAAATCATTACCGCCAAGACGATGCCACCGGTGAAGACGGTGCCCCCACCGTCGATCGACGTATTGCCGCCGGCAAACAAGAAACAGCGACCCAAGGTGTGGTTGAGCCAGGTCGCGACCGGCCGCAGGCGCGGCGCCAGCACGTGCAAGCCCCACACGCCGTAGATGATCGACGGCACCGCGGCCAGCAGGTCAACCAGGTAAGCCAGCGGCGCGGCGAACCGTCGCGGCGCATACTGCGTCAAGAAGATCGCGACGCCCAGCGCGACGGGCATGGCCAGCAACAGAGCGAACAGCGATACGAACACGGTCACCCTCAACAGATCGAGGATTCCGAAGTGCATCGCCGACGGGTCGGCGGTCTTCCACACTCCGCCGTAGGTCGAGAAATTCTCTTTGTTGCGCGCCAGTGCAGGTATCGCGCGCCACAGCAGGAACACGCCGATCGCGGCAATCAAGACGATGATCAAGACGCCGGATCCCTGCGACAGCCGGCGAAACAGCCGGTCTCCGAGACTCGGTTTGCCGTTGCCCCACGGGTTGATGGCTGTGGTCGGCGGCTCTGGAAATGGCGCAGCGACAATCGTGCCCGCCTCGGCTGGGTTTGGCACTGTCACTGGGTTTCCGTCGATCCTGTCACTGCGGTGCTTGTTGGCTCGTCTCCATCAGCGTGGTCCGTGGTCAAACAGTCATTGCAGGGCGTCGATGGCGGTGACCAGGCGTTCTTTCACTTTATCTGGCACCGGAACGTAGCCGGCTGATGGAAGGCCGCTCTGACCGTCGTTGACCGCGGTGGTGAGAAATGCCTTGACCGCGGCCGCGGTGGCGGGCTCGTATCCCTTTGAGCACACAATCTCGTAGGTGGCCAGTACCAATGGGTAGGCGCCCGGGTCCTGGACGGTAAAAATCGAATTCAGTTCCAGTACAAGGTCGTTTCCGCTGGCCGCAAACGTGACGCCGGCGATGGCTTTGCGAGCCGTTTCCTCGGTCAGCGCTACGACGCTGTTGCCGTTGTTCACCTGGGCGAACGGTATGCCAGCCCGATCCGCGAAGCCTTTCTCGACATAACCGATCGAACCCGGCGTGGCCCGTACGGCCTGGATCACCCCGGCCGACCTTTCGACGCCTTCCCCGACACCGCCGTGAAACTCGCCGCCGACACCCCGGCTCCAGCTTTGCGGCGCGGCGGCAGCCAGATACTTCTGAAAGTTGTCCGTGGTTCCCGAGGAATCCTTGCGGTACACGGGGATGATTGTGGTATCAGGAAGCGCCACACCAGGATTGAGAGCCGCAAGGATCGGGTCGTTCCACGCCCGGATGGTGCCGCTGAAGATCTTGGCCATCGCATCGGCGTCGAGGACCAGGTTGGTTACGCCAGCGAGGTTGTACACCAAGGCAATTGGTCCGAATACCAGCGGCAGATCCCAGGCCGGGTTTCCTTTGCAGCGGTTGGCCGCCGGTCCGATCTGTTCGGCGACCAGAGGCGAGTCCGATCCCGCGAAGTCGACATGGCCGGCGATGAACTGCTCGCGACCGGCGCCCGAGCCGGTCGGGTTGTAGGACACTTTCTTGCCCGGACATGCCTGGCTCCACACCTGGTTGAACAACGCCATGGCATTCTGCTGAGCGGTCGATCCCTCTGCGGTCAAGGCATCTCTACCGCTGCAGTCGGTTCTTCCCGAAGGTGTTGCGTGGCCGGTCGCCGACGAGCTACCGAGGTTTTCATCGCTACCGCATGCGGTGAGGCCTCCACCACAAGCGGTGAGGGTCGCCACCGCCGTCGCTAGTGCCCTGCCTACCGTGTCGAGCCTCATCGCTCTCGCTCCCTGAACGCATTTTCGACGATTGCGGCGCTGCACGGCCGTCTCTAAGACGAATTGCCAAGTCAACCACTAACTATTCTTCTTACCGGAACATGCCGGTTGGCGATCGTCAGGCGAACGACGGATCGGCGCCGGCCAGGGCGTAGGCCGTGTCGACGCTGTAGGTGACAAACCCCAGGCTCTGGTAGGTGCGCATGGCTGCAACGTTGTCGGACTCCACGTACAGCATCACCGTGGGCTCTTCGGCACCGTCGGCGGCGGCCAGCCGCCGCGCCAACGAGCTCAGACCGACCGAAGTCAGCGTCTTACCGACACCGCGCCCCTGGGCCGACGGATCGACACCCACCACGTAGACCTCGCCGAGGCCGGGCCGGTCCTGGTGAACCTTGGTCCAGTGGAAGCCGAGCAGTCTGGCGTCGTGGCCCGCGAAAGCGTCGAACGCCAGGAACAGGCCCGCCGGATCGAACCACGATTCGCTGCGCCGTTCGGCCAGCTGCATTTGAGTCCAGCCACCCTGTTCCGGGTGATATGAGAACGCGGCGTTGTTGACCCGGAGCAATTCCGGGTCATCGGTCGGGCCGGCGTAGGTGCGGATCCGCAGCCCCTCGGGGATCGTCGGTTCGGGGATATCGCGCAACGAGCGGCGCATCTGCACCAGTTCGCGCACCGGGGACAGATTCAGCGCGGCGGCCATGGCCCGGGCGGGCTCCAATGTGCCGTGGGCCCAGAATTGGTTTTGCCCATGAGTCTTTTTCAGCGCTGCGCGGGCCAGCGCGCTTCCGTAACCGCGACGCCGGGCTTGCGGGTGCACGACGAGCTCGGCCATCGCGGACTCGGCGGCGCGCGTCGGGCTGAGATTGAGATAGCCGATGATCGCGTTGCCTGAGCGAGGATCGGTGGCAACGAGGTGCTGCGTGCGCCGGTGGCCCAACTCTCGCAGCACCTGCTCACCGACCGGCGTCACCCCATCGAATGCCGTTGCCGCCGCGATCATTTCGCGGATTTTCCGCTGCTGATCGTCAGTCAGCGCCAAACACCACTCCCCCGGCGTCACTGACTGCGCAGCGGGTCGACCAGCGGGTCCTGGTAATCGGCGCGGTCAGGCTCTGGGCCTTCGTCGTCGGGCTCGACGGCAACGGTTCGGCCGCGCGCAGGCCGCACCGCCTTGTAACCGACGTTGCGGACGGTGCCGATCAGGGCTTCGTGCTCGGGGCCGAGTTTGGCGCGCAATCGTCGGACGTGCACATCGACCGTGCGGGTGCCTCCGAAGAAGTCGTATCCCCATACCTCGTGGAGCAATTGCGCGCGGGTGAAAACTCGTCCGGCATGTTGAGCAAGGTATTTCAGTAGTTCGAATTCTTTGTAGGTGAGGTCGAGCGGTCGGCCGCGCAGCCGCGCGGTGTAGGTGCCTTCGTCGATCACCAGTTCACCCAGGCTGACCTTGCCGACGCCCTCCTGTTCGGATAGACCGCCGCGCCGGCCAACCACCAGGCGCAGTCTGGCGTCGATCTCAGCCGGTCCGGTACTGGGCAGCAGTATCTCGTCCAGTCCCCAGTCAGCGCTGACTGCCACCAGTCCGCCCTCGGTCACCACGGCCAGTACCGGTGCGGACCGCCCCGCTGTGCTCAACAGACGGCACAGACCGCGCGCAGCCGACAGGTCGTTGCGTGCGTCGACCAGTACCACATCCGCGTTACCGGCCTCCAGTAACGACGAAGCCTCCGGCGGGGCCGTCCGCACGTTATGGGGAAGCAGCGACAGCGACGGCAGAACGGGGTCGGGATACAGCTCCGAGGTCAACAGTAGTAATTCCAACGATCCCCTCCAGCGTCGGGGGAAAGGCATCTCCCATGTTCAGCGCAACCGGTGACTATAGCGGCCAGATCATCTAACGATAACTTGCCACCTGGTCTTTCGCCCGATGACGAGGCAGGGTACGCCTGCCGACGAATCGGGCAAGTCAAGCCCAGCCTTAGCCACCGAAAGCGCCGAGGCAGGTTATGCCTGCTGACGAGTCGGCCAAATACGACGACGCGGCCTGCGAAATTGGCACCAGGCGCCGCGCCATGTCACATTCGCCCCATCTGCCCCAGCCGGCGAGCGGGATCTGTGTTGGTGCCCAGGTCACGACAATATTCGACCGTTGACCATGACCTTGGACACCCACGGAACACCTTGGCCCTATTCTCGGCGGGCCGATACCGCGCCTAGGCTCGAACCTCTTGTGATGGCAGGCGTTCGGGAGAAACTCTCACGCACTCACCGAATTGGCGGCCACGCCGCCGTATCGAGTGTGCGGCGAGGGCTTTGACTGTGCGTGTAGGGCGGCTCCACGCGCGATCGGCCGCCCTGACGACACAGTCGGCGCCATCAATGCACACTCGGCGACATCAACGCACACTGGCCACCGCCAACGCACACTCGACACCGCCAGCCGTCGACCCAACCGCACCGCCTCCATCTCTTCACGCGGGGGTGTAGCGCCCTCAACGCTCTCCGACAAGGGGCGCGCAGCCAAGCGCGGCGGTTATCGCTCCAAGCCGGACGCATTAGGTACCGCCGACACCAGAGGCACAGGTGACCGCTGTCTCGTTGACACCTGGAAACCCCGGCGCTGCAGCCGGCTCAACCGCAGCTGCGGTCGCCAGCAGGTCAAATCGAGATACGGCCGTGAAAAGCGGTGGACAGCGGCGCCTGCAAGCTCGGCCAGCGATGGCGCCGGGGCGATAGGCCACAATATCCGGATGCGCAAGCTGCTGATCGGCGTCGCTGCCGTGGCCGTCGTCGTCCTCGGCGTTGTCGGCGTCGACTTCGGCGCCAGCATTTATGCCGAATATCGGCTCTCGACCAGCGTGCGCAAGGCTGCGAACCTGGGTTCTGATCCTTTCGTTGCCATCCTGGGATTCCCGTTCATCCCGCAGGCGATGCGAGATCGATACCACGAGCTGGAGATCAAGGCCTACGCCATCGACCACTCGGCAGTGGGCAAAGCCACGCTCGAGGCCACCATGCACGCCATCGATCTGTCTCACGCGTCCTGGTTGATCCAGCCCGACGCGAAGTTGTCGATGCACGAGCTGGAAAGCCGCATCATCATCGACTCCATGCATCTGGGCCACTACCTGGGCATCACCGATCTGATGGTGCAGGCCCCGCAGCAGGAGAGCAACGATGCCACCGGTGGCACCACCGAGTCGGGCATATCGGGAAGTCATGGGCTCGTCTTCAGCGGCACACCGAAGTCAGCCGACTTCGACCATCGGGTCAGTGTGTCGGTGGACCTGTCGATCGATCCCCAGAACCAGGAAACCCTGGTGATCACGCCGACACGCGTGGTAACCGGCCCCGACACCGCGGACCAACCCGTACCCGACGACAAGCAGGCGGCGGTGCTGCACGCCTTCAGCAGCAGGCTGCCCAACCAGAAGCTGCCGTTCGGGGTGGCGCCCAACACCGTGGGGGCACGCGGGTCGGACGTCATCATCGAAGGCATCACCTACGACGTGACCGTCGCGCTCACCGGGTTCAGACAGTCATGATCACCGCATCGACGCCCCACGGCAGCTCAACCGCGGCCGCCCGCCCTCGACGATGCTGTTGGCTTGATCACTACGTCATTGGGTAAGCTGACCGACGTGTCAGCCCACCTCGAGCTCAAGCTCACCAAGCGCCGCACAGTTGATCTGTGCCGGATCGCGGGCTGTTGCTGTCGCTGTAGCTGCTGAGTAGCCGCGTCATCCGCGCAGCGCTCGGAGCAGCCTCGGAGACCCACCGCGGCGTATCTCCCACCTTTTCCGTGCAATAGGCGTATCTAGGAGCAATTCGTGCAGAGCAAGACCGCCCCCGCCCGTGTGGCGGGTGTGGACGTTCGTGGGCCGCGATTCGCCGCGTGGCTGACGACGGCGGTCCTGGGGCTCGTCCTGATCATCTCTGCTGTCAGCCCGGCAGCTGGCGCAGTCGCCTTGAGCATCCAGGCCGTCGTGTTCGCTGTCGGCGCCGCACTCGGGCCTCGCCGGCATCCCTACGGGCTGTTGTTCTCGACGTTTGTGTCGCCCCGGCTGGGACCGGTGTGTGAACGAGCAGCCTTGCCGCCGTTGAAGTTTGCCCAATTGGTCGGATTCGTGTTCGCGGTCTACGGCGTCGCCGGCTTCGCTGTCGGCCCGGTAGCGGTGGGTGTCGGTGCGACGTCGTTCGCGCTGGCGGCCGCCTTCCTGAATGCGGCCTTCGGTATCTGCCTGGGCTGCCAGCTCTACCTCCTGCTGGCCCGCCTGCGGCCCGGTGCCGTTCCCGCCTCACTGTTGATGTGACGAAAATCGAAAGGATCCCCACCATGGCACGCTCCGACGTCCTGGTCTCTGCCGACTGGGCTGAGGGCAATCTCAGCAATTCGGGAGCCGCCAACGTCGTCTTCGTCGAAGTCGACGAGGACACCAGCGCATACGACGACGGCCACATTCCCGGTGCCATCAAGCTGGACTGGCGCACCGATCTGCAGGACCCGGTCAAACGCGACTTCGTCGACGCCCAGCAATTCTCCAAGTTGCTCAGCGACCGCGGCATCGCCAATGACGACACCGTGATCCTCTACGGCGGCAACAACAACTGGTTCGCCGCCTACGCGTACTGGTATTTCAAGCTGTACGGCCACGAAAAGGTCAAGCTGCTCGACGGCGGCCGCAAGAAGTGGGAACTCGACGGCCGTCCACTGTCCACCGACACCGTGACCAGGCCCGCGACCTCCTACAGCGCGACCCCGCCGGACAATGCCATCCGTGCATTCCGTGATGAGGTGATCGCGGCCATCGGCGCCAAGAACCTGGTTGACGTGCGATCCCCCGACGAGTTCTCCGGAAAGATCCTGGCGCCGGCGCATTTGCCGCAGGAACAAAGCCAGCGACCCGGCCATATTCCCGGCGCGATCAACGTGCCGTGGAGCAAGGCCGCCAACGAAGACGGCACCTTCAAGTCCGACGAGCAGTTGGCCCAGTTGTACGCCGATGCCGGCCTGGACGGCGCAAAAGAGACCATCGCGTACTGCCGGATCGGGGAACGGTCCTCGCACACCTGGTTCGTCTTACACGAATTGCTCGGGCACAAAAACGTCAAGAACTACGACGGCAGTTGGACGGAATACGGCTCCCTGGTGGGTGCCCCGATCGAGTTGGGAAACTGATATGTGCACTGCGCCGAAGCAAGGACTGACGCTGCCTGCCAGCGTCGACCTGGAAAAGGAAACAGTGATCACCGGTCGCGTCGTGGATCGTGACGGCCAGGCCGTGGGCGGCGCCTTCGTCCGGTTGCTGGACTCGTCCGACGAGTTCACCGCGGAAGTGGTCGCGTCGGCCACCGGCGACTTCCGGTTCTTTGCCGCGCCGGGCTCCTGGACCGTGCGCGCGTTGTCGAAAGCCGGCAACGGTGACGCGGTGGTCAGACCGTCGGGCGCGGGCATTCACGAGGTCGACGTCAAGATCGCCTGACGGCCGCGCCAGCCGGATCCCGGATAGACTCATCCGCGTGGTGCTGTTCTTCGAGATCATGCTGGTCCTGGCGACCGTGGTCATCTCCTGGTTCGCGCTGTACGCGCTGTATCGGCTGATCACCGACGAATCGTGACCTCCGACGACGGCCATCATCGGCCGGGAGCGGGCTCCGGCGACCGTGCCGTCGCCGGAATGTTTCAAGCAGCGGAACGTGCCAAGCTGACCGCGGCCCGCAACATTCCCGTCTTCGACGATTTGCCATTACCCGCCGACACCGCCAACCTGCGCCAAGGCGCCTGCCTGCACGACGCACTGCTGGCACTGCTGCCGCTGGTGGGTGTGTGGCGCGGGGAAGGCGAGGGCCGCGGACACGACGGCGACTACCGCTTCGGCCAGCAGATCGTGGTGTCGCACGACGGCGGCGACTATTTGAATTGGGAAGCCCGGTCGTGGCGTCTCACCGACACCGGTGAATACCACGAGCCGGGTTTGCGCGAGACGGGTTTCTGGCGTTTCGTTAGCGATCCCGACGACCCGAGCGAGTCGCAGGCGATCGAGCTACTGCTGGCCCACTCCGCTGGTTATGTCGAGTTGTTCTACGGCCGTCCGCGCACCCAGTCGTCCTGGGAGTTGGTGACCGACGCGCTGGCCCGGAGCCGCTCCGGCGTGCTGGTCGGCGGGGCCAAGCGGCTCTACGGCATCGTCGAGGGCGGCGACCTCGCCTATGTCGAGGAGCGGGTGGACGCCGACGGCGGCTTGGTGCCGCATCTGTCGGCGCGCCTGACCAGATTTGTCGGCTAAGCGTTGGCCCCCGGCCTGACCCGCCGACGCTAACCGGCTCATTTGTTGCCTTCGGCCTCCGGTTCTGCGTGTACTGTTCGACGACCGAACAGCCGATATACGAACGAAAGGAGCCGACGGATGCCGCGCAGCAGGACGCCCTCGCCGGTGGCTCGATGGGTCGTGTCGGTGATCGGGGTGCTGTTGATCGCCTATCTCGCCGTGGTAGCCCTGCAGCCCGCCATTCTCGATGTGCTGCCGCCGGGGCTGAGCTGGTTCGGCCGGCCAGGATCGATGGCAACCATCGCGGTCGTGGTGGCGGTGCTGATCGCCGTCTCGGTGCTGAATTTCCGGGGCAACGCCAGCCACAGGTTGGTGGGCGTTTCGTTCACCGTGATCGCATTGCTCATCACGATGAGCGCCGTGTTGGGCCTCAGTTCGTACTGGGGTTGTCACGACGCCAACCATCCGGCTGTCTTCACCCCGCTGATGTGGACCGCCCAACTGGTCAAAGGCAGCACCGGAGACACCTCGCTCAGCGGGCGAGCCTGCCCCAATCCCACACCTGTCGGCTTGGAACTGGCCCGCATCGCGGCGCTGTCGGCAATCTTCACCGGGTTGGGCGGGGTCGTCGTCGGCGTCTTCCGCTCGCAGGTGGACCGGCTGCGGGCCAACCTCGCCGACTCGGTGACCGCCATCGTCGGTGTCGACGACGACACCGAGTCGATGATCAGCGCCGCCGCGCGGACCTTGGACCGGCGCAGCACCCTGGTGGTGATCACCAACGCCGGCGACGACCGGGTGCAGCGGGTTCGCAGGCTGGGCGCCCGGGTGGTGCTGGTCGACCTCAACGCACCGTCGACCCTGGTGTCGCTGCGACTGTGGCGCCATCTAGGGCGGCTCTACCTGATGTCGCCCGATCCGGCGACCAACTTGATGTGGCTTGACCTGATCGGTCGTCGGCTCGCCGAGATCGGCGACAAGCAGCGCTTACCGCTCATCGTTCGCATCGACGATCCGTGGCTGGCCGAGGCATGGCGCGCCCAGCAGTTCGGCGGATCCGACACCAGATGGGCGGCCGACGTGGTCGGCCGGTACGAGGTCACCGCCGGCCGACTACTCGACGGCATCATCGCAACGCCCAACATACAGCGCGTATTTGTCTGCGGCACTTCGCAATTGACGTTGGCGCTGTGCGCCGACCTGACTCGCCGGGCCCTCGAACGCGACTTCTACACCCCGCCCGGCGTGCCACCCCTGCCGGCGCTCACGCTGGTGGAAAGAGACGCCGAGGACTACCTCAAGGATCACCAGTTCTACCGCCAGCAGGCCGGCTTCTTGTCCGAGGGTCCGAGGATCGACGCGGTTCCCGAGGCGCCGACGGTACCGACTCTGCTGCGGCTGATCGGTGACGCCGACCCGGCGACCTGCGCGGTGATCCTGGTCGACACCCATTCCACCGCGACCGGAACCAGGCTGGGGGCCCGCCTGCCGGCGATGCCCGTCTACGCCTGGGATCCCAACGCCCGCGGCACCGACGATTCCTCGCAGATCGTCGGCCTGCTGCAGACCTACAGCCTGGCCCTGGACACTCGCCAGGGCCAGGTCCAAGACGCCTGGGAACGCGCGGCCAGGCTGATCCACGAGCGTTATGTCGCCACCATCGACCCGAACGCACCCAGATCACCGGCTGCCCGGCCGTGGGCCGAACTCGACGAGTTCTACCGCGGATCCAACCGGCGCCAGGTGCGCAACGCGTTATGGATGGTCGAACGCATCGCCGGACACACCTGGAATACCTGGGGCTGCCCCGCAGTCCAGCTGTCCGGGCGGGACATGGCTGATCTGCCTGCGCTGGAACAGCTCGCGCTGATGGGCTTCGACCGCGACTCGGCGCTGGGCATGGCCAGGGCAGAACACGAGGACTGGTGTCGTTATTACCGTCGCAACGGCTGGAAGTACGGGACCCCGCGCGACGATTCCCGCAGGATCCACGACAAGCTGGTCGACTGGTCGGTGGTGGAAAGCAATCCCGACATGCTCAACGCCGCGGTGCGCAGCCTGGCCGCCACGTTGTGGAGCCTGCGCCAATTGGGCTACCGGTCACGCCCGTTGTGGCGGTCATTCACTCGTGTCGGGACGGTCGGCGCCGAGCAACGAAACGTCCCGTGGAGGTGGCAGTCGGATTCCGGGCACACCATGCGGGCCAACGCTGGCGATTGGGCCGTGCAAGCCGAGGGGAAAATCTGGTCGGTGCGCGACGACATCTTCCGGGCCACCTACGAGGACGTCGGCAACGGACAATGGCGCCGGAAGGGACGAGTACAAGCCCGGCCCGCTCACGCCGGTGAGACGATCCACACCCTGGAAGGGCCGACGACCGCCGCGGACGGAGATTGGGTGGTCCGCGGCAGTGACGGCGAACAATGGCCGGTTCCCGGGGACGAATTCGCCCGCCGCTACGCCGAATTTCATGCGCCGACGGGGCCTATCGCCGACGGCGGCAGCCACAGCGCCGCGACCAAACCGGACCGGCACCAACCCATGTCATGATCCAGCACACGTTTGCCGAAGCCAGATTGCTGCGGTGAAGACCATGCGCTACCGTCGCATGACGGATTCGCCGTGTTAGCTCCCTGAGCCCCTCAATCGGAGAGTGCAATGGCCATATTTATCAGCTACTCGAGCCAAGACCGGTCGTCGCTGGAAGGCTTGACGACCGCGCTTCGGCGCGCCCAGCAGCAAGTCTGGTTCGACCAGGAGTTGGGCGGCGGCGACGCTTGGTGGAGCAAGATCCTCGAGCAGATCCGCGGGTGCGACGTGTTCATCGTCGCGCTGTCGAATCACTGGCTGCAGTCCAAACCCAGTCAGGCCGAATTGCGCTACGCCCAAGCCCTGCAGCGGCCGATCCTTCCCGTGCAGGTCGGGCCGGTCGACAGTGTGCGAGTCAATCCCGTCTCGACGTTGCAGATCATCAACTACCAGAACCCGACCGTTGACGCCGGCATCCAATTGGTCACGGCGATCCACGCCCTTCGCGACAAGGTCCCGCCGCTGCCGTCGCCGCTGCCCGAGGAACCACCCGTACCGTTCGGCTACCTGATGCGGCTGGGTGACACCCTTGCCGAAAAAGAACTCAGCCCCCAACAACAGCTCCAAATGCTGGTGGAGCTTCGATCCGGGCTCGACGAGGACGGCGACGATCCGAGCGCTCGCAGCGACATCGCGCAGCTGCTGCGCATGCTGCGGATGCGACACGACGTCACCTACCGCACCCGCACCGAAATCGACAATGTGCTGGCCGAAATCGGCGCCGTCGAAGCGGGCCCGGCCGGCGCATCGTCGACACCGCAGGCCAAACCGCAACCGAGTCCGGCGCCGGCAGCCCAGGCCGCCCCCACACCCAGCACCCCGTCTCGGCCGGCACCGGCGCCGGTCACGCCAAGCAGCGCCACCGGGCAGTCCAACAAGCGGCTCCTGGTCATCGGCGGTGCCGTCGTGGCCGTCGTTATCGCCGTCGCGCTGATCGCGGTGTTCGCCACCCAGGGAGGCGGTCGTAAGCCAGCGGCCAAGCCGGGCGGTTCCACAGCTCCAGCCGCTCCGGCGGCCGCATCCCGGATCGAACCGATGCTGCTCGGCGCCGCAGAAGTCGGACAGATTCTCGGCGACCAGAACATGTTGGTCTCCGCACACGGCGACCAACTGCGCACACCGCAGGGAACGCTGTCAGAAGCGGCGTGCATCGCGGCCTACGAACCCCTCCAGGAGTCGGTGTATCGCCCGCATTCCCCTACCGAGGTGCGCAGCCAGGTCCTGCACACCCAAGGCGAGAACCCGGCGCACCGAGTGATCGAAGCCGCAGCTGTCTTCCCGTCGGCGGAGAAGGCTCGGGCATTCGTCCAGGCGTCCGCAGACAAATGGGCAGCCTGCACTAACCAGACCGTCAAATTCACCAGTTCGACCAAAACCAGCGAATGGACGTTCGGGGATGTGACCGGGGCTTCCCCCAGGATCGCCCAGGTTCGCACCGAGACCGGCGGCAGCGGCAAGGCCTGCCAGCATGTGCTGAAGGCAGTCTCCGATGTGGTCATCGAGGTGGAGGCCTGCGGCACCGACATCGCTGACGGAGCCGGCCAGATCGCCGAACAGATGAGCACCAAAGCGGCGAAGTAACACCGGCTGGATATGGAGCGGCCCCCGAGCGCATATCCGGTTGGACAGACCGGAAACTCGGGGGCCGGGTGGCTACGTGGGATTCGCCAGCGCGCGTTGAACGCCGGCTCTTCCGAGCCATGCAGCTAGCGCGCAGCCACCTCACATGTCCATGAAGCTATCAATTTCGCGGACCACCTCCTTTCCTGTGTACGGCTGACCGTACCCTCACTTCGAGCTGCCGACAACAGAATTGGCGTCTTCAGCGGTCGCCGACGATGGCCGCGTCGACCAGTTCGGCGAATGCCGCTGCGATCGGGGCAGGGGGTAGTCGCCGGCCGTTGAGGGTGTGCACGCGAGCGGCCAGGGTCATGCTCGACACCAGCCAAACTCCTTGGGCGGCAACCAGATCGGAAACTCGCAACGCCCGGTAGTCGCAGTCGTAGCCGGTGGCGCGGGCCACGTGGAAGAGGGCTTGCTGGGTGGTGCCGCGCAGGATCGGATACCACGGCGGCGGCGTGAGCAGGCACGGGTTACCGCCGGCCGTGCCGTCGTCGGTAGCGATGATCACCGTGGAGCGCGGTCCTTCGAGGACGTAGCCGTCGGAGCTCACGAAGATGACGTCGCCGGCGCCCTGCCTGGCGGCGTGGCGCAGGGCTGCCATGTTGACCGCGTAGGACAGCGTCTTGGCGCCGGCCATGAGCCAGGGCATTGCGTCGGCGCCGCCGGCCGGCAAACCGCGGTCCAAGGTGACGGCCGCGAGGCCGGAACGCCGGACCGCTGCGACCCGCTCGGGTACCGGGTTGACCATCACATAGGCCGTGGGCGCCGCGGAGGCACCCGCTGGACCGCCCTCCGGGCCGCGGCTGTAGATCAGACGCATGGCACCCTCGTCGCCGGTGCCGGCAACCCATCGCTGCGTGGCGAGATTGATGGCGTTCCGCCAGCCGGTGAGGTCCGGTTCGGGCAGATCCATCAGCCGGGCCGAATGGGTCAGCCGCTGCAGATGCGCTTCCACCAGACACGCCGCACCATCGCGCACCAGCAGCGTCTCGAAAACGCCGTCTCCCCGCACCGCGGCCAGGTCGTCGGCCCGCAACAACGGCGTCGCCGGCGTCAGGACTTCACCGTCGAGCGTGACGACAACGCCGAGATACCCAGCCATGACACAGGAGCCTAGTGGCCTGACACCGGTGGGTTTGATGCCCGTTCGGCCCGGAGACTGGGAGACTCGAGTGCCCGGAGGGTCTTTCCGTAGAGTCGACGTGTGAGCGCAGTTCCCGCCCCGGATCCAGGACCCGACGCCGGCGCGATCTGGCATTACGGTGACCCGCTGGGCGAACAGCGTGCGGCCGAGATCGATGCCGTATTCGTCGACCGCTCCCATCGGGCCGTCATCGCCTTGACCGGCAAGGACCGGCAGAGCTGGCTGCACAGCATCTCCACGCAGCATGTCAGCGAGCTGCCCGAGGGTGCCAGCACCGAGAATCTCAGCCTGGACGGACAAGGCCGCGTGGAAGATCACTGGATCCAGACCGAATTGGGTGGCACCACTTACCTCGACACCGAACCGTGGCGCGGCGAACCGCTGCTGAACTACCTGCGAAAGATGGTCTTCTGGGCCGACGTCACCCCGGATGTCGCCGACCTGGCGGTGCTGTCGCTGCTGGGCCCGCGGTTGTCCGATCGGGCGGTACTGGACGCGGTGGGCCTGGACGCATTGCCTGCCGACACGGCCGCGGCGCCGGTCGCTGGTGGCGGATTTCTGCGCCGGATGCCGGCTCCCGCCGGGCACATCGAACTGGACCTGCTGGTACCGCGCGCCGACCGCGCCGACTGGCAGCACCGCTTGACGCAAGCCGGTGTCCGACCGGCCGGGGTGTGGACCTACGAGGCACTTCGTGTGGCGGCCCGCCGCCCCCGGCTGGGAGTCGACACCGACGAACGCACGATTCCCCATGAGGTGGGCTGGATCGGGGGGCCCGGGCTGGGGGCCGTGCACCTCGACAAGGGCTGCTACCGCGGACAAGAAACCGTTGCCCGGGTGCACAACCTCGGCAAACCGCCGCGGATGCTGGTGCTGTTACATCTGGACGGCTCGGGGGATCGCCCGTCCACCGGCAATCCGGTTATGGCGGGTGGTCGCGCCGTCGGACGCATCGGAACGGTCGTCGAGCACGTCGACCTGGGCCCGGTCGCGTTGGCTTTGGTCAAGCGGGGGCTGCCCGCCGATACCGAGCTGACAACCGGCCCCGACGCCGATATCGCCGCGGTGATCGACGCCGAGTCCTTGCCGCCTGCCGGGGAACTCGGCGCCGGGCGACTGGCCGTCGAGCGGTTGCGACGCGGTGTTCGGTGAAACCTGTGACGTCCGCCATGCTGTCGGGACTTGGGTGGCAGGGTGTGCCCACGCCCACGCAAGGGCACGGTAAGCTGTCGGCAGGACAATAACGACACTAAGAGATCGGAGCCGCCTACTCGTAGGCCGCTCCGTTATTTCGCGAGGGGGTTCCCCCATGGGCCGCGGCCGGGCTAAGGCAAAGCAGACCAAGGTTGCTCGAGAACTTAAATACAGCTCCCCGCAGACCGACTTCCAGCGGCTTCAGCGTGAGCTGTCGGGAGGAAGTGCCGATGCATCCGACCACGTCGACGACGACGTCGAAAACTCGTGGGACGAGGATGAGAGCTGGCGCCGCTAGCGGCGCACCCACGCCCCGGTTTTTCCCTGGTTCTGTGGCCGTGCGGGCCGTCGGCTGATTTCACAAATATCCGTAGGAATCCCCGGCGATAGAGCCGGTTGGTCCGATGATCCATTCGGTGGGGCTGATCCGCCTCTAACCGAAGGTGCGAGTGAGCCTGTGAACTGGTAAACCGGGGTGCGGGTATTGCCATCTGTCCCCGGCGAGGACGTTGTCCGTGTTGTTGTCCCTCTGCCACGCGACGCCGATAAGAATTCGGCTCTATCATCCTGAGCAGCATCTGGGCATCCTGAGCAGCACGCAGGCAACGAAGAGATATCGCCGTTTGCAATCCGGTCGATTCGCACTACCCGTGCGACGAAATGGGGGATTCCGAGTGAGTATCTGCTGTCATACTCGGGACGTCTGATTCCGGCGTGGTGGCCGTCGAACGGAGGCGTGCGATGTCGTTTGTGGTGGCCCAACCGGTGTGGATGGTAGAGGCAGCGGCCGTTTTGGCCCGGGTGGGGTCGGCGGTTGATGCTGCGGACGCGGCCGTGGCAGGGGCGACCGCGACGGTCGCGCCTGCTGCTGCCGACGAGGTGTCGGTGGCCGTGGCGGCGTTGTTTGCCAGCCACGGGCAGGCTTACCAGGTGCTCAGCGCCCAGGCTGCGGCCTTTGAACAGCAGTTTGTGCGGGCCCTGGTGGCCGCAGGCAACGGGTATGGCGGTGCCGAAGCGGTCAATGTGCAGCAGCTGGTGCTCGATGCGATCAACGCCCCGACCCGCGCGTTGTTGGCGCGTCCGCTCATTGGTGATGGCACACCGGGCGCGCCGGGTCAACCCGGTGGGCCAGCGGGCTTGCTGTACGGCAACGGCGGCAATGGGGGTGCCAGCACGACCGCGGGGGTCGCCGGTGGTGCTGGTGGAGCCGCGGGGTTGATCGGCAATGGAGGCGCTGGGGGCGCCGGTGGGGCCGGTGCAGCCGGTGGCGCCGGCGGTGCGGGAGGGTGGCTGTACGGCAATGGCGGTGTCGGTGGGTCCGGTGGGGCCGCGGCCGCAGCGGGGGGTC
>NZ_UPHT01000091.1 GCF_900566085.1 Mycobacterium attenuatum
CGGTGGGCGGCGCGGGCGGTGCCGGCGGAAGCGGCGGTGCGGGCAACCTCAACGGCGGAATCGGCGGAATCGGCGGAACCGGTGGAGTGCTGTTCGGCAGTGGAGGTGACGGCGGCGCCGGCGGCATCGGTCTGACCGGCGCCGGCGGCGACGGAGGGGCCGGCGGCAACGCCGGCATGCTGTTCGGTAACGGCGCGACCGGCGGAGCGGGCGGCGGCGGCACCACTACCGGCGGCACCGGCGGCGCTGGCGGTACCGCCGCCACCCTGATCGGCACCGGTGGCACGGGCGGGGACGGTGGCGCGGGCGCCGCCGCCGGTGCCGGCGGAATCGGCGCCGCTGCCGGCGTGATCGGCAACGGCGGAGCCGGGGGGAACGGCGGGAACGGATTGGGCATGGTCGGCGCCGGCGGAGCCGGCGCGGCCGGCGGCAAGGCGGGCTTGGTCTTCGGTAACGGCGGAGCAGGCGGGTCCGGCGGCAGCGGCAACCAAAGCGCGGGCGCCGGGGGTGCGGGCGGCAACGCCGGCTTGCTGATCGGCGTCGGCGGAGCCGGGGGAGGAGGCGGGATCGGCGGGATCACCGCGGGCAGCGGCGGCGCCGGTGGCACCGGCGCCGTGTTGATCGGCAACGGAGGCGACGGCGGTGACGGCGGAAACTCCTTCCAGGGCAACGGCGGCAACGGCGGAACCGGCGGCAACGCCGGGCTGTTCGGGGGCGGAGGTACCGGCGGCGCCGGTGGCGGGAGCGACAGCGGCGGAGGCCCGGTCGGCAAGGGCGGCAACGGTGGCAACGGCGGAAACGCCGAATTGTTCGGCAACGGGGGAGGCGGCGGCAACGGCGGGTTCGGTGTTCCCCCTGGCGTTGCGGGCACCGGCGGAACCGGGGGTCTGTTGTTCGGTCCAACTGGGACCAACGGGTTGGTCTAGCCGCTCGGCCCACAACCCGCGTCCCGCGGGATGGGCTGTCGATAGCCGTTGCGGCGAACGGCTCACGCGACCTCAATCGGCCGTGGCGACACCTGCCTTCGTGATGTGACGAGCAATCGTCAGGCAGCCAGCGCGGCGCGGGCCGCCACATGCGTCTGCCGTGCGTACCCGCCGCCGAAGAGCACGACATGGGCCAGCAGCGGGTAAAGCTGGTGCAGCCCGATGCGGTTGCGCCAGCCGGGTTTCAGCGATCGCACCTGTTGGTAACCGGCGAGGATCGCGTCGTAGTGTGGGCAGCCGAACAACGCCAGCATCGCCAGATCGGTCTCGCGATGACCGGCATGCGCTGCCGGGTCGATCAGTACTGCCCCGTCGGAGGTCCACATCACATTGCCGCTCCACAAATCCCCGTGTAGCCGAACCGGCTGATCATCGTCGTCGAAATCACCTGCACGGCAACGTCTGACGACGCCCTCGAGTAGTGTCCGAGTCGACGTATCCAACCGTGCCGCCGCCAGATCAGCCATGGGGATCAGCCGTTCCTGGGCGTAGAAGTCGCCCCAGCGTTGGTGCTGCCGTAGCGACATCGGCAACGGCTGCGACAACGGCCCGAAGAACCCCGGTCCATCCCACCCGTCGGGACCGGAGCCGAATGCCGGTGCCCCCGCGTCATGGGTGACGGCCAGTTGAGCGCCGAAGGTGGATGCCGCCTCAGGGCTCGGCGTCGCCGCCTCAAGCCGCCGCAGGGTGAGGCTCGTTGCGTCGACCGCTACGACCGTGGCACTTGGCACACCGCCGTCAACGCGTGAAAGCCATTGCAGCCCTGCGGCTTCCCAGGCAAAAAAGCCGGCGGGCGCGTCCGCCCGGCGCTTGACGAACTGCGTCACGCTATCACCGATGATGGCTTCTCCCGAGTGGACTTCCAGAGTCATTTCTGCCCGTACACCGCCAAACCAGGGGAGCGCAGTCTATCCCGTCGCGCGGTCGTACTCCGGCGCCTACCGAAACACGCGATTGCCGTATCTGTCGAGCGAGACGAGTTCTCCGACTGGCCGGCGCGTCGTGGGACCGTACTTGCCGATCGGCCAGCCTAGAGGTATTACCGCGCACGGAGTGACATTCCACGGCAGCCCCAGCGCCCGCCTCGCCAAGAACTTGCTCCATAGCGGCACGGTGATCAAACCAGCACCCAACCCAGCCGCACGTGCGGCCAGCAACAGGTTCTGCACCGCCGGATAGATGGACCCGTACGCGCTGCTCGTCGCGACCGGTGGCCAGGGCGCAATGACACCCGTGAGGCACGCGACAACGACGACGGGGATCTCCTCGAAATGATCTGCCTGCCATTGCACGGCCTTTTGTAGCCGAAGCATCTTCTCGTCACCGCGGCGTTCAAAGGAACGCCGGTAGAGCGGGCTGACGAGGTTCATGGCCCTGCGGTTCAACCGGCCCAGTTTCGCAACTACCTCGCGATCCTTGACGACGATGAATTCCCAATTCTGCGCGTTGGAACCGGTCGGCGCCTTCATCGCCAACTCGAGTAGATGGAGCACGAGGCTGTCGTCAACGGGGTCACTCTTGAGCCTCCGGATGGCGCGCTGAGTGCGCATCGCCTCCTCGAGCGGCATGGTCAAAGGTTGTTGGCGCGATGTCATGACAACGATTCAACACGGCCGAGCCGATAATGCGGCGCCGCTGCCACACGAACCTCGTCCTGGAGTGCCGCGTGGCCTAGGTTTGAGTGGCGAAGACGGCCTCGCTCGCCTCCGAGGCGCCGGACTGGTAAAGGCGGACCGCTCAATGACACAAGTCGAGATCGCTGTCGTCGGTGTGCACGTCCTCGACACCCACGTCATCGGTATCACGTCCATACCCGAGGGATCGCAGGGGCAACTCGTTCCGACAATCAAGGTTTCGCCCGCGGGTACCGCGGGCGGTACGGCCGTGGTTCTGAGCCGGCTCGGGGCACGGGCGCGTTGCTTCGGTGCTATCGGTACCGACGCGATGGGTGATGCCCTGTTGGCCATGCTCCACCGCGAAGGAGTCGACGTCGGTGGTCTGGTTCGGACCACGGCGGCCCAGACCTCGGCATCGGTCATCCCCGTCCGTCCTCATGGTGACCGCCCGGCCTGGCATTGCGTAGGCGCCAATGCCGCGTTCCGCCTCGAAGACATTGATCTCGCCGAGGTCGTCAGGTCCTCGCATCTTCACCTGGGCGGTCCCGAGTTTCTCGGAGGTCCGGCGGCCGCCGAGCTGTTGCGGTACGCAAAGAGCAAGGGGCTCAGCACATCGGTGGACATCCTCGCCGCCGGGGACCCCGGCTTACTGCAGTGGATTGCGGACGTGCTGCCGCACACCGACTATCTGTTGCCCAACGACGAGCAGGTGTTGGGCTTCACCGGGACCGTCGATCTCTTAACCGGCGCACGCCAGCTGTTGGCCGCAGGTCCCGGCTGCGTGGCAGTGACCCAGGGCAGCGAAGGCGCGCTGATCGTCTCACCGGACGAGACCGTCGAAGTGCCCGCATTCGCAGTAGATGTGGTTGACACCACCGGTTGCGGTGATGCGTTCTCCGCCGGATTCATCCTTGGGCGCGCGCTGGGACGCGACCTTCGCGAAGCGGCTCGCCTCGGATGCGCTGCGGCAGCGCACGTTGCCCAAGGAATCGGAACCGACGCTGGCGCTTACGATCTCGACGTGGTCGACGCGTTTGCGAGCGATTATCACATCGCCGCGGCTGAATGACCCCCGTCTTGATAGCCGGGGCTTGCCTAAAGACGCAGCTCGGTCGCAGAGCCCGTCGACAAGCCGACCCTCGTTGCGCGGCGGCACAACCCGATCAGTAGTCCTTGATTGTCACCGACAGTCGCGGCGTCGGCTCGTCATCTGCATGCGGTAGGCGCTCCCATGCCGCCTCGACAAATGGCTGCAAGAAAAGTTCGCCCATGAGGCGCATGAAGACGGCGATCACCTGCTTGGACTCGTGATGTTGCACGGAGGCCACTCCCGTGGCGCGCAGTTCTGCCACCTCACCGCGAAGATTGTCGATCAACACGTCGAGCAGCGGCATCCGCGCACTCTCCAATTCGAAGGCTGCGCGGCGGATGTAGTTGAACACCGGCGGGTTCTCGGCAAGCATCCGCTGGACCGCCTCTCGGCGGGCGGCCGCCGCGGCCGCGGGGTCAGTCTGATCGTCCGCTTGGGCAACGGCCTGCCAGAAATACTCCGCGACAAGCTCGTCGACAGCAGCGAGAAGGCCTGCCTTGGTCTTGAAGTGATGCTGAACCAGTCCCAGCGTGACCCCGGCCTCAGCCGCGATCGCGCGCAAGGATACTCGCTCTTCACCGTATTGCGCGTACAGATCCAACGCCGCGTTCCGGATCCGCGCCTTGGCGGTCAGGTCATCGTTTGTCGCGCGCGGGTTATCCAAGCCAGCCTCCTTCGGACCCCAGTCGCTGAAATCGTACCTAGGTTTCCTCGTAACTCTCCGTCTGGCGAGATTCTTGCCGCCTGCGCCGGCGAACCCGCCGAGCGCAGAGCGGTCGCGATTGCCGCCACCACGGCATTGTGGTGACCCACGACAGGGCTCGGCCTCGCGCTAACACCGATGCCGCAATCGCCGCACAGACGCGCCTAGGCCGCAACCTCAGCAATGCAACGGCAGCCCCGCGCGCAAATCCTCACGCGACAAGGGCCGGGTTGACGCCACCATAACCTTGTGAAACTGTATCCGATACATGCGTATTGTTTGCGATATGTGCGTATTGACCTGCTGGTCCATGGACACCCAGAGCCTGCTGGCGATATCGCAAGCATGACGCCCGCGAGACGGGACAGAGGCGGGCCGGCTGGGCTTGTCAGGGGCGCGGGAAGGGTTTGTGGTTGTGACGTTGCGGGTGGCCCCTGAGGGGCAGGTGGCAGCAAGGGCGGCAGATGCAGCGCTGGCGAGCACAGCGCCGCTGATCGCAGCGGAGCCAGCCTTGGCGACCGACCCGGTATCGCCACCGACCAGAGCAGGAGGTAAGGCCAGATTTGACGCGCTGAACGCCAAACACCTCACCCCCAGCGCCCCACCCGTACTGCCCCGAGCCGAGATCGCCATGGACAAGACCGGGGCCCACTCTGCCGGCGGTGACGGGTTGGCAACCACCTCGTCTGCACGACCCGGGACCCCGGCATGACCGCGCCACTATGGATGGCCTGGCCACCAGAGATACATTCCACACTGCTCAGCACCGGCCCCGGGCCGGCCTCGCTGCTAGCAGCCGCCACCGGATGGTCGACACTCAGCGCCGAATACGCCTCAGCAGCCGAAGAACTCACCATGACCTTAGCCGCCATGCACGCCGGAGCATGGCACGGCCCCAGCGCCGACATCTGCCTCGGCGCCTACACCCCCTACCTGGCCTGGCTGCTACAAGCCAGCACCGACAGCGCCGCCGCGGCAACCGCCCACAACATTGCCGCCGCGGCCTACACCAACGCACTAGCCGCCATGCCCACCCTCGGCGAACTGGCCACCAACCACACCACCCACGCAGCCCTACTCGCGACCAACTTCTTTGGCATCAACACCATTCCGATCGCCCTCAACGAAGCCGACTACCTACGCATGTGGATCCAGGCGACCACCACCATGACCGCCTACCACAGCGCCGCCGCAGCGGCACTGACCTCGACACCCCACACCCCACCAGCACCAGCAATCATCAAACCCGGCAACAACCAAGCCACCACCACCGCCCAAACACTCACGCCATTTCCATGGACGGAAATAATAGCGTTTCTAGAAAAGATTGCTGGCGGTTATGAACTTGCACTGGCAATTCTGATTTACTTCATCGAGCAGATTATTTATGGTATACCGGAAGTCATCAATGACATCATTGCCGGCAATTTCGCTGCCGCGGGCTTTATAGCTGCTGAAATAGTTGTCTTCGCGTTGGGGATCATCAACCTAGTACTCGTTACTACATTTTTGTTTATTCCCCTCATGATTCCGGTAACGATATTCGGTCTCACGCAGATCGTCGTTCAGTGGATTATTGGGAATATATTTGCGATGCTGTTGGGCCCTTCGGCCGTGACCGCAACGATGTTGGGCGCTCTGGTCCCAGGGTTATCCGGTGTCGCTGGCATCGCGGGTGCGACGGCTGCGGCAGGTGCCGCTGGCGCTTCGGCCGCGGCGGCTGCGCCGATGGCCGGAATGGCGGCCACACCAGCGGCTGCCATGGTAATCGGCGCTGCGGCGCCGTCGGCGGCGCAGGCCGGATCAGGCTCGATTTCGCACGCGCCATTAGTGTCGGCGCTAACCGTGGAAGTGGCGCCAAGCCAGTCGTCGGTCTTGGCGTCGCAGCGCTGTGCTGATTCATTCGGTCTTGCCGGTACTGCGCAGAGCGACGCGCTCCATCCCGGCGGGTTGATGACATTGAGCAATGGATGCGGCGGCACGGTGAAAGTGCCGATGCCGCCGGCCAGCTGGGATACAGAACTTGACTGGACGACGCAAGACAGCAGGGGGTGTATGCCGACGAGCCCGTTCTGAAGAATTACCGAATTGGAATAACTGTTTTGAGAGGAATTGCAATGAGTTTGTTGGATGCTCATATTCCACAGTTGATCGCCTCGCAGTCAGCGTTTGCCGCGAAGGCAGGACTGATGCGTCACACCATTGGTTCGGCCGAGCAGTCAGCGATGTCGGCGCAGGCATTTCACCAAGGGGAGTCGGCGGCGGCATTTCAGGGCGCCCATGCCCGGTTTGTAGAAGCGGCCGCCAAAATCAACACCTTGCTGGACATCGCTCAGGCCAATCTCGGGCACGCCGCGGGTACCTACGTCGCCGCCGATGCAGCGGCCGCGTCCAGCTACACCGGGTTCTGACGTATGGCTACTGAGTTCGATGTCGGCCGGCTCCCGCGCAGCTGCGCCCACCGCTGATCACGGCTGACCCATGGCCGAAGTTCCTGCCGCAACAGCATGTTAAATCGTGCGCGGCGTGGTCAATTTTGTTGGCACTGAAGTGCTTAACAGACGAAAGTGCTTAACAGACGAAAGTGCTTAACAGACGAAGCCCGCGGTGAGTCCGGCGTCGCAGCGGTTGAGCGGTTGCGGTGTCAGCCATGCCACACCAATGATCGCCGAAAACATTGGTTGCACGTGGTATTGCGTTGCGCACCAGAATAATTCAACAAGAGAAGTTGCCCAGGTCGGGGTAGAGGCCGACTGTTTGAGCGGTATTGGCGGGAAGGGTTTGTGGTTGTGACGTTGCGGGTGGCCCCTGAGGGGCAGGTGGCAGCAAGGGCGGCAGATGCAGCGCTGGCGAGCACAGCGCCGCTGATCGCAGCGGAGCCAGCCTTGGCGACCGACCCGGTATCGCCACCGACCAGAGCAGGAGGTAAGGCCAGATTTGACGCGCTGAACGCCAAACACCTCACCCCCAGCGCCCCACCCGTACTGCCCCGAGCCGAGATCGCCATGGACAAGACCGGGGCCCACTCTGCCGGCGGTGACGGGTTGGCAACCACCTCGTCTGCACGACCCGGGACCCCGGCATGACCGCGCCACTATGGATGGCCTGGCCACCAGAGATACATTCCACACTGCTCAGCACCGGCCCCGGGCCGGCCTCGCTGCTAGCAGCCGCCACCGGATGGTCGACACTCAGCGCCGAATACGCCTCAGCAGCCGAAGAACTCACCATGACCTTAGCCGCCATGCACGCCGGAGCATGGCACGGCCCCAGCGCCGACATCTGCCTCGGCGCCTACACCCCCTACCTGGCCTGGCTGCTACAAGCCAGCACCGACAGCGCCGCCGCGGCAACCGCCCACAACATTGCCGCCGCGGCCTACACCAACGCACTAGCCGCCATGCCCACCCTCGGCGAACTGGCCACCAACCACACCACCCACGCAGCCCTACTCGCGACCAACTTCTTTGGCATCAACACCATTCCGATCGCCCTCAACGAAGCCGACTACCTACGCATGTGGATCCAGGCGACCACCACCATGACCGCCTACCACAGCGCCGCCGCAGCGGCACTGACCTCGACACCCCACACCCCACCAGCACCAGCAATCATCAAACCCGGCAACAACCAAGCCACCACCACCGCCCAAACACTCACCTCTACCCCCTGGATAGAGATCGTCTTCGAATTACTAATACTGGTACCGAGAATGATTCTGGAATTCATCCTCGGGGTAGCGATCGCATTGATTTTTGTGCCATTGTTCGTGGCGCTAATTTTCCTGGTGCTATTTGCGCTGGTAGTCCTCGTGGGTTTCATCGCTTATCTTTTCGTGACATTGCAATTCGGCGCCGCGTTCTCACTAGTGCTCTACATCGGCATTTTGGAATTCGCTTTGGCAATATCGTTCGTGGCGATCGGGATTATCCTTTCCTTTCCCGTCGTGTGGCCGGTCAGCGCGGTTGTTGACGTGGTTGCGCAGATTATTGGAAATCTCTTCGGCGTTGCGGCAGGCCCGTTGGTCGGGGCCGCGGCTGCCGCTTCGTTCGCCGGCCTCGCTCCGGGTCTCGGCGCCATGGCGGGGGTGACGGCGGCGCCCCTCGCCGGTGCGGCTGGGGCTGGGGCGCCGGTAGCAGCTGCGGCGGTGAACAGCGTGGCGCCCTTGGCGCCGCATTCTGGCATGGATTCGCATGCGCGACTGGTCTCGACGGTCGTCGCAGAGGGAGCTACGGACAAGTCGCCGCTGGTTTCCGACCGCGGCGCTGGGCCTTGCGGGTTCGCCGGGACAGCGAACCAGGGCGCCATGATCCGGCCCGGCGGATTGATGACGTTAGGTGAGGAATTCGGTGGCACTGTGCGGGTGCCGATGCCGCCGGCGAGCTGGAATGCGGCTCCGTTGGGCGGCGCAAGTGGCGTGGCGGTTTCCCCCTAGCGAGACGCCGGCAAGCTGACACGACGTCGTTGAAGTTGTTGGGCTCGAATTCGCCAAATCACGACACGGTAGGCGCCTCTGGAAAGCACTATCACCCGCGATGGCGCTTTTCGACTCCTATGCCCGCCACCTCGGTGATGCTGTGTGCCCAGCGTGACCGGCACGACGGGTCAGTTGGGCGCCGATTCTCCGGCTTGGCATCCACCTTCCGGCGACGGCAGACCCAATACGTGGCGTCTGCGCATGCACGCAAACCATTGAGCCCGGGGACTTCGGCTCGGGTCATGCAAGGCGAGCGGACGCCAATCATGGGCGATGAAACAGACTGGGACACAACGCGATGTTGGCTCGTCGGCGACGCTCCGTAACGACGCGATGGTTTCCCACGGCGGCACACACGATGGTGCATGATGATGTCATGTCGCGGGTCACCATCGAGATCGACGACGAACGTGTGACCGCCGCGCAGCGAATGCACCGCCCGGATTGGAAGCGGATTATGGCGCCAGTAGGTCGCATGCGCCGCTCGCGAGCACCAGGTGATCCGCACGCATTGCCGACGACACCCCGAGCCCTCGTTGTGACCGCGAATTCGTTTGACGCAGTGAGCTACTCGTACCCGATGACCGTTCCGGGCCTGGTTGGCATGCAAGAACTTGTCGCCATAATCCGGACCGAACCAACGAACCCGTGTTGCGTCCGGCCGATTGTGAGCCTGATACCGGCATGACCCCCTCCTACCTACACATGCGCTTCCCCGAGTTGCATGACACACTCGGGCGCTTCACGCTCGGCCACGGCCCATCGCCTGTGCGGCTGCTCTCTCACCTGATGAGCACATTGCCGTCGCTCTGGCTTAAGGGCGACGGCAACTACGGCAACGGCGGCTGGGGCGGCAACAAGGTCCGCAAGCTGGAATGGGTGCTGCCCGAGGTTACCCGCCAGCACCGAAACGCGATCCTGACCTTCGGCGGCCTAGGTACCAATTGGGGCCTGGCGGCCACACTGTACGCCCGCGAGGTAGGTGTTCATACTGCCCTCGCCCTCATCGACCAACCGGTCGACGACCACGTCGAAGCCCAACTCGACCGCCTCCGCACTTCCGGCGCCGACATCTCTCTCACCCGCAGCAAAGCCCGCACGGTCGCGGCCATGCCGTACCTTTACCTGCGCCACCGGAGGCCCTACCTGTTGCCGGCGGGCGGGTCGTCGCCGCTAGGAGTTCTCGGGTACGTCGAGGCGGGGCTCGAGCTCGCCGCCCAAATACACGCCGGCGCCATGCCAGCGCCATCGTCTGTGGTCACCGCGGTCGGATCGGGCGGCACAGTAGCCGGCCTGCATCTGGGACTCACGCTGGCCGGTCTCACTGACACCCAGGTGATAGGCATCGTCGTCAACGACAAGCTGCGCCTCGATCACCGAGCGATCACCTCGCTCGCCCGGCGGGCAATACGTCTACTGCGAAGTCGCGGTGCAAACCTGCCACTCACACAACTACCCGCAGGACGCCTGACTCTGCTGCGCGACTGGCTCGGCGCCGGCTACGGCTACCCGACAAGAAAGGGCACACACGCATTGCAGCTGGCACGCGACGCCGAACATCTTGACCTCGATCCGGTCTACACCGCCAAAGCGATGGCAGCGGTCCTCGACCTCGCCGGCAGCGGCCGATTACCCAAGGGGCCAACGCTTTACCTGCACACATACGGGCCCCGCTAGCGCCAGCTGTGGGCCGGCTGTACCAAGACCGCGGCCTCGTTCACGGCCTACAGCGAACCAATGGCGCAGACTTGCATCACCAGTACCCGCCGAAGCCGACGGCCGGTTACCGCTCCCGAGGTGCACGCCCCATGCCCGCCCTCGTCGCCCCGGATCTGCACATGGTTGTGTGCTGTGTGCTGTGCCCTGTCACCTGTACACGATGCTGGGCTGCGATGTGAACGAGGGAGTCGGACCCTCAGCACTGCCCTTCGTGCACCAGGAGAGACCGGGCTTGGCCCGCCGATCAGGGGCTTGTGCACGCCTCCGCGGCAACTACCTGCCACACCTCGGCCGTTAGTCCAGCAGCTCTGCCTCCCAATTGGAGCGTTGGATCCGAACGTCAAGCTCACGAAGCTCGCGGGCCAGCTCATCGGCCTGGGCACGCAGCTCGGCAACAGGTAGCGCAGGCAGCATCTTTAACTCGGACCGCAGTTGCCGCGAGTATGCAGGTTGGTTGTTACCTGCGGCGGCGTCCGCTGCCGCGGTCACGACATAATGACGCAGACGCAGGGCATCCCGGCGGGCCAGAGCATCGGTTAGGGTTCCGTCCGCGCCGATCGCGGTGGCCGCGTTGGTGCGATTGATACGCCGGATCAGGATTTCGTAATCGCGCAGCACGTCGCCAGCTTCGGTGAGCAAAGCCGCGGCGTCCTCGGCGGGGTCTTCGCCCTCTTGGTAGCGAGCGTTGCTCACGATACGAGAGCGCAGCTGCTCAATCCGACGCGCCGCATTTGCCCGCAGCGATAACGCCTCTGCCAGTTTCACAAGCCCACCTTGTTCTTTCACTGTCTTCCGCTCGTCAGCCCACGCCCGCAAAGCGCGCGTGTGGGCCATAGCATCATGGCCCTACATCAGTTAGAGGACAACGTATTTTCGGTGTACACGCGACAAGGTGAGTTCTGATGCAGTGCTTAGCCGAATGCGCAGCTTGCTTGCATCGAGCGGAGGGGCTGCCGATCAGACCTGAAGATCTCGCGGCAAGAGCCGGTCGACCCTGGACCGGTCAGGATGGACTTTCGTCGTACGTCGAACGTATATCGTATTCGAAAGTGTCGTTGGGCGTTTCTCCCTCGAAGTCCACATTTCCAAAAAAGGCGGTACCTGCATCGCCGGCACTTGCCCGCATTTCACGTAAGATCTCATAGAATTCTTGTCGAGGAAGATAGTCATCTCCGTTGAAGGTTATATAGGTCGCTGGATTGGGCTCGACAAAATTGTCCGCCTCCGCAGGTCCGACGACCCGCGAATATGGCAGCTGGTCCAAGAGATCGACGAAGTACTGGTCGTTGAAACCTTGATGCCTCACACCGTCGTCATTCGGTATCTCGTTGGGATCCGCCGCTGCGGGTAGCGGATGAAAATTTGCTTCTTCCAGCTTTCTAGATGCGCCGGGTGATGGAAGATAGTCGGCGACACCGATTTCATCATCGGATGAATCATCGTAATCGTCGAAGTTTGCAGCTCGAGTTATTACCGGCCGTTCGCCGAGATCAACCACCAGATCTGTAGCGGCATCTGCTAATTGAGTGGCCGAGGAGGACTCGCCGTTGTCGCCGAAGTCCGCGGTGACTGTAGTTGTGTCGTTCTGGAGGGAATTAACAAGAGAGTTGTCGGTCAGATCGTTGACCGGATTGTCGTTGGTGTTGGCTGTGCAGCTATCGAGCTTGAACCCGTCATGGGCGATCAGGGTGAGGGCAAGCCGGCCAACACCGGTGTACGAGTTAGCGCTCCCGCCTGCGTTCAGCGCGCCGGTGATCCCACTCGAGAAGGCCAACGCTCCCAACGTTGCGGTGGCTATGCGTCTGCGTCGACGCGATACGGTGGTCCGGGCTAAGGCATGCCCTGCGGAATCAGCGCAAGGGCTATCGCCTTGCGCCCCAGCCCTCTTGGGTTTTCTAGCCATGTTCAGAAAAGACCTTTCGTCCAACCCGCGCGCGGTGGTCGGCGGGATATCCATTGCTCAGGGAAGATTCGATGTGTGTTAGGTGCTACTGCGACCGACTCCACGTTCGAGATCCGTCACCGGCACCTCGACGTGGCGGTTGGATGGCGATACGGACGGGTTGAGGTTCGTCACGGGTCAGGTACCACGCTCGGCCGAAACACCGGTTGCCTAAAGGCCTGCGTCGCAACCTTTCGGCGGCACCCGCTCACCGTGGACACCCGCCCGCAAATGCGCCGTTACGGCCGGGCGCTCTTAGGAGCAGTGAGCACCAACCGCCGACGATACACTTGACTTGTAGGCAATACAAATGGAACTGATATTCCTTAGAACGGCAGGCTCGACTGAGCGTGGCCAGGCCCGAACGGGGCACCCGAGGGGCGGTCGTCCGCTCCATCTCGCTGAACCGTATGGGGTTCGCGGTGTTGTCAGTCGGTATCGGTGCGGTCGCCGGGGCGAGCAGTTGCGGCTTGTCCAGTATGGAATCCTCGGGGCCGCAACAGGAGTCGCCATCAACGCGATCGCTCTGCACCGCTTGCCAGAGTCAGCGGTGCGGCCAGCCAGGGTCGCAATCGCCGCTGACTCGGGGATCGGCGACTCGTTGGTTCGCTCCTGGCCGAGCTTTGCCGCGTGATCGAGCCTGTCCGTGCTCGGGGCGATCTTTTCTTTCACCGTTACCAGCGCGATGCTGGCGAGCGTCGTCCAGCGTGCCCGCGAAAAACCCGGTGCTCTTCGTCGTAATCGGGTTTGCTTTCACGCTTGGCATCGGTGTGCCCATCACTGTCGGCACAATCTTCGTGCCTTCGCTTCGACCCGTTCACGACCTCGCCGAAGCTACGAAACGTGTTGCGGTCGGCGACTATAGCCGACGTCTGCTGGTAGTTCAGGACGATGACCTAGGTGCACTGGCGGCCTCGTTTAACCGCATGCAGGCCGGGCTGCCCAAGCGGCAACGACTCCACGCGGCGTTCGGCACCTACGTCGATCCCGCGCCGGCAGCCCGGCTTCTGGAACAAGGTGACGATGTTTTCACCGGGGAGCGCCGCGAGGCGACGGTCATGTTCATCGACATTCGCGACGTCGCCCCGTTCGCCGAGGCTCACACCGCTGAGGACAGGTCGCTCGCCTGAACGCGCCATTTGAGATCGTGGTACCCGCCGTCCTCGACGCCGGTGGGCATGTCAACAAGTTCCTTGGCGACGGGGCGCTGGCGATTTTCGGCGCACCCAACGATCTCTCCGATCACGCCGAGGCCGCGCTGCGCGCCGCAGCACTGATTTGTCGTCTGAATCGATGAGCGGTTCGGCGCCGCCCTTCGCATCGGTATCGGGATCAACACCGGGGTGGTGATCGCCGGTACCGTCGGCGGTGGCGGCAAACTGGAGTTCACGCTCATCGGTGACACCGTCAACGTGGCTTCCCGAGTGGAGCAGCTCACCAAGGCCACGGGCGACACGGTCCTGCTCAACCAACAGTGCCTCGACGCCCTGGCCTCGCCACCGCCGACGCTCACCGATCGTGGACTGCATGTCCTGAAAGGGAAAACAGCCCCGGTACAAGTCTTCGGCCTCAGCCAATATTCCTCATGCTAGCGATCGGTCGGCCTAGCCGATGGTGGTTCGTGTCTTGAGCTGAGCGCGTAAGGAACGGGTCGCTGCACCTTCCCCGCGACAACGCTCGGCGTGGCGCCCGTTTCTGCGGCCGGGCTCGTCTTGATGCGATTTCGGCCAGCGCTGATGCAGGCGCTAATAGCGGCGCTCGAAGGCCGCAAGAGCGCCCTCTAGGCGCCACTGCTCCCGGGCGCGCTCATTTGCCTGCAGGTACGCGCCGCAAGCTGAGCTGGGAGCGGCACCGCCCAGCAAATCGTCAGCGCAAACCGCGACCGGCAGGGCGTACGGGAGCTGCGCCCACAGGCTGGCGCCCGGCAGAAAAGAATATTCGAGGCTCTGGCGCACAAGCTGTTTGAGACTGGCGTAGTCGAAACCGTAAGCCTCGACTGCGTACTGATATTGGGCGGCCATGGTAGAGCCAGAGACGCCCTCATCGTCGGTGGCCAGTGCGACCGGCACGTCGGCCGTCCAATAGATCGGGAAGGGATGTTTGGGACCACTGACGTCAAGAATCTGTGCGTTGCTCACGAACAAATTCACAACCGCCACCTTGCGCTCGGCCATCTCGGCAAGCAAGCCCAGCGGGTCATCCTCGTACATCAAATCCACGCCGTGGCCGATGCGATGCGCGTGGCCTTGCTCGACGGCGGCTCGGATGTGGAAACGCAGCTCTTCGGGTGGCACGAGCCCGGGCGCCAGCTCTCCGGCATGCAATGCCGTGGGGACATCGGGCGCCACGTCGTGCAAGTAGTCGAGCATCGCCATTTGTAGGCGATAGTCACGCCGCGCCACCGAGGAGTCCTCAATCCCATAGAGATTGACGCCGACCACGCGCGGATCGGCGCGGACGAGTTCGTACCCGGTCACGAATTGGGCGAATACGCGCTCAGGCGCCAGCATGCGGTTGACGGCGTGCAGATATCGCACCGTCACCGCGCAGCCGGGGTCGGCGGCAGAAGTGCCGCACCGCAGGCGCTGGCGCACAGCGGTCTCGGTAACGTCGAGATCGCGACGTGCGATGGCAACCGCCTCGCCTAAGCCTGCGGCGAGCAGGCGGGCGCGCAAGCGACCGAGATCGTGGTCCCAACCAACCTGCGCACCGAGCATGCTGGCAAGGTCGTCGCCGCCGCCATACATCAGTTCCAAGTAGGAGACGTTCTCAGCTGCTGCCTGTGAGATCACGTCGGCTAGCACGTCGACGTAGCGGCGCCTCCAGGCTTCGGCGAAACGACCGAAGGTGGAAAAGAAATGGTCATGGGCGGAACTGCGGGACGGATCCGAGTTGCGCATTGACCAGGCGTCGATGAGTCTTTCGCGCAGGGACTGATCGGCGAGTGCGTTCGCGGCGGCGGGGCGGCCGGTGGCCGCATCGCATGGCGGCTCGGGTGCCACGAGCGTCAGCGTGGACACTACGACGCAAAGTCCTTCCTCAGCAGCATATTTGATGAAGCGTTCGGTATGCTCCGCCCCGCTGGGGTGGTTGTGGATGTCGCCGCCCTTTGGCATTGCATGTAAGAAGGCCGCGAGTCCCGCTGGATCACCGCGGACCGCCTCGAAGGCGCCCGCCGTGCGGGCTTGTGCTGTTGCCGGCCCGTCGGCGGCCTTGGACCCGTGCCCGTTTGCCCAGCCGACGGGTGCGGCACTGACGGTGAGCGCGGCGACGAGGACGAGCCTCCAGGCGGTTGCTAGTACTCGTTTGCGTGGTTTTTCCATTGCCTATTAATCAACTGGTCGTGTCTCTCTCGCGGTGTCGGCGATCCCTACGCCAAACCGGCGTCCGACTTCAACCCTGAGACCGTGCGAACAGTGGTGCGGCGCAACGTCTTAGAGAAGATCAGAGCACGACGCGGAGAGTTCGCTTGGATGTTGATCATCTTTCGGCTGAGGCGACAGCCAAGAGATCAGTGCGATCGGCAGCTCGGTCCGCGCCGACGACGACTTGATCCTCCGCGGGGCTTGTCCAGCCCATTTCCTGTCGCCACTCGATTGTCAAAGCAGCTGCGCCCCAACATGAATGCTCTAATTTTCATATTAGTCAGATTGCGTGTCACCAGATTGTCCATGTGGACGAGCAGGATGAGCCTCCCATGGGCCAGGGATGGATAGCTGGCGCGCGAGCGTGAGCAGGTCAGTTTTCCATATTGCCGCGCAAACTCCCGCTGATCTTCCTGGCCTGCCAGGTCTATCGAAGGCGACCACTGACGCTTCCCCTGGCCCACGATGCCCTCGTTTCACGGGGTGCGGTTTGCCCTTGTGCGTGGTCCCAACCAACATCGGTCCGCTCGACGAAGCTGGCATCGGCCCAGTCGACGAGCTGGCACAGTTCGGCAATACAAGTCGGTTCGAACGGATACATGACCGACAGCATTCCGGCGCCATGGAGGAAAAACATCGGCGAATGCGCGTAAACACCGCCACAGCACGCGTCAGTGTGGGCGTCGCTGCCGCTCCGAGTGTCGGCTCCATTCGAAAACTGCGGAGGGTGATTCTGGAGGGTCCTCCCACTGCGAACCGTGGCGTCGGCGATGGCCATCCCCGAACTGCGACCTGTGGATCGCCCTGGTCCCGATGTGGGCTGTTGGTAGTGCGGATTGAACGCACCGCACCGATCTCAGCAAGCCGTTCACCGCATCGGATGGAGGTGAATTGAGCCCCCGGGTCTCGGTGACATCGCAACGTCCCGACGCCTTTCCGGGTGACCACCGAGCCATCTCGATGGCTCCGCAGACCATTCTGGTGCGCATGCGTGAGACAACCCGCCAGCCCGCGATAATGCGAGGGAAGGCGTCGATGATGGGAAATTAAAACACACGTAGACCACTTCGGAGATTGACCGAGTTGTCCATTCAGCGTTGGCGCGAAGAGACATAAACTGCTGTTGTTCATCTCGTGATGATGTTGATGACCTTCGGCTTTCCACTTTGCTCGGTAATCTGCGCTGCATTGCTTGGGCTTATTGTATGGATTGTTTCGGCCTTTGTCACGTAAAAGCGACTGCGACGCCAGCGTCCGGAAGCCGTCACATATAGAATGGCGCCGCTGCTCGCGGGTCGGCAGAGCTCCAATTTTTCTTCCGCCGTATTCGGCCCTGTGTGTATTGCTTCCGAACACGATTCGCCGCGCCCCAAGCCGTTTCGCTCGTTGGCCCATTACCCTTCAAAAGCGCTCGCCCAAATCGGCTCAGATTCTCACTAGTTTGCTGATGCGTCATCGAGAGCAGTCGACCGCGATCTCCAGAGCCTCACAGATGGCCCACATCCGCGTGTCGGCGCGTCGGCCAAGTGACGAGTCGCCGTCGAAGCCGAGGAATCGCCGCATCGCGCGACGGCACACCGACATACGCCGGGCGATCTCGGCCATCTCGCACCACCACACCTCGCCGCGTGCCGGAAGCGCGCTCACGATTCTCCAGCCGTCCGCCGCCACGACGCAAGGTCGCCCCACTCGTTGGGTGAGGCTCCCGGAGAGCTCTGGGCTCCCCCGATGGGGCCGGCGTTGCGTCTCATCCGCAAGTTCGCGTCGGGCCAGGCCGACACATGGTTCAGGGTGGATCGAAATGAAAATTTCATCACGGTTTCGGTTGAGCAAAGTTACTGCAGCGTGCTGGCGATGGGAGGGCGATATCGCCTTCTTGGTTTTAGTGTTGGCTTCTATGGCCGGACTGAAGAATTACGTGAAGCGCTGGCGCGCAGCGCTTCACGTATCCGTGTCGGCACTGATAGTTGCCATCCTCGGCCTCGCCATCACCCCCGCAGCTCACGCGGCTGCGGCGACGGCGACGTTGGCGGTCGAACATACGTGGCAGACCGGTTTCATCGCTCGCTTCACGATCACCAACTCGAGCATGGTGCCACTTACCGATTGGAAGCTTGAATTCGACATGCCGGCGGGACAATCCGTCTTGCACACGTGGAACAGCACCGTCACCCAATCCGGCACGCACTATATTCTCACCCCGGCGAATTGGAATCGCGCCATAGCGCCCGGTGGTTCAGCCACCGGCGGTTTCCGAGGTGTGCTGAGCGGATCCTACTCACCACCGTCGAATTGCCTGTTCAACGGGCAATATCCATGCAGCTAGGGGCGACCGAACACTGGGCTCGACGGCCCCGACAGCACGGCCACGCGGTAGAGATTTGGTGAGCAGAGGTGCCGATCCCGCTCGCAGCGGAGCCTTCATACTGCCCGCGATAATCGGCGTGCTCACGACACCAGTCCCGGAGTGGCCCCGACATCGGGGTCATACATCGGTGACACCGGGTTCTGCGAGCATCGCAGAGGTCTTCGGCAGCTGCGCCGGCGGGCATGGAGAAAATCCTGTTACAGCTGGCCTACCAGTGCCAGAGTCCGATCCCACAGGTCGCTGGCAAGGTGCCGGTCGCAGGCCGTGCGGCTGGCTTTCGCGATCTCGCATTTCGCGTAGTATTCGCCTGGCTGCCAATCAACTCCGGGGGTGCTTGACGCGATCCGGGCCAGCGGCGCGGCTCCCTGCTCTGCCGTCGCAAACAGTCGCGGAAGTGACAGCTTTTCCAATACTGCAAAACCCCGCGAGCCCGAAACCCGGCTGAAATTGGTGGCGACCACACCGGGGTGTACCGCCGCAACCGAGAGCCCGTCAGCGTAGTAGCGTCGATGTAATTCCTTGGTGAACAAGATGTTCGCCAATTTCGAGATGGCATAGGCGACGATGGGACGGCGTCGCTGAGTATTCTCGAAGTCGACAATCGCGATATTACGAACCCATTTATGCGCCCCGCTGGCGGTATTGATGACACTAGCCCGGGACTCGATCAGTAAATCCAGCAGCCGCGTGGTGAGTAGAAACGGCGCCAAGTAGTTGACCTGATAAGTCATCTCGTACCCATCAGCGGTCAGGTGGGGTTGGCGTGTCATTCCACCGGCATTGTTGATCAACACGTCGATACGCGGGTACTGCGAACGAAGTTTGTCTGCCAGGGCTCGAACCTGCCATAGATCAGTGAAGTCTGCCACGAAATAATCGGCGTCCAATTCCGCGGCCACCGCGGTAGTCTTGCTCCGACACCGGCCAACCACGACGACGTTTTCGTTGCTCTGACTTAGCTGGCGGGCCGCCGCAGCGCCAATGCCGTCGCTAGCCCGGATTTTTCGCGGAATACCGGTGTCGTTGGGTGTTGATACGCGAAAGTGCCTGTCCTACAAGGAATGATTGGATTTGTCTAGGATTCAATCGTTCCAGTGGGAAGGCACCTCGCAGGTGAACAG
>NZ_UPHT01000078.1 GCF_900566085.1 Mycobacterium attenuatum
GCACACCGGCCGAGTACGCTTCGGCCTGCAGACACACCCATACCCCGGTGGCCTGCGAGATCAACTGAATCCGAATCAAACAAACCCGGCTCTAAAAACGGGTTGACTCAGTAACGGGGACTCGCCAGGAAAGTTGTCGACCGGCCCGGCGCCTGGCGGTCGATTCTTTGGGCGCACCCATGCCATGCGCACTCAGCCACGCCGAACCCCGCCCAGACGATGAGCGCCGTCCTAACCTGGAAGACTCTTCGACCATGATCCTTGACGAGTTGGCATGGCGTGGACTGATCGCGCAGTCCACCGACCTCGACGCGCTGGCCGCCGAATTGCGCCGCGGCCCGGTGACGGTATACGCCGGCTTCGATCCCACCGCCGCGAGCCTGCATGCCGGGCATCTGGTGCCGCTGCTGGCGTTGCGCCGCTTCCAGCGGGCCGGGCATCGGCCCATCGTGCTGGCCGGCGGGGCCACCGGCATGATCGGCGACCCGCGCGACGTCGGCGAGCGCACTCTCAACGACGCCGACACCGTCGCCGAATGGACCGAGCGGATCCGCGGGCAGCTGGAACGTTTCGTCGATTTTTCCGATTCTGGGGGCTCGCCGAACGGAGCCATCGTCGAGAACAACATCGAGTGGACGTCGGCGATGTCGGCCATCGAATTCCTGCGCGATGTCGGCAAGCACTTCTCCGTCAACGTGATGCTGGATCGCGATACCGTTCGGCGCCGCCTGGAGGGGGAGGGGATCTCCTACACCGAGTTCAGCTACATGTTGTTGCAGGCCAACGACTACGTCGAATTGCACCGGCGCCACGGCTGTGCGCTGCAGATCGGCGGTTCCGATCAGTGGGGCAACATCATCTCGGGGGTCCGGCTGGTGCGCCAAAAGATCGGTGCCACAGTGCATGCGCTCACTGTTCCCCTGGTGACCGCGGCCGACGGCACCAAGTTCGGCAAGTCCACCGGCGGCGGCTCCTTGTGGCTGGACCCGCAGCTGACGAGCCCCTACGCCTGGTACCAGTACTTCGTCAACACTGCCGACGCGGACGTGATCCGCTACCTGCGGTGGTTCACGTTCCTGTCGGCCGAGGAGTTGGCCGAACTGGAGCAGGCCACGGCCGAGCGGCCCCAGCAGCGGGCAGCCCAGCGACGCCTCGCCGCCGAACTCACCTCCTTGGTGCACGGCGAAGCAGCGACCGCGGCCGTCGAGCACGCCAGCCGGGCGCTTTTCGGCCAGGGCGAGCTGGGCCGGCTCGACGAGCCGACGCTGTCCACCGCGCTCCGCGAAACCACCGTCGCCGAACTGAAACCGGGTACTCCCGACGGGATCGTGGACCTGTTGGTGGCCACCGGCCTTGCTGACGGGCGGAAGGCCGCGCGGCGCACCATCGACGAAGGCGGGGTGTCGGTCAACAACATTCGCATCGAAACAGACGAATGGACGCCGCAGGGCACGGATTTCCTGCACGGCCGGTGGCTGGTGCTGCGCCGTGGCAAGCGGAATATCGCAGGTGTCGAACGGGTGGGCTCTTAGCCGCGGCCCAATCTGCCGACTTCGATGGAGGGCAATTGGTTGTCGGCTGCCGCCACCGCGAACAGCGTGGCGGCGGTGTAGAAGGCGTCCTCGGTCATCAGGCCACGTTGCGCCAGCTCGATACGGTCTACCTCGGTGCCCCAGTGGTGGGCGAAAAGACGCTTGAGTTGTCCGGGATCCGGGCGGCGCAGGTTCAAATGTGGCTTTTGGCGGGCTAATTCGTCCCGGCGCGCCAACGCCCGGGCGACCATGGCCCGCCATTCGGGAAGCCGGGGATCTTCCCGTAGCAGTTCGAGGAAGTGCCGGATGGCCGGTAGCGATCGGGCAAAAAAGAGGGTGCGGGTGATCAGCCGAGCCGAGACCGCGACCGGATCGTCACGTAGGCGCTCGTGCTCCTCGGCGGTCAGCCAGTGTTCCCTGACGTGTTCGGGAAAGCCGGACTCATCGACGATGCCGGTGGCCTGCGCATGGTGGTGGGCCACGGTCTCGAGCGCGCGTTGGTAGCTGTCGCCCGCTATCTCCGCGGCGGCCCGAGCGGCCCGGTCCCGCACACTGCCGCCGTCGTCGGGGTGCGTCGCGCTCCAGTGCCAGGCGGCGACCTGCTCCAGCGCGGGAACGTATGCCCAACGATCGCTCGCGCACACGCTCAGCAACGAAAGGACGTCAAGGTCAGCGACGCCGACCGCAGACTCGACGCCGCTGTCGGTCGTGATGGATACGGGGGTCGGCGGCGACCAGCGCTGCCGCCACCGCTCCGACCACACCGTCGGGGGTGGACCGGGCCGGACCGCGCCGCCGCCCTGGCCGCCGACGACCTGATGCAGGGCCAGGACCGCATCGGCGTGCTTGACGTCCACCCGCAGCGACTTCAATTGCGTTGCCAAAGTGCGGCTTTCCGGGACTCCGGCAGCCTCGAGCAATCGATTCCAGGTACGTTGGGTAAACGGCGTGCTGCGTGCGGTTTCGATCAGCTGATCAGCCAAAGTTGCTGATAGCAAACCCGATTCGACCGCCCGCGCGGCGGTGTGACGAATGTTGACCAGGGCATCGACAAAGACCGGGTACCCGTCCTCGGGGTCGCCATGGACCATCCCTACTTCGTCATCGGCCTCCAGCAGCCCGTCGCGATATCCCTCGAAGACCCAGCCGTAGCCTTCCATGCCGAACGGGTGCAGCTCCGCGGCGCGCAACGCTCCCATGCTCGATGAGCCGACCACCCGCACCCCGTCGTCGAGCAGGGTCAGCAGTTCCTTGTGCCGTACCGACGCGTGCTGGAAGAACAGTCCGTCGACGATGAGCAGCGTGTCGCCCGGCCGCAACCCGTATCCGAAAGCCTGACCAAACGCAATGGGCGCCACCACTTCGGCATTGGGCACCACCGCGTGGATATCGTCGGCGCTGATCGTCGGGCCCGCGGTGACGACGACCCGTGCCTTGGTTGTCATCGATGCTCCTGGAGCGGGGTGCGCATCGGCGAATGTATCGACGCCGACAGACCGGGGGCGATGACCTTGACCACGGGAACACAGGCACGGTCGAAGTCGCATACGACCGCCAGCGGCTCGACTCCCGACCGGCCGGCCACCGCAGTCGCCGCGGCGGCCAGCAGATCGACCAGCGAGTCGCTGTAGTCGACGTGCCACGGTGTGGCCGGCGCGCTGGGCATCGACTGGATGGAGCGACGAGCCGGGGCATAGGTGTGCACCCGGGCGAACCGGTGGTAAATCGCCGACGGTAGATCCTCACGAGCCCCGCTGATGGCCGTGAGACGCGATTGCGCGGCCTCGGTGATCGCCCGCGACAGCGCCACGTTGGGGTCATGGTGAAGTCCGCTGCCGCTGAACGGAATCTCGGTCATGGGCGAGGTGATTTCGGCGGCAAAGCAGTAGAACCCGTCCCAGCTGTCGATCCGGGCAACCCGCAGCTCGCTTCCGGCCCGGTGAACCATCTCGACCAGTTCGGCGCACTCCGAGCGGGCGAGGTCGTCGAGGGGCACCTCGAACAATGTTGATCCGGGCTGCGCGCTGGCCATGCCATGGCGCTCCATGACCTCGTAGAGCCCGTGCAAAGTGGCTTCGTGGTAACTGTTGCCGGAGGCCAATCCCGTGGTGTCCATCCCGAACATCGGCGGTCCCCAGCAGTCACTGACCACCACGTTGACGACGGTGGCCAGCCACGGTACAAAGGTTCGCCGGCCGGTCAGCAATGTCGTCGCGGTCATCCAGTCGAGTTTGGCGCCGGCATGGTAGAAGCTTCCTGCCGGCCGGTTGAGCTCAGCCGGGTCATAGGTCAGTTCGTGCGCGAGATCTGTTGTGCTCCTTGACAATAGGTTGGGAGTGATGTTCTCGACGTGCCAGTTTTCCAGCGATTCCATGACCGCCGAGACCTGGGCGGCACGGTAGGTGGTGGCCTTGCCCTGGCTGACCGACAAGGTCAGCGACGCGGGCCGCACGGCCTGGACGGTGGGAATTCCGAGGTCGTCCAGCCAGGTCAGGTCGGCTACGCGTGTGATCCCGGCCGGTTCCAGCGCAGGTTGAACCGCCTGCCAGGTTTGATCGGGTGAGATGATCCGGCAAGTGCCCGCCCGATGGCCAATTGTGGTGGGGTCGGCGTGACCCAAAACCCGTGCCGGCCAATGTGACCAGTCGGGGCCAGCTTTCATCAGTTGCTGGGTGCCGAGCCCGGGCAGTTCCGACATGGCTTTTCACGCTACTCAGTCGCCGGGGTTACGGAGGAAGATTACGACGGGATGCATGAGAAAGTCCCAGCGGGATCTCAGACTTGGGGGGTGGGAGGCGATGAGATCCCCGCCGAAGTTTTGGGGCTGACTGATCAGCTCTGGTTTCGGCTTGTTTCAGTTGGTTTCGTGATGCTTCGTTTTCCGCTTCGAGACCTATCCTCCGGGGCTTTGCGTCCCGCTGCTATCCCACGACTGGCTAATAACCGGGGGAAAATTGCAGTCCCCCAACGGTGGGGTCCGCTTGTCCCCCGATTGGGGGACAGAGCCGCCGCCGCTTGGGATGCGTGCCGCTGCCCGCTTTAGCGTCCGGCACGGAGTAGGTCGGCAGCGAAACGGGTTAGTGCGCAAACCTTTACCGCACCGTGTTGTGAATGTGACCGCCGCCCAGCAGTGTATTCAGCACTTATGCGGCACGTGTTCAAAACCGATCGACGAGAAAGCGGAGATGACGGCATCAGTGATGGCCCTTCGGCTGGTGGCCTTGGCTGCCGGCGTGCTTGGCATGTCCGCCACCATGGCGGCACCCACACACGCCGACATGATGGGAAATGCGTTTCTGACAGCCCTGAACAACGCCGGCATCTCCTATGGGCAACCGGCGACGGCGATGGCAATCGGCCGTTCCGTATGCCCGATGGCAGTCCAGCCGGACGGGACGTTCGACTCGGTCGTGGCGAAAATGGCTGAAAACAACGGCATGTCTCACGACGCGGCCGCCGCGTTCACCATCGTCGCGATTGCGACGTATTGCCCGGCCGTGCTCTACCCGCTGTTGCCCAATCGGCTGCAGGCATGAGACCGATTGTGAGCCGTTCTGACATGCCCGTAACCTCTAGCGGGTGGTCGACGACACGCATGACCGCAGCGGAAAGCGACGTCCGCGACCGCCGTCGGGTGGCGCGCCGCGGCGTAGTTCCCGGCCGCGGCCGGCACCATCGGATGCAATCCGCGAGCCCCGGGACGGGCCGGTCATCCCCCCGGGCGTGGACGCCAGGCAGCTGGCGCCTGAGATCCGGCGTGAGCTGAGCACCCTGGACCGTGCCACCGCCGATGCCGTGGCGCGGCACCTGGTGGCTGCCGGCGAGCTGCTCGACGAGGATCCCGAGGCCGCTCTGAGCCACGCGCGCGCCGCCCGCGCGCGCTCCAGCAGAATCGCCGTCGTTCGCGAGGCTGTCGGGATCGCTGCCTACCGCTGCGGGGATTGGGCCCAGGCACTGGCCGAATTGCGCGCCGCGCGGCGGATGGGTAGCCGGTCCTCGCTGCTGGCTCTGATCGCCGACTGCGAACGCGGTCTCGGCCGTCCGCTGCGGGCCATAGAACTTGCGCGCGGACCCGAGGCGGCTCAACTCAGCGGCGACGACGCCGATGAGCTACGAATCGTCGCCGCCGGCGCGCGTGCCGATCTCGGGCAGCTGGAGCAGGCCCTGACGGTGTTGTCGACGCCCCAGCTCGACCCGGCCCGGACTGGCTCGACGGCTGCGCGACTGTTTTACGCCTATGCCGAGACACTGTTGTCGCTCGGGCGTCGCGATGAAGCGCTGCACTGGTTCCTGCGCGCGGCGGACGCTGACCTCGACGGCATCACCGATGCCGAAGACCGGGTCGCCGAGCTGGGTTGAGCATCAGGTGAAAACTCTTGCGCAGCACTATGACTGCCTGCTGATCGACTTGGACGGGACCGTTTTTCGGGGGCGGCAGGCCACCGAAGGCGCCGTCGAATCGTTGGCCGAGGTGACCGGCCGCAAACTCTTCGTCACCAACAATGCGTCGCGCAGCGCCGAGGAAGTGGCGACGCATCTGCGTGAGCTCGGCTTCCAAGCCACCGGCACCGACGTGGTCACCAGCGCGCAGAGTGCCGCGCGCGTGCTGGCCGACCAGCTCCCGCCGGGTTCACCGGTGCTGATCGTCGGCACCGACGCACTGGCCGATGAGGTCGCCGCGGTGGGGCTGCGTGCGGTGCGCCGCTGGGACGACCAGCCGGTCGCCGTGGTGCAGGGTCTTTCAACGACCGTCGGCTGGCCGGAACTGGCCGAGGCCGCGCTGGCCATCCGCGCCGGTGCGCTGTGGGTAGCGGCCAATGTCGATCCCACCTTGCCCACCGAGCGCGGCCTGCTGCCGGGCAATGGGTCGCTGGTGGCGGCGCTGCGAACGGCCACCGGTGCCGAGCCGCAAGTGGCCGGCAAGCCGGGTCCGCAATTGATGGCCGACGCGGTGGCCCGCGGCGAGTGCCGGACACCGCTGGTAATCGGTGACCGGCTCGACACCGACATCGAGGGCGCCAACGCCGCGGGACTGCCGAGCCTAATGGTGCTCAGTGGCGTCAACAGCGCACGCGACGCGGTGTTCGCCCAACCGCGCCAGCGCCCCACCTACCTGGGCCGCGATCTGCGCTGCCTGCATCAGGACGGCGATCTGCTGGTGATCGGGTCACAGCCTGGCTGGCGGGTCGATGTCACCGACGCGGCGCTCACAGTCAGCGCCGTCGGCGACACGGATGGGGACGACCTATCGGTGGTACGCGCCGTCGCGCGAGCGGTCTGGGACGCGCATTCGGACGGGCGGCCCGTGCGTATCGAGGCCGGCGACCAGGCGGCCCGCGACGCATTGCGCCGCTGGTCCCTGGAGCACGGCGACTAAGCGGCAACTAGCGTAGGAGTGCCATGACTATTGATCCTGATCAGATTCGTTCGGAAATAGAGGCCCTGGTGGCCCAGCTGCCGGACGTCGCCGACGCCGAGAACGGGCCGTCTCTTGCCGAACTGGAGGACATCGCGCGCCGTCTGTCGGAAGCCCACGACGTGTTGTTGCGGGCACTGGAGTCCGCGGAGAAAGGCTGAGTGCAACGGTGGCACGGCGTGCCCGCGTTGACGTCGAGCTGGTGCGACGCGGCCTTGCGCGATCCCGTCACCAGGCTGCCGAATTGATCGAGGCCGGCAAGGTGCGCATCGACGGCCTGCCGGTGGTCAAGCCCGCCACCGCCGTGGCGGTCACCGCGGCGTTGACCGTCGCGGTCGACGGCACCCGCAGCTGGGTGTCTCGGGGAGCCCACAAACTTATCGGCGCGCTAGAGGCCTTCGCGCTTCCCGTCGAAGGCCGGCGCTGCCTGGATGCAGGCGCGTCGACTGGAGGGTTCACCGAGGTGCTGCTGGACCGCGGCGCCGCCCAAGTGGTTGCCGCCGATGTTGGCTACGGCCAGCTGGCGTGGTCGCTGCGCCGCGACCCGCGAGTGGTCGTCGTCGAGCGGACCAACGTCCGTGACCTGTCGCTCGAGGCGATCGGCGGGCGCGTCGACCTCATCGTGGCTGACTTGTCGTTCATCTCGCTGGGCACCGTGTTGCCCGCGCTGATTGACTGTGCGTCATCTGGCGCCGATATCGTTCCCCTGGTGAAGCCACAGTTCGAGGTGGGCAAGGGGCAGGTCGGTTCCGGCGGGGTGGTGCAGGACCCCCGGTTACGCGCGGATGCGGTCCTGACTGTGTCGCGGCGCGCCCAGGAGCTGGGCTGGTACACCGTCGGCGTCACCGCGAGCCCGCTTCCGGGGCCGGCGGGCAACGTCGAATACTTCCTGTGGTTGCGTGCGCAGACCGATCGCTGCCTGGCGGGTGACCAACTGGCGGCCGCAGTGCAGCGGGTGGTCGAGGAGGGGCCGCAGTGACTTCGCAGCAGAGCAGCGAACGCACCGTTTTGCTGGTGGTGCACACCGGACGCGACGAGGCGACCGAGACCGCGCGTCGCGTCGAGAAAGTATTGGGCGACAACAATATTGGGCTGCGAGTGCTTTCCGCCGAGGCGGTCAACCGCGGATCGTTACGCCTGGCTCCCGACGACATGCGAGCCCGCGGCGTCCAGATCGAGGTGGTGAATGCCGACCCGCATGCCGCCGACGGCTGTGAGTTGGTGTTGGTGCTCGGCGGTGACGGCACCTTCCTGCGTGCGGCCGAGCTGGCCCGCAACGCCAGCATCCCGGTGCTGGGTGTCAACCTGGGCCGGATCGGGTTCTTGGCCGAAGCCGAGGCCGAGGCCATAGACCTGGTGCTCGAGCATGTGGTGGCACGCGACTACCGGGTGGAAGACCGGCTGACCCTCGACGTGGTGGTACGAGACGGTGGCCGCATCATCGCCCAAGGGTGGGCGCTCAACGAAGCGAGCCTGGAAAAAGGCCCACGGCTCGGCGTCCTGGGAGTGGTCATCGAAATCGACGGCCGTCCGGTATCGGCTTTCGGCTGCGACGGGGTGCTGGTCTCGACGCCGACCGGATCCACCGCCTACGCGTTCTCCGCAGGCGGCCCCGTGCTGTGGCCGGATCTCGAAGCGATCTTGGTGGTACCCAACAATGCTCACGCGTTGTTCGGCCGGCCGATGGTCACCAGTCCTGATGCCAACATCGCGATCGAGATAGAGGCTGACGGTCACGACGCCCTGGTGTTCTGCGACGGCCGCCGCGAAATGCTGATCCCTGCCGGCGGACGACTCGAGGTGACCCGCTGTGAAACACCGGTCAAATGGGCACGGTTGGACAGCGCGCCGTTCACCGACCGCCTGGTGACCAAGTTCCGGTTACCGGTGACCGGCTGGCGTGGGAAGTAACTGGTGCTGACCGAGCTACGAATCGAGTCGCTGGGCGCCATCAGCACCGCGACCGCCGAGTTCGATCGTGGGCTGACGGTACTCACCGGCGAGACCGGCACCGGCAAAACCATGGTGGTCACCGGGTTGCAGCTCTTGGGCGGTGCCCGGGCCGACCCGGCCCGGGTGCGCTCCGGGGCTGACCGTGCCGTGGTCGAAGGCCGTTTCACCACAACCGATCTCGACGATGCCACCGCCGCCCGGCTCGACGAGATTCTGGATGCGTCCGGGGCGCAGCGCGACGAGGACGACAGCGTGATCGCACTGCGCACGGTCAGCGGCACCGGACCGTCGCGCGCTTACCTCGGCGGGCGCAGTGTGCCCGTCAAGTCGCTCAGCGGTTTCACCGACGAGATCCTCGCCCTGCATGGGCAAAACGACCAATTGCGGTTGATGCGATCCGACGAGCAACGCGGCGCGCTGGACCGCTTCGCGTCCAGCGGCCCCGCGGTGGAGCGCTACCGTAAGCTGCGCGACGCATGGCTGTCGGCGCGGCGCGACCTCACTGACCGGCGTAACCGGGCGCGCGAACTGGCCCAGGAAGCCGACCGGCTGCAGTTCGCATTGCAGGAGATCGGCACCGTCGACCCACAGCCGGGCGAGGACGAGTCGCTGGTGGCCGACATCGTGCGGCTCTCCGAGCTGGACACCCTGCGCGAGGCCGCGTCGGTGGCGCGCGTGGCGCTGGCCGGCGTGTCCGACGATACGTTCGGCATCAGCGCGACCGAGTGCCTGGCGCGCGCCAAGGCAGCCCTGGAGTCGACCGACGACATTGCGCTGCGGGCGCTGGCCGAACAGATCGGCCAGGCACTGGCGGTGGCTGTCGATGCGGCCGGGGAACTCGGCAACTATGTGGACGAGCTGCCCGCCGATGCGAGCGCACTGGACGCCAAACTGGCCCGTCAGGCTCAACTGCGCACCCTGACGCGCAAGTACGCCGCCGACGTCAACGGGGTACTGCGGTGGGCGCAGGAGTCCCAGGACCGCCTGGCCCGGCTCGACGTGTCCGAGGAGGGCCTGGCGGCGCTGGAACGCCGCGCCGAGCAGCTGGAGCGCGAATTAGCCCAAGCGGCAATCGATCTGAGCAAGATACGGCGCAAAGCGGCCAAGAAGCTGGCCACCGCGGTCACGGCGGAGTTGTCCGGCCTGGCGATGGCCGACGCGGAATTCACCATCGGTGTGAACACCGACGTGGCCGAGGGCGACGATCCCGCCGTGTTGACGTTGCCGTCGGGTGAGCGGGCCCGCGCCGGAGCCGACGGCATCGACCTGGTCGAGTTCGGTTTCGCCGCGCACCGCGGGATGAGCGCGCTGCCGCTGGCCAAGAGCGCATCCGGCGGTGAGTTGTCCCGGGTGATGCTGGCGATCGAGGTCGTGCTGGCCACCTCGGGAAAACAGGCAGCCGGCACCACGATGGTGTTCGACGAGGTCGACGCCGGGGTCGGCGGCAGGGCAGCCGTCCAGATCGGGCGACGCCTGGCGAAGCTGGCGCAAACCCACCAGGTCATCGTGGTCACGCATTTACCTCAGGTGGCTGCCTACGCCGACGTGCATCTGATGGTGTATAGCACCGGGCGCAGCGGTGCCAGCGGGGTGCGGCGCCTGGACACCGACGACCGGGTGGCCGAGCTGGCCCGGATGCTGGCCGGCCTCGGTGAGTCGGACAGCGGCCGGGCGCATGCCCGGGAGTTGCTTGACGCCGCGCAGAACGACGCCGCGCAGAACGATGCCGCGCAGAACGACGCCGCGCAGAACGACGCCGCACACAACGACAGGGTCTAGCCTCCCAACGTCGACGTCTTGTTGCCGTCTGGTCGCGATTGGCCAACAACTCGGCGCCTTGCGGCCTCGTGTGTGACAGTTGTGACTCTGTATAACTTATGGGGCTGGTGTTACGGCGCGCCTCCCCGCCCCGGCCATGCTTCCCCGACAGAATCGCCCCCATGAAGATGTCAGCACTTCTGTCTCGTAACACCGCCCGGCCAGGTCTGGTCGGTACCGCCCGCGTCGACCGGAACATCGACCGCCTGCTGCGCAGGGTCTGTCCCGGCGACATCGTGGTGCTCGACATTCTCGATCTGGACCGCATCACCGCGGACGCGCTGGTGGAAGCTGACGTTGCCGCCGTCGTCAATGCATCGTCGTCGGTTTCGGGCCGCTATCCCAACCTGGGACCGGAGGTATTGGTCAACAACGGCGTCACCCTGATCGACGAGACCGGACCCGAGGTCTTCAAGAAGGTCAAAGATGGCTCGAAGATTCGTGTGCATGAAGGGGGCGTGTATTCCGGCGACCGCCGGCTGATTCGCGGCACCGAACGCACCGACCACGATATTGCCGACCTGATGCGGGAGGCCAAGAGCGGCCTTGCGGCGCACCTGGAGGCGTTCGCCGGCAACACAATTGAGTTCATCAGAAGTGAAAGCCCGTTGCTGATCGACGGCATCGGCATCCCTGATATCGACGTCGACATGCGCCGCCGGCACGTGGTGATCGTCGGTGAAGAGCCGGGAGCCGCCGATGATGTCAAGGCGCTCAAGCCCTTCGTCAAGGAGTACCAGCCGGTGCTCGTCGGCGTCGGGACCGGTGCCGATGTGTTGCGCAAGGCCGGGTATCGTCCGCAGCTCATCGTGGGCGACCCCGACCAGATCAGCACCGAGGTGCTCAAGTGCGGTGCCCAGGTGGTGTTGCCCGCCGACGCCGACGGCCATGCGCCCGGGCTGGAGCGGATCCAGGACCTCGGTGTCGGGGCGATGACGTTCCCTGCCGCCGGTTCGGCAATCGATCTGGCCTTGCTGCTCGCCGACCACCATGGTGCCGCACTGCTGGTCACCGCCGGGCACACCGCAAACATCGAGACCTTCTTCGACCGGACGCGGGCCCAAAGCAACCCGTCGACCTTCCTCACCAGGCTGCGGGTGGGGGAGAAGCTGGTGGACGCCAAGGCCGTCGCCACCTTGTACCGCAACCATATTTCGGCTGGAGCGATCGCGCTGTTGGCGTTGACGATGCTGATCGCCATCATCGTTGTCCTGTGGGTTTCCCGCGCCGACGGTGTGGTGCTGCACTGGATCGTCGACTACTGGAACCGCTTCTCCCTGTGGGTGCAGAACTTGGTGACCTAACGCTTCGAGGACGGTGCCTTCATGATCTCGTTACGCCAACATGCGATTTCGCTGGCTGCCGTCTTCCTGGCGCTGGCAATCGGAGTCGTGCTCGGTTCGGGCTTCTTCTCCGATACGCTGCTGTCCAGCCTGCGTAACGAGAAGCGGGACCTGGCCGCCCAGATCAGCGGACTCAACGACCAGCGCAATGCGCTTAACGAAAAACTCAGTGCCGCAAATACTTTCGATACTCAGGTGCTCGGTCGGATCGTGCACGACGCGTTGGCCGGCAAGACGGTGGTGATCTTTCGAACCCCGGATGCCAAGGACGACGACGTCGCCATGGTGTCGAAGATCGTCGGACAGGCCGGTGGTTCGGTCACCGGCACCGTGTCGTTGACCCAGGAGTTCGTCGAAGCCAATTCGGCGGAAAAGCTGCGTTCGGTGGTGAACTCGTCGATCCTGCCTGCCGGTACGCAGCTGAGCACCAAGCTCGTCGACCAAGGTTCCCAGGCCGGTGACCTGCTCGGGATCGCCATGCTGAGCCCCGTCAACCCGGCCAACCCGCCGGCGCCACCGGTCGACGACGCCCAGCGCGACACCGTGTTCGCGGCGCTGCGCGAGACCGGCTTCATCACCTACCAGCCCGCCGACCACTTCGGAGTGGCAAACACGGGCATCGTCATCACCGGCGGAGGTCTGCCCGCAGATGCCGGCAACCAGGGGGTCAGCGTGGCGCGGTTCGCCGCTGCGCTGGCGCCGCACGGTTCTGGCATCGTGCTCGCCGGCCGGGATGGCTCATCGACCGGCAGCGCGGCCGTCGCAGTCACCCGCGCCGACGCCGGCATGGCCGCCACCGTTAGCACCGTCGACGACGTCGACGCCGCGCCGGGCCGCATCACGGCGATCCTGGCCTTGCACGACTTGATCAACGGCGGTCACCCGGCCCACTACGGCACCGGTCACGGGGCCACGTCGGTGACGGTTCCCCAGTAGGCCCCGGCAGTCCCCGGTTAAGCCGGTCGGGCGTGTTCGCCACGACGCGGCGCCGTGGGTGTTAGGGTGGGATTCCGTGGGTCGGCAGGCCCAGCTAGGTGAGGCTAGAAAGGCAAGCCCTGCCCGTCTTCACGGAGGTCGCCCAGTTGCGCAAGCATCCGCAAGCTGTCACCAAGCATCTCTTCGTCAGCGGCGGGGTCGCATCCTCCCTCGGCAAGGGATTGACGGCAAGTAGCCTCGGCCAGCTGCTGACCGCCCGCGGGTTGCAGGTCACGATGCAAAAGCTCGATCCGTACCTCAATGTCGACCCGGGCACCATGAACCCGTTCCAGCATGGCGAGGTCTTTGTCACCGAGGACGGCGCCGAGACCGATCTCGACGTCGGCCACTACGAGCGTTTCCTTGATCGTGATCTGTCCGGCTCGGCGAATGTCACTACTGGACAGGTGTATTCAACCGTGATCGCCAAAGAGCGCCGCGGCGAATACCTTGGTGACACCGTCCAGGTCATCCCTCATATCACCGACGAGATCAAACGCCGCATCATGGCGATGGCCGAACCCACTGCGCAGGGGCGCCGCCCGGACGTGGTCATCACCGAAATCGGCGGCACCGTGGGCGATATCGAGTCACAGCCGTTCCTGGAGGCGGCGCGTCAGGTTCGCCACGACCTGGGCCGGGAGAACGTCTTCTTTCTGCACGTGTCGCTGGTGCCTTACCTGGCCCCGTCGGGTGAGCTCAAGACCAAGCCGACTCAGCACTCGGTGGCCGCACTGCGCAGCATCGGTATCACTCCGGACGCGTTGATCCTGCGATGCGACCGCGAGGTTCCCGAAGCACTGAAAAACAAGATCGCCCTGATGTGTGACGTCGACGTCGACGGCGTGATTTCCACTCCGGACGCACCCTCGATCTACGACATCCCCAAGGTGTTGCACCGCGAGGAACTGGATGCGTTCGTCGTCCGCCGGCTCAACCTGCCGTTCCGCGACGTCGACTGGACCGAATGGGACGACTTGTTGCGCAGAGTGCACGAACCGCACGAGTCGGTCCGAATTGCGTTGGTAGGCAAGTATGTTGAGCTATCCGATGCGTATCTGTCGGTGATCGAGGCATTGCGTGCGGGTGGGTTCAAGCACCGCGCCAAAGTCGAGATCCTCTGGGTGGGTTCCGACGATTGCCAGACCGATGGCGGGGTCGCGGCGGCGCTGGGAGATGTCCATGGAGTGCTGATTCCGGGCGGGTTCGGCATCCGCGGCATCGAGGGCAAGATCGCTGCCATCTCGTATGCCCGGATGCGGGGCTTACCGGTGTTGGGGCTGTGTCTGGGCCTGCAGTGCATCGTGATCGACGCCGCTCGTTCGGTTGGTCTGAGCCAGGCGAATTCGGCCGAATTCGAACCTGACACCCCCGATCCCGTGATCTCCACGATGGCCGACCAGCAACACGTCGTGGCCGGCGAGGCGGATCTGGGCGGCACCATGCGCCTGGGTGCCTATGCGGCGGTCCTGGAAGCGGATTCCATTGTGGCGCAGGCATATCAATCGACCCACGTGTCCGAGCGACACCGGCACCGCTACGAGGTCAACAATGCCTACCGGGATCGGATCGCCCGAAGCGGCCTCCGGTTTTCCGGGACCTCGCCCGACGGTCATTTGGTCGAGTTCGTCGAGTACCCGCGTGACCAGCACCCGTTCCTGGTCGGCACCCAGGCGCATCCCGAGTTGAAGAGCCGGCCCACCCGCCCGCATCCGCTGTTCGTTGCATTCGTCAAGGCTGCTATCGACTACAAGGGCGGTGAGCTGCTGCCCGTCGACATCCCCGAGATGTCCGAGCCCGCATCGAACGGAAACGACCGGCGAAACGACCATCGAGACGGCGTCGCGCAGCCGCTACCTGAGCCCGCGACTCGTGGCTGAGCACGACTTCGAGACGGTATCGTCCGAAATCCTGCACACCGGGGCTATTTTCGCGCTGCGCCGGGACCGGGTACGAATGCCTGGTGACACCACCGCCATCCGAGAAGTCGTCGAGCATTACGGTGCGGTCGGCGTCGTCGCCGTCGACGACGACGGCAACATCCCGTTGGTCTATCAGTACCGCCACCCGTTCGGCCGGCGGTTGTGGGAGCTGCCGGCCGGATTGCTGGATGCCTTTGGGGAGCCGGCACATCTCACTGCCGCGCGCGAGTTGCAGGAAGAGGCCGGTTTGCGGGCCGCTACCTGGCAGGTACTCGTGGACCTCGACTCCACACCGGGCTTCAGCGACGAATCGGTGCGGGTCTATCTGGCCACCGGGCTCAGCGAGGCGGAGCAGCCCGTGGCGCACCACGAAGAAGCCGACATGACGGTGCAGTGGTTTGCCCTCGAGGAGGCCGCGCGGAAGGTGTTCAGCGGCGAGATCGTCAATGCCATTGCGGTAGCGGGGATTTTGGCCGCGCAGGCGGTAACCGGTGGACTGGCCCAGCCGCGTCCGGTGGACAGCCCCTGGCTCGACAAACCCACGTCGTTCGTGGCGCGGAAGAACGCGCGGTGACGCTAGAAGCACAACTGCAGGGCTACCTTGACCATCTGGCGATCGAACGCGGTGTGGCGGCCAACACCCTGAGTTCCTACCGGCGAGACCTGCGCCGCTACACCAAGCACCTCGAAGACCGGGGGATCACCGATCTGGCCGGCGTCGGCGAGGACGACGTCAGCGACTTTCTGGTGGCACTGCGGCGCGGCGATCCCGACTCGGGGGCGACGGCGCTGTCTGAGGTGTCGGCGGCCCGGGCGCTGATCGCGGTGCGCGGACTGCATCGGTTCGCCGCTGCCGAAGGCCTGGCCGAGCTCGATGTGGCACGCGCGGTCCGGCCGCCGACGCCGGGCCGGCGGCTGCCCAAGAGTCTGACGGTCGACCAGGTGCTGGCTCTGCTGGCAGGCGCGGGCGGCGACAATCCGGCCGACGGGCCGCTGACCTTGCGCAACCGGGCACTGCTGGAACTGCTGTATTCGACCGGGTCCCGCATCTCCGAAGCCGTGGGTCTCGACGTCGACGACGTCGACACCCACGCCCGGTCGGTGTTGTTGCGCGGCAAGGGAGGTAAACAACGGCTGGTTCCGGTGGGACGGCCGGCGGTGCACGCGCTGGACGCTTACCTGGTGCGCGGGCGCCCGGATTTGGCCCGCCGCGGCCGCGGCACGGCCGCGATCTTTCTCAATTCCCGCGGCGGCCGGTTGTCACGGCAAAGCGCATGGCAGGTGCTGCAGGATGCGGCTGAGCGCGCCGGCATCACCGCGGGCGTGTCGCCGCACATGCTGCGACATTCGTTCGCCACCCACCTGCTCGAGGGCGGTGCCGATGTCCGGGTGGTGCAGGAACTGTTGGGGCACGCCTCGGTGACCACGACGCAGATCTACACCCTGGTCACCGTTCACGCGTTGCGAGAGGTGTGGGCCGGAGCGCATCCGCGGGCGACTTGACCGGTGCCATTGGGGCGACGGCTGTTCGCGCTTGTCCCAACACCGTTGGCGCAATGGTGGGTGCGGCTGCGCGAAGAACACTTACGTTCGGCTGGTCGCATGACAGGCGAAATTCGAGGCCGACAGATTTAGACTGCTGCGGTGTTCTCGGAGACGCGCTACGCCCTGAACGGTGACTTGCGCGTCGCCTATCGCACGTCGGAGGCGGGTGAACGCGACATTGTGTTCGTCCCGAATTGGTTTTTTTGCTGCGAGGTGCTGCCGGAACTGCCGTCCCTTCAGGGGTGGGTCGAGGCGATGACATCACTTGGCCGACTGATCTTCTTCGACCAGCCGGGCACGGGAGTGTCCGATCCGGTCACTGCCGGCGCGCGGCCGACGTTGGAGCAATGGGCCGACAGCATCACCGCCGTGTTGGACGATCTCGGCAGTCACGAAGCGGTCCTGGTCGCGGTCGGCGGCGGGTTGGCAACCGCGGCGTTGTTCGCGGCGACACATCCGTCTCGCACCACCGCGCTGGTCGCGCTCGAGGTCTTCGCGGACCAGATGGCTGAACGCCGCGATGGGCGCACGTCGACGCAACTGTTTGATGCCGCGGTCGCGGTGTGGGGAACCGGGCTGACGCAGCATGCGCATAATCCGGACATGCCCTGGAACGAGGAGATCCGGGCTACCTGGGCACGAGAGGAGCGGTTGGCGGCCAGCCCGGCAACCGTGGCTCTCATGATGCCGCTGTTGTCTGAATTGGACGTGCGGGCGGTGCTGCCCACAATCCGGGTGCCCACCCTCGTCGTCCAGCACACCGACGACGCGACCATCCCGCGCGCGGCGGGCAAGTACGTGGCCGACCGCATTCCGGGCGCGAAATATGTTGAGCTGCCGGGGCGCAACATGTACCACTTCGTTGAACCGTGGCGTGCGTCGTTTCAGGAGATCTCCGAATTCCTCACCGGGCATCGGGCGCAGGTGCCGGATGACCGGATTCTGGCCACGGTACTGTTCACCGACATTGTGGACTCGACACGGTGTGCGGCGCAGCTTGGTGACCGGGATTGGCGTGCGGTGCTCGATGCCCACGACGCCGTCGTCCGCTCGCAACTGGCCCGGTTTCGGGGCCGCGAGGTGAACACGTCCGGCGACGGCTTCCTGGCGATGTTTGACGGCCCGCAGCGAGCGATCCGCTGCGCCATGGCAATTCGTGACGCGGTGCAGACGCTCGGCATTAAGGTCCGCGCCGGGCTGCACACCGGCGAATGCGAAGTCCGCGGCGATGACATCGGCGGGATCGCCGTGCATATCGGGGCCCGGGTGTGCGCCCTGGCCGGACCGAGCGAGGTGCTCGTGTCCAGCACACTGCACGATCTGGTCATCGGGTCAGGACTGCTTTTTGTAGAACGCGGCGCGCATCAACTCAAGGGTGTGCCCGGGGAGTGGCGTCTGTTCGCCGTCGTCTCCGCCTGAATCGCCGACCGTCAGAAGGGTGGGGGTTCTTGCACGCCGATCGCGGCTGCCAATGCACCTCCGCGCAGCTCGCCCGGTTCGCCCACGAGCCAATCTCGCCCGTTCGGTCGGCCGCACCGCAGTATGATGGCGACATACTCGATCTGAGCCTCGTTGCGGCACAGCGATAGGCTGTTCTAACTGTCGGCGACGTCTGTCGACTTCTACCGCAGTGCGTGCTGTCGTTCTGCGCCAGGTGGCCAAGGAGTCGCAACGATTTCACTGGTGGTGCGGCGGCAGCAGTCGCTTCGAGTAGTGGCCGGATGCCGTATGCCCGCTCAATGATGGCCCAGCATCGGAAGTCCTAGCGCTGCAAATGTGCTCGGCGCACGCAACTGTGCGCTGCGCAACCTTGTCGCCGTGGTTCTGCCGGCAATGGCGCTTCGTCGCCGGTGGGGTCGTCGGTGATCGACGAGCTGGTGCGCGAGGGTGAGCGATTCCGGTGTTTTCAGCGCCGGGGCCAGGGTCACTTCGTAACCACCGCGTCCACCGCGGAACTCAAGATCGGCCGAACATGGCGGTCGACGCGGCTACCAAGAGCGCCGTGCGCACTGTCATGGAAGGCTGCCAGGAGTCGACGGACGGCGCGGTCAGGTCACTTCGGAGGCCGAACCAGCAGTAACGACGGCGGCATGGCTTTCGCTCCGCGGGCCGCGCCACGACCGCGATGCGGTGGTCATTGATGCGGCAGTTCTCCCTCCACGATCTGCCGTTTCGTTAACAACGGATCCGAGGACAGGTCCAGTCCAACATGCCCCGCGTTTGTCTTCCCGGCGGGCTTTTACCGAAACTATTTATTGTAATTTTTTCGTGCTTCAATCCGTCTGTATACCTCAGCCATCCTCTCAGCTAAGGTTGACTGAAATGCATCCTCTCCCTCATCATTTAGCCTCAGATTATCTGACGGTTCGTCCTCTATCACCACAACTCTGTCTACAATGCCATTTTTGCGTGCTTCAATTCGCTCGTATACCTCGGCCATTCTCTCGGCTAATGTATTCTGAAATTCAGCTTCACTCCGATCATTCATGTTCGAGGTGTATTGCGCTTGTGGATCTATCACCACTACCCAATCCTCGTCATTATCAATCGGGTCTATGGGAGTAACCGGAATCGTCGCAGCAGCGGTGCCCGTTACGTCCAGCCAGTCGCCCATTATGTCGTTGTCACTGATGTTGGAGGCTCTCGGCGATATTTGTAGCGCAGCCCCACTTCCCTCGGAGTCGACGCCCTGGTTGCTTGAGCCGGAGGAAGCGGAGACATTGTTGTTTTCGCAGCTGTCGAGTTTGAAGCCGTCATGAGAGGTCAGGGCGATGGCGAGTCTGCCAACACCGATATGCCGGGCGCCGGTACCCAGCTGCAGGGTGGTGCTGGTGTCGCTTATGGCCGCAGCGCCACTGGTCAGCGCTAACGCTCCTAACACCGCACTCGCGATTCCTTTGCGTCGCAATGGTTTATCGTCGCGAAGCTGCTCGTGAGGTAAGCCAGAATCGATCACGCTGGCTTTGGGTTGAGGTGCCGGATCGGAGGCGGCTCTAGTCATGTGTCGTGGCCCTTTCGGTGATAGCCGACCCAGTAACGGTGGTCGATTGAAATCGGCATGGCATTAAGACAGCAAATGCTTCGCAAATTGTGAGGGTAAACATTGGCGCGGTGAGCGGTCAGCTCATCGGGTTCCCTATGCCGCAAGCTGGCACCGGTAGGCCGTACCCTCGCCGCGGGGGAGCCGGGCATCAGAGTAGATGCGGCAGCTGACAACGCCTATCCCCCAACCGTCTATATCGAGTTCCACCGATCGGTGGACCTCGTGTCAGGGCCGTCGACAAGATTGCTGGTGCGTCATCGACAGCGGCCGACCGCGACCTCGGGAGCCGCGCAACTCGCCCGCATCCGGGCGTCGGCGCGTCGGCCAAGCCGATTCACCAACGCTCCCATACAGACACTGTCAACTAAATCCGGATTCACCGCCGAACGGAGCGGGATCGGGTCGGAACCCGGTTCAAGGCCAACCTCGCTGGCCCGCCCGCCAATGGTCGTGGTGCACGGTGCGACGAGTGCCCGTCGAAGCCGAGGGATCGCCGCATCGCGCGACAGCACACCGGCAGACGCCGGACGATCTCGGCCATCTCACACCACCACCGCTCTCCGCGTGCCGAAAGTGCGCTCACGATTCTCCAGGCGTTCGCCGCCACGACGCAAGGTCGCCCCGCTCGTCGGGCTCATCAAGCGGGTGCTTGCCGTAGGCTACATAACTCGCATCCACCTCGGCCGATCGATGGCGAGCACGTAATTCCCGAAAGCCTCCGATGAGAGCTGCGTCGGCAATTCCTGGCCACACGTCGCGTGCCGTCCTAAGCAGCCCAGTGTCGACCGTAGTGCTCAGACGTATGCGGTTCAGGCCATCAAATGCCGCGTTCAGGGCAAACTTTCGTGCACGGTCAAGTAAAGGGACCTGGTGTAGGACGTCGTCGTGATTCTACGACGTGGTGATTCAGGCGGTCGGCGCCGCTGGGGTTGCCTCATGTTCTGGCTGGACGTCGTGGTAACCGCTAGGGCGCCAGATGCACTCGGTCATGGCGCGCAGGTACAACGACAGCGCCCAAACTTCTGACTGTGAATAACGGCCAAGTGCCCCGACCTCAGGTGAGCAGTCCGCGGATGTCATCGGCCGTCAGCGCGGAGACGAAGGCGTTGCCGTCATCGATCAAGCTGGCAAAGAGCTTGGCTTTGCGCGCATTTGAGTGCGATGACCTTGTCCTCAATGGTGTCGCGGCAATGAGCCTGTACACCATAACATTGCGGTTCTGGCCGATGCGGTGGGCACGGTCGATGGCCTGGGTTTCGTGGCCGGTTCCACCACGGGTCGAGCAGGAAGCAGTTAGGCGGCCTCGGCGAGGTTCAACCCGAAACCGCCGGCCTTGAGACTAATCAGGAAAACCGGCACAGTCCCTTCCTAGAAGCGCTGAATCACCTTGGGAAGGTTGCGGGTTCGCCCATCAAGATAGCAGTAGTCGATGCCCTGGGTGCCGAGGCGAGCTCGCACCTGGCCACTGGATGTCGTCGAGCAAGCCGAGCACCTCTGGCGTTCGCGTTGCAGCCGCTTGTCGTAGAGCGAGTGGTGTCTGGGTGGCAGCTCGATATCGAGCAATTGCTCTTGCTTGGCGGGCAGCTCGGCGGCCACCAGTTCCTTGGGTACGACGCTTGACGAGTGCGCGGTGGTGGTGTAGGCGCGACCACGGTTACCGCGAACGCTCCCGGTGAGACTGTCGTTGCCGGGGTTCCATGAACAACGCACCACTCGTCCTTTCCGGGCGTAGTCGAGGCCACGCCGGTAGGTGTCGGCGCCCAGATGTGATTCGGCGTCGCCGAGATCGATCGACGGATACATCAGTGACTGCACGCCCGCACCGTAACGACCCCGGTTCGACAGAAACCCAGAGCCACGCCCGCCCACCAGACAAAGTGGTGCGGATGAGGCTAAGAAGTCGGGTGTGGCGACCAGGGTGCCACCACGGCAACTAACCCAGGTACTCCGATTCCAGCACCAGGTCGGGCACCAGCGTCTGGTACTCGAGGTGGGCCTTGTGCTCCACGGTGTTCCACAACCCACCCTGCTGACGCCGCATGTAGGCCCGGTACTTCGGTGCCCCCGGCACCAGGACGTTGTCGGCTACCACGACCGAACCCCGATGCAGCCAGTCGCGGTCCATGATGCTCTGCAAGTCGTCGAGGTAGACCTTCTTGTCGTGGTCGATGAACACGAAATCAAGTGTGCCGGAAGAGAATCCGTGTTCGCTTGCCAGCTTGTCCAGGGTGTCTCCGCCGTCGCCGATGGTGCCGACCACACAGGTGACCCGGTCCGCGACGCCGGCGTGGATCCAGATCTGCCTGGCGTTGGCGGCGTTGACTTCGGCCAGCTCGACCGAGTACACCCGCGCCTTCGGAGCTGCCCGGGCAATCCGCAGTGCGCCGTAACCGCAGTAAGTGCCCAACTCGAGTGCCAGCGCCGGATTGGCGCGCCGCACGGCGGCGTCGAGAATCGGCCCCTTCTCGTCGCCGATATTGATCAGCATCGATTTTTCGTAAGCGAACTTGTCGATGGTGGCCAACACGTCGTCGATATCGCCGGCCCGGGCGTGCCGGAGTACGTAGTCGAGGGCGGCTGCTTCACGGCCGTCACCGATCTGACCGGTCCGGGTGAGGTTGCGGATCCCGGGCGCCATGCGCCAGACCGACCACCGCAACGGGGCTATGCGCGCTCTGAAGCTCATTGTTGCCAGCTTACGTACAGACATTGATCAGCTGAACACGATGCTCGGTGCTAGCATCCTCTGCTTAGAAAAGCTAGTTTTTAACGCTCAACACATCGATTTATTGCAGCGTTCGGCGACCAAGGACGGCGCGATGGACCCCTACGACACCGCATCCCGGGTGACCGCGCGACCGCGCTGCGGCGTGTGGCTCAGCGGTGCGCGGGGGTCGGTGGCAACTACGTCGATCGTGGGTCTGTATGCGCTCAGCGCCGGGCTGATCCCCGAAACCGGCTGCGTGACAGCCGCCGCCGACTTCGCCGGTGTGCCATTGCCGAAGTATGCCGATTTCGTGGTGGCTGGGCGAGACCTGTCGACCACCCCATTGGTCAAGCGCGCCGAGACGTTGGTCGAAGCGGGACTGCTGCCGCACCGGGTGGTCGCTGCGGTATCAGATCGCCTGGCGGCCACGGAGGACGAGATCGTCGGTCCGTCGTGTGTAGCCACGCCCGACCCGTCGACCGTCGGTGCCAGCACCCAGGCCGAACTGATCGACCGGCTCAGCGACGCCATGGGCTCTTTTATCTCTCGTAACGCACTTGACGTCTTCGTGGTCATCGACGTGGCATCGACGCAGCCGCCGGTGCCGGACCGCCCCGAATACCACGACCCGGACATATTGCGGGCAGCACTATGCGAGAAGGACCGTATGGTGCTGCCGGCGAGCGCGCTGACCGCCCTGGCGGCGATCCGCAACGGCGCTGCCTACTCCTGCTTCACCCCGTCGCCCAGCATGGGCGTTGCCGCGTTGCGCAGCCTGGCCGACGACGCGGACATTCTCTACGGCGGCCAGGACGCTAAGACCGGGCAGACTTTGCTGCGCACCGTCCTGGCGCCGATGTTCGCCAGCCGCGCGATGATCGTAAATTCTTGGGCGGGAACGAATCTGCTGGGCGGCGGCGATGGAGCCACGCTCGCCGACCCGGTCGCTGCGCAGTCCAAGCTCGCCAGCAAGCAACGTGGTATCCAGCAGATGCTCGGTGGCTCCGTCAATGCTCCACTGCATATCGACTATGTCCCCGACCTCGGGGAAACCAAAGTCGCGTGGGACCACATCCACGCCACCGGATTTCTCGGCGGTCAGATCACGCTGCAAACCATCTGGTCGGCACCGGATTCCGCATTGGCGGCGCCATTGGTTCTCGACGTGGCACGCCTGCTGGCGATGGCGCGACTGCGCGGTGCGCACGGCGTCGTCGGGCAACTCGGCTTCTTCTTCAAAGAACCGTGGGGCTCGTCGACGCATTCACTTGCGGCGCAATACGAGGCGCTGGTGCAGTGGGCCAGGTCCTTTGCGACACCGGTTCCGGCCGACCAGTGAAGGTCAAGGCGTACCTGAACCTGATGCGGGCGCCTGCTGCGCTCACCGTGCTGGGTGACACTGCGGTGGGCGCCATCTGGGCTGGGCGTCCGCTGACCGGACGCCGTCTGGCGCTCCCGCTGGCCTCGGCGCTGCTGTATTGGAGCGGCATGGTGCTCAACGACTGGGCCGACCGCGAGCGCGACGCCATCGAACGCCCCGAGCGGCCGATCCCGTCCGGAGAAGTGTCGGCCGGCACGGCGATATCTTTCGCCGCCGCCCTGACCGCGGCAGGGCTGGCGACTGCGACGGCGGCCGGCGGCCGCCACGGTTTGGCCGCTGCCGGCCGAATCACGTTGTGCGTCGCCGCGTATGACCTGGTGGCCAAGGACACCGCTGCGGGGCCGTTGGTCATGTCGGGTTGCCGGTTCCTCGACGTGATGCTCGGCGCCGGCCCGAATTACCGGCGCGCGCTGGTTCCGGCGTCGGTGATCGGCGGGCACACCACCGCGATCACGGTGCTGTCCCGCAGCGAGGTCACGGGTTCAGAGCGCAGCCTGCCGGCCGTCGTCGGGGGCATGGCGGCGTCGGTGGCCGCTTCGGCGATGGTGAGCACACCGGGTTTTCGCGCCGCGCCCGCTGCGGCGGTGTACGCGTGGTCGTTTGGCCCCGGCTTGTGGAAGGCATGGCAGCAGCCGAGCGCCACGGTGTTGCGCAGCGCGGTGCGTAGTGGCATCGCTTCGATGATCGCGGTCCAGGCCATGCTGGCAGCCCGGGCGCCGCGCACCATGCTGACGTTGTGCGGGCTCGCAATTGGATTGCGGCTCAAAGTCTCTGCGCCCCAACCCACTGAGGTGACCTAATGCATGTTGGCTACAACACGAATGGCTTGAGCGACCACCCGCTTGCCGACGCGCTCGCGCTGATCGCGGATCAGGGTTACACCGCCGTCGCATTGACCATTGGCTACCCGCATGTTCGACCGTTCGACTCCGATCTGGCTGCGCAGCTCGGCGCGTTGCGTGCGCTGCTGGACAGCCATAGGTTGCAGGTGGCGATCGAAACGGGAGCACGCTATCTGCTCGACCCGCGCAACAAACACAAACCGGCACTCGTGGACATCGCCGCCGAACCCCGTGTCGAATTCCTGCGGCGGGCAATCGACATCGCCGCGGACCTCGGAGCCACCTGCGTGTCGCTGTGGTCTGGCTACGCCGTCGACTACAGCGACCCCGACACGACGCGAAACCTGCTCATCAGCAGACTGTCGCAGGTCGTCGATTATGCGGACCGCAAGGCGGTGACGCTCGGATTCGAGCCCGAACCCGGCATGTTCGTGGAGACGGTGGAACAGGCCCGCGAGGTATGCCGGGCACTGGGCGATCCGCCGCGACTGGGCATCACCCTTGACGTCGGTCACTGCGTGATGACCGAGCCGGCGGGCGCGCACGCGGCCATCGCCGACCTGGGTGACAAGCTGGTCAACGTCCACCTCGACGACATGACACCGGTCAGACACGAACACCTCGAGTTCGGTCACGGCGACCTCGATCTCGGTGCCGTGATCGACGCACTGCACAGCAGCGGCTTCGCCGGGGTTGCCTCGGTCGAGCTGCCGCGCCATTCCCACGACGCGCCGAATGTGCTACGGCGCAGCATGTCTGCCATCAAACGCGCCAGTCTGCCGATCGTGGCGCGCTCGTGGATCGATAACGCGGTGGCCGAGATCCACCACAATCCCGACAAGATCCTGGAAGCTTTCCCCAAGGCCGAGCGGGCGATGTCACAGCATTCCAGCGCTGCGGCGCTGCTGGCCCGGCTGCAGTTGCTTGCCGCGCTGGTGGCCGAAGGCCCCGATGCGGCAGCGGGTCCGCTCATCGAGAAGCTGTACCAGTGGGGGGATAGCGACGAGCGCCTGGCCGTGCTCCGCGGCCTGGAGGCGGCGGCGCTGGACGGCCCCCTCGGGGACGTCACCACGGCGGTCGGTGTGACCCTGGCCGAGGATGCGTTGCGGTGCAACGATCCACGGCTGGTCGGGGCGGCGCTCGGTGGATTCGGAACACGGTTTCTGGCCCAGCACTCCTGGCGCCATGGCGTGATGAAGCTGATCTTCATGGAGGTGCCGTTGCGAGCCGTACCCGGCCTGCGCATCCGCGCGGATGCGGAATTAGCACGGATGGCAACCGATTACATCAGCGAGCGCACCGCGGCCGGGCGCCCTGTGTCGGCCGACGTAAGGATGCTGCAGCAACTGGCCGCCACGATGACGGAGGTGCCCGAGTGAGGATTTTCGACCCCCACATTCACATGACGTCACGGACCACCGACGACTACGAGGCGATGTATGCCGCGGGTGTCCGTGCGATCGTCGAGCCGGCCTTCTGGATGGGGCAGCCCCGCACCAACGCGGGTTCGTTTATCGACTACTTCGACAGTCTCATCGGGTGGGAGCGTTACCGCGCGTCCCAGTTCGGCATCGCCCACAACTGCACCATCGCACTGAATCCCAAGGAAGCCAACGACAGCCGCTGCCGGGCCGTGCTCGAGCAGATCCCACGGTATCTGTCGAAAAGCGGTGTGGTGGCCGTCGGTGAGATCGGCTACGACTCCATGACGCCGGATGAAACCTCAGTATTTCAAACGCAATTGGAGATGGCCGCCGAGCATGGCCTGCCCGCGCTGGTGCACACGCCGCACCGCGACAAGCTCGGTGGGACCCAGGCCAGCATTGACCTGGTGAAGCGGGTCGGTATCGATCCCGGGATGGTGCTGCTGGATCACCTCAACGAGGTGACCATCGAGCCCGCCCGGGACAGCGGTTGCTGGATGGGCTTCTCCATCTATCCCGACACCAAGATGGACGAGGCGCGGATGGTCGCGTTGATGCAGCGTTTCGGGCTCGAGCGGATCATCGTCAACTCGGCCGCCGATTGGGGCCGATCCGATCCGCTCAAGACGGTCAAGACCGCGACGGCGATGCTGGCGGCCTCGTTCAGCGAAGACGACGTCGACCGGGTGATGTGGCGCAATCCGGTCGAATTCTACGGCCAAAGCGGGCAGCTGCGCCTGTTGAGCGAAGAGCAGCAGGCCGCCTTCGCCGGCAACACCATCAACCGCGGGGAAAAGCCCTGATGCTGTCCTACTGCAGTAATGTCGTCGCCGCCGACAGTCTGCAGTCGTTGGAACACCAGCTGCTGTCGGTGTTCGCTCCGGCTCGCCAACGCGCCGGACTGGAACGGCTCGGCGTCGGGCTGTGGTTGCCGGCCGCCACCATGGCCCGGCTGGCCGAGGATCGAGCGGCCCGCGCCCGACTGGCCGCGATCCTGGCGGACAACGGGCTTGCCGTGGTGACCATGAACGCTTTTCCTTACGGAGGGTTTCACGGCACTTCGGTGAAACATAAAGTCTACCAACCGGATTGGACTACGCCAGAGCGGCTCGCATACACCCGGCTCTGTGCCGAGGTGCTCAGTGAGCTGCTGGCCGGCGCCCAAAACGGCTCCATCTCGACATTGCCGCTGGGCTGGAGCGACCCATGGAACGACGCGGCCGACGTCAAGGCCCGGCAGACTCTGGCCGCGCTCAGCGATGAACTGCGGCGCATCGAGCAGCAGACCGGCCATCGGATCAGGTTGGCCGTCGAGCCCGAACCCGGCTGCGTGATCGGATCGTGCCGAGACGCCATCGGTTGGTTCGGCCGTGGCGGCGTGGATACCCGCTACATCGGGTTGTGCCTGGACACCTGTCACCTGGCCGTGATGGGTGAGAACCCGGCCGAGGTGGTGGCCGGGCTGGCTGACATCGGGATCGGCGTGGTGAAGATCCAGGCCTCCAATGCCATTGCCATCGACAACCTGGCCGCCGACGGCGTGGTCGAAGCCTTCGCCGAGTTCGCGGGCTCCCCGTATCTGCATCAGGTCAACGGTGTGGACGCCGGCGGCAACCGGTGGTTTCGCGACGACCTGTCCTTCACGGACCCGTCGATACCGAGGACCGGCAGCGCCCGGGTGCATTACCACGTCCCGCTGCACCTCAGCCCGCCGGCACCGCTGAGCAACACGTCGCACGTGCTGGCCGACGTGATGGCGATGCTGGGCACGGAGGCGCTACCTCAGCCCGCGGACGTCGAAATCGAAACCTATACCTGGGAAGTACTGCCGACGTCGCTGCGGATGGGCAGCCTGGCCGACGACATTGCGGCCGAGATCGGTTGGCTGAACGACCTGTTACGCAACCGGGACGCGGCATGACGCGACGAGTTCTGCTGCTCAACGTCGTCGGGCTCACCCAACCGCTGCTGCAGCACATGCCGAATCTGTCCGCGTTTGCCGCCCGGGGCGCGATGCGTCAGCTGACCCCAGTGTTCCCGGCGGTCACCTGCTCGGTGCAGTCGTCGATGGTCACCGGCCGGATGCCCAACCAGCACGGAATCGTCGGCAACGGCTGGTATTTTCGCGACCTGGGCGAGGTGTTGCTGTGGCGGCAAAGCAACAAGCTGGTTGCGGGCGAGAAGGTTTGGGAGACCGCCGCGGGGCGTTGCGACGGGTACACCTCGGCAAATGTCGGCTGGTGGTACGCGATGAACGCGAGCAACGACGTGATCGTCACGCCCCGGCCGGTGTACCACCAGGACGGCCGCAAATCACCGGACTGCTACGCCGTGCCCTCGGATCTGCACGACATCCTCAGCGATAAGTTGGGCACGTTCCCGCTGTTCCAATACTGGGGACCGACGGCCGACATCACGTCATCACGCTGGCTGGTGGATGCGTCCATCGAAATCCTGCAGCGGTATTCACCCACGTTGCTCACAACGTATATCCCACACCTAGACTACGACTTTCAACGCTACGGTCCCCGGTCACCGCAGGCCCGCAGCGCCGCTGCGGACGTGGACGCGGCACTGGCCCCCCTGCTGGCCGCGGCCGCCGAGCATAACATGGCGACCGTCGTGGTCTCCGAATACGGGATCGCGCCGGCCAACAACCCGGTGGATGTCAACCGCCGGCTCCGCGCGGAAGGGTATCTGAGCGTCTACACCCAACAAGGACGGGAATACCTGGACCCGTGGACGTCACGCGCATTCGCCGTCGCCGACCATCAAGCCGCGCACATCTATGTGCGTGACGAGTCCGACATCGCCCGGGTGGCCGCTCTGGTCGCGGAGCTCGACGGTGTCGACGCGGTCCTGGATCGAAAAGCCCAGCAGGCCTTGGCCATTGATCATCCGCGGGCGGGGGAGCTGGTCGCGATTGCCGAACCGGCCGCGTGGTTCACCTACTACTACTGGCTCGACGACGCCCGGGCACCGGAGTTCGCGCCGTGTGTGGACATTCATCGCAAACCCGGTTACGACCCCGCCGAGTTGCTGATGAACCCCGACGATCGGACGGTCAAAGCCAAAGCCGCCGCGGCACTGGCCAAAAAGGCGCTGGGCCTTCGATACACCATGGGAGTCATCGCTCTTCACGGCCGGCATGTCGGCGGCACGCACGGCAGGCTGCCGGACTCCGACGAGGACACGCCCTTGATCATCACCTCGGCACCAGACCTGCTGTCGGATGGGGCTGCGCCCATGCCGGTTACCGCGGTGCGAGACGTGGTGCTGGACGCCCACGGCCTACGGCAACACTGAGGGCTCGTCGCTGAGCACGCCGGCGTTGGTGTTTCGCCTGCGGACGATGACCCAACCCAGCGTGAGGACCGCGAACCACAGCGGGGCCGATGCCAACGCGATCGCTGTTTCGCGGTTGGTGGTCAGGGTCCAGATCACGAATGCAAAAAAGGCCAGTACCGCCCAACACATTTGCACGCCACCGGGCATCTTGTAGGCGGAGTCGGCGTGACGCTGCGGATGCCGGCGGCGGTACACGAGGTAGCTGACGACGATCGTGGCCCACACGAACATGAAGAGCAGCGAGGCGATCGTGGTGATCAACGTAAAGGCCCCGATGACCGACCCGCCCGCGTACAGCAGCGGGATGGAGGTCAGCAGCAGTGGAGCCGTGCACACAATGGCCGACGCGGGCACACCGCCCCGGTTGAGGCGTTGGAACACGCCTGGCGCGCTGCCCTCGTCGGCCAGGCCGAACAGCATTCGGCCGGTGGAAAACACGCCGGAGTTGGCCGAGGAGGCGGCTGCGGTGGTCACCACGAAGTTGACGACCGATGCTGCCGCGGCCAGGCCGGCCAGCGAAAACATTGTCACGAAAGGGGATTGGCCGCTGGCGAAGCGCCGCCAGGGCACCACCGCCAGGATCGCCACCAGCGCACCGACATAGAAGATCGCCACCCGCACCGGGACGGCATTGATCGCGCGGGGAAGTGTACGACGAGGATTTGCCGTTTCGCCGGCGGCGGTGCCGACGAGTTCGACTCCGATGTAGGCGAAGAACGCGATCTGGAACCCGCTGGCCACGCCCATGAAGCCCCGGGGGAACAATCCGCCGTCGTTCCAAAGGTTTTCAATCGTGGCCCGATCACCTTGCGGAGAGACAAAGTTGGTCACCACCAGTAATGCGCCCAGCGCGATGAGACTCAGTATCGCGACCACTTTGATCAACGCCAGCCAGAATTCCATCTCGCCGAAATGGCCGACGCTGAACAAGTTGACCATGAGGATGAGGGCGACGGTGAGCAGTGCCGGTAACCACACCGGTGCGGCGGGCCACCAGAACCTGGCATAGCCGGTGATCGCCACGAGGTCTGCGATACCGGTGACGACCCAGGCGAACCAGTACGACCACCCCAGATAAAAAGCTGCGGCGGGCCCCAACAGGTCGGCCGTGAAATCGACGAACGATTTGTAGTTCAGGTTCGACAGCAGCAGTTCACCCATCGCCCGCAGGACGAAAAACACGAAGAACCCGATGATCGCGTACACCACTAGCACCGCGGGACCGGCGAGGGAGATCGTGCGTCCGGAGCCCATGAACAGGCCGGTGCCGATCGCTCCTCCGATGGCGATCAACTGAATATGACGGTTGGCGAGCCTGCGCTGCAGGTGCGGCATGTGGCGTCCTCATCACGCGGTGGGTTGAATTGTGCACCACAGCAGCGGCGGTCACCCCGCAAATGGCGGCCTGGACATCACGGTGACCCGCAATCCGTACTTGGGACCGGCGCCCGCACCGGCAGCGCCCGGGCCGGCCAGTGGCAATCCGCCCAGCAGGCTTCCCGGCGCGGCGACCTCCGGCGGATTGACGATGTCGCTGGCCAGCGGTGCAATGTCGGGTCTGACGGCCGGGCCCGGATCGACCGCGGTCCAGGTGGGCGGCACCGACAGCTTGCCGATCGCGGAAGCGTTGCCCAGGCCGGCCGCTACCGGCCCGGCGCCGCCGAGGGCAGCCGGGGCGGCGCCGGCAGCAGCGGAGGCCACTCCCGCGGCCGCGTCGGCGGCTTGCGGGCCTATCCAGCCCAGCGCCCGCCACGACCCGATCAGGCTGTTGCCGATGCCGATGGCGAAATACGGCAAACCCACGGTGTTGTAGAGGAGCTGGGATATCGGCAAGTACCAGTTGACGAGCCACTGCAGCCACGCCGGAATCGAGGAAGCGCCGGCCGACGCCAGCTCCGACAACTCCGACGCCAGCGGTGACGCCAGGCTCATCAGCGTGCTCGGCAGCTCAGAGATCAGGCCGGACAGGGTGCTCTGCGCTGCGCCCGCGGCGGTGGCAGCGGCCTGGGCAACAGCGGCGGATTGCGTAGCGGCCGCGGACGGGCTGGTGATGTGTGGCGGCGGGGTAAACGGTGTGAGCTCCGCGGCGCTGGCCGAGGAAGCCGCGTAGCTGTACATGGCTCTGCTGTCCTGGGCCCACATCTCGGCGTAGTGAGCTTCCAGAGCCGCGATGGCGACGCCGAATTGCCCGTAGACGTTTTTCGCGACGAGCGATGCCAGCTGCGCGCGGTTGGCCGCGACGAGCGGCGGGGGGACCACCGAGGCAAACGCCGTCTCAAAGGCGGCTGCTGCCGCCCGCGCCTGGCCGGCAGCTTGTTCGGCCTGCGCGGCGGCGGCTCGCATCCATGCCAGGTAAGGTACGACTGCTTGGAACATCAAAGCCGATGCCGGGCCCAGCCATTCGTCGGAGTGCAGCATCGTCAGCACCCTGTCGTAGCCGTCGGCGGTCAGATTCAGCTCGGAAGCCAATCCGTTCCAGGCCGACGCGGCCGCCACCATGGGCGCGGAACCCGGACCGGTATACATGCGCCCCGAGTTGACTTCCGGTGGCAGTGCCCCGAAATCCATTTGCTATGAACTCCTTACGTTTTCGCGGTCCGTCAGGTCGATCACTGAACCGGCTATCCGGCATTCGGTGGGCGACAGATCACCTGGACGCGTGATCCATAGCGGCGGCCGAAGTTGCCGCCGTCTTGTGCCGCTCTCGACCGTGACGGCGATACACCCTGCAGTAGGCCAGACAATTCGCCGGCCCGGACGCCGGCACGAACTCCTCGGGCCGATAACGTCACCACTTTCGCGTCTGCGGGAGAGGGTGGCGGTGTCCAGCCCGGTGGCACCGACATCGGCCCGATCTTGACGGCCAGACCTGCGCTGATCGCTACCGGCCCGGCTCCTGCCTGCGACCAGCTCCAGCCGGCGGCGGCGCCGGAAGCGCCGGCTACCGCCCCGGCCACCGCGGCCGGCGCTTCGACGTTGGAAGCGCTGGACCACAACATCGCGGCCACGAACTGTAGGGGGTTCAAGGTGAGTCCGCCGGCGTCGTAAATGAACGCCTCCGAGATCGCCAAGGCGTCCAGAATCGTGGTCCAGTACTGCAGCAAGGTATTCCATGGAAATGTGGACGCGGACGGGTTGGTGACGTTGGGCGGCGCCGTGAACGGCGTCAACACCGAGGCGATCGCCGCGGCGCCGGCGTATTCGTGCATGGCGGTGGCGTCCTGGACCCACATCTCGGCGTAGTGGGCTTCGGCGGTCGCGATTGCCGGGCTGTTTTGCCCGAACCAGTTGGTCGCGACCAACGCCATCAGCAAAGTCCTATTGGCCGCGATTACCGGCGGTGGCACGGTTAGCGCAAAAGCCAACTCATAGGCGGCTGCGGCCGCGCTGACCTGGATTGCGGCTTGTTCGGCAAGCGCCGCTGTGGTACTCAGCCAGCCGACAAACGGCAGAACGGCGGTCACCATGGCATCGGCTGCCTGGCCCCGCCACCGCAGGCTGGCCAGCTCCAAGACCGCCGAATTGTAGGCAGTTGCGGCGGTCTCCAGGTCATCGGCCAACCGGCCCCATGCCGCCGCGGCGGCCATCAGCGGACCCGATCCCGGGCCGCTGTACATCCGCCCCGAATTGATCTCGGGTGGCAACGCCGCGAAGTTGGATAGCGCACCCGGGCCGATGCTGCCGGCATCCGGCGCGCTGCCGGCAGCGGGGACAAGCAGGACGACGGGCACCGCCTACGACCCGATCGCGATGGCCGATTGCCCGGCGCGGACCCCGGCCGAGCGCGACGAAGTGATACAACGAGCTGCATTGACGTGGCTAGTTGTGTTGGGAAAATTAACGGTCATCGACACCACCTAGCGCTGGGAAACTGAACGCGGTCGGTCGCGACATCGCTGTCAGCAAACAGTGCCCTTGTTTTTATCGACAATTGTCGGGATTGGGAGACCGAGCGACAATTACTGCTTTGTTAACCCGCAGGTAGGGGTAGCGAACCAAGATAAAATCAGCGTACGTCTAATTCCGGTTTTAAACTATTTCCGGCCGGCGAAGCGTTGCGATGCGTCAGCCCGGAACGTCCAAATTAAAACATAATTCTGAACCTGCAGCTTGAATCACAATGGCGCCTCGCCCGGTACCTGGTGACCGTTCTTCGCGGTCGGCGAAGTTAGTGTGGGGGTCCATGTGTCCCACTGTGTTCGAAGCCGACCTGCCGTTGCTCGCCTACCGAGACGCCCGCAGTCCGGAGGAAGCGCACCGCCTCATCCGGCAAGCACGCGAACAGTCCCCGATCGCCATGGGCCTGTTAGGTCCGGAGATCTTGAGCTACGAGTTGGTACGAAGCGTGCTGCTCGATAGCCGGTTCACCGTGCCCAAGGGACTTTTCCTTGCTGCCCAAGGGATTACGTCGGGTCGCTTGTGGGAACGGTTCCGTAACAACCTCATGAGTCTGGACGGTGCCGAACACAACCGACTGCGCCGGCTGGTTTCCAAGGCGTTCACGCCACGCTCGACGGTGCGGCTGGAGCCGACGATCACGGAAGTGATCACCTCGCTCGTCGACCCGCTGACAGTGGTTGGCCGGTGCGACGTGGTCACTGATATCGCTCAGCGCTATCCGATTCCGGTCATCTGCGCGTTGCTCGGTGCTCCCGCGGCGGATTGGCAATTGTTCTCCGACTGGGCCGACGACATCTTCAAGATGTTCACCTGGAACGCCGCCGGGAACGAGGCCGTCATCATGAATGCCTACGACCAGCTCGATGCCTACGTCGACGACATGGTCGCGCAGCGGCGCGACAACCTCACGGACGACTTGATTTCGGAGTTGATCCGCGCCGAGGAAGACGGCGACCGGCTCAACCGCGACGAGCTGTGCAGGTTGGTATCGGCAATGCTGATGGCCGGCACCGACACCACCCGCAACCAACTGGCTGCCGCCGTACAGGTGCTCTGCGACCACCCGGAGCAATGGGCACTGCTTGGCCGGCACCCGCAGCTGGCCCCCAGCGCGGTGGCCGAGCTGGTGCGGCACACCCCGGCGGCCTTCGCTGTCATCCGCCAAGCCGTCGAGGACGTCGAACTGGCCGGCGTGGTCATTCCGGCCGGTACCCAACTGAGTGTCAACATCGCCGCGGCCAACCGAGACCCAGACGTATACGAAGACCCGGAGCGCCTGGACATCACCCGTGACGATCCTGCGGCGAGGCTGGCTTTCGGTGCCGGGGTGCACCATTGCCTCGGCGCGCACCTGGCCAGGGCCGAGCTTGGTTTGGGACTGACGGTCATGACTCAGCGACTGCGCAACCCGCGGCGCACCGGCCCGGCGCCGTGGCGACCGTTCACGCCACTGACGGGCCCGGTCACGCTGCCCATCGAGTTCGACGTTGTCGCTAGCTAGCTTGCGCGCTTAAACGGTTGTGCTGCTTGGCTTTTCGGCAAAAAAGCCACCGGAACGAAGGTCAGCCCGACCAGCACGACCGCGATCACGAACACCACTGCGTAGGCGTGGGAGAGGTCGTGCATCACAGCGACCGGGAAATTGAGGTCGCGCGCCGCTGCCGGCAGGGCCGATTCGTCAAGCGGGACCCCGCGCTGCGCGGCGTTGTCGCGCAGCGCCTCGATTGTGTGGGCAGCGGAGATGTTTGCGCTGCGGTTGAACTGACCGGTCAGGATCACCGACATCAGTGCCGTACCCACCGAGGCCGCCACCTGCTGATTGACACTGATCAACGTCGAACCGCGCGCGATCTGCTGCGGGGCCAGGGCAGCTACCGCAGCGGCCGACAGCGGCGTCATGGTGGCACCCATGCCCAGGCCCATGATGGTCAGGCCGGTGAGCAAGGTCGGCAGGTAGTCGGCCTGCACCGCAACCCCGTAGGCGAAAACGCCCATCCCGGCGGCGATCAGCGCGATGCCCACCAGCAGGATGCTGCGCGGTCCCCGTTTGTCCATCAACGTTCCGGCGAGCGGCATGGTCACCATGGCGCCGATTCCGCGCGGAACCATGCTCATCCCGGCCTGTAGCGGCCGTTGGTGCAGCAGTTCCTGGAAGTAACTCGGAAAGAGCAGTCCGGCGCCGAAAAAGGAGGCGGCGAACAAGAACATCGCTACGTTGGCCAGCCTGACGGTCCGGTTGCTGAACAGCCGCAGATCAAGGAGCGGATGATCCGAGCGCAACAGCGCGTGCACGACGAACCCGGTGATCAGCACCAGGCCCACGGCCACGGGTATCCAGACCCGCCGGTCAGCCACCGTGCCGCAGCGAGGCACCTGCGAGACCCCGTATAAGAATGTGGCCAGGCCGGGGGAGAGCAGCAACATGCCGATCACGTCGAAGGTTTCCGAGGCTGCCGGCTGATCCGGTGGGAATACCGTCATGGCCAGTGCCACGGTGATCAGGCCGATCGGCAGATTGATCCAGAAGATCCATTCCCACCCGTAGCTGTCGATCAGCCAGCCGCCCAGCACCGGACCGAAGATCGGGCCGAGCAGCATCGGAATGCCCAGGATGGCCAGCACCCGCCCGAGCCGCTGAGGGCCCGCCTCCCGGGTCAGGATGGTCAGCACTAGCGGCATCAGCATGCCGCCGCCGAGGCCCTGCACCACGCGGAACGCGACCAGCAAGGTGATGTTGGGCGCCATCGCGCACAGCAATGAGCCGAAGGTGAATGCGAGCAGCGAACCGATGAAGGGGCGCTTGGTGCCAAACCGGTCGGCCACCCAACCGGCAAGCGGGATCACCGCCGCCAAGGCCAGGGTGTAGCCGGTCATGGTCCAGGCGACCATGGCCTGCGTGGTGTGGAAGGTGGCGACGAAGGTGCGCTGGGCGACGGTGACGACCGTCGTGTCCACGATCGACATCATCGCGCCCAGGACACACACGCCGGCGATCCGCAGCAGCCGGGGGTCCAGTTGATCGGTGTGGCTTCGTTGGTCGGTGCTCGTGTCGTCCATGGCAGCTCCTCAGAACACCCCTGCCCGAGAAGCATGTCATACGGGCCGCGGTGCCGCGGCCTTCCACAGCAAGCTCCCAAGGTTGCCCGCGGGTCTCCCGGCGCAGGCGGAGGAAGCCGTTAGACTTTCCTGCGATGTCCACCCTGACGCCCGTGACCCTCGGCCGCGACCGGGTATGACCGATCACCCCGACAGCGGAATCGAAGTCGGCCTGACCGGACGGCCGCCGCGGGCGATCCCTGACCCGGTGCCGCGCACCTCGCACGGGCCGGCCAGGGTGGTGGCGATGTGCAACCAGAAGGGCGGCGTCGGGAAAACCACGTCGACCATCAATCTTGGTGCCGCGCTGGCCGAGTACGGCCGGCGGGTCCTGCTCGTGGACATGGACCCGCAGGGGGCGCTGTCCGCGGGCCTGGGCGTTCCCCACTACGAGCTGGAGAAGACCATCCATAACGTGCTGGTGGAGCCGCGCGTGTCGATCGACGACGTGCTGATTCACACCCGGGTCAAAGACCTGGATCTGGTGCCCAGCAATATCGATCTGTCGGCCGCTGAGATCCAGCTGGTCAACGAGGTGGGCCGGGAGCAGACCCTGGGTCGTGCGCTGTACCCGGTGCTGGACCGCTACGACTATGTGCTGATCGACTGCCAGCCGTCGCTGGGGCTGCTGACCGTCAACGGGCTGGCCTGCGCCGACGGCGTGGTTATCCCCACCGAATGCGAGTTCTTCTCGTTGCGCGGCCTGGCGTTGTTGACCGATACGGTCGACAAGGTGCGCGACCGGCTGAACCCCAAGCTGGAGATCAGCGGCATCCTGCTGACCCGCTACGACCCCCGCACCGTCAATGCGCGAGAGGTCATGGCCCGCGTCGTCGAGCGGTTCGGTGACCTAGTGTTCGATACCGTGATCACCCGCACGGTTCGTTTCCCCGAGACCACCGTCGCGGGCGAACCCATCACGACGTGGGCACCGAAGTCGGCCGGTGCCGTGGCCTACCGCGCCCTGGCCCGCGAGTTCATCGACCGATTCGGCGTGTGAACGACACCGCGAACCCAGCCACCGCACCTCAGAACGGCTTTCTGGTTCGGCTGACCAACTTCGAGGGGCCGTTCGACCTGCTGCTGCAGCTGATTTTCGCGCACCGGCTCGATGTCACCGAGGTGGCCTTGCACCAGGTCACCGACGACTTCATCGCCTACACCAAAGCCATTGGCACCCAGCTGGACTTGGAGGAGACCACGGCGTTTCTGGTGGTCGCGGCGACCTTGCTCGACCTCAAAGCGGCCCGGCTGCTGCCGGCCGGGCAGGTCGACGACGAGGAGGATCTGGCCCTGCTCGAGGTTCGTGACCTGCTGTTCGCCCGGTTGCTGCAATACCGGGCGTTCAAGCATGTCGCGGAAATGTTCGCCGAGCTGGAGGCCACCGCGCTGCGCAGCTACCCGCGGGCGGTCTCGCTGGAAGAGCGGTTTGCGGGCCTGCTTCCCGAGGTGATGCTGGGCGTCGACGCCGAACGCTTCGCCGAGATCGCCGCCGTGGCCCTGACTCCGCGGCCGGCCCCGACGGTGGCGACCGCGCATCTGCACGTGCAGACCGTCTCGGTTGTCGAGCAGGCCAAGCACCTGCTGGCGATGCTGCGAGCGCGCGGTGGTGGCCAGTGGGCCACCTTCTCTGAGCTTGTCGCCGACTGCCGGGCGCCGATCGAGGTCGTCGGGCGCTTCCTGGCGCTGCTCGAACTGTATCGGTCCCGGGCGGTAGCATTCGACCAGTCAGAGCCCCTTGGCGTGCTCCAGGTTTCGTGGACCGGGGAACGGCCGACTAGCGAAGCTTTGGTAGAAGTGCGAGACCAATGATGACCGGCGCCAGTGATGATGCAACTCCCGAGGAATATCTGTCCTACGCCTTTTGCCCGGGTTCGTCGGGTTCCGTGGGGGCCTCCGGTTCCTTGGGGGCCTCGGACATGCCGGAAATAGCCGAGCCCGCGGAGATGGACCCCGACGAGCTCAGACGGGTGCTAGAGGCGCTGTTGCTGGTGGTCGACACCCCGGTGACCGCCGAGGCGCTGGCCGCGGCCACCGAACAACCGGTCTACCGGGTCGCGGCGAAACTGCGGTTGATGGCCGACGAACTCACCGAACGCGACAGCGGCATCGATTTGCGCCACAGCGGTGAAGGCTGGCGGTTGTATACCCGCGCCCGATTCGCGCCCTACGTCGAGAAGCTGCTTCTGGACGGTGCGCGGACCAAGCTCACCCGTGCCGCGCTGGAAACCCTTGCGGTGGTGGCTTACCGTCAACCGGTGACACGGGCGCGAGTGAGTGCGGTTCGGGGGGTCAATGTGGACGCCGTGATGCGCACGCTGCTGGCGCGCGGCCTGATCACCGAGGTCGGTACCGACGAGGACACCGGCGCGGTGACGTTTGCCACCACCGACTTGTTCTTGGAGCGGTTGGGATTGACGTCACTGTCCGAGCTGCCGGACCTTGCGCCGCTGCTTCCCGACGTCGACACCATCGATGACCTGAGCGCCACCCTGGATAGCGAGCCGCGGTTCATCAAGCTCGCCGGCGGCCAGCCCGCTGACCCGACATTGGCGTTCGATGTGGACACCGACTGATGGTCGAGCTGGAGCAGGAGCCGGGCATCCGCCTGCAGAAAGTGTTGTCCCAGGCCGGGATTGCGTCCCGGCGGGCCGCGGAGAAGATGATCGTCGACGGCCGCGTCGAGGTCGACGGAAAGCTGGTGACCGAGTTGGGTACCCGCGTCGACCCGGACGTCTCGGTGATCCGTGTCGATGGAGCCAGGGTGGTGCTCGACGAGTCGTTGGTCTACTTGGCCCTGAACAAGCCACGCGGCATGCACTCCACCATGTCCGACGATCGTGGGCGGCCGTGTATCGGCGACCTGATCGAACGAAAAGTGCGGGGCAACAAGAGACTTTTTCATGTCGGGCGTCTGGACGCCGACACCGAGGGGCTGATCCTGCTGACCAACGACGGTGAGCTGGCGCACCGGTTGATGCATCCCTCGCACGAGGTACCCAAGACCTACCTGGCCACAGTGGCCGGGACGGTCCCGCGCGGCTTAGGCAAAAAGCTCAGGGCCGGAATCGAATTGGACGACGGGGTGGCCAGTGTCGACGCCTTCGCGGTGGTGGACGCGATTCCCGGAAAGACGTTGGTGCGAGTAACGCTACATGAAGGACGTAATCGTATCGTGCGCCGGCTGCTGGCGGCGGCGGGATTTCCGGTGGCGGCGTTGGTGCGCACCGATATCGGGCCGGTGACGCTGGGCAAGCAGCGGCCAGGTAGCGTGCGGGCGCTGGGCCGCGACGAGATCGGCCAGCTGTACAAAGTGGTGGGCTTGTGAGCGAGCCAAGCCAAGCCGGTCATCGTCCGGCGAGGGCGGCGGTCATCGCCATCGACGGGCCGGCCGGTACTGGAAAATCTTCTGTTTCAAGGGGACTCGCGCGCAAACTGGGCGCTCGGTTTCTGGATACCGGGGCGATGTACCGCATGGTGACGCTGGCGGTGCTGCGCGCGGGCATCGACCCGGCGGATGTACAGGCGGTCGGGGACTGCGCGTCCACCGCACAGCTGTCGGTCGGCTACAACCCAGACACAAGCAGCTTTTGCCTTTCCGGAGAAGACGTTTCGGCGCAGATCCGCAGCGATGACGTCACGTCGGCGGTGTCGGCGGTGTCAGCGGTGCCGGTCGTGCGCGAGCGCCTGGTCGAGCTGCAACGTGCCATGGCCGGCGGGCCGGGCCGCATCGTCGTGGAAGGCCGCGACATCGGGACCGTGGTGTTCCCCGATGCCCCGGTGAAGATCTTCCTGACAGCATCCGCGGAGACCCGCGCGCGGCGCCGCAACGATCAAAATATCGCAGCGGGACTGGCCGGCAACTACGACGCGGTACTGGCCGACGTGCGCCGGCGCGACCATCTTGATTCCACCCGTGCGGTGTCGCCGCTGCGAGCGGCGTCCGACGCGATCGTCGTTGATACCAGCGAGATGACAGAGGCTCAAGTCGTCGATCGCCTGCTGGAGTTGGTCACGCAGTGCAGCGGAGCGGTCCGGTGACCCACGACGGCACCTGGGCTGACGAAAGTGACTGGCAGCTCGACGGTTTCGATCTGGCCGACCTGCCGGAGCCGGAGCCTGCGCCGGTTGTGGCGATTGTAGGCCGGCCCAATGTCGGCAAATCGACGCTGGTGAACCGGATTCTGGGGCGGCGTGAGGCGGTGGTGCAAGACGTTCCGGGCGTGACGCGGGACCGGGTCTGCTACGACGCGTTGTGGAGCGGACGCCGGTTCGTGGTGCAGGACACCGGGGGCTGGGAGCCCGACGCCAAAGGCTTGCAGCAGCTGGTGGCCGAACAGGCAGCCGTGGCGATGCGTACCGCCGACGCGGTCATTCTGGTGGTCGATGCCGGTGTCGGCGCTACCGCCGCCGACGAGGCTGCCGCCCGCATTCTGCTCCGCTCGGGTAAGCCGATCTTCTTGGCCGCCAACAAGGTTGACAACGAAAAGGGCGAAGCTGATGCTGCCGCGTTGTGGTCGCTGGGGCTCGGTGAGCCGCATGCGATCAGCGCGATGCATGGCCGCGGCGTGGCCGACCTGCTCGACGAGGTGCTGGCGGCCCTACCCGCGGTGGGGGAGTCGGCCACTGCCGGCGGCGGGCCGCGGCGGGTGGCCCTCATCGGCAAACCCAACGTGGGCAAGAGCTCCTTGCTGAACAAGCTGGCCGGTGATCAGCGGTCGGTGGTACATGAGGTCGCCGGGACGACGGTCGACCCGGTGGATTCGCTGATCGAAATGGGCGGCAAGGTATGGCGTTTCGTCGACACCGCGGGCCTGCGCCGCAAGGTCGGCCAGGCCAGCGGACACGAGTTCTACGCGTCGGTGCGCACCCACGCGGCTATCGACTCGGCCGAGGTGGCGATTGTGCTGATCGACGCATCGCAGCCGCTGACCGAACAGGATCAGCGGGTGCTGTCGATGGTCATCGAGGCCGGACGGGCGCTGGTGCTGGCCTTCAACAAGTGGGATCTGGTTGACGAGGACCGCCGAGAGCTGCTCGAGCGTGAGATCGACCGGGAGCTGGCGCAGGTGCGCTGGGCGCAGCGGGTCAATATCTCGGCCAAGACGGGTCGGGCGGTGCAAAAGCTGGTGCCTGCGCTCGAGAGTGCGCTGGCGTCGTGGGACACCAGGATAGCGACCGGCCCGCTGAATGCCTGGCTGAAGGAGGTAGTGGCCGCGACCCCGCCCCCGGTGCGCGGTGGCAGGCAGCCCCGGATTCTGTTCGCCACCCAGGCGACCGCGC
>NZ_UPHT01000089.1 GCF_900566085.1 Mycobacterium attenuatum
CCTCCCGTACCGCCATTGCCGCCGGCGGTTCCGTTGCCGTTGGCGTCGGTGGTGCCGGTGGTGCCGGCGGCACGGGTTCCCTGTTGTTCGGCCAGGTCGGTGCCACCGGCGACGGCGGCGATGGCGGTGCCGGTGGTAACGCCGGGGCGCCCGGTGACGGCGGCCCCGGCGCGACGGGCGACTCAACCCATACCACCGGCGGGGCAGGCGGCAACGGCGGCGACCCCGGCAGCGTGGGTGCTGGCGGCAACGGCGGCACCGGGGCCAGCCCGGGCTCCCACGGTGCTGCTGGCACACCCGTCACCAGCGGCGGAAACGGCGGCCCCGGTGGTGCGGGGTATGACGCCGGCAGCGACGCCTCGGCAGCACCCGGTACGCCTGGCGGCGACGGCGGCCCGGGCGGTAAGGGCGGTCGCTACGGCAACGGCGGGCTGGGCGGGGCCGGTGGCGGCGGTCACGACGGCCCCGGCGATGGCGGTTCCGGCGGTGCCGGTGGCGATGGCGGCGAGGACGCAGGCAACGGCGAGCGCGGCGGCCCCGGCGGACCCGGCGTCGACGCGGGTATCGGGGGCACCGGCGGCAAAGGAGGCAACGCGCACGCGCCTGGCGCCTTTGCCGGTGACGGCGGCGAGGGTGGCGCGTCCCTGGGCACCGGCACCGCCGGTCAGGGCGGCGAGGGCGGGTACGCACTGGGAGACGGCGCCCATGCCGGTGAGGGCGGCAAAGGCGGCGCCGCTCTGGGCAGCGGAAACGGCGGCAAGGGCGGCGACGGCGGCGCAGCCTTGGGTAAGGCCTCGGACGGCGGCTTCGGCGGCGACGGCGGCAATGCCGGGACCACCGGCAACGGCGGCGACGGCGGCAACGGCGGCAACGGCGGCGCGGGCGGCGACGCCGGCAACCCGGTCGGTAACGGCGGCAACGGCGGCAACGGCGGCGACGGCGGCCCCGGCGGCCCCGGCGGCACCGGCGGCACCGGCGGCAAGGGCTATAACGCCAGCACAGGCGCTGTGCCCGGTGCCACCGGAGGCGACGGCGGGACCGGCGGTACCGGCGGCAAAGGCGGCCGAGGCGGGATGGGCGGCCGCGGCGGCGACGCCATCGGCGGTAGCCACGGCATCGGCGGCAATGGCGGCACCGGCGGCAACGGCGGTGACGCCGGTGAGGGGGGCCACGGCGGCAACGGCGCACCTGGCAACGCCACCAGCTCAACGGGCGGCAACGGCGGCAACGGCGGCGAGCACGGCGTCGAAGGACTTCCCGGCGACGGCGGTGCCGCCGGCGGCGCAGACACATTCTTCCCGGGCAAGTCGGGGGATGACGGCAGTCTGGGCAATCTTCCCACCAGCGGCGGCGACGGCGGCAACGGCGGCAACGGCTACAACGCCGGACTCGGCACCGTCCCCGGCGCGAAGGGCGGCGACGGCGGAAAGGGCGGCAACGGCACGTTCGTCGGCAACGGCGGCAACGGCGGCAACGGCGGCGACGGCGCCGACGGGGTACGCGGCACGGCTGGTACCCCCGGCAGCGTTGGCAATCCCAACGGCGGCGATGGTGACATCGGCATACACGGTGGCGCCGGCGGCCGGGGCGGCGACGGCGGCCTAGGCGGGACGACGTCGGGCAACGGTGGCAGCGGCGGCGACGGCGGCACCGGCGGCAATGGCGGCACCGGTGGTACCGGCGGCACCGGCTTCAGCCCGACGACAGCCGGTGCCAAGGGCGGCGCCGGCGGCGACGGCGGGGGCGGCGGCTTGGGTGGTGACGGCGGCGACGGCGGCAACGCCGGCACACCTCAGGGGCTAGGCGTTACCGGGCTCAACGGCAACGGCGGCGACGGCGGCGACGGCGGTTTCGCCGGCAACGGCGGGAACGGCGGAAAGGGCGCCCCCGGAAGCGCAACCACCCCCGATGGCGGTCGCGGCGGCGACGGTGGCAGCCCGGGCGACACCGGCGTCGGCGGCATCGGCGGCCAGCCCGGTACCACCGCCGGCGCCCCCGGCGGAAATGCCGGAATCCACGGCCAAAGCGGCAACACCATCGGCCCCTTCGGCAACGGCGGCGACGGCGGCGACGGCTTCAGCGCCACCGCCGCGGGTACGGCCGGCGGCAAGGGCGGCGACGGCGGCGACGGCGGCGACGGCGGCAACGGCGGGCTTGGCGGCGACGGCAGCACCAACGGCGCAAACGGCCAGGGCGGTGACCCCGGCAACTTCACCCAAGGGGGCAGCCCCAGCGGCGTGGCCGGCACGCCCGGCACCCCCGGCACAACCCCCTAAACCGGGGCTGCAGGTCACCGGCGCGCTCCGCCCGTAGGCGACTCGTCGCCGTTCGGCCATAATGGCGCGATGCGTAGGCTCATCCCGGTGAGCGCACGCGCGGGCATCGTCGTTACCGGAACCGAAGTCCTCACCGGACGAGTGCAAGACCGCAATGGTCCTTGGATCGCCGATCGGCTGCTGGAGCTCGGGGTCGAACTGGCTCACATCACCATCTGCGGCGACCGTTCCGCTGACATCGAGGCGCAACTGCGGTTCCTGGCCGACCAGGGCGTCGATCTGATCGTCACCAGCGGCGGCCTGGGCCCGACAGCCGACGACATGACGGTCGAGGTGGTGGCCCGTTTTTGTGGCCGCGAGCTGGTCCTGGACGCTGCGGTCGAGAACACGATCGCCAACATCCTCAAGAAGCTCATGGCCCACTTCGACCAAGGCGACTTCGAGGCCGTCCGGGCCGCCAACCGCAAGCAGGCCATGATCCCGGCCGGCGCGCAGGTGCTCGACCCGGTGGGCACCGCACCGGGTGTCGTCGTGCCCGGAAAGCCGGCGGTGATCGTGCTCCCAGGACCTCCGCGCGAGCTTCAACCCATGTGGGGCAAGGCAATTCAGACACCCGCGGCCCAACAGGCAATCGCCGGCCGAACCACCTACCACCAGGCAACTATTCGCATGTTCGGCCTGCCCGAATCCGGCCTTGCCGAGACCCTGCGTACCGCCCACACATCCATTCCCGGCTACGACCGGCTCGAGGTCACCACATGCCTGCGCCGCGGGGAGATCGAGATGGTCACCCGCTATGAGCCGCCCAACGCCGACGCGTACGCGCAGCTGACCAAGCTGCTGCGGGACAAGCATGGCCACCAGATCTATTCCGAGGACGGCTCCCAGGTCGACGATGTGGTCGCCCGGATGCTGGCCGGCCGGTGGATAGCCACCGCGGAATCCTGCACCGCCGGGCTGTTTTCGGCACGGCTGACGGACCGTCCCGGTTCGTCGGACTACGTGGCCGGTGGCGTGGTCGCCTATTCCAACCACGCGAAAACAGAACTACTCGGCGTCGACGCCGCACTGATCCAGACGCACGGCGCCGTGTCCGAACCGGTGGCCCAGGCGATGGCGGCGGGTGCGCTGCAACGTTTCGGCGCCGACACCGCCGTCGCGATCACCGGGATCGCCGGACCCGGCGGGGGAACGCAGGAAAAGCCGGTGGGAACGGTGTGCTTCACCGTGCTGCTCGACGACGGCCGCACCCGCACCCGCACGCTGCGGCTGCCCGGAAACCGGTCCGACATCCGCGAACGCTCGACGACCGTGGCCATGCACCTGCTGCGCCGGACTTTGAGTGCCCCGTAGCCTACGCGGCTTGCGTTGGGACAAGCGCACTTTCGGCAGTGCCGAAACGGATGCCGGTGGCGTCCTTACCGACCATGGCCAGGATCGCGACCATGGTCAACACCGGCACGATCGTCACCGCCAGCGCAAACGGATACCCGTGCGATGCGGCCAGATGTTCCTGAATTGGCAGGTTCAGCGCCGCCAGCAGGTTACCGAGCTGATAGGTCACGCCGGGATACAGGCCGCGAATGGCATCCGGCGACATCTCGGTCAGGTGCGCGGGAATCACCCCCCAGGCGCCCTGCACGCAGACCTGCATCAGGAACGAACCCAGACACAGCATCGCCGCGGTCTGGGAGTAGGCGAACAGCGGGACGACCGGCAGCCCCAACACCGCGCAGAACGCGATCGTGTAGCGGCGGCCGAATCGCTGTGACAGCGTGCCGAACACCAGCCCGCCAATGATGGCGCCGACGTTGTAGACGACCGCGATCCAGCGGGCGGTCACGGTCGACAGCCCCGCCCCGTGGTCGGTGGTCGCGGTCAAGAAGGTGGGGTAGACGTCCTGGGTGCCGTGGCTCATCCAGTTGAAGGCGGTCATCAGCAATACCAGATAAAAGAACCGGCGGATGATCCGCGCGTTGCGCAGCACATCGCGAATCCGGGTCTTGGTGAGCCGCATTCGGCTCTGCGCGGCTTCCCACACCTCGGATTCCTTCACCCGGTAGCGGATGATCAGGCTGATCAGCGCCGGGATGATGGAAAGACCGAACAGCCAGCGCCACGACAGATCCAGCCAGTTCATCACCACCAGGCAGGCCAGGGTGGCCAGCAGGTAGCCGAACGCGTAGCCCTCCTGCAACAGGCCCGAGAAGAAGCCGCGCCGACCGACCGGAACCTTCTCCATGGCCAGCGCCGCACCCAGCCCCCACTCGCCGCCCATGCCGATGCCGTACAGCAGACGCAGGATCACCAGCACGGTGAAGTTGGGCGCGAATGCGCACAGAAATCCGACCACCGAATACAACGTCACGTCGACCATGAGCGGGATCCGCCGGCCCACGCGGTCGGCCCACAGCCCGAACAGCAGCGCACCCACGGGGCGCATGGCCAGAGTGGCCGTCGTGACGAACGCGACCTCAGTCTTGGTGTGGTGGAAGGTCTTTGCGATGTCGGCATAGACCAGCACCACGATGAAGTAGTCGAAGGCGTCCATCGTCCACCCCAGGAACGCCGCAATGAACGAATTTCGCTGGTCAACGGTCAACGACGGTGTTATCACGTCAGCATCGTGCAGCACGGGTCCCATCCCGCGCACCTTGGGGTATGAAAGGCACGCGAGTAACTTCGAAAGACATGCGAATCATCGATGCCGACGGACACGTCGCCGAAAACCCGTCGCTGGCTGTCGAAGCACTCAAGCGCTGGCCGCAGTACGTCCAACCCAGCAGCGACGGGCGGCCCGGACTGCGAATCGAAGGCCGTAATTACCCGGAGGACACGGGACCCGGCGCCGGCTGCCCGCCGCAGCACGGGATCACCACGGCAGCCGACCTCCACACCGCGACCACCGACGGCGTGCTCGGTGACGCCGACCGCGATCACCTCGACACGATGGTGCTGTATCCCAGCCTCGGATTATGCGTGCCCAGCCTGGAAAACCCGGATTTCGCAGTGGGTTTCGCACGTCTGTACAACCAGTGGATCGCCGATTTCTGTGCGCCGTCCAAGGGCCGGCTGCGCGGGGTGGCCGTGACCCCGATCGAACACGGCCAGGTGGCCATCGACGTCATGGCCGAAGCCAAAGAGCTCGGGCTGGTCGCCACCCTGGTGCCGCCGGCACTCAAGACGCGCAACCTCGACCATCCTGACCTCGACCCGTTCTACGCCGCCGCCGCCGCCGAACTGCAGATGCCGCTCGGCATTCACGGCGCCCCCGGTATCCATCTGCCCAAGATCGGCGTGGACCGCTTCACCAACTACATCCAGGTGCATTGCATCAGCTTTCCGTTCGATCAGATGACGGCGATGACCGCGCTGGTTTCCGGCGGCGTCTTCGAACGCCATCCCCAATTGCGGGTCGCCTTCCTCGAAGCGGGCGCAGGCTGGGTGCCGTTCTTCATCGACCGCCTGCACGAGCATTACGAGAAGCGCGGCGACTGGATCGAGGGCGGGTGGCGCCACGACCCCCATGAATACTGGCGGGCCGGCAATATCTGGGTGACCTGTGAGCCGGAGGAGCCGATCCTGCCGGGTGTGATCAACGTACTCGGCGACGACTTCATCATGTTCGCCAGCGACTACCCGCACTGGGACGGCGAATGGCCGGAGAGCACCAAGCATCTGCGCACCCGCTCCGACATCAGCGAAGAGTCGCGGGAAAAGATCGGCGGGCGCAACGCCCAGCGCTTCTACGCGCTGAATTAATGGCAGGATCGGCGCATGGGCCCTTTTCTGGTTCGTGCGGCGTTGACGGGGTTTGCGCTGTGGGTGGTCACCCTGTGCATTCCGGGGGTGCGCTTTGTCGGCGGTGATACGACGCTGCAGCGGGTCATCATCATCTTCGTCGTCGCGGTGATCTTCGGATTGGTTAATGCGATCATCAAGCCGATCGTGCAATTCCTGTCGATCCCGCTCTACATCCTCACCCTGGGTCTTTTTCACATCGTGATCAATGCGTTCATGCTGTGGATCACCGCCCAGATCACCAGGGACACCACGCATTGGGGCCTGCAGATCGACCATTTCTGGTGGAGCGCGATCTGGGCGGCAATCCTGTTGTCCATCGTGAGCTGGCTACTGTCGCTGCTGACTCGCCGCGCCGCGCGCAGTCGCGGTTAGCCGACCGGTCAGCGCGCCCGCCACCGTGGCGGTCGCTTCTCGGCAAACGCGCGCGGCCCTTCTTTGGCGTCCTCGGTGTCGAAGATTCGGTTGCTGTGGCGAGTCTCGTTGTCGTATGCGGACTCCAGATCCAACGTCAGGCCTTCGACGGCGGATTGCTTGGTTGCCGACACCGCCAGCGGCGCGTTGGCGGCGATCCGCGCGGCGTAGTCATAAGCGGTGTCCATCAGCCGGTCCGCCGCGACCACGCGGTTGATCAGCCCCATCGCCAGGGCGCGCTGCGCGTCCAGCAGGTCGGCCGTCAGCAGCAGCTCCATGGCAAACGCGTAGGGAATCTGGCGCGGCAGTCGCACGGTGGTACCGCCGCCCGCAAAGAGTCCTCGTTTGGGTTCCATCACCGCGAACCGTGCCTCGGGCACAGCCACCCGGATGTCGGTCAGGCTTAGCATTTCGAAGCCGCCCGCCACACACGTGCCGTTCACCGCGGCGACGATCGGCTTGTAGACCGGGAAGCGATGCAAGACGGCATGGATCGCGTCATCCTTGTTCCACCCGTCGGGCCGAGGGAGATCACCGGTGAGCTCGGGGATGAACCTCTTGAGGTCGGCGCCGGTACAGAAGTCGCGCCCAACGCCGGTGACGACGGCAACCCAGGCATTGGCGTCATCGCGAAAGGCTGCCCAAGCGCGCGCAAGATCGCGAAAATGCGCCATGTCGAGAGAGTTGCGCGCCTCGGGCCGGTTGATGGTGATGGTGACAATGTGGTCGAGCTGGTCGTGCAGCGTGTAATCGATGCTCACCGCGTTATTGGCCGGTTTCTCTTAGCAGTAGCAAGCTTTGATCAGACGGTAGTGACGTCGCCGGGACCGGGTGGGGCCGCGCAGTCGAGAACGTCGTTCACCGCACCGGCGTCGCCGTGAATTACGCAAAATTTGGTTTTAGACATCCTTCGTTTTCAGGATCTGTTACACATATGCTTACTACCACTGTAATAACGGGCACTCTTAGCCAGGACGATCACCCGCGCACCTTCCGACAGCCGGGACTGCACCACATACCACCTCACGACGACGGGACGTTGCACAAGATGGACACTGTCGCGCTCGGAGCATCCTCCGGTCCCGCAAGCACGCGGCTGAGTTTGCAACTAGGTGATGCGCAAAGCGGTCTGCGGGCGGTCACCGAATCCACCGGCTCGGCGGTAGTCGTCCATGTCGGTGGCGACATCGATGCCAGCAACGAGACAGTGTGGCAACGGTTGGTGACCCGCAGTGCCGCCATCGCCATCACTCCCGGTCCGTTCGTCATCGACGTCCGCGATCTCGAGTTCATGGGGTCGTGCGCTTACGCGGTGTTGGCGCAGGAATCAGTGCGGTGCCGCCGTCGTGGCGTGAGCCTGCGGCTGGTCAGCAACCAGCCAATCGTCGCCCGCACCATCGCGGCATGCGGACTAGGGCGCCTGCTGCCGATGTACACGTCGGTAGAAAACGCGCTCTCACCGCCGGCCTGACGCTCATTGCGCGCCGACGAGGCGCGCCACCTCCCGCGCGCAACCCCAAGACAGCGTTACGCCGTTGGCGCTGTGACCGTAGTTGTGGATACACCGCGCCCGGCCCAGCGGCTCGGATTCCAGCCGCACCGACGGGCGATCGGGACGCAGCCCGGTGATCGTCTCGATCACCGGGGTCTCCTCGAGCCGGGGCTCGATCCGACGGCAGCGCTGCAGGATTCGTTGGGTCACCTCGGGGTCGGCAGTCTTGTCCCAGCGGCCGGCAATGCTGATGCCGCCGCAGACCACGCGCTGCGGGTGGGGGAAGTAGCAGACCCATTCCGGGGCGTCGTTGCGTTCCAGGAATATCTGCTGCAGGCCGGGATTGGACACCACAACGTGCTGGCCGAACAGCGGCCGCAACGTGTCGTCACCGGTCAGTTTCGCGGCGCCCAGACCGGAGCAGTTCACCACGACCGGCGCGGCGTCGGCGGCCTCGGCCACCGACCGCACCGGATGGATCTCGATCTCGCCGCCGGCAGCGGCCACCCGCCTGGTCAGGTAGTTCAGGTACTGAGGCATGTCGATCATCGGCAGGGTGGAGCGAAACCCGGTCGTAAAGCCCCCGGGCAGATCGGCCGGATCAGCTGGCCGCAGATCAGGGATCAACGCGACCTGAGGCGGCAGCTCGGCGCCGACGGCTAGGTCACCGACGGTCAGCGCCGGGGCCATGCGAACCCCGGTGCCGGGTTCGTCGGCGAGTTCGCGAAACACCCGCAACGATTGCCTGCACCACGACAGCGTCTTGGCAACAGGTTCGGTGAACACCGGGCCCCACACGGCACCGGCCACCGCCGAAGTCGTGTCCGGCGGCATCGCCGCGGTCCAGACCCGTACCGGCCATCCCGCTTCCGCCAGGCACACCGCAGACGTCAATCCGCTGACGCCGGCGCCAATGACGACAACCTGTTGCACGTGATCAGCCACCGCAACACCACCCAGCCGTCAGGACTGAGGCACCCGTTCGCCGGTCGGGCCGAGCAACCCGTTGAGGATTGCCAGATCGGTTTGCAGCTGGGCGCCTGCGGCAGGGCCGGGAACCTCGGCCGGCGCGGTGCCCTCGCCGGAAATCTGCCAGGGCTGGCAGCCGGATGTCTTGAATGCTTTGTCGGTCGGCTGGATCTGCACCACCTGCGGCTTTTTGCTCAGGGCGTTGTCGAGCAGCGCGCCATCGGGGTTTCCCAGCCGCTTCCAATAGCAAGTGCCGTTACCGACAGGTCCGGCGGAGCTGTAGGTGCCCGGCGCAATATCGGTGCCCACCGTATAGGTGCCGTCGTGGTCGATGGTCGTCTTGGGTGCGGATGGCGGTGCAGGCTGCGGGTCGGCGGCGGCCACGTCCGCGGACCCGGCCCAGCCCGCCAGGATCAGTCCCGCGGCGAGAAATCCGGCGACCGGCGACTTCAACCCCTTCAACCCCATAGCACCGCAGCGTACCGGGGCGGGCAGCCAATTTCGAACCGCCGCCACGGATCGAATCACCCGACGAGGACCGACCACCGGACGCGTGTGGAATCGCGGGCAGCACCAGCCCGCACGACCGGTGATCGTCGTTTCCGTGAAGCGGGGTTGGCTTATCCACTATCACTGCAGGTGCTGAGCGTGACGTCGCGGGACCGCGTTGGGCCGCAACGTAACTGGAGTCGACGACACAGGTGATGAGGGGGTCGGGAGGGAAAGGGGAGGACAGAATGAGGACATGATGATGTGGCTCGCAGTGCTGCTCATTGTGGGAGGTCTCGCGTGGTTTGCAGTGGGCTTTGTGCTGGTCACCAACGGTACCGCGGTGGCGCCACGCCGCCGCACCGACGAAGACCCACCGGCATCAAGAGGGCCGCCTCGCGGGTGGCGTGGCCAGACGTATTCCGCCGCATACCCAGTAGTTTCGCCGTCACCCTGAATGAAAACGCCGACACGCAATGACCGGCTGGCGGCGGTGGGGTCACTCTGTGTGTTGATCGCCGTCCTGGCCTGGTGCATCGCCGTCTTGGCGTTGATCACCGCCTTCGTGAGTCCGCCGTTAGCGCAGCACTTCCCGGGAGCGGGAAGCCAGATCACTGGTCCAGCCGGGTGACCCGCCCGGCGTAGCCCAGCGCATGCTCGTAGGTCTTGAGGTTGTCGCGCGAAATTGCCGCGTGTACCGGGCGTTCGAGAAAGAAGCGCAGCACCGGGTTGTAGGCGTGGTAGGTCTCGTGGAAGGTCAGCACCGTTGTGCCGTCGGGCTGTTCGTCGAGTTGGTGATAGCCCTCGGCGCGCGACCACAGCGGCGCGCCGACCGCCACGTACCGTGACAGCTTGTTGATCTTTGCCTCCGTGACGGTCTCAAACGAGCGTCCCTTGCCGCCGGACAGCAAGTACTTGGGCACCTCGAAGATGCACGTGCGGACCAGCCCCGCACCGGCCGCGTCGCCTTCGTGCAAGATTTGCATGCTGCCGGTCGGCCAGGTGAGCACCCGCGGCCTCGGGGAATTCGGCGGCGCGGGGGGTGCAGTATCCGCCACACCTTTTGCGGGGGCGCGTCGACGTGGAATCGCATGGTGTAGCTCTGCATCAGCTTTCTCCAGCAGGCTGGTGCCAGGTGTCCCAATAAGTGATGGTCTCCACGGGCGGCCGTGCGGCGGGACGAAATTCGGTGCCGACCATGTAGGCCACCGGGAACAACGCCGCCTGGGTGACCGTGTCGGGTATGCCAAGCACCTCGGCGACTTCGCGTTCCTTTGCCAGATGCATGGTCGTCCACACCCAGGCCTGCTTTCAGGTCGCCCATGGCAGCCACCGGCGCCGAGAAGCGATGCTGTGGCAAAAGATTGACGACTCTCACAACTACACGACGCTGGTGCACCTGCTGACCAACGATGTTCCGCCGGAGCACCGGGGGCCAGGCAGCTACATGTTCGAGGCGCTGAAATATCGCGACCAGTGGCAGAGCCGGTTGCTGCGCACATCGGCGTGGTCGCCGCTTTACTGATTCAGGATTCGCGCGGCGTCACCGACCATATGGTCCACGATGTCGGCAGCAGGGCGAACGTCGCGGATCAGTCCTATCGCCTCGCCGACGAGCACCGTGATGACGTCGAAATCCTCTGCTGCAGTGGCTTTTTGGAATTCGTCGACCGCCTCCGGCAACCGAGCTGACAATTCGGACTCGCGGCCGTGCCACCGCTGTATCAAGGCGTTGCGCACCATCCGCGCGTCATATTCGTCAGGCCAATCACGCTGCCGCACAATGTCATAGATCCTGGTGCGCACGGTATCGTCACCGGAGGCCGCGATACCCCGCCGCCGGGCTCGCGCTGACACCAGCGCCTCGGCGGCCGCCCAGAACCGGGTCCCGACGAGCACGCCGTCGGCCCCAAGGGCCAGCGCAGCCGCCAACCCACGACCGTCGGCCACGCCGCCAGCCGCCACCACCAGCGTTTCCGGCGAGCGTTGCGCAGCGAGATCGACGACGTCGGGCACCAGCGTGAAGGTGGACCGGGAGCCCATTCCGTGCCCGCCCGCCTCGCCGCCCTGGGCGACGATGATCTTCGCGCCGGCTGCCAGCGCAAGGCGCGCCTGATGCAGAGTTTGCACCTGAGCGGTCAGCGGAACGCCGGCGCCGCGAATGCGCTCGGCGAACGGTGTCAGGTCGCCGAACGACAGCATGACGGTCGCCGGTTGCTGCGCCAGCGCGTGCTCGAGCAGCCCGGGGTCGCGGGCTAGGCTCCAGGTGATGAACCCGTATCCGACTCGCGCGCCAGCGGTTTCGCCGATTTGTTCGTCCAGCCAATCGGCCTCGCCGTAACCGCCACCGACCAGGCCCAGACCACCGGCAGCCGTTACGGCAGCCGCGAGTCTGCCTCCCGAAACCAAGGCCATGGGCGCGAGCAGTATCGGATGTTGGATGCCGAGGAATTCGGTCAGCCGGGTGGTCAGCGACATTGCCACGCTCCTTCGAGTTCGCCGGTGAGCAGACCGCCCCGTGGGAGCCGAAAGGCGGTTCCGCACAGCCATTGTCGGTGACCGAGACACCCGCGGCCGCGCCGTCTGACCGCTGTCGGGACGGGTATTGGGCCGCCGTCGCCGGTGGGCGCCACTCATAGCACCCTGACCAGGGTAGAACGTGGCTGATCGCGCCGGATGTGGCAAAGCCGACCCCACGTGGCGACCCAATCTAGAGGTCTTTGGCCCCTACCCAGGTGGGGTATATGTGTGGCATGCTGCGAAGGAGACAAACAGATACGGAGGTATCCCGGGAAACCTGACCAGACAGCCACTCGTGCGGCGTAAATCGCGTTCCACAGCCCGCCAAGTGACGCCTCTAGCGGAATGGAAGCCCCTGCCATGTTCAGCGGCATCACTAGTCACGTCGGCGCCCTGGTTACCGCAGTCGTGGTGGTAACCGGCACAGCAGTTCTCCGGGGCGGCGCAGCAGCGGCCGACCCAAACCAGGACGACCAGTTTCTGGCACTGCTTGAGAAGAAAGAAATTCCCGCCCTCTCGAATGTGCCCCGCGTGATCGCCGCAGCCCACAAAGTTTGTCGCAAACTCGATGCCGGTATGCCGGTGGACGAAATAGTCGACAGGCTGCGCAATGACGCGTACGACATGGACCCCGCCCTGCGCCAATACCCGCCGCGGCGCGTCACGTCCACCATGACGCGATTCATCACGGCGGCAGTGGAAATCTACTGTCCGTACGACCGAGGCAAGATTGCGTCCATCGCGGCCACTCCGGCGCCGCAAGCGAACGAATCGGCCCGCCGGATCGCCACGTACACCCCAGACACAGTCAACGCGGGATGTGCGGTACTGACGCCGCCGGCGTCAGAGATGACCAACATGGCGACGGCATGGCATGGACCGACCGGCATCGCTGCGATGCGGCTGCCGTTGCTGGCTGGCGGTGCTGTCGTCGCGGGCCGTCACGGGGACCGGTCGGCCGGCCACACACGTGGCACGATCGCGTTGCCCGTCACAGCGGTTGCACAGGGGGATCCCCAGCTGCCGAGTCCGCCGCAAACTCCGGCGCCCCCGCCGCCGACGGCGCACATCGTGACACCGCCCCCACCGATGGCGACACCGCCGCCATCAAGACAATCGCCGCCGCCGCCACACGAGCCGCCCCCACAAGAATTGCTGCCACCACAAGAAGTGCCGCCGCCACAAGAGTCGCCGCCACAAGAGGTCGTGGAGCCTCCCGCCGATGCTCCTCAGCCCGGCGCCGGCGGTGGCAGCGGTGCGGGCGGCGGCGGTGGTAGTGGTGGTAGCGGCGGCGCCGGCCCGGTGCAACCGTCACCGACACGGCCCGCACCGCCGGGCGTCATCCGGCTCGCGCCTTGAGACAGCACACAAGTTGACCGCCCGTCGCAACATCGATTCCAGCATGCGATCAACTGCGCTGCTCCTGGTGCGTCTGGTGGGTGACTTAGGTATTGCACCAGCGCTTTTGGGTGTCGAAGCCGTCGTGACGGACCGGGGCGCAGCTGACCGTTATCGGCCCGGTCGCTTTATGTAAGACTGGGCTGCGGCCCGGCCTCGTCCAGGTCGGCCCGATGAGTTCCGCGAAGGACAGGTATGTCGTATGTCATAGCGGCGCCACAGCTAATAGCCGCAGGCGCAACGGATTTGGCGGATGGTGGTTCGACACTCAGCCAGGCACATGTGGCGGCGGCACGCCCTACCGTCGCGTTGCTGCCAGCAGCCGACGATTCGGTGTCGACGGGGGAGTCAGTCCGGCTACACCGCCGCTGACCAGGCTCTCGAGGACCGGTAACAGGCCGGATCAGTCAGCCGCCGAACGTTCCGGTGAATTGGGCCTGCGCCGTGGTGGCCCGCGTGATCGCCTCAGCCGCCCCTAACCCGACCAATCCCGCGCGAAGTTGGAGCGTGGCCGGAACCTGGTAGAGGGTGAAGCGGTAGTGGTGCGTCCCGGTGCCTGGCGGCGGGCAGGGCCCGGTGTAAGCGGCCTGGCCACCAGAGTTCGGCAGGCTGGTCCCGCCGGCAGGAGTCTGACCATCCGCAGAGCTGCCAGCTCCGGGTGGAATTCCGATCACGATCCAGTGGACGTAGTTTCCTTCGACCGCGTCGGGATCGTCGACCACCAGCGCCGCCCCCAACGGGGCGGACCAGCTCAACGGCGGCGCAAGATTGGCACCTTTGCAGGTGTATTGCACCGGTATGGGCGCGCCGTCGGCGAAGGCGGGACTGCTGATGGTCAACGGCCCGGTAGCGGGTGCCGCCTTGGTCGCGCCGGCCGTCAGCAACCTAGGCGTCGATGACGTCGATCGTATCGATGGCAAGGTCTGGCCGTCGCCGCCGTAACCGCTCAGGGCCAGCACCAGAGCCAGCCCGCTGACACCCGAGGCAATCGACTTAAGTGCGTGTCCCGCTGCGAATTTCATGAACACAGTGTCGCTCGCGGCACTCGCAGAACAAAGGGACGGCGCCGTTCACGACACCGCCGCAACGGCCGCGCGCCCTGGCGGCGCGGAACGCGCGGCCTCAGCCGGTGCGCCGCTTGACCGCTAACACCCGATCGCGAAGGCCACGGGTCGCGGTGTCCATCACGCCTTTGGTGCCTCGTCTGACGACGAATCCCGGCAGCGGCACCACCAGGTCCACGGTGAGGTCGAAACGTACTCGCGTGGAATCGCCGTCCGGGATCAGCGTGTAGCGGCCCTGCTGTCCGCGTTGTTGTTTGGCGCTGACCAAGGTCCAGCTCACCCCGTCGTCGTGAACCGAGTAGTCCAGCACCTGCTCGTCGCCGACGCCGACGATCTTGACCTCTTGCCGAGACTTGGTCGGACGGCCATGATCGTCGCGCTCGAGGATTTCGACCTTCCGATGAATAGAGGACCACTCCGGCAACGATTCGAGGTCGAATAAGACGTCGAGGATTTCTTCGGGTGTCGCCTCGATGACGAGCTCGCGGGACTCGGTGACGGCCATGGGGGAAGACATAGCCAACACCGCGCGCGCTGAAACAACCCTGACGTCGCCCCCGAGAGGACACCGCCACCCTGCATTTCAGTACTCAGGGGACCAGGACAACCTTGCCGATGTTCTCCCGGGCCGCCAGAATCCGGTGCGCATTGGCTGCTTGGGCGAACGGCACGGCCGCGTGAACAATCGGCGCGGCTGTGCCCTCGTCCAGGGCCTCACGAAGCGGCGTGATCCAGGGCTGCAGGGTGCCGCGGTCGTCCCACAATCGCAGCATGTTGAGACCGATCACCGTCTTCGAGTCCTCGAGTTGCTTCATCAGGTTGAAACCGCGCAGCATCGCCAGCGCATGCGGAGCCACCCGGCGCAGTGACCGCTTCTCACCGTGCTGCATGTTCGAAATCCCGTATCCGACCAGCCTTCCCCCGGGGCGCAGCAGATCGTAGGACCGCCGCAGCGAGGTGCCGCCGAGTGCGTCGAGCACGAGGTCATACCGCCCCAGGCCCTTCCACCAGCCGTCGCGGCGGTAGTCGATGGCGCGATCCACGCCCAATTCGGCCAGCTTGTCGTGCTTTGCCGGCGAGGCGGTGCCGTGCACTTCGGCGCCGGCCGCCTTGGCGAACTGAATGGCCGCGATGCCCACCCCGCCCGCGGCCGCATGAACCAGCACCCGCTCGCCGGCGCGTAACGACCCGTATCCGTGCAGCGCCGCCCAAGCCGTCGCGTAGTTCACCGGCACCGCGGCGCCCTGCTCGAAACTCAGTGACTCGGGAAGCACCACCGAATCCGTCGCGGCAACGTTGACTATTTCGGCGTAACCGCCGAATCGTGTTCCGGCCAGGACGCGTTCGCCAACCAGGCTAGGGTCGATACCCTGCCCGACAGCCTCGACGGTTCCCGCCACCTCGTATCCGACCACCGCCGGAAGTTTCGGCGCATCCGGGTACAGGCCGACCCGGGCCAGGTGGTCGGCGAAGTTCACGCCGGCGGCCCGAACGGCGATCCGCAGCTGGCCGGGTCCGGGCGGCGGCGGGTCCGGCCGCTGCTGCACCTGCAGCACCGATGGGTCGCCATGCTTGGTGATAACGACTGCACGCATTGGGTTCCTCGTGTTCTTCCGAATCGAGTTGCAACACCCGGACTCCCACGTCCGGCGCCCTCCGCAACCCGCTGGTCGCCACGTGGCAGCAAAGGCGGCGGTAATGCAGTTGGTGCGCAGCCACGTGAATTTGCAGTATGGCAGGAACTGCGCTTGGCGGCTTAACGTGCTAGCTGTGCACTACAACTGGGAACAACTGACCGCAACGGTGCATCGCTGCCGGCTGCCGTTTTGCGACGTCACGGTCGGCCTGGTGGTGGGCCGCGGCACGGCCCTGCTGATCGATGCCGGCACCACGCTAGCTGAAGCGGCCGCGATCCAGGCCGATGTCAGCCAGATCGCCCATTGCGGAGTAACACATATTGTCTTGACACACAAGCATTTTGACCACGTCCTGGGATCGTCGGGCTTCACCGGCGCCGAGATACACGCCGCACCCGAGGTCGTCGACTACCTGTCGTCGGCGACCGATCGGCTGCGCGCCCATGCGCTGCGATACGGGGCCGAGGCGGCGGAGATCGACCGCGCGATCGCCGCCTTGCGGCCGCCGCAACGGGGTATCTACGACGCGGTAATCGATCTCGGCGGCCGCGCCGTCACGGTCGCCCACCCCGGTGTCGGTCACACCACCGCGGACCTGGTGGTGGTGGTCCCGGGTGCAGCCGGTAGCGGCGAACCGGTCGTGGTCTTCACCGGCGACCTCGTTGAGGAGTCCGCCGACCCCCTGATCGACGCCGATTCCGATGTCGCGGCCTGGCCCGCGACGCTGGATGGGCTACTGGCGCTTGGCGGACCCGACGCCGTCTACGTCCCCGGCCACGGCAATGTCGTCGATGCGGAGTTCGTGCGGCGCCAGCGGGATTGGCTGAGCGAGCGGGCGGGCCGTCAACCGCAGTGACCTCGCGGTCCAAGGCCGGGCATGCGGCGACCAGGACGCCCGGGTCGCCGGCTGCGAGCCATCGGCTTGACCGCGGCCCGGGGACAACCACCCGTCAGCCGATGAATTAAGTGCCCGAGCCAGGGATACACTCTGTGCGTCAGCGGAATCGGGCGCACAAAGGAGCGCAAGCCCATGGCTATCGCCGAAACGGACGCTGAGGTCCGTACACCATTCGAGCAAAATGTCGCCGAGACTCAGCGATACTTCGACAGCGCGCGCTTCGCCGGAATCATCCGGCTCTACACTGCCCGGCAAGTCGTAGAGCAGCGCGGCACCATCCCGGTCGACTACACCGTGGCTCGCACCGCTGCGGCGGCTTTCTACCAGCGCCTGCGCGAACTGTTCGCCGAGAACAAGAGCATCACCACCTTCGGCCCCTACTCGCCGGGGCAGGCGGTGAGCATGAAACGAATGGGCATCGAGGCGATCTACCTCGGCGGATGGGCAACCTCAGCCAAGGGTTCCACCACCGAAGATCCCGGGCCCGACCTGGCCAGCTACCCGCTGAGCCAAGTGCCCGACGACGCCGCCGTCCTGGTGCGCGCACTGCTGACCGCCGACCGCAACCAGGAGTATCTGCGGCTGCACATGACCGAACAGCAGCGCGCGACGGCCCCGCTCTACGACTTTCGGCCGTTCATCATCGCCGACGCCGACACCGGCCACGGCGGTGATCCCCACGTGCGCAACCTGGTCCGCCGCTTCGTCGAGGTCGGCGTGCCCGGCTACCACATCGAGGACCAGCGCCCGGGCACCAAGAAGTGCGGCCACCAGGGCGGCAAGGTTCTGGTGCCGTCGGACGAACAGATCAAGCGACTCAACGCCGCCCGATTCCAGCTCGACGTCATGGGAGTGCCCGGCATTATCGTCGCGCGCACCGACGCAGAGGCGGCCAACCTGATCGACAGCCGAGGCGACGAACGCGACCAGCCGTTCCTGCTGGGCGCCACCAACCTCAACATTCCCTCGTACAAAGCGTGTTTCTTGGCGATGCTGCGGCGCTTCTACGAACTGGGCGTCAAGGAACTCAACGGTCACCTTCTCTACTCGCTGGCCGAGGGTGAGTACGCGACGGCCAGCGCCTGGCTCGAGCGCCAAGGGATCATGGGCGTGATCACCGATGCCGTCAACACCTGGCGGGAAAACGGCATGACGTCCATCGACGACCTCTTCGACCAGGTGGAATCGCGGTTCGTGGCCGCCTGGGAGGACGACGCGGGGCTGATGACGTACGGCGAAGCCGTGGCCGATGTCCTCGCATTCGGCGAGAGCGAAGGTGAATCCGCTGCCATGAGTCCCGAGGAATGGCGCGCGTTCGCCGGTCGTGCCTCGCTCTACGCCGCCCGGACAAAGGCCAAGGAACTGGGCGCCGATCCGGGGTGGGACTGCGAGCTGACCAAGACCCCGGAGGGCTACTACCAGGTACGTGGCGGCATTCCGTATGCGATCGCCAAATCGCTGGCGGCTGCACCGTTTGCCGACATCCTCTGGATGGAAACCAAGACCGCCGATCTGGCCGATGCCCGCCAGTTCGCCGAGGCGATCCATGCCGAGTATCCCAATCAAATGCTGGCTTACAACCTTTCGCCGTCGTTCAACTGGGACACCACCGGTATGACCGACGAGGAGATGAAGCAGTTCCCCGTTGAGCTGGGCAAGATGGGCTTCGTCTTCAACTTCATCACCTACGGCGGACACCAAATCGACGGCGTGGCGGCCGAGGAATTCGCCACCTCGCTGCAGCAGGACGGCATGCTTGCATTGGCCCGCCTGCAGCGCAAGATGCGCCTGGTCGAGTCGCCCTACCGCACACCGCAGACCCTGGTCGGCGGGCCGCGCAGCGACGCGGCACTGGCCGCCTCGTCTGGGCGTACGGCCACCACCAAGGCGATGGGCAAGGGCTCCACACAGCACCAGCACCTGGTCCAGACCGAGGTGCCCAAGAAGCTGCTAGAGGAATGGCTGGCCCTGTGGAGCGAGCACTATCAGCTCGGCGAGAAACTGCGCGTCACACTGCGGCCCCGTCGCGCCGGCTCGGATGTGCTGGAGCTCGGGATCCACGGCAACGACGATGAACAGCTGGCCAACGTCGTCTTCGACCCGATCAAGGATCGGCACGGCCGCAGCATCCTCACGGTGCGTGACCAGAACACGTTCGCCCAGAAGCTGCGGCAGAAGCGGCTGATGACGCTGATCCATCTGTGGCTGGTGCACCGGTTCAAGGCCGACGCCGTGTATTACGTGACGCCGACCGAGGACAACCAGTACCAGACCTCAAAGATGAAGTCGCACGGCATCTTCAGCGAGGTCAATCAGGACGTGGGTGAGATCATCGTCGCCGAGGTGAACAAGCCGCGTATCGAGGAGCTGCTGACTGCTGACCGGGTGGCGCTTCGGCAGTTGATCACCAAGGACGGGTAGATCGGCCGACGGCGTGGCGCCGTGATCAGGCCCCACTGAACGGTTACGGCCCAGTGCCGGTGCGGAAGAAGCCCGCGAGATTTTGGCCGACATTCTTGATGCCGGAGTTGAAGGCCGACGTAAGGATGCCAACCGGGCTCGTGTTGTACCAGCCCGAGATGGTGTTGCCCAAGTTCGCGACACCGGATTGCGGTTGGCCGTCGACAGCCGAAATTTCTATCGTGACGGAAAACGATGAAGTTCGACCTCGATGAATGGGCGCGCACATTCATCGAGCGACTCGGGGTAATAGCACAGATGATAGATGCCCGTTACCGGACCGGGCCTTGATCCACACCAACGGCTAAGCGTCGGCGGATCGAATCACCACTAGGCCATCGGTTAGGCCATCGGTGTCAACGGCCCGGCGTCGGTGATCGTTAACCGCTCCGCGGCGCAGGAACGTACCGTTTGCGCCGGCGCCGCTGGGGGTATGGGACTTGACACCGGCGACCGAGCGGAAAGTGGGGTTGCGATGAGAACCGAAGTCAGGACAGCGTTCGCGGTATTGGGTGGGGGAGCCATGTTGGTGATGGCCGTTGCCTGCGGTGGTGGCGGCAACAAAGGCCCCACCAGCAGCACCACACCGTCAACAACGACGACGACAACGACCGCCCCATCCAGCATGCCGCCGTCCGAAACGTCCCCGGCACCGGGCGGTCCCTCCGGCAGCGGCGGACCCGGCGGCGGTGGTGGCGGCGTCCCGGGCGGACCCACCGGCAGCGGCGGACCCGGCGGCGGCGGCGGAAGCATTCCGGGCGGACCCACCGGCGGCGGCGGGCCGGGAGGTGGTGGCGGCACCATTCCCGGCGTTGGCGGCGGCGGCGGCGGACCGGGTGGCGGTGGCGGCTGCGTCGGCAACATCTGCGGCGGTTATCCGTGATCGCGCACCGTCACTGACTCGCTCCGCACGCGACGAAGCTCGCCTGATTCAGCGTCGTGGCCCAAGGGGGTCGGCAAGAGCTAAGGTTCGCCTCAAGCCGATCGCAAGGGAGCACCGACATGGCCAAGCTCAGGTTCGGATATTTCATCGCCCCGTTCCACCGCGCGGGTACCAACCCGACGCTGGCCCTGCAACGCGACCTCGAATTCGTCGAACATCTCGACGCTCTGGGTTTCGATGAAGCATGGATCGGCGAGCATCATTCGGCGGGCAGCGAGATCATCAGCTCACCCGAAATCTTCATCGCCGCCGCCGCAGCACGAACCAAACGGATCAGGCTGGGCACCGGGGTCATTTCCCTGGCCTACCACAACCCGCTCTGGGTCGCCGACCGGTTGATGCTGCTGGATCACCTGACCCATGGCCGCGTAATCGGTGGGATGGGCCCGGGCTCGCTGCCTACGGATTCGGCGATGATCGGGTTGACGCCCACCGATACCCGGGAGCTTCTGGAAACCAATCTCGACATCGTCGTCCGGCTGCTGGCGGGGGAGACCGTGACCGCCAAAACCGCCACGCATCAACTCTTCGACGCCAGGTTGCAGCTGGCCCCGTATTCCGAATCCGGCATTCCGCTGGCGGTGGCCGCTGTCGCGTCGCCCACCGGCGCGCGGCTGGCCGGCAAGCATGGCATCGGGCTGCTGTCCATCGGTGCGACGCTGACCATCGAGGGCTTCAACGCGCTGTCCTATCACTGGGGCATCGTCGAGGAACGTGCCGCGGCCTTCGGCACCGTCGTCGACCGCAGGAACTGGTCCCTGGTCGGTCCGTTCCACATCGCTGAAACCGATGAACAGGCACGTGCCGACGTGAAATTCGGTATCGAGCCGTGGTTCCGCTATTTCCAGAAGATCGCCGCCTTCCCGCAGATGACGATGTCGGGGGATCGGCTCGACGAAATGATCGACATGATCAATGAAAACGGGGCCGGCGTGATCGGCACTCCCGAACGGGCGCGGGCCCAGCTGCAGCGGTTGTGGGATCAGTCCGGCGGGTTCGGGTGCATGCTGCAAATGGGTCACGAGTGGGCCAACCCGGCGGCGACCAAGCGCTCCGCGGAATTGTTTGCCGCCGAAGTGATGCCGCACTTTCAAGGCCAGGCGCAACCGACCCTCGACGCCGCCGCGCGCGCCGGCGAGGTGCGTGACGACCTCGCACGCACCCAGCTACAGGCCATCGAGCACATGACCAAGAAGTATCAGGACGAGGTAGGTTCGACGGCGCGGCCCGAAAGTCGTTGAGCCAAGCCAACAGAGCTCCATGCCCCAAAAAAAAGCTACTGTGCGGCGCCGGACTCCCGCTCGGCCGCCCGCACCAGCCGGCCGGCGAAGAACTTGACCGCGCCGCCCAGCGCCGCCCGCATGGCCGGTCCGGTTCCGCGAACACCCTCGGTAAACGAGCCGCTCCAGCGGATATCCGTGCCGCCTGACGCATTCGGCGTCAAGACGACCTCGGCCCGGTAGTCCTTGGCCGGTGACCGGGGCGCGATCAGCCGGTAGGCGTGACGACGATCCTGCTCGTACTCGACGGTCTCCTCCTGCACCAGCATCGGCCACAGGCCCACCTTGCGCACCGCTCCGATGCCGCCGGGCGCCGGATCACCTTGGCGCGCCCAACTCGATTGCAGGACGATGGGTTTGGCCCATTCCGACCATCGACCCCCGTCGGTCACGAGCTGGAACAGTGTCGCGGCGGGCGCGCTACTGGTCTTGGTGACTTCGAAGGAGAACTTCCGTCCCGGCATGCCCGACTCCCGCCCCGACAAAACTGACCTGGCTGACGGGTAACCCTACCGTGACGCGGGGTTCCGACGGGCTTCGGGCGGCGGCACGGCCGCGAAATCAATCCCGCGGCAGCGGCGCCGGGGCATACTCACGATGTGCCGCCGAACGCCGAAACCGTCTCAGTCCCAGCCGCGCTGTCACAAGGTGACGTCGACGCGGCGTTACGACTCATGAAGCCGCTGCGAATGCTGATCAAGCCCAAGGTCTACGGCATGGACAACGTGCCCACCGAGCGCGCGTTGCTGGTGGGCAACCACAACACGCTCGGCCTGGTCGACGCGCCGTTGCTGGCCGCCGAGCTGTGGGAGCGGGGCAGACTGGTCCGGTCCCTCGGCGACCACGCCCACTTCAAGGTTCCGGGGTGGCGCGAGATGCTGACCCGGATGGGAGTTGTCGAGGGCACCCGGGAGGTCGCCTCGGAACTGATGCGCCGCGGCGAACTCGTCATGGTGTTTCCCGGCGGCGCCCGTGAGGTCAACAAGCGCAAGAACGAGCAGTACAAGCTGGTCTGGAAGAACCGGCTCGGGTTCGCGCGCTTGGCAATTCAGCACGGGTATCCGATCGTGCCGTTCGCCTCGGTCGGCGCCGAGCACGGTATCGACATCCTCGTCGACACCGATTCCCCGTTGCTGGCACCGAGCCAATTCCTGGCCGCCAAACTGCTCGGCACTCCAGATGGCCCGCCGCTGGTTCGCGGGGTGGGCCTGACTCCGATACCGCGCCCCGAGCGGCAGTACTACTGGTTCGGCGAGCCGATCGACACCACCGAGTTCGCCGGCCACGAAGCCGACGACAGCGCCGCCCGTAAGGTCCGCGAGCGTGCGGCCGCCGCGATAGAGAAGGGCATCGAACTCATGCTCGCCGAACGCGAAGCCGATCCGAATCGATCTCTGGTGGGCCGGCTCTTCCGTTCAGACGCTTGAAGCTCAAGCAGTCAAACCGATTTCCGTGGCCTATAGCGCCACCGCGGCCCGGCGAACAACGGATTCCATCCGATGACGGGGTCCGAGCGGGCGGGTCGGTGATGACGACGAAGGGGATATGGCGACCGTGTTGCGCGCGATGAACGCTCAGGCTGAGGTGTCGCTGTCTCCTTCCGCGACCGCGATTCCGGCCAGGCCCGGCCCCACCCGGGCGGCTCGCGTCGGAAAGCGCCACCGGTGGGGGCCGGCGTTGGCGGTGGCCTTGCTGCTCGGTGGGTGCGCTGGCCAGCAGCCTTCCGTCAACTCCATGATCACCACCTCGGCGACCACCACCGCCAACTCCGGCGCCAAGGTCCGCAGCCAGGCCGTGTTGGACGGCGCCGTCAACGCCGAGGAACCGGGTTGCTCGGCCGCGGTGGGCGTGGAAGGGCAGGTGGTCTGGACCGGAGTTCGGGGTATCGCGGATGTGGCGACTGGCACCAAGATCACCGCCGACACCGTGTTCGACATCGCGTCGGTGTCCAAGCAGTTCACCGCGACCGCGATCCTGCTGCTGGTCAACGCGGGACGGCTGGCCCTCGGCGACCCGCTGGTCCAGTACGTTCCCGACCTGCCGGACTGGGCCGCCACAGTGACCGTGACCGAACTGATGCATCAGACCAGCGGCATCCCCGACTACGTCGGACTGCTCGAACAACAGGGCTATCAATCGACCGACCGGACCACCCAGGCTCAAGCGCTGCAAGCGTTGGCGGCGGCGCCGGAGCTGGGTTTCAAGCCGGGCGCGCACTTCGAATACTCCAACTCCAACTACTTGCTGCTCGGTGAAATAGTCCGGCGGGTGTCGGACAAACCGCTGCCGGAATTTTTGCGCACCGAGGTCTTCCAACCGCTCGGACTGGCCATGGTGGTCGATCCGGTCGGCAAGATTGCCGACAAGGCCGTGTCGTATGACAAGGGCGACAACGGTTCCCAATTCCGGGTGCTGGACTCGCCGTGGGAACAGATCGGCGACGGCGCCATCCAGACCACGCCCAGTCAACTGGTGCGCTGGGCAGACAACTACCGAACCGGCACCGTGGGTGGCCCCAAACTGCTCGACGAGCAGCTGGCCGGGGCGGTGGAAACCGAGCCCGGCGGCGGTGACCGCTACGGCGCAGGCATTTTCTCGCGCGCCGACGGCACGCTCGAACACAGCGGCAGTTGGGCGGGATTCGTCACCGAGTTCCGCGTCAGCAGCGACCGGCGAACCTCGGTGGCCGTCAGCTGCAACACCGAAAAGCAGGACCCGGCACCTCTGGCCGAAGCCCTGGGGCGTCTCTGGATGTAGCGCACGACCGCGCCCAGCGGTCACGATTTCAACCCAAATTGTGATTCCCATGCGCCGGATATCCGCTAGGCATAATTATTCACGTTATGGCGAAACCGTCCGTCCTGACCACTGACAATGGCCTGCCGTCCGGCGTCAAAGGTGCCTGCGATTCCCGCTTCGCCGGCCTCATCCGGGCGTTCAATGCGCTGTTTCCCGGCCGCATGTTCGGTGGCGGGGCGCTTGCGGTCTACATCGACGGTGTGCAGGTTGTCGACGTCTGGACGGGTTGGTCGGACCGGCGCGGCAAAGTGCCCTGGACGGCCGATACCGGAGCGATGGTGTTTTCGGCGACCAAGGGATTGGCCGCGACGGTAATCCATCGCCTGGTCGACCGCGGGCTGCTGTCCTACGACGTGCCGGTCGCCGAATACTGGCCGGAATTCGGGGCGAACGGCAAGTCCGAAGTCACGGTCAGCGACGTGCTGCGGCATCGGGCCGGGTTGTCACACCTCAAAGGGGTGGGCAAGAAGGAAGTGCTGGACCACTTCCTGATGGAGGAGAAGCTGGCCGCGGCGCCGCTGGACCACACCCACAAAAAGATGGCGTATCACGCGGTGACCTACGGATGGCTGCTGTCCGGTCTGGCCCGGGCGGTGACCGGCAAGGGCATGCGGGAGCTGTTCCGCGAAGAGCTCGCGCTCCCGCTCGACATCGACGGTCTGCATCTGGGCCGTCCGCCGGCCGATTCGCCCACCGCGGCGGCGCAGACGCTGTTACCGCAGGCGAATATCCCCACGCCGGTGCTCGACTTCGTTGCGCCGAAGGTCGCCGGGCTGTCGTTTTCCGGGTTGCTCGGTTCGATCTACTTCCCGGGGATCATGTCGATGCTGCAGGGCGATATGCCGTTTCTCGACGGCGAGCTTCCGGCGGTCAATGGCGTGGTCACCGCGCGTGGGCTGGCCAAGGTGTACGGGGCGATCGCCAACGACGGCGTCATTGACGGGACCCGACTGCTGTCCTCCGAGTTGGTCAGCCAACTGCGCGGAAAGCCCAATCTGACCCCGGATCTGAACCTGGGGATTCCGTTCAGCTATCACCACGGCTTTCAATCGTCGCCCGTGCCGGGGTTACTGCCGGGATACGGCCACATCGGTCTGGGCGGAACGCTTGGCTGGGCCGACCCGGACACCGGCAGCTCCTTCGGCTACGTGCACAACCGCCTGTTGACGCTGCTGCTGTTCGATGTCGGATCGTTCGCCGGGCTGGCACCGCTGCTGAGCAGCGCCATCTCGGCCGCACGACGCGCCGGACCGCTCGAGGTTCCCCATTTGGGTGCGCCCTACCGGGGCGCCGACGAGCAGGAGCCCGCGTCGTAGCGGCTGGTCAGCCGATGACCGGGTGCGAGGCCGCGACCTCGACGACGCCGAAGTTCGTCGCCCAGGCCGTGCGGTAGTCGCTCCATGCCGGCGTCAGGCGGCCGCGGCTGACGCATCGCGGCTCGTAGTGCACACACCGCTCGGCCGAGGCCACGTGCGCGCCGTCGTCGACGACGGTGACCGACAGCAGCATCTCGACAGGCTTGGCGGCTTGAACGGTCAGCAACAGGCTGGTCCCGGTGATCCGGTAGTGCGCCATCGCTGCGCCGCCCAGGTCCACTTGACCGCTGGCCGCCCCCAGCGCGGTACCGTCGAGTTGCCACTTCGCCTGCGGTCCCGGGCCGAAACCGGTTGCGACAGCGTCGAATCGGCCTTGGGGACGCATCGGCCGCACCATGGTTCCGACGAAGGTACCGATGCGCCGATCAATGAGAGGTAACGCGCGAATGGCGTCGTTCACGGTGTCGGCGCCCTTGAGCGCCGGGGGAGCGGCGGCCACGGCATCAAGCGCCGCACGCAACTGGTTGCAGGGATCGCCGTGCGTCCCGACTGCGCTGACACGCAATGCCGGTGAGGGCGCGAAAACCGCCGCGCCCGGCTTGGCGACCTGTCCGAAGGTGCCGAAAACGCTTGGCGGACAGGTGAAACCGCCGATAATCTGAACCGAGGCGAGCGCCTTCTCCCAGGTGATGTAGCGGAACCGGATGTGGTCGACGGTGACGTCGACGGCCTGCACGGCCGCCCACCTGCCTTCGTTGGTGCGCACGCCATAGATGCGCAGCGATTCCCTGAACGGGTCGCCGAACAGCAGCCCGAAGGGGTCGATGGTCGCCAGGTCGGCCAGGGGTATCGGGTTGGGAGCGTCGTAGGCGTAGCCGTACACGGCCGCGCGGTAAAGGCCGTCGAAGTCACGCAGGCCGGTTCGCGCCCAGCGGGCACCGCACACCGCCCGTACCGACCGGTCGAACGCACCGCCGAGCACGGTGAGGTCACCGCTGGGCATGTCGCGTGCGCCCACCCGGCCGCTGTCGAGGTCGAACGCCGAACCGTTGGCCACGACGACGGTGCCGGCGGCGCGCACCGGGGCGGTGTCGAGGGGCCGGACGCGGCAGCCGATCTGCACGTCGTCGATGCGCGCGTCGCTGAAGACGATGTTGAAGCCCACTGCGGGGATGTCGACCGGGACCAGCAGCTGGTTCAGCGCGTCGGTGATGTGTGCGGCGACGCTGTTGATGGTGCCCTCGATCACCTCTTCGGCGATGTACATGATCAGCGGGACCAGCACCGCGCCGACGATCACATAGATCACGGAGGGGAGCAGCGCCCCGAGCAGAGCGCCGATCACCGCGCCCGCCACCCAGCAGTACCAGGGGATGTCGACGTCGACGTTGGGATCGTCGGCCTGGACCTGCACGACGAGCTGGCCGCCGGCGACGGCGATGGTGATCTTCGCCCCGACGCTGCCGGTGGCCGAATAGCAGAAGCCCGACTTGGTGATCTTGACCTGAACGTGCAAGGCACCGTCGTCACCGGCGGTGATCGACAGCCCGGTCAGATCCACCTTCTTGTCCTCGTCGATGCGCACGGTGCGGGTCAGCGTGCAGTCGGTGAATGCGCCGCCAAGGTTCAGCGCGCTGTCGATCATCGGGCTGATCACCCGGCAGATCCAGCCCATCGACGCGACGATTCCCCCGTTGCCGCCCCCGGTGATGAAGCTGTGGGTGAACGCCGCCTTGTCGCCGGGGCTGCCGCCGCCGAACGTGACCAGGAACGCCGACGCGTCTTTGTCCGCGGGTGAGGTGTCGTCGACGATGTGCACGTCGGCGTTCTTCATTGCGGTCGTGGTGCTGGTGGCGTGGTCGACGGGGAACGGCACCAGCGGGATCAGTTTGACGTTGTTGCGCAGGAAGGCGGCGAACAGTCCGTCGAGGCCGGGGATCGGGAACCCCGCCACGGCGATCTCGGTCAGCCATAGCTTCTGGTCGAGATCGATTCGCACCAGGTCGATTCCGTTGGTACTGGTGTCCACGTCGACGCTGGCGACGATGCGCAGCGCCCCGAGGGTGCCGGCGTCGCCGAGCAGCACGTGGATGTCGACAACGTCGGTCGCGGCGGGCGGCAGACCGCCCGGCCGGTCGAAGGAGACCGTTACCGAAAAGGGCGTGGCCGGATCGAGATGGATGCCGAGGCCCCCCAGGATGGTGCCCAGCAGAAAGCCGCCGGTGTCGAAGACGACGCTGAGTAGCTGTTGATAGGCCTGTTCGGCGAATTCGACGACGAGGTCGTAGCCGTGCGTCTGTTCCCCCGACATCTCTTATCCCACCTTCGGCGAGCCGGTGAATCGGATATTGACCTTGGCTGTGATCACCTGTCCGTTCGGCAACCGGAATGCTCGTGGCCGGTGCAGGTCGGGGGCGTCGCCGGTCAGCGGTGCCGCCTTGAGCCGCTGTTTGATGATCGGCGGGACGTCGATCATCAAAGCCGCCAGGGTGGCCAGCGGGTCGGTGGCGAACTGCCGGGCGACCTCCGGTTTGGCCAGCGCCGCAAGGATTGTGCGCTCGAACTTGTGCAGCTGCTCGAACTCGGCGCGCAGCCGCGGGCCGAGTCGGTCGATTACCTGACCGAGCCCACGGCTATCGGGGCGGCTCGGTTGGGGCGGCTCGTTGGATGTCATCTTTTCAGGCCTATGCCAGCAGGCGGCGTTTGGCAAGAGGTAGCCGTCAAAGCTGTTGGCACCCAAGGGCAGCTTCGGGAAGCTGCGGTGGGCGGATCGTGCGGCCGTGCGATACCGACGGCGTTATCGCTCGCCGGCATGGTCGGCAATGACACGGTCGGCGGTGGCTCGGGAAACCGCGGCGGCGTGCCGGTCGCCGGCTTCGAGGTGGCCGCGCAAACTCACCAGGGCCTTCCACAGCGCCCAACCACGGCCGCGTGCCCAGGTTGCGGCGTCGAGGTCCAGTACCTTGCGAAATGCGGCTCTGCTGCCGACGTCGAGGTGGGTCCACGCCAGGACGGTGTCACACGCGGGATCGCCGACACCGCAGAGCCCGAAGTCGATGACCGCGGTGAGGCGTCCGCGCTGTGTCAGCAGGTTGTCGACGGCAACGTCGCCGTGAAACCAGCACGGTTCGCCGGTCCAGACGCTGCCGGCGGCGGCGGCCCACACCGCTTGTGCGCCGGCGACGTCGATTTCACCGCCGAGCTCGTCGATGGCTGCGCAGGTTTCCTCCGCGTACACCGATATAGGTGCGCCGCGAAAGAAGTTGTGCGGCCCCGGTTCTGGGCCGTCGCCGATGTCGATTCGGCGCAGCGCGCGCAGGAAGCGGGCCAGCGGGCGCACGACCGGACCCCAGTCGTTGATCGCCTCGGCCGCGGGCGTGCCGTCGAGCCAGCGGTATACCGACCAGTGATGGGAATAATGAAATGCGGGCCGGCCCATCGCGACGGGTTGCGGTATGGGCAGCGGCAGCTGAGGTGCCAGCCGGGGCAGCCAATGCTGTTCTTTGGCAACCTGATACGCGTACAAGTCCCCGGCGGGCAACCGGATCGACAACTCGTCGCCCAGCCGGTAGGTGCGATTGTCGACACCGTGTCGGCTCACCGGAGTGATGGCCAGTGCCGACCACTGCGGGAACTGGCTATCGACGAGACGGCGCGCCAACTCCGCGGTGACATCCCGCGGCGAGCACCCGGCGGCGACGTCACAGCACATGGGGCGCCACCAGGAGCGCAGCGCTGAAAACCGCCGAACCGACCAGGAAGGCCACGACGGTAAAGCCCATCACCTGACGGACATTGAGCTTGGCGATGGCCAGCAGCGGCAGCAGCCAAAACGGCTGGATCATGTTCGCGACCGCTTCGCCGACGGCGACAGACATCGAGATCAGCCCGAGGTAGGCCGGTGAGGGCTGAGCGATGGCAAGTGCCGAGTCGACCGCGACGGGCCCCTGCACAGCCCAGTGCCCGCCGCCCGACGGTACGAACAGTGAGATGACGATCGACCCGATGAAGGTCAACAACGGCAGGGTGGACTGGCTGGCGCCGGTCACCAGCGCCGCCGCGAGCACCGTCTGCAGCGGCTTGCCCGATCCAGCGGGGACATAACCCAGTAGACCGACGATCCCGCCGTACAGCGGGTACTGCAGCAGCAGCGGGCCAGACACCCTCGCCGCAGCGGAAAACGCGCGGATGAACCGAATGGGTGTGCGGTGTAGCAACGCACTGGTGACCGTGAACAGCATGACGGTCGACGAGATGTTCAGCGCAAAGCCGCTCAGCCAGAAGTAACTGAGCCCGGCGGCGAAGACACCGACGTTGAGGATCCACAGGTTTTCCAGCCACTGGGCAAATGTCCGCTTACCCGCGGGCGGGGCCACGACGGGCTCTTCGTCCTCGAAAACGGCCGGGTCGGGCTCGAGAGGCTGCGCCGGCTCCATCCGCCGGATCGCGAGCGCGAGCAGCACCAGTACCACGATCACGGCGACCCAGCTGTAGGGCTGGAAAATCGTCAGATTCAGCGGTACCACCGTTCCGGTCAGCTTGTGTATCACGTTGATCGGACTGGCGGCATCGGTGTTGGCCAGCGCAATCGACGACGACAGCCCCTGAGTCCAGACGATGAAACCCATGAACGCCGCGGCGACCAGATAACCGAAATGGGCGCCCGCAAGCCGTTTGGCGGCCTGACGGGCGACCAGCGCCCCCGAGACCAGACCGAGCCCCCAGTTCAGCAACGAAAAGGCCGCGCTCACAACGAAACACAGCAGTGCTGCCTGGACCTGGTTCGTCGGCTTGCTCGCCACCGCGATGATGGCCCGCTTCAGAACCGGCGCCTCGGCCAGCGTGTAACCCGTCACCAGGACCAGCACCATCTGGAAGGCGAAGGTGAAGATGTTCTGCGAGCCCCACACGCCGCCGTACCACGCCTTGAGCGCGCCGGCCGGCGTCGCGCCGTCGACCAGCAGGCCGACCAGTACGGCTACCACGACGGTGAGGATCACCGCGAACAAATACGGATCCGGCATGAGGCGTTCGACATACCGGACGCACAGCGCGGTGAGCGGCTGCATCGCGCCGCGTCGCCTACCTTGCCCGTCCTGTTCGGTCGTCACGGGGTCACCCTTGCCTGGACCTTGCCGCGGCCCTGCCCAGACCTGCCTAACCCAGCTCGTCGACCACCAGCCACACCAGTGCGGCGGCGATCAGCAGTAATCCGACTATGACGGCTGCCTGCACCACCGCTGACTGGCGGTGCAACCACACCCGCGCCTGCGTGAAACGCCAATCGGTCCACGCATACGCGCGCGCGGCCCACTCGGCTTCGACCGCCAGCAACCGAAATGCGACCAGCAGAGCCGGGATACCCAGCTCGGGAAGCAGCACGATGAGCGGAATGGCGGCGACCAGTAACGCGCCGGCGAGCACCGCCTGCGACGCGCGCACCACCATCGGCCGGCTCCGGCCGCGCTCGCGATATGCCAGGACCCGGCTCAGCGATTCGTCGCGGGTGACAAGCTGGACGCGCTGGTCGACTGGGTCCATGAATGCTCCTGGCTGACGCGATCGGCGGGCGGGTTTGGCACGGACTTTAGTGGACCGGTTGCCGGCGGCGGGTTCGATCGGGGCACCCGAGAGGTGACCGAGGCCACCCGGTCGTTGCCCGGCGGTCCGGGCAGCGGTGCTTAGACTGCGCGTATGAATGACGGTTTCTGGCGGGGCTCCCCGGCTCCAAAAGGCCTGCTGGAGATCGAGGACTGCCTGGCTGCAGACGGCAGCATCGCGTTACCGCCCGGCACCACCCTGATCTCGCTGATTCAACGCAATATCGCCAATGTCGGCGACTCGACCGCGTATCGCTATCTGGACTACACCCGCTCCGCCGAGGGGCAAGCCCGTGAAGTGACCTGGGCGCAGCTCGGGGTGCGCTTGGCGGCCATCGCCGCGCACGTGCAACAGCTCGCCGGCGACGGTGACCGGGTGGCCATCCTGGCGCCTCAGGGCATCGACTACGTTGCCGGTTTCTATGCGGCGATCAAGGCCGGCACCATTGCGGTGCCGCTGTTTGCCCCGGAATTGCCCGGTCACGCCGAACGTCTCGATACCGCACTGCGCGACTCCGAGCCCACGGTCGTCCTGACGACCACGGCCGCCAGCGCCGCCGTGGAGGGCTTTCTGGCCACCCATCCGCACCTGCGAAAGCCGCGCGTGCTCACCATCGATCGCATACCGGATTCGGCCGGGGAGCAGTTCAGTCCGGTCGAGCTGGACATGGACGCCGTGTCCCACCTGCAATACACCTCGGGTTCGACGCGACCGCCGGTCGGCATCGAGATCACCCACCGCGCCGTCGGCACCAATCTGGTGCAGATGATCCTGTCGATCGACCTGCTCAACCGCAACACGCACGGCGTCAGCTGGTTGCCGCTCTACCACGACATGGGGCTGTCCATGATCGGCTTCCCGGCGGTGTACGGCGGGCACTCCACCCTGATGTCACCGACCGCGTTTGTCCGGCGGCCGCAGCGGTGGATCCAGGCGCTGGCCGCGGGGTCGCGGACCGGCCGGGTGGTCACGGCGGCGCCAAACTTCGCCTACGAGTGGACCGCTCAGCGTGGTCTGCCCGCCGAGGGCGACGACATCGACCTGCGCAACGTCGTGCTGATCATCGGATCCGAGCCGGTCAGCATCGAGGCGATCACGACATTCAACAAGGCGTTCGCGCCCTACGGGCTACCCCGGACGGCGTTCAAGCCCTCCTACGGCATCGCCGAGGCGACACTGCTCGTTGCGACCATCGACCACGCCGCCGAAACGACGCCGATCTACCTCGACCGGCAACAACTGGGCACCGGCCGGGCGGTGCGCGTCGCGGCGGATCATCCCAACGCCGTCGTGCAGGTGTCGTGCGGTCACGTCGCGCGCAGCCTGTGGGCCGTGGTCGTCGACACCAGTTCCGGCGCCGAACTGCCCGACGGTCACGTCGGCGAGATTTGGCTGCAGGGCGACAACGTCGGCCGCGGCTACTGGGGGCGGCCGGACGAAACGCGCCACACCTTCGGCGCCAGGCTGCAATCGCAGCTCAGCGGACACAGCCGCGCCAACGGCGCTGCCCTCGACGGCGATTGGCTGCGAACCGGCGACCTGGGCGTCTACCTCGACGGCGAGCTGTACGTCACCGGGCGAATCGCCGACCTGATCACCATCGACGGCCACGACCACTACCCGCAGGACATCGAGGCCACCGTCGCGGCGGCATCACCTATCGTCCGGCGCGGATATGTCACGGCTTTCGCGGCACCGGCCAACGAGCTGCCCGGTTTTGAGGATCCGGCCGACACCAGCCCACGGCTGGTGATCATCGCCGAACGTGCTGCCGGGACCAGCCACGCCGACCCGCAGCCGGCGATCGGGGCGATCCGGGCCGCGGTTGCCGAACGCCATGGGCTGACGGCCGCCGACGTGCGTTTCCTGCCCGCCGGAGCCATTCCGCGCACGACCAGCGGCAAGTTGGCCCGCCGGGCCTGCCGCGCCCAATACCTCAGCGGGACGTTGGGAGCGCGCTAACGCCCCAGCGTCGGTAAGTGACACTTCGGATCGCGTAACACCTTGGCATTCAGCATGATTGAGCAGCACAACGTCGCCGGCGCGCGCCATCCGGACCCCCGGGCCCGTTACCCATGTGCCCTGCGCCCGCAGCCGCGAACCTCAAGCCACTACGGTGTAGTGGCCCGGTGTACGGCACCGGGCGGACCAGAAATCGAGCAGGCTCCAACCCGACCAGCGGAGGCACAGTGGTTGACCTACCACGCGGCAGCGAACCATTCACCGGCGTCATCAACCCGACGGTGACCGGGTCCACCCCGATCAAGCCGACGATCACGTATCCACCCGCGGGTGCTCCCAATGTCGTGGTGGTATTGCTCGATGACGTCGGGTTCGGCGCCGCGTCCACTTTCGGCGGGCCGGTCCCCACACCCACTCTCGAACGCATTGCCGGAGCGGGCTTGCGCTACAACCAATTCCACACCACCGCGCTGTGCTCCCCGACTCGCGCGGCGCTGCTGACCGGACGCAACCACCACAGTGCGCACATGGGCACCATCTGCGAGATCGCCTACGGTTTCCCCGGTTACGACAGCGTGCTGCCGCAGAGCACCGCGACCATCGCGCAGGTGCTGCAGATGAACGGCTACAGCACCGCGCTGATCGGCAAGGCGCACTTCACCCCCACGTGGGAGATCGGCCCCGCCGGCCCGTTCGACCGGTGGCCCACCGGCCTGGGATTCGAACGCTTCTACGGCTTTCTGGGCGGCGACACGTCGCAGTATGAACCGGCACTCTACGACCAGACCACGCCCGTGGAGCCGTATCTGGGGCGCGACGACTATCACCTCACCGAGGACCTGGCCGACAAGGCGATCGAGTGGGTGCGCCGGCAGAAGACGTCCGCACCCGACAAACCGTTCTTCCTCTATTTCGCGCCCGGGGCGACACACAGCCCGCACCACGTGTGGCCGGAGTGGTCGGACCGGTTCGCCGGCCAGTTCGACGACGGCTGGGATGCGTTGCGCGAAAAGACATACGCCCGTCAGATCGAGCTGGGGACCATCCCGCCCGGCACCAGGCTGACACCGCGGCCCGAGCAGATCCCCGCCTGGGCGGACTACGACGACCGGTACAAGCCGGTCGCGCGGCGCCTCATGGAGGTCTACGCCGGGTTCTTGGCCCACACCGACGCGCAGATCGGACGGGTGGTCGAGGCCATCGACGAGTTGGGGCAATGGGACGACACCCTGTTCATCTATATCTGCGGTGACAACGGCGCGTCGGCCGAGGGAACTCTGCACGGTGCCTGGAGTTCGCCGGCGTTTCAAAACGGGCTGCCCGAAGACCCCGAATGGCTCCTTGACCACCTGGCCGACTTCGGCACGGCGCGTTGTGAGAACCACTACAACGTCGGCTGGGCCTGGGCGCTCGACGCGCCGTTCCAGTGGATGAAGCAGGTGGCATCGCATTTCGGCGGCACCCGCAACGGAATGGCCGTCTCCTGGCCGCGCGGTATCACCGGCGCGGGGGAGCAGCGCAGCCAGTTTCACCACGTCATCGACATTGTCCCCACCATCCTGGAGGTCGCCGGCATCGAGATGCCCGAGCACGTCAACGGCATCGAGCAGAAGCCGATCGAGGGTGTGAGCATGCGGTACTCGTTCGACGACGCCACCGCCGAAAGCCGGCGCACCACGCAGTATTTCGAGATCTTCGGCAATCGCGCCGTCTACCACGAAGGCTGGATGGCCTGCTGCTTCCATGGCCGGCTGCCCTGGATCCGTGCCCAGCGCAATATCCCGTTCGGCGATGAAGAGCGCTGGGAGCTCTACCACATTGCCGAGGACTTCAGCCAGGGTGTCGACCTGGCCGAGCAATACCCGGATAAGCTCGCCGAGTTGCAGGCCGTATTCGATGCCGAAGCACGCAAATACGACGTGTACCCGCTCAGCGACGCCACTTTGGCGCGGGCGCTGCCCGTCAACCGGCCAACCCTGCTCGGCGGTCGCACCTCGACCACCTACTACCCGGGCCACGTGCGTATCCCCGAACCGGTCACGCTGAGCTACACCAGCACCTCGTTCACGCTCCGGGCGCAGCTGCATATCCCGTCCGGGGGAGCGCGGGGGGTGGTCATCAGCATCGGCGGGGCGATGTCCGGGTGGAGTCTCTACCTGCACGACAGCGTGCCCAGCTTCGCCTACAACTATCTCGGCCACGAGCTCACCACCGTCACCGCACCGGGTCCGCTGACCGAAGGCCAAGTGAATCTTGGGCTTTCGTTCGACTACGACGGCGGCGGACTGGGCAAGGGGGCATCGGTAACACTGCTGGTCGACGACGCCGCCGTGGCCAGCGGCCGCATCGAACGCACAGTCCCGTTCCGGTTCTCGATGAGCGGCGAAACGCTGGACGTCGGCGTCGACACCGGCTCGCCGGTTGCACCGTACGGGCACGACTTCGCGTTTACCGGGCGGATCGACCGGATCGACGCCACCGTCGACCCGCATCCCGCCGACCTCGCGGCCGCGATCGCCGAGGCGGAGATGCGCGCCGCGCTGGGCTCGCAGTAGCCGAAATGGAACTGCGACTCGCTATCCTCAGCCGGTGACCGCCATGTGGAGCAGTCTTATCCCGCTGATCCTTGGCGGCGTACTGGAACCGATCGAGATCGTCATCACGATCATGCTGCTGAGCACGCCCGCGCACCTTCGCGCGGCCGGTGCCTGGGTGGCCGGGCATATCAGCACCCGCCTGTTGCAGGGCCTGATATTCGGCACCATCCTGCACTGGGGCACCCGCGCCCGCAGCACTGACGCCACGCACGCGCACCACTGGATTGTGTCAACCATCCTGCTGGTGGTCGCCCTGCTGTTCCTCGTCACCGCGGCGCGAGAATTGTTGAGCGACGACGATCCCGAAGCGCCGCCGCCGAAGTGGATGACGATGCTGATGTCGGCGACGCCCGCCAAGGCATTCTTCATCGGCGCGGGTGTCATCACGGTTTCGGTCAAGACCTGGGTGTTCACTCTGGCCGCGATCAGCGTGATCGGCAATGCGGGACTGCCGCGCGCCGCCAATATCGCTTCCTACATCGCGTTCGTGCTGCTGGCCATGAGCGCCAACCTGCTCATCGTCGCCATGGCCGCGCTGTTCCCTACCCAGTCACGCACCCTGTTGGACCGGATCCTGAGCTGGCTTCAGGACAACAACCGGCCCATCATGGTCGTCGTGGGCACGGTTTTCGGATTCTGGTTCGGGTGGAAAGCCTTGCACGGCTTGGGAATTCTCTAACCGGGCGAGGCAGCTTCATGTCGCCGCACCCAACGGATGTAGACGATGCCGACCCCGGCAGTGATCAGGCCGTACAGCGCGACCGCCCCGTGCTCGTCGGTGTCGGGAAAGTTCGCCGACGCGATGGCCAACGCGGTCGCCGGGTGGCGGCAGCTGCTCGCGAAAGCCACCACCGCCGAAAACCGGCGATCGGGCCCACCCAACAGATGCCCCGCGGCCAAGGTCGCCACGACGAATACCGCCATGGCGACAAGCGTGGATTCGCCCACCAGCTTCCACATCCGCGGCGCCACGGCGATCAACAGCACGATCATCGCCACCGGCAGTGCCCAGCGCTGTGCTTTCTCGATGGGTACGGGATGCGCTTGGCCGTCGCCGGCCAGAGTGCCCCGATCGTCATCCCTGCGATGAGCGGCGCCAACACCGACACCAGCATCAGCCTGCCTATCGCCCACGGGCTGACCACGTACTGATGCCCGAATACGTTGCCCACCAATGTCGCAGCCACGGCGAGTACGGGAACCGCAAGCACGGCCAGCACGATGACCAGGCCCAACCCGAATTGAACATGCCCGCCGGCCTTTTCCCCGCGGCGGGGCAACAAAGGCGGCAGGGGCGAGATCGCCAACGTCACCAGCGCGATGGCGACCTCCGGCCGCAGATCCATCACGTGTACCAGCAGCACCGCCCCCCCGGGGGCAACGACGAGGACCGCCAACAGCGACCGCGCCAGCAGTGCCGGGCGTTGGGTCAGGTAGCCCACGTCGCCGAAATGTGCGGTCAACCCGTAGCCCAGGATCACGACGAACAGGCTTATCTGGAAGGCGAGCTTTGCCGCTTCTGCCATGGTCACGAGGCATAGCCTGCCATGGCGCCCGGCGGCGGCGGCACCGCGTCCGAAAACGGCTGCCCGGCGCCGTCAGCTCGCAGTCGGTCCGGTACGAACGTCTTCGGCCCCAGAGGAACCGGTTACCCGACACGCGCGACGTGGAGAGCTTGCCCGCCGCATAGCTGCAGAGGCTTCAGGGGCTGCTGCCCTGGTTGATGATGAGCGGGGGCGGCGCTCCCTCATGCGGGTCGGCGTGCGTCTTGTAGAACGGCGGCAGCGTGCCCGCACCGGCCTCGACCGGCGTGACGTATTCGGCGTCGAAAGTCACCCAATACCATTGGATTCCGAGCGATGAGGAGATATCTGGATCGGAACTGCTGGCCGCGGCGATGTTGGTGACTCGTACGCACTTCACGTGCTCACGCATGATCGACGAGAACGTCGTCAGCCCGGCACCGTACATGGCACGGACCGGCCCACCGAGGTATCCCCATGCGGTGCGGTAGTCGTGGTTGTTGATTGCCGTGAAGTAGTCGACGATCACCTGCTGACCTTTGCCGGCCGCGACGGCGTCGGGTTGCCCGTTGGCGCACTCCGGATCGGCGCCGCCGCGTCCGGCCGGTGCCACCGCGACTCCGATCGACACCGCGACCGCGGCGCCAAGCGCGGCCCAGCTGCGGCACCGTGAACAAGCCATACCGGCCAACATAGGGGACTTTGGCCTCTTATCCACGAATTGGGGGAAAGGCAATCATGACGACGTCGCCAGCAAGAACTCGAGACCCGTTTGGTCACCAGACCGCCGCCTAGGAGTAACCCAATGATCGAATACGACTTGGACACCGACCATTCAATCCTGCTCGTGCGACCCAAATCCGCGCTCGACAGCGACGACTTCGACCAGCTCGCGAAGATGGTTGATCCCCATATCGAGGCGACGGGCGACCTGGCCGGGCTCATCATTGATGCTCCCGGGTTTCCCGGCTGGGACAGCTTCGGTGCGATGGTCACCCACTTCCGATTCCTCCGCGATCACCACAAGCACGTGAAAAAGGTCGCGGTGGTCACCGACTCTCATCTCGGCGATGTCGCCGAGCATCTGACCTCACACTTCGTGGCGGCAACGATTCGACACTTTCCCGCCGCACAGACCGACGAAGCGCGGAAATGGATTATCGACGGCTCCTAAACCGTCGGCTCCCGATCTGAATTGACGGCGCCGCCCCCGCTGGTGAGCTTTCGCGAATCCGTCCCACCGTTCGGCCCGCGTGCCACGATGATCGAATGACAGCCACCCCCGCGCCGTCGCCGCAAGCGCCAGACGACAATTCGGCCCTGGCGGGATACCCGGTCAACGCCCCGCCACTAAGCGGTCCGGTCACCTTCGACCAGCTCTGGACCGATCTGACCTTCGTCCATTGGCCGGTGCTGGCTCACAGCGTCGCGCCGCTATATCCACCCGGGACCCGACCCGACGTTTTCACCGATGGGATGACGGAGGGCCTCACCTATGTGGGGTTGGTCCCGTTTTTCTTGACCAGCACCAAACTTGGCACCGCACTCCCGCTGCCCTATTTCGGCAGCTTCCAGGAAACCAACATCCGGCTCTACTCCGTCGACAATGCGGGTCGCCACGGTGTTCTCTTTCGATCGCTGGAAACGACGCGGCTGGCGGTAGTGCCCGTCACCCGCGTCGGTCTCGGCGTCCCCTACACATGGGCCAGGATGCGAATGACGCGCTCCGGCAACCGGATCACGTATGACAGTGTGCGCCGCTGGCCGCAACCCGGGCTGCGTAGCCGGCTCACCGTCGACATCGGTGACGTGGTTGAACCAACGCCGCTGGAGATCTGGCTGACCGCCCGCTGGGGCGCCCATACTCGCCGGGGCGGCCGGACGTGGTGGATACCGAATGAACATGACACCTGGCCATTGCATGCCGCGGAGATCGTCGAATTGGATGACGAACTGCGCGACGGCAGCGGGGTGCGACCCGCCGGCCCACGGTTGCGTGCGCTGTATTCGCCAGGTATGCGAACGCGTTTCGGACGTCGCTGCCTCGTCGAGTGAGATTAGTAGGCCAGCACGTGGAAATGCCCTCGGGGACAGTCTCCTTCGATGCCGCTGTACGGGTCGTCGTCGAATTCCCGCCAGTTCCAATGGTCTCCGCAATACGACGCGGCGCAGTCCGGGCAATGGAAGGGCGCATAAGCGTAGCCGATGCGGTACAGGGCCGACGCGTCGCTGCCGGAGATCGCTTCGGCCACGGCGTCGACGCGGTCGGCCGAGACGGGCTGACTGGCCACGCCGAAAAAGCTCTCCACCACGACGCGGGCTTGGCCTTGCGGGCGAACCAGCGCATCCAATTGGTCCAGAGCCGCAAGGGCCGGCCGGCTGTGGTCGCCGAGCGCTTCGGCTGGTCCGCCCAGTCGCACCCGTCCGGCCATGTTGCCGCATATCGCGCAACCGAAGCAGGCCTCAGAGGCAGGTGTATCCACCGTCGATCACGATATCGGAACCCGTCATGTAGCTCGATGCCTCGCTGGCCAGGTAGAGGTAGAGGCCGGTGAGTTCGTCCGGCCGGCCCAGGCGGCCGAGCGGAATTCTTGGCTCCCACAGCCGGTGGTATTCGGCGAGGGGCTCGACGAGTTCGGTGAGAATGTAACCCGGGCTGACACTGTTGACCCGGATGTTGTGCGGCGCCAATTCCACCGCCATGGCCTTGGTCAGCTGGATGACCGCCGCCTTGGAGGTGCAGTAGTGGCTCACTTGTTGCGGAACGTTGATGATGTGGCCCGATATCGACGCGGTGGTGATGATGACTCCGCCACGCCCGTGTTCGATCATTGCCCTGGCCGCGGCCTGCGCGGTGAGGAATACGCCGGTCACATTGGTGCTCTGGATGCGGTCGAACTCCTCGATCGACATGTCGAGCACCGGCGTGATCCCGACGATCCCGGCGTTGCATACGGCGATGTCGATCCCGCCCAGCTCTTCGACGACCCGGTCCACCATGCCGGTTACCTGCTCTTGGCAAGTCACATCGCAGCAGACGGGTAACACCGTGCCGCCGGCGGCGGCGAGCTCCTCGACCACCGCCGCCAATACCTCGGAATGCCTTGCCGCAATGGCAACTTGAGCGCCGGCTTGAACGTAGGCCAAGGCCACTTTCTTGCCGATGCCGGTGGATCCTCCGATGATCAGCGCCCGCTTGCCATGCAGACCGAACAAATCCAACACGCTCATTTGTGGTCCTTTCCCGGCGGCGACCGACGACCCGCCGCGCAGGCTCTAGTTCTAGTGTGTCCGGTATGGGCAAATTCCCCAGAGCCGAGATCGAACAAGCCGTGCGGCACTACACCGACGTGGTGAAGGGGTGCTCGTCGTCGGGCGACTGGCGACCGTTCGCCGATCTGTTCACCGACGATGTCGTCTACATCGAACACCACTACGGCGTCTTTCACGGGCGGCGTCTTTCACGGGCGCGAAGCGGTGCGGGACTGGATCGTTGCCGTGATGGCTCCGTTCCCGCACATGCGGTTTCCAACGGACTGGACTGCTTACGACGAGGACGACGACGCGGTTGTCCTCGCGATCAGGAATCTGCTCGACCACCCGACGGACCCGAACGGTGAGCCGTTCTGGTTCCCGAACTGGACGCGGCTCTGCTATGCCGGCAACGGCCTGTTCTGCAGCGAAGAAGACATCTACAACCCCAACCGCGACGCGCCCAAGGTGGTCGGCGCCTGGCTGCAGGCGGGTGGTCGTCTTGCCACCGATCACATCATGTCGCCCAAATCTTGACCGCGGTTAGGGTCATCGGCCACCATCGGCAACCCTACTAGGGGCCTTCGTCTTCGCCCCCAGACCAATATATGAATTCGTGACTCTCCGGGATCGGTAATGTTCGGTTTGAAAACTGTGTTAGCAATTCAACAGGATCTTCCAGTTGCATCGTACGCAAATAGTCTGCGAATACCGGGTCCACTTTGAAGCCGTTTACAATCAGGTCGTTATTCGGGTTGCGACCGGCCACCGGCTGACTGACTGTCTCCGCATCCTGAGCGTCCCTCATAAGCTGAGTGAGGTCGTCTACGTGTACATACCCGCCTCGTTCGGCAATGTGGATATACGAATTCGGGTTCAACGGCAGGTTATTGAGCGGCCGATAGATGGGCAGCTCGTTGAATCGCGCTTCAAAAGCTTGATTATCGAGCGTTCGATCTCCATTAATACGGTTATCCATTGCCAGATCTTCGCGAAGTTCCGTTGCGGGTACCTGGTGGAAATTGTCGGCCGGAGCACTCAAGATTTCTACGGGAGTCACGAAGCCGGTTTCGTCGTCGGATGAGTCATCGTAATCGTAATAATCCGGCGCGCGATCTATTGTCGGTCGGTATTCGGGTACAGTCGGCAGCCCGGTACCCCCGTTATCTATATGAGCGGCTTCAGCGACCCTATCGGCCCCACTGAAATCGTCTGTAGGCGCGGCAGTGGTGTCGCTTTGTGTGGAATTGGTCGTACGGCTGTCAGTCGGCTCGTTGGTCGCACTTGTGCAGCTATCGAGTTTAAATCCGTCACGGGCGGCCAAACTGATGGTAAGCCGACCCGCGCTGATCGGGGAGCTGCTGGGGCTGATGGGAGTGATCGCATCCAGAGCGACGGCCACACCGCTGGTCAAGGTCAAAACCCCCAGTGCAGCGGTGGCGGCTTGCCTGCGGCGCCGCCGGCGGCGCTTCGTAAGTCGCGCGCCGCCGGCCTCACTTTTCGACATCGACTCATCGGGTTGTTCGATCATTCCTATGACCTCTTTCGGAGTTTAATCACTAGAATTCGTGTTCAGGCGGTACGGCTGAGCGTTCTAAGCTGGACCACTCAACGTGATCAGTACAAATAGAATACGGCGCCGATCTCTCGGAATTGACGATCTAGGTTGTCGTCAGGAAGCGATTTCACGTATGCACCAGTAATTTGCTTTATACGCACGCCGCAACGAACATTATAAATCGTCCTGGTATCGGCATTTCTCACCGGCAATATCGTCTTCATCCCGCTCCGGCACACTTGTAATCACGTTGACGCCTATATTGAAACGGGGCGCTCACAACTCGAGTCAAGAACTGTAATCGGCGTGTCATCCCGGGCATCGCCGGCTAGCCCGAGCCCGCGTTACTCACATTGAGTCCTTCGCGCATTGACGTTAGCCTGGGAATGCCGGCGCTGCCAATATGTGCCGAAGACTTATCGCCGCAGGAACAAGCTTTCACCCGTAAGGATCTAGACGAGCATAAACAGGTCGGCGCGGAGCAACTATCCCCCGATATACCGAACCACCGTCCCCCGATCGGGGGACAGCGCGCCTCCGCCAACCGGAGTCTGACTGCGCCGGCCAGGCGTATATGGTCGCGGCTTCGCGGGTATAGCTCTGGGATTGAGCCGGCGGACTTTTCCGGTGGCGGCGTGAAGTCAACGAACATCCAAACCGCTGGCACCGAGGGCATCGCTGGATAACCGCCACCACGCCTGGCCGCAGCCGTTATGCCGGCGCGGTCGCCGGCTGCCGCCTGCGCCGCCGTGACCGCACTGCCGCCAGCGCCTGGCGCCACGCGAGCATGGTCGTGGCCGTCACGTTGGCCGGGGTGACACTGTCTTTGGACAGCAGCGCCGTGGCGGCGGCCTTCGTGGCCGCCGATGCTTTCGACACGTGGCCGCAGTCGAACGGCGGCTGTGGATCGTATTCGATCGCCAGCTGGATCGCCTTGGCGCGACCTTCGCCGCCGATTTCCCCGGCCAGCCAGAACGCCAGGTCGAGCCCCGCGGACACACCGGCGCTGGTAACGACATTGCCTTGGCGCACGATCCGCTCGTCGCCGACGGGGATGGCACCGAAGGCCTTCAGCGCCGGAAGGGCCAGCCAATGCGACGTAGCGCGTCGATCCTGGAGCAGGCCCGCGGCGGCCAGGATCACCGACCCGGAGCACACCGACGTCGTCCAGCTTGCGGTGCGGTGCGCCTGGCGTAACCAATCCAACAGTTTATCGTCGCGCGCATGCATCGGGGTCGACGGGCCGCCCGGCACGAGAATGACGTCGGGCGTGGGCGTTTCGGTCAGCGAATAGGTGGCTCCGATTACCAGCACACCGGAGTCTGCGGTGATGGGCCCGGCTTCATGCCAGACAAACCTCACCTCGGCGTGGGGGAGGTTTCGCAGCACTTCGTAGGGGCCGATCATATCCAGCGCCGTGAATCCCGGATAGCTGACGATCGCGATTTGGGTCATCGGTGTTCTCTCCTTGTCGGGTTAGGCGAAGGTCTTGCGGTACTGGTCCGGCGAGATGCCGATACGGCGAATAAAGTTGCGCCGCAGAGTTTCTGCGGTGCCGAAGCCGCAGCGCGCGGCGATGGCCATGATGGTGTCGTCGGTCTGTTCGAGCTGTCGGCGCGCGGCTTCGGTGCGGATGCGTTCGACATATTGGCCCGGCGCCTCTCCGACTTCGTCGGTGAACACCCGGGTGAAGTGGCGCGGGCTCATCGCCGCGCGGCGGGCCAGGTCGTCGATGCGGTGGCAGCCTCCTGGTTGCGTTTCGATGGCCTCCTGGACCTGGCGGATGGTGGGACGTTGGGCCCGCGGCAGCCAGACCGGAGCCGCAAACTGCGTCTGGCCGCCGGGGCGGCGCAAGTACAGCACCAGCCAGCGGGCGGCGGTCTGCGCGACTTCGGTGCCGTGATCGTCCTCCACCAGCGACAGCGTGAGGTCGATTCCGGCCGTCACGCCCGCGGCAGTCCACACCGTCTCGGAGCTTCGGATGAAGATCGGGTCGCGATCCACCTCGACGGCGGGAAACTCGCGGGCCAACCGGTCGGCGAAGGCCCAGTGTGTGGTGGCACGACGGCCGTCTAGCAACCCGGCCTGCGCCCCCAGGAATGCGCCCGTGCATACGGTGACCAGGCGGCGCGCGGTGCCTGCCACGGCTTTGATCCAGTCCATCAGTTCGACGTTGCCGCGCGCGGCGTCGACACCGGCGCCGCCGGGCAGTACAACGGTGTCCACAGGTGCGCTCGGCTCGGGCAGCGGCCGGGTCATCAGGGCAAGGCCGGTCGCGGTGGTCACCGGTTGGCCGTCGGCGGAGACCAGCGTGACGTCATATCCACCCCGGGTCAGCAGCGACGCGCCGGCGAACACCTCGAACGGTCCCACGACGTCGAGTGCCTGAATCCCGGGGAAGCCGACGATCAGCACTTTGCGGACCATGGATTCAGTGTTGGCCAGGCAACGGTATGGCGTCTACGCCCTATATCCCACAGATTAGGACATGCGCGCCGTCTTCGGACCTGCTCACAACTCCCAATCCCGACCTTGGCAGACTGTGCCCATGGCACAAATAACCCTGCACGGTAATGCGATCAACACTGTCGGCGAGCTGCCCGCGGTCGGATCTTTGGCCCCGGCGTTCACGCTGACCGGCGCCGATCTCGGGCCCGTCGGCAGCGACCGGTTCCGCGGCAAGGCCGTCGTGCTGAATATCTTTCCGTCCATCGATACGCCGGTGTGCGCAGCCAGCGTGCGAACCTTCAACGAGCGTGCCGCCGCAACCGGTTCGACCGTGGTGTGCGTATCCAAAGACTTGCCCTTCGCGCTGAAGCGATTCTGTGGCGCCGAGGGGATCGAGAACGTCGCGACAGCTTCGGCATTCCGGGACAGCTTCGGCGACGACTACGGCGTCACCATCTCCGACGGCCCCATGGCCGGTCTCCTGGCCCGAGCGATCGTCGTGATCGGCGGCGACGGCAACGTCGCCTACACCCAGCTGGTACCGGAAATCGGGCAAGAGCCCGATTACGACGCCGCGCTGGCCGCAGTTAGCGGCTGACGTTCGGGCTGCCCAGCACTGACCACCTGGTAGCCGGATCGGTTGCTGTGGATGTGTCAGCCGCGCGCTCTTGTCGGCGACTGCCAACGGAGATCGCCGGAAACATCTGAACAGATCCAGCACGGCATGTCGGCCCGTTCGCACGATCACCGGATCAGGGCCACCGCCGGTGTCGCTGGCGCATCCATCAGGTCAATCAGCCGACGGGCAGGACGGTCACCGGCGGTCCAGGTCTGGCCCTCGATCAACCGGCTGGCCGACGACGCTGCGTCAGCGCCGCGCCGAGTAATACCAGCGCCGCGCCCCCGAGCAGACTCCATCCAACCGGCTCGTGCAGAAATATGGCGCCCACGGTAACAGCGACTACCGGGATCAGATACGTCACGGTGGAAGCAGCCGTGGCGCCGGCATCACGAATGATGCTGTGCTGCAAGACATACGCAAGTCCCGTGCCCAGGACACCAAGAGCCAGAACGGCAGCGAGGGTGGTAGTGCCCATTGTGGGAATCCGCGGCGCCGTGGCCAGGCAAAGCAATATCAATTGCGCACTGGCGAGGCTGAGCTGACCGGCAGTGAGCACCAAGGGCGAATAACCGGTGTGCCGGAGGAAATGGCGGACGTACACCCATCCGAACCCCTGACAGGCCGCTGCCGCGACTGCCACCAACACACCGCCAGTGTCGGCATGGACACCGTCCCACACCCGCAGAACCACCGCCACACCGGTTAGACCGATGAGGATCCCCACTACGGTATGTACCGTCGCACGCTCGTCATGCAGAACGGTAAACGCAAATAACACGGTGAATAGCGCTGACGTCCCGTTTGCCACTCCGGCCACTGCTGAAGACACGTGCCGCTCAGCGTAGCCGTACAGCGAAAACGGCGCGGTGTTGAGGAAAAGGGCGGCTACGAAAAGGTGCATCCACAATCGCTGTGTGTGCGGTAGCGCTAGGCGCCTCACCGCAACACCAGGAGCTACCGCAAGAGCCCCTAGCAGGCAGCGACCAAGGGTGATCTCGGCCGGCGACAAATCCGCCAAAGCAACTTTGATGAACAAGAAACTGCAACCCCAGATGATGGCCAGCAACCCAAGTTTGAACTGCCAAACCAACAATCGGCCGCCAAGGCCCGCTAACATACCCTGCGTCACACGCCTAGCATCCCCGCGCGGATACCCCGAAACAAGCGAATTCAATGCCTGGCGCCGACGACTTTGGGAAAATCAGCTCGCTCGACAGCCAGTTTCGACATGTGAACGTCAAGGAGGCGACATGGCGGTCCCACGCCTGATCGCAACGGATTTCGGCGGTCCCCACGACGCGGACGTGCTACTTCTCGGGCCATCGCTGGGCACGACGGCGAACGCTCTGTGGGCGGACGCAGCCGAACGGCTCGCCGACTACGTGCACGTCGTGGGCTGGGACCTGCCCGGCCATGGCGACAGCCCCACCGCCACATCACCGTTCACCATCGCCGAGCTGGCGCAGGCGGTGTTGATGTTGGCCGACGAGATCGCCGGTGCACGCACCTTTCACTACGCCGGGGTTTCCATCGGCGGGGCGGTCGGGCTTCAATTACTCCTCGATGCGGCGGACCGGCTGACTTCCGCGACATTGCTGTGCACCGGCTCAACGATCGGCATCGCCGAAGAGTGGAAGGCCCGCGCGGCGCGGGTTCGGGAAGAGGGCATCAGCGCGCTCGCAGAAGATGCGCCTAAGCGCTGGTGCTCCGCCGGGTTTCGCGACCGTCGACCGGCCGTTGTCGCACGATTGCTCGGCGACCTCGGCGTGACCGACGCCGAATCTTATGCTCTGGCATGCGAAGCGCTGGCAGACTTCGATGTCGCCGGCCGGCTGACTCGCATCACCACCCCGGTGCTGGCGATCGCAGGCGCCCAAGACTGGGTAACGCCCCCGGAATCTTTGCGCCAGATTGCCTCCGGGGTCAGTGACGGCCGGGTGGTGGTCCTCGATGAAATTAGCCACCTAGCCCCCGTCGAAGCACCCGAGCACGTCGCGGACCTGATACTCAGCCGCATCAGCACCCGGGACAACGTCTACGAGGCAGGCATTGCGGTACGGCGAGAAGTCCTCGGCGATGCACATGTTGACCGCATCATCGCCGAGAAGACGGACTTCACGTCCGACTTCGAGGACATGATCACCCGCTACGCGTGGGGCAGCGTGTGGACCCGCCCCGGGCTAGACAGGCGCAGCCGATCGATGATCACGTTGAGCGCGTTGGTAGCGTGCGGCCACCCCGACTATCTGCCCATGCATCTTCGGGCCGCACGACGAAATGGCCTCAGCAATGACGAGATCAAGGAGCTGTTGATGCACCTGGCGATCTACGTCGGTGTACCGGAGGTCAATTATGCTTTCCGGATCGCCAAAGCGGTGCTCGCCAACTATGACGAAGAAGAAGCCACGCGATGACGCAGCGCAATTTTCGACCGTCGCCGATAGCCGACTGTACGCGGCCGAAGCTGCTTCCCATGAGCCGTCGATGTTGTCAAATACGCCGGTGCCAGGTGTTGAGTTCAACCTTTGCTAGTCCATTTCCCAGCTTGCGAGTTTTCTCCCGGCGACGTACTATGCATGAGTCAATATTGCAGACGCTGATAGCCCAATGATCCGCCAGAAATTATTAGTGGCGACAGTGCAAGTTGATCATCGATTCCCGGCAGGCCAAGAATGCGCCCAATATATCGAGTCCCGGCGGACTTAGTGCATTGGGCCGGGGCAGGAGTGAAGACATGACGCGAACCATGTTGTCCGACATAGACATACGAGAGCTCGACCGCGACCTGCAAATCCTTCTCGCGACGAACGGTACCCTTACCAGGATCCTCAAGATCATCGCGGATGATGAGATCGTCGTGGAGATCATCAATCAACAGATTCATCCCACCGCGCCCGAAATACCTGACTTGGAGCGCCTACCCGATAGCCGGATTTTGCAACGCCAAACAATACTCAAAGGCCTTAGTTCCGGCGAAGAATTTATAGCCGCAGAAGCTTTGATCGCAATGGATCTGCTGCCGACGGCGATTCTGCGGAAACTGACGGAAACAGACCATCCCATTGGGGAGCTGATGGTAGCCAGTTGTTTGGAGGTGTTCAAGGAGACGGCTGAAATCTGGGAAGGGGAGTTGCCCGATTGGCTGGTCTCGACCTCCGAAAGGACATCACCCGCACACGCCATTGCGCGGCGGTATCATATGATCGTAGACGGCCAATCTGTTATTGTTCTTACCGAGCACTTTCTGCCCGGCATTTTTCGCGGCCGCACTATGCAGAACTGGGCAAGCTAACGCAACACCAGGTGCGAAGCAACAGCCGTCCCAGGTGGCCGCTGCCCTGAAACCACTTGCGCCAGTGCACCACTGAGACGGCAAAGAATGCGCCACATCTTTCCCCGATCTGCCTGAGCCACGAGGGAACGCTCGACGACGCGATATGCGCAATTCCCCTCATGCCGAAGCGCCTGCTGATGACCATCCGAATGGTCAGTTGCCCTGCTGCTCGCCGACGCGTCAAGGCCGAGACCGGCAGCCCCGTTCTTTTGTGAGCGGCCCACGGTGTTGTTCACTTGGGCCGTGCGCACCCAGGTCGCAATCGTTGGAGCCGGTCCAGCCGGCATGCTGCTGTCACACCTGTTGGCCGCCGAAGGCGTGGACTCGGTGGTCCTCGAAGCCCGTTCCCAGGACTACGTCTTAGGGCGCATCCGCGCCGGCATCCTGGACCACTGCTCCGTCCAGCTCCTCCAGTCGGTGGGGCTGGGCCGGCGGCTGACCGAAGACGGAATCGAGCATCGCGGAATATATCTGCAGTGCGAAGGCGAACGCCAACGTCTTGACTTCGTCGACCTGGTTGGTCGCAGCGTGTGGGTGTACGGACAAACCGAACTCCAACGCGACCTGATTGCCGCCCGCGAGGCCGCGGGTCAAAGCATTTTCTATGAGGTTGCCGACGCTGCCTTGTACGACATCGACACCGAGCGGCCGTATCTGACGTTCATCGACGGCGACGGGTTACCGCACCGGCTTGACACCGATGCGATCGTCGGATGCGACGGCTCGCTTGGACCCAGCCGCGCGTCCGTACCCGAAGGCGCCAAACAGGTTTGGGAACGCACTTACCCCTATTCGTGGTTGTCAGTCCTGGCCGACGTCGCACCGTCAACCGACGAACTGATCTATGCGTGGCACCCCGACGGCTTCGCGTTGCACTCCATGCGCTCCAGCACGGTGAGCCGGTTGTATCTGCAAGTTCCCAACCACGACACCCTCGCTTCCTGGACTTTTCAACGCATCTGGGATGCCCTCGCACGCCGACTCGGTGACGGCATCGAGGGCTGGTCGCTTCGCCGGGGCCCGATTGCGGAACGCAGCGTCCTGGCGATGCGAAGCTATGTGCAGGCCCCAATGCGGTACGGCCGGTTGTTCCTGGCGGGCGACGCCGCGCACATCCTTCCGCCGACCGGTGCCAAAGGACTGAACCTGGCCATCGCCGACGTCGCGTTGCTCGCTCCCGCCCTAAGCGCGTTGGTTAGACGGAACAAGGCAGAACTGGCCGACGCCTACTCCGCGGCCGCGCTGCGCAGGGTCTGGCGATACACCCACTTCTCATGGTGGATGACCACCATGTTGCACGCCACCGGAGACCCGTTCGACGCGCAGTTGCAACGGTCTCAGCTGCACTGGCTGTACTCGAGCGACGCCGCCGCAATGGGGCTGGCAGAGACCTACACCGGCCCGCCGTTGGCAGTGAGTGATCTGTAGTGGTCGCGAGTCGCACCCAGCGACGGGCCGCGCGTCGGCTGCGGAGTCACGAGCCACCCTCGCTGAACCCCGCCCCTGCGGCGTCAGTACTCAGTGAAGGCCACCGTGATCCGTGGGTCCGGTGGCGCGCGGGTCGATGAGGTCACGAAAACGTTCCGCCGGGTAGACGGAAGCACCTAACCGCCGGACCCGGTCGGTCAACGCCTTGTCCGATGTCACGACTGCAATCGCATCCGGTCGGGCGTCGGCTTGCACCAACCGCACGATCTCGTCGTCAGCCGAGTTGGCGGCCGCTTTGGGCGCATACGCCACCTCGACCGCCGACGACCGGATAGGCCTGGATGGCGGCCTCTCGAATACCACGGTCACCGCGTTAGCGTGCGCGTCCTGCTCATCAACCCACCGATCCAGCCTGCCCACCAGCGCGACCATGGCGCCGTGACGGTCCCTCCACCACCCGTCGGGACGACTCCCGATCACGTTCATGCCGTCGACGATCCAGCGCACACCTCACCGTACGACGAAGATCCGGGTTAGAACCACCAGCGTTTGCGCCGGTTGATCTCCTTACGGAACTTCTCCACGTGCTGCTCAGCGGCGGCCGCTTCCAGCGACCCGAGAGCGTTGACCACCTCCAGGTGCGAAAGGATGAGCAGGCCATTCAACTGCTTGAGCCGTTCCGGATTATTCGCCAGCGACTCCTGGTCATCGATATAGATGAGCAAAAAGTCGCGCAGCGCCTGGCTGCCGGTCATTTGCTCCGGGACTTTCATCCCCCGCAAGATGGTGGCCATGTCCGGGTTGGTCACTACGCCCTCTCTTTCGCTTGCTGCGCTACCACGGGACAGCGCAAGCGTAGGAGATGGGTGCTCCGGTTCGGCGATGCGATGCGGACACAGCCGCACTTTGGTCTTTTCGCCATTGCCGAGCAGTCGCCAGGTGCTCGGCTGTGCAAATAGTTAGGGAATAGCTGCTCGACCGACCGGGCCGGTCACGCCAAGCGCTCACCGGCTTGCGCTTGGGCCTGTCCGTCGCGTTCGCCCTCATCCTGATCCGCGGGTGTCGCCGTTGACGCCAGACCTGCCTTGGAGGCGCCGCCTGCCGGTGCGCCGCCACCCATGCCGCTGCTCAACGGGGCGGCGCCACTCATTGCCGATGATCCGGCGTTGGCGCCGGTGGAGGCCAGCGGCGAAGATGACGCTTCCATCACCTGCGACAGTAGCGGCGCGCGCACGGCCGGCTCGGCCGCTGCCTGAACTGCCCCCGTGCCCATGAGCCCCGGACCCGGCGTTGCGCCGGAGCCACCGGTGGCCGAGTGGGAGATGGCCGCGCCACGGAAGGCCAAGACGTCGGCGGCGCTGTCGTCGGCGTCCCCGTACATCCGGGCAATGCTGGTCAACGCCGCGCCGGTCCGCATCAGCTCTTCTTGTGCCGCCGTGTTGGACGCCAGCATCGAGGCGGCCTCCTGCGCAAATGCCATCACTGCCTGCGCGGAGACCTCTTCGGCGCCCGCGGGGATCAGCCCGGTCAGCACGGTCATCGCCGCAGTGCCGCCCGCGCTTACGCCCTGGCTGCCCAGGTCGACCAACTGCGAACCGATGTCGCCTGCCGACGGGTCGTGTGACATGGTGTCCATTTGCCTGCTGCTCCTATGTATTTGTGCGCGGACTGACCTTGCGTCGTGACCGCCTAACAATTCAACGATCAGCGGGGCCCGTGGCGCGGCTGCTGCCGCAAACTGTGGTACAGCTGCGCTGCACGATTGGTCAATTCTAAGGCCTTTGGAGCCCCAGCCAGCCACTTTCTTTTCAGGAGGGGTCAACAGCGGCCCATTAGGCGCGCTTGCCGCAATGTCTCGGGCCAATTGTGACGCAACGCACCGCACTGCGTGCTCACCTCACGCCCGTCATACTTGACATAACGAACATCGGGTGTCGACTCGGAGGCGCCCCCGATGTTTTGCAGACAACTTTGGAAGGAAGGGTCCCCTCTCTGTCAACCTTGAGTGAGACACTTCGACCCGAAAT
>NZ_UPHT01000053.1 GCF_900566085.1 Mycobacterium attenuatum
CACCAGCAGCCAACAAATCCGTCGTCGGCGCCAACGCCGCCGCATTAGCCGCCCCCACCGACCACCCAATACCCGCTACATCCGCTGCCGCCGCCACCAACACCTCCGGCACCACCACCAACGACATTGCGAACTCCTTCAGGTCACCGATGAATATTCACAACTATCACCAGCCCCACCACTCCGGAGGCATTTCACCCAGCTCGCAGCTTTTGCGCGCACGAGTGCGCGGCGGTGGAGCAGCGGCCCACGTCGGTCCCGGACTTGGCGACGACGACCTCGGCCACGCTCTGGCCCACCCGGCATCGTCGCCAATCGCTGAAGTTGGCGGGCAAATGGACCCATCTGCTTCTCGATGCGCTGCGACAAATTCTTTGATAGCGGCCGCGGGGTGGTCGATGCGCTGCAGGTGCAGGCGAAACAAATGTGTGATGCGCGCTGAAATTGTCGGTCCTTGCCTACACCAACTGCGGGATCTAGGGCCGCTTCCAAGACTTGGGCAACTCGGCGCGTGCCCGGGGTTGTGTTCACCGTTGACCAGCGCGGCTTAGTGGCTCGAACGTGTCGTTAGCGTCCTTGTGAATGAACGTGCGACTGTGGATAACCGCGCCATTCCTGGGTGCCGAGTGGCCACGCCCCGCGCCGGCTGTCGGGGCAGGTGCGCAGATTGACCGGCATGACAACACCAAGGACTTTGACGCGGACACAGCTCGGGGCGTTGGGTGAGCAGTTGGCCGTGGACCATCTGACCGGTCTGGGATTGCGGATCTTGAACCGCAACTGGCGCTGCCGATACGGCGAACTCGATGTGATCGCCTGCGATCCAGGTGCCCGGGCGGTGGTGTTTGTCGAGGTCAAGACGCGCACCGGCGACGGCTATGGCGGATTGGCGCACGCGGTGACCGAGCCGAAAGTTCGTCGACTGCGTCGGCTGGCCGGGCTGTGGTTGGCCGGCCAGGACCACGGCTGGGCGGCCGTCCGTATCGATGTGATCGGCGTGCGCATCGGCCGGCGGCGGGTACCGGAGCTCACCCACCTGAAGGGAATCGGCTGATGGCGCTCGGTCGCGCGTTTTCGGTGGCGGTGTGCGCGCTGGACGGCCAGATCGTGGAGATTGAAGCCGACATCACCTCGGGGCTGCCGGGTGTTCATCTGGTCGGTCTTCCCGACGCGGCCTTGCAGGAGTCGCGCGACCGGGTCCGTGCCGCCGTCACCAATTGCGGCAACAGCTGGCCTCAGGCGCGGCTGACGCTTGCCCTGTCGCCCGCGACGTTACCGAAGATGGGATCGGTCTACGACCTGGCGTTGGCGGCCGCGGTGCTCTCGGCGCAGCGGAAGAATCCGTGGCACCGACTGGAGAAGACCGTGCTGCTGGGGGAGTTGTCGTTGGACGGCCGGGTTCGGGCGGTCCGCGGCGTGCTCCCCGCCGTGCTGGCGGCCAAACGCGACGGCTGGCCGGGCGTCGTCGTTCCAGCGGACAACCTGGCTGAGGCCAGCCTGGTGGACGGTATCGACGTCTGGGGTGTCCGTTCCCTGGGGCAACTGCGGAGCTGGCTGAACGGTGCAGCCGGTTTGGGTGACCGAATCATGCCCGCAGTCACCGTCGAGGAGCAGTCCGCGGACCTGGCCGATGTCGTGGGCCAATCGCAAGCGCGGTTCGCGGTCGAGGTGGCGGCGGCCGGCGGTCACCACCTCATGCTGACCGGTCCGCCCGGAGTGGGCAAAACCATGCTGGCGCAACGTCTTCCAGGATTACTGCCGCGGTTGTCGGACAGCGAATCGCTCGAGGTCACCGCGATCCACTCGGTGGCCGGGCTGCTGTCGGAGAACACGCCGCTGATCACCACGCCGCCGTTCGTGGCGCCCCATCACAGTTCTACGGTGGCCGCCCTCGTCGGCGGGGGTTCGGGGATGGCCCGCCCGGGCGCGGTGAGCCGGGCGCATCGCGGCGTGTTGTTCTTGGACGAGTGCGCCGAGATCAGTGTCAGCGCGTTGGAAGCATTGCGAACTCCCCTGGAAGACGGCCAGATTCGCCTGGCCCGCCGCGACGGCGTCGCATGCTATCCGGCCCGGTTCCAACTCGTGCTGGCCGCCAACCCGTGTCCGTGTGCGCCCGCGGATCCCGCGGACTGCATCTGCGCGGCCGCTGTCAAGAGGCGCTACCTGGGCAAGTTGTCGGGACCATTGCTGGACCGGGTGGATCTGAGGGTGCAGATGCACCCGGTGCGGGCGGGGGCAATGTCGGCCGTCGACGGGGAGCCGACCGCGCAGGTTCGTCGCCGGGTGGCATCGGCCCGAGATGCCGCCGTCGAGCGGTGGCGAGGGCACGGTTTTGGCACCAACGCCGAGGTCAGCGGGCCGCTGCTGCGGCGGAAATTTCGGCCCGGCAACGCCGCGATGGATCCGCTGCGCAGGGCGCTCGATCGTGGACTGCTCAGCATTCGCGGCGTGGACCGCACGTTGCGGGTCGCTTGGAGTTTGGCCGACTTGGCCGGACGGGGCTCGCCGAGCCTCGACGATGTGGCCACCGCTCTGAGCTTCCGGCAGTCGGGAAGTTCGCGATGAGCGCAACGGCCGATATGCGGGCGTGGGCGTACCTGTCCCGGGTGACAGAGCCACCCTGTGCGCAACTCGCCGCCCTGGTGCGACGTGTAGGCCCGATCGAGGCGGCCGATCGGGTCCGCCGGGGCGTGGTCGACGCGGAATTGGCGCGCCACACCGAGGCCAGGCGCGACATCGACCGGGCAGTAGAAGACCTCGAGCTGCTCATGCGCCGCGGTGGACGGCTGATCACGCCCGGCGACGACGAATGGCCAACACTCGCATTTGCCGCGTTCGGTGGTCCGGCGGCGCGAGCGAAGTCGTATGGCGGGCCGCCGATGGTGCTATGGGCACGGGGTCCAGCACGTCTTGACGACGTGGTGCTGCGCGCAGCCGCGATTGTCGGAACCCGAGCCGCCACTTCCTACGGCGAACATCTGGCGGCAGATCTGACGGCCGGCCTGGCCGAGCGTGACGTTGCCGTGGTCTCCGGCGGCGCGTACGGGATCGACGGCGCAGCTCATCGCGCGGCGCTCAACTGCGACGGCACTACCGTGGCCGTGCTGGCCGGGGGTATCGACGTTCCCTATCCGGCCGGGCATTCGTCGCTGCTGCACCGCATCGGCGAGCACGGGCTTCTGATCACCGAATACCCGCCCGGCGTGCGGCCGGCGCGGTACCGGTTTCTGACCCGCAACCGGCTGGTGGCCGCCGTCGCGGGTGCGGCGGTCGTGGTGGAAGCGGGCCTGCGCAGCGGTGCGGCCAATACTGCGGCCTGGGCGCGGGCGTTAGGCCGTGCGGTGGGAGCGGTGCCCGGGCCGGTGACGTCGTCGGCGTCGGCCGGCTGCCACGTGCTCCTGCGTAACGGCGCGGAGTTGATCACCCGAGCCGACGATATTGTCGAGATGGTCGGTCACATCGGTGAGCTCGCCGCCGAGCAGTCGCGGCCCAGCGCGCTCTTCGACGGGCTCAGCCAGGCCGAACGTCGGGTTTACGAAGCGTTGCCCGGTCGCGGCGCCGCCACTGTCGACGAGGTCGCCGCCGCGTCGGGAATACCGCCGGAGCAGGTGTTGGGTCAATTGGCAATCCTCGAGGTGACCGGTGTGGTTCGGCGCGACGCTGGCTGTTGGCGCATCGTCCGTGCCGGTCGGGACCAGGCGGTGGCAACGAGTTTCCAAGGCCGGCTCGTATAGTCGACAAAGGGTCGGGTCTGGACAGGAGGACAAGTGGCAGGTCGACCACTGCAGACCTTCGAAGTCGTCGGTACCCAGGAACTCACCCGGCACTTGGTGCGGGTGCGGCTGGGCGGCAACGGCTTCGACACATTCGTTCCCAACGATTTCACCGACTCCTACGTCAAGCTGGTGTTCGTCGCCAGCGATGTCGATGTGGCCGCGCTGCCCCGTCCGTTGACCTTGGACAGCTTCGCCGGCCTACCTCCGGAGAAGCAGCCCTCGGTGCGGACCATGACCGTCCGCGAAGTCGACACCGCGACGCGTGAAATCGCCGTCGACATCGTGATGCACGGCGAGCACGGTGTGGCCGGCCCATGGGCGGCCGCGGTTCAGCCCGGTGAACCGATGTACCTGATGGGGCCGGGGGGCGCTTACGCACCCGATCCGGCCGCCGACTGGCACCTGCTGGCCGGTGACGAATCCGCGCTGCCAGCGATCGCGGCCGCGCTGGAAGCGTTGCCGGCCAACGGGGTCGGTCAAGCGTTCATCGAAGTAGGTGGTCCCGACGATGAGATCGAGCTGACCGCACCGCAGTCCGTCGAGGTGCACTGGGTCTATCGCGGCGGGCGCGCGGATCTGGTACCCGAGGACCGTGCCGGCGATCACGCGCCGCTGATCGAGGCGGTGACCGCCGCGCCGTGGCTGCCAGGCCAGGTCCAGGTGTTCATCCACGGCGAGGCTCAAGCCGTCATGCACAACCTGCGGCCATATATTCGCAAAGAGCGTGGCGTGGAAGCCAAATGGGCGTCGTCGATCTCGGGTTACTGGCGCCGCGGACGCACCGAAGAGACCTTCCGGCAGTGGAAGAGGGAACTGGCGGAGGCAGAAGCCGCCGGTTGATCGCCGGTGGCGGCTAGCCTGGCATTCTCATCCCATGGCATACCGAGCCCACTTCGGCGACTACCAGAACGAAATCTATTTCCAGGGCCTGGCCGGGGTGGTGCCGCCGCTGCCGATGGCGTTCGCGGAACTCGAGGCCAAGGCCGCGGTCGCGCTGCCGCCGTCGGTGTGGTCCTACGTCGCCGGCGGAGCGGGCGACGAGCGCACCCAACGTGCCAACCGTGAGGCCTTCGATCGCTGGGGCTTGGTGCCGCGCATGTTCGTCGGCGCCGCCACACGCGACCTGTCCGTCGAGCTGTTCGGCCTGACCTTGCCGTCGCCGCTGTTCATGGCACCAATCGGGGTCATCGGGTTGTGCGCCCAGGACGGCCATGGCGACCTGGCGACCGCACGCGCGGCCGCAGCCACCGGCGTCCCGATGATCGCCTCGACGCTCACGGTCGACCCGATGGAAGACGTCGCGGCCGCGTTCGGCGACACGCCTGGCTTCTTTCAGCTGTACACGCCGACCGACCGTGAGCTGGCCGCGAGCCTGGTGCGCCGCGCCGAAACAGCCGGTTACAAGGGCATCGTCGTCACGCTGGACACCTGGGTCACCGGCTGGAGGCCGCGCGATCTCAGTACGGCGAACTTCCCCCAGTTGCGGGGCCATTGCCTGGCCAACTACACCAGCGACCCCGTTTTTCGGGCCAGCCTGGCGCGCTCCCCGGAAGAGGACCGGCAAGGTGCGGTGTTGCGCTGGGCACAGGTGTTCGGGCGGCCGTTGTCCTGGGACGACCTCGGCTGGTTGCGTTCGCTGACTGATCTTCCGTTGATCGTCAAGGGCATCTGCCACCCCGACGACGCGCGGCGCGCCAAAGACGGCGGCGTCGACGGCATCTACTGCTCCAATCACGGTGGCCGGCAAGCCAATGGCGGCCTGCCCGCACTGGAGTGTTTGCCGGCCGTTGTCGAGGCCGCCGACGGGCTGCCGGTGCTGTTCGACTCCGGGATTCGCAGCGGCGCCGATGTCATCAAGGCGCTGGCGATGGGCGCGACCGCCGTCGGCATCGGCCGCCCTTACGCCTACGGTCTGGCGCTGGGCGGAGTCGACGGCCTCGTGCACGTATTGCGCATGATCCTCGCCGAAGCCGACCTGATCATGGCCGTCGATGGTTACCCGGCGCGCAAAGATCTCACCCCGGACACACTGCGGCGCGTCGTCTGAAACGCGGCGGGGTGTCTGCGACGGTTGGGGCGTGCCGGATAAGGGCGAGGCGATCCTCGAGGAATTCGACGACTACCTGGCGCTGCACTGCGGACGGTCGGCGCACACTCGTAGGGCCTATCTGGGCGACCTGCGGTCGTTGTTCGCTTTTCTCGCCGACCGCCGGAGCGGCCTGGAAACGCTGAGCCTGCCGCTGCTGCGGTCATGGCTGGCCACCGCGGCTGGTGCGGGAGCCGCACGTACCACGCTGGCCCGGCGGACCTCGGCGGTCAAGGCATTCACCGCGTGGGCCGCCCGGCGCGGGTTGTTGACCGGCGACCCGGCAGCTCGGCTGCAGGTTCCGAAGGCGCACCGCACGCTGCCCGCGGTGCTGCGACAGGATCAGGCGCTGGCGGCGATGACGGCCGCGAAGTCCGGCGCCGAACAGGGTGACCCGCTGGCCTTGCGGGACCGGCTGATCGTCGAATTGCTCTACGCCACCGGAATCCGGGTGAGCGAGCTGTGCGGTTTGGACATCGACGACGTCGACACCGGGCATCGGGTGGTGCGGGTACTCGGTAAAGGCAACAAGCAGCGCACCGTGCCCTACGGAGGGCCTGCGGCTGAGGCGCTGCGGGCCTGGCTGACCGACGGCCGTCCCGCGCTTGTCACCGCGGAGTCGGGTCCGGCCCTGTTACTGGGCGTTCGGGGCCGGCGGCTCGACGTGCGGCAGGCGCGGACCGTGGTGCACCAGACCGTCGCCGCGGTCAACGGCGCGCCCGATATCGGGCCGCACGGGCTGCGGCACAGCGCAGCAACTCATCTCCTCGAAGGTGGCGCCGACTTGCGGGTGGTGCAGGAGTTGCTGGGCCATTCCAGTTTGGCGACTACGCAGCTGTATACCCATGTCGCGGTGGCCCGGCTGCGCGCTGTTCACGACCAGGCCCACCCGCGGGCCTAGTGGGGCGGATCAGGCCGAGCCGGCTCAGCCCACCAGTGGCTTGAGCCGTATGGGCGTGGATTTCACCAGACCCAGCGGATCGACGTAGTCGGCGCGCGAAGCCGGGCCAAACATCGCCCCCCAATGCAGGCACGCCTGGGTGGGGCAGCCGGCATGGCCGGGCACCACTGTGCCCACGACCGTCTGCGCCGTTACCAGCTGGCCAGCCCGGACGGTCGCGCGTACCGGCTCGTAGCTGGTATGCAACCCGCCCGGATGGGCCAGCGAAACCACCGGCCGCCCCGCCAGCAGGCCGGCGAACACAACGGTCGCGTCGCCGGCTGCATACACCGGCTGACCGGGGGTAGCGGCCAAATCCACACCACGGTGTCCGGGACGCCAGTTCGGCGCGGGCGCGTCGTAGTCGCGGAGCACCGCCGGACGCGGACGCAATGGCCATTGCAGCCGAACGTCGTCTGCAACGGCCGGCGCAGCGCTGAGCAGCGTCCAGCACAAAATCAGCACCAACGGTCGCACCGACTTAGTTCAGCGCCGTCCGATCCCCGGCACCAGTCACCGGCGGCGGTTCTGGGGAACGTGCCCCCGCTGGGGAAAGCCATGCCCTGATGCGGTGTAAACTGCTCGTCGCAGCTCGTCTTTTGCGGGCTGACTTCGCGCGTCTGCACCGCGACTCCCGTTGTTCAGGAATTCGCACCGCATGCCGGGCGGTCCCGTAACAGGGTCCGGCATCGCAGCAGCCGCCAGGGCCCGGCTTCACCCGATGCCGGGCGAACAACCGACAACAAAGGAATACCGGCAATGGCCGTAGTCACCATGAAGCAGCTGCTTGACAGCGGCACCCACTTCGGGCATCAGACCCGTCGCTGGAATCCCAAGATGAAGCGGTTCATCTTCACCGACCGCAACGGCATCTACATCATCGACCTGCAGCAGACCCTGACGTTCATCGACAAGGCGTACGAGTTCGTTAAAGAGACCGTCGCGCACGGCGGCACGGTGCTGTTTGTCGGCACCAAGAAGCAGGCGCAGGAGTCCGTCGCCGCCGAAGCCACCCGCGTCGGCATGCCGTATGTCAACCAGCGCTGGCTGGGCGGCATGCTCACCAACTTCTCCACGGTGCACAAGCGGCTGCAGCGCCTCAAGGAACTCGAGGCGATGGAGCAGACCGGCGGCTTCGAGGGCCGCACCAAGAAGGAAATCCTCGGCCTGACCCGGGAAAAGAACAAGCTGGAGCGGTCCCTGGGTGGAATCAGGGACATGGCCAAGGTGCCCTCGGCGGTCTGGGTCGTCGACACCAACAAGGAGCACATCGCCGTCGGTGAGGCCCGCAAACTCGGCATCCCGGTGATCGCGATCCTGGACACCAACTGCGACCCCGACGAGGTCGACTATCCGATCCCGGGCAACGACGACGCAATCCGTTCGGCCGCCCTGCTGACCAAGGTGATCGCCTCCGCGGTGGCCGAGGGCCTGCAAGCGCGCGCCGGGCTGGGCCGCGGCGACGGCAAGCCGGAGGCCGAAACCGCGGAGCCGCTGGCCGAATGGGAGCAGGAGCTGCTGGCGGCGGCGACAACCCCGGTGACCGCCGGTGCTGCCGATCCGACCGCCGAAACCTCCACCGAATCAACCACTGACCCCTCATAGGAAGGCTGATCATTGGCCAACTTCACCGCTGCCGATGTCAAGCGGCTTCGGGAGCTCACCGGTTCCGGCATGCTGGACTGCAAGAACGCACTGGCCGAAGCCGACGGCGACTTCGACAAGGCCGTCGAGGCGCTGCGGATCAAGGGCGCCAAGGACGTCGGCAAGCGCGCTGAGCGAGCCACCGCCGAAGGCCTGGTCGCGGCCAAGGACGGCGCGCTCATCGAACTGAACTGCGAGACCGATTTCGTCGCCAAGAACGCGGAATTCCAGGCGCTGGCCGATCAGATCGTGACGGCGGCGGTGTCATCGAAGGCCGCCGACGTCGATGCGCTCAAGGCGGCTACGGCGGGCGATAAGACCGTCGAGCAGGCAATCGGCGAGCTGTCGGCCAAGATTGGCGAGAAGCTCGAACTGCGCCGCGTGGCAAACTTCGACGGCACTGTCGAGACCTACCTGCACCGGCGGTCGGCGGATCTGCCGCCTGCGGTCGGTGTGCTGGTCGAGTACCAGGGTGGGGACAAAGATGCCGCTCATGCCGTCGCGCTGCAGATCGCCGCGCTCAAGGCACGCTACCTGTCTCGCGACGACGTTCCCGAGGACGTCGTGGCCACCGAACGCCGCATTGCCGAGGAGACCGCGAAGGCCGAGGGCAAACCCGAGCAAGCGTTGCCCAAGATCGTCGAGGGGCGGGTGACCGGGTTCTTCAAGGACACCGTCCTGCTGGAGCAGCCATCGGTGTCCGACAGCAAAAAAACTGTCAAGGCTCTGTTGGACGACGCCGGGGTCACGGTGACCCGGTTCATCCGGTTTGAGGTGGGCCAGGCCTAGCGGCTCAAGCCCATGACCCGCATACACGCTTTCGGTGACGACGCGCTGGGCGATCTCGACGCCGTCGCCCTGGCTGACGCCATTCGCGGCGGCCAGGCGGACCCCACAGAACTGGCCGAGGCCGCGATCGCGCGAAGCCAAGCCGTCAATCCCAAGCTCAACGCCGTGGCGTACGAAGCCTTTGACATGGCGCGTGACACGGCGCGACGCGGTCCGGCCAGGGGCTTTTTCGCCGGTGTGCCCAGCTACATCAAGGACAACGTCGACGTCACCGGGTTGCCAACGATGCGCGGCACGGATGCGTGGACGCCGCACCGGGCGGGCACCGACAGCGAGATAACGCGGGTGCTGCTGTCCACCGGCCTGATAGCGCTGGGCAAGACGCAGATGTCGGAGTTCGGGTTCAGCGCCGCCGCCGAGCATCCGCGGCTGGGGCCCGTCCGTAACCCCTGGCACACCGACCACACGGCGGGCGCCTCGTCATCGGGATCGGGAGCGTTGGTCGCCGCCGGTGTGGTGCCCGTGGCGCACGCCAACGACGGCGGCGGCTCGATCCGCATCCCAGCCTCCTGCAACGGCCTGGTGGGGCTCAAGCCGTCGCGCGGCCGGTTGCCGCTGGACCCACAATTGCGGCGGCTGCCGATACGCATTGTGGCAAACGGGGTGCTGACCCGCTCGGTGCGCGACACCGCCGCCTTTTATCGAGAGGCCGAACGTATCTGGCGCCTGCCCAAGCTGCCTCCGGTGGGGGATGTGACCGGGCCGGGTAAGCGACGTCTGAAGATCGCCGTGATCACCCGTTCGGTCCATGTCGAGGCCAGCCCGGACGTGCGCGAGCTCACACTGAAGTCGGCGGCTGTGCTTGAGGAACTCGGTCACCATGTCGAGCGGGTCGACCAGCCGCCGGTGCCGTCCAGTTTCACCGAGGACTTCGTGCTGTATTGGGGGCTGATGGCGCTGGCGCAGGTGCGCTCTGGTCGGCTCACGTTCGGTAAGACGTTCGACCGGACGCGGCTGGACAGCTTGACTCTGGGTCTGGCGCGCAATGCTCGCCGCAATTTTCATCTGCTCCCGGCGGCGATCGTCCGGCTACGGGGGGTTCGGCGGCACACGGCGCAGTTCTTCGGCACCTACGACGCGTTGCTCACCCCCACCCTCGCCGATGCGCCGCCGCGCGTCGGCTATCTCGCTCCCACCGACTATCAGCAGGTCATGGACCGGATGGCCAAATGGGTGGCATTCACGCCGCTGCAAAACGTCACCGGAGAGCCGGCGATCTCGCTGCCGCTGACCCAATCGGCGAGTGGGCTGCCGGTGGGCATGATGCTGGCAGCCGACCTGGGGCGGGAAGCGCGGCTGCTGGAGTTGGCCTACGAACTCGAAGAGGCTCGTCCCTGGGCGCGCATCCACGCTGCCCCATAGCTCCCAAGCTCCTAGCCGCTCCCGTGCCGGATCGCAGCCTCGCGCCGGCTCACCAGGATCCGGCATCCGGCGATCGGACCGGCCGGCGGCGCACGCCGTGGGCTCCGCGCCCCGATAGGTGGGATTGCCGGACCCTGACTCGGGGTAATCGACGTCCAGACCCCAACCGTCGAGGAGCCATCGTGGGCGATGCACCAGAAATCACCAACGGCGTGGCCGAGCGTGCCCGACGCGAAGCCGACACCTATCGCGGCGACAATCCCCGTCCGCTGGGCGGTTACGTCGTCGTCCTCGCCGGTTACGGTGTGGTGGTCGCGCTTACCGCCCTGGTCGCCGCGGCCACCGGCAGAAGGTTGCCGGAGCGCTGGCGGGCACAGGATCTTTTCACCCTCACTATCGGTACCCACAAGCTGTCGCGCTCGTTGACCAAGGATGCGGTCACCAGCCCGCTGCGGGCGCCGTTCGCCAAGTACTCCGGCACCGGGGGGCCGGCCGAGGTGCGCGAGGAGGTTCGGGACGACAGCGGACTGCGGCATAGCCTCGGGGAACTCTTGACCTGTCCCTTCTGCCTAGACATGTGGGTGGCCACGGCCCTGGTGATCGGGCTGATCTTCGCGCCGAGGTCCACCCGCCTGGTCGCGGGCACGTTCACCGCGCTGGCCGGCGCCGACTTCCTGCAGCTGGCCTACGCGACGGCCCAGCAGGCAGCCGAGGGCTGAGAAAAGGAGGAGATCCAAATGCCGAAGACCACCAAAGGCGGCACGCCGAAGAAGAGTGAGCTGCCCAGCACGCTGCAGCGCTCCAACGCCAAGGCGCAGCGCACGTTCGCCAAAGCCCACGACGCCGCCGCGAAGGAGTACGGCAGCGAACAGCGCGCCCACCGAGTGGCCTACGCCGCCCTCAAGCACAGCTTCGAAAAGGTCGGCGACCACTGGGAGCCCAAGAAGAAGAAGGGCACTTCTGACGAACTGGCCAAGGGTGGTGGTCCGCGCAACACCGGCCGCTCGGCGGAGGGCGTCGACGCCAACGCCAGCAAGAAACACCTGCTCGACGTCGCGCGGCGGCTCGATGTGCACGGCAGATCGACGATGACCAAGTCAGAACTGGTCGACGCGATCAAGAAGCACAACCGCCGTGTCCGCGGCAAGTAAGCGGTCGCCTGACATTCTTGGTGAAACCGGCCTGTGGTGGATGCTGATCGCCGGTGTTTGGCTGGCCACCCTGAGTTCCCGCACGCCTGCGGAACTGGCGGTGATGACGGTGTGCACCCTGCCGGCTGCGGTCATGGCGCGCTCGGCCCGGCGCGCCAACGCCGGCAGCTGGCAGTTCCGGATCGGCTGGCTGGGCTGGCTCGCGACGGCGGCGCGTGACGTAGTGCCACAAGCGGTCGGCGTGGGGGCGCACCGGTTCACCAAGCGCCACGCGGTCATCGGCGCCGTGCCGCTGCCCGACGAAACCCGGCCGGTAGCCGCGGCCCGACGAGCGGCCGCGGTGCTTACCTTGGCCACGACACCGGGAACCGTTGTGCTGCAGTGTGATCCGGACACGCGGTCGGTGCTGATGCACTGCACGCGGCCGCGACCGAGCCGCCTCGAGACGGCGGTGCAACGGTGAACCCGGGAGAACTGGCGGAGAACTGGCGGAGGTGCTGCTACTGGTCGGGGCTTTCGCGCCGGGCATCCTGATATCTTCCCGAGGCCTGCCCCGCCAACGGCTGGTGGGACTCGAGTTCGCCGGCGTGGCCGCAATCATGGCGCTGACGGTGTTGTGCATTGGGTGGCAACGGGATTCGTCTCTGATGGTCCCGCTGGCATTGGGCCTGGTGTCGCTGCCGAGCACGCTGGTCTACACCCGGCTTCTTGCCCGCAAGAGATGACCGTCCAGTTGATCGGTTGGGCCGTGGTATTCACCGGGGTGGCGGCCCTCTCGGTCAGCGCACTTGCGGCAACGCTGCGGGCCGAGGTGTTCGCCGACTGAGTCGGGATTGACGCGTCGACCAGAGGTAGGTGCAAGTGGCGACTCGAGCGTCGCCCGGCGTGGGTCAGGCCTGGGCGTAACCACATTTCATCGAAATAGGCCAGTAGTTGGCAGGTGACGAATATGATCGCGACCTAGCTACGTCAACGTCAATCATGTTCGCGAGCTTTCGCGGCCAGACGGTTGGGGATTGCCATGTCGTTCGTATCGATTTCGCCGGAATCCGTAGCAGCAGCCGCCGGGGATCTAGTCAGACTCGGATCGACAATTGGCGCGGCCAATGCGTCTGTCGCAGCTCCCACCAGCCAAGTACTGGCCGCCGCCGCGGATGACGTGTCGATACGGATCGCGGCGTTGTTTGGCGGATATGGCCTGCAGTACCAGGCGATCAGCGCTCAGATGGCCGCCTACCACGAGCAGTTTTTGCGGATCCTGAACGCTGGTACGGGTGCGTATCTGGGCGCCGAGGCGGTCAACGTCGAGCAGAGCCTGCTGGGCCTGATCAATGCGCCCACCCAAACGCTCTTGGGCCGACCGTTGATCGGCAACGGCGCTAACGCGACCACTCCGGGCGGGAGCGGCGGCGACGGCGGACTGCTAATCGGCAATGGGGGCAACGGTGCTCCCGGCGCACCGGAGCAGGCCGGCGGCGCGGGCGGCTCGGCGGGGCTGTGGGGCAACGGCGGTGCGGGCGCCGCCGGTGGCGCGGGCGGAGCCGCTGGCGGCGCGGGTGGCGCGGGCGGATTGCTGGTTGGCATGGGTGGGCCTGGCGGCGCCGGCGGAATCGGCGGCGGTACCGGCGGTACCGGCGGCAGCGGCGGCTGGGTGTGGGGCGGCGGCGGGCCCGGCGGCGACGGCGGCTATGGGGGCGGCACCGGCGGGGCAGGAG
>NZ_UPHT01000110.1 GCF_900566085.1 Mycobacterium attenuatum
GCACACCGGCCGAGTACGCTTCGGCCTGCAGACACACCCATACCCCGGTGGCCTGCGAGATCAACTGAATCCGAATCAAACAAACCCGGCTCTAAAAACGGGTTGACTCAGTAACGGGGACTCGCCAGTCGGCGACGAACTGGAAGCGGCTCACCAGCTCGTCTCCCCGGCGAAATATTTGGCCGCCGACCGCAGAATGTCACGCTCGGTCGACAACCGAGCCTCGGTGGCCCGTAACGTCTTGTTCTCGGCTCGTAGCCGGGCCAGCTCCTGGTCAGGGGTCTCCGCGCCCGATACTGGTGCGCCACCAGTGGTGGGGTTGCAGTGCCGAATCGGCACCCCAGCGGCCTTGCACCACGCCGACAGCGTCACCCCACTAACCCCCAACTCGTCGGCGATCTGGCTGATCGTCGCACCCTCAGTGTCTCGGTACAGCGTGACTGCATCCCGCTTGAACTCGTCCGGATAATTTTTCCTTGCCATCAGTGTCGATCATCTCGCTTCCCCCGCCAATCTTGCGGGATTCAGCGTGTCCAACACCTGGGGTCAAGGCCCTGCCCACCGATTCGGCGATCTGCACCGCGGTCGCACCCGAAGCCGTGCGCACCCGCCGAATCCACACCACCAGCCGAGCCTACCGACACAAATTAGTGCCTAACGAGTGCACTAAGCCGAACCATCACCCCAGCTCAGCGCATTGCAACCTTCAGAAAATGTCCAAAGTGACCCAACTCAGGCCTGAGCCCCAGCGGACAATCCTCGCCCACCTCGGCATCAAAGTGGCTTACTAAGCCAAATGTCCTAACTCAGGTCAAAGTGGCTTACTAAGCCAAATGTCCTAACTCAGGTCTAACCCTAACCATCGCGTTCGCCAGCCTGGCCGGATCGTGGTCGTTCTAGTCGAAAACCTATCGGCGGTGTAGTCGAAGTTGCAGATCGACGGGTTTGAGTGTCATGGCTTCGGAGGCCGAGAGGTGATATCCAGGACGGGGTTCGAGGTCGTATTGATGCAGTACCGCCGCGAGAGTCAAAAGGGTCTCATGGAGCGCGAATTGGCGACCAAGGCAAGCGCGGGCGCCGGTGCCAAACGGCTTGTAGGTACGAGGTGGAAGTTTGCGTAGATTCTCGGGAAGGAAACGGTCGGGGTTGAATTCATCGGCGTCAGAGCCCCAGGCATCGCAGCGGTGCGCGGCGATTAAGTGTACGAACACCCAGTCTCCGGCGCGGAAGGCATGCTTTCCGTTTCCGATGGTGGTGTCTTGGCGGGCCTGACGGAAGTAGCCAGGTGCTGCCGGCCACAGCCGCAAAGTTTCGTCAACCACGCAGCGTAGGTACCGCAGTGTGGCGACGTCCTCGAAACCGATGTTGGGGAAGATTTTATCGGGCCAGCGTTCGTCGATCTCGGCGCGGGCTTTCGCGGCGATGTCGGGGTGAGTGGCTAAAAGGTGCAGGGCAAAGGCGATGGCGTTGGCGGAGGTTTCGCTGCCGACGATGAGGAGGGTCAGAATCTGGTTGATGATGTTGTCGTTGCCGAGTTGCTCGCCGGTGTCGGGGTCGGTGCGCTGCAGTAGGACGTCGAGCACGTCGGTGTGCGAGTCTGGCGTGGAGTTGCGGGCCTCGATGATTGTTGCGACTTGTCGGCGCATCTCGGCCTTGTCTTTGTTGTGTTGATTTTTTCTGTCCTGGGGGATGTCCGTGGTGTGCCGGTCGGCGTAGGCGAGTTCGCGAATCAGCATGGCGACGAATGGATTTTCGCGTTCACGGGGATTGCTGAGCTTGCTGAAGGAGTGGCCCATTGCGGTGCGGGCGATGATCTCGAGGGTGAGTCGGTTGGTGTCGGCGGGGATGGTAAGCCAGCCTCGGACAGCGCTTTTGGTGTTCCAGGTGTCGAGGAGTTCGCGGATGGCGCCGATCATGTTGTCGTGGTAGCGCTTCATGGCTGCTTTGGCGAAGAGTGGCATTAAGATGTTATGCGCTGTGCGCCAGTTGGGTTCGTGGTTGTAGGCGGTGAATAAGCCGTCACCGAGGACGGAGCGTAGCCTGCCCAGCGAGGGGCCAATGTGTTTTTCCCAGCGGGTCTCGTCGTTGACTTCGTCGATGAGGGCGGTGTCGGCGAGAAAGATGACTGGCTGGTTGCCGAAGGGCTGCTCAAGCATTCCGCTGCCAAGTTTGCGGAGTTCGGTGGTCACGGCCTGGACGGGTTTAGTAAAGTCAAGCGTTCGCGGATCGGCGATGATAGGAAACTGAAAGCGGTTTAACTGGCTGGTCGGGATTGAGCTGTCCGTGGTCATCCTGTCGGGCTCCCTTACCTAGGCTGGGCGGTCACTTCGGGGGCGGACAGGGTGAACCGGTCGGTAGTTGCGTAGGCGACCGGCCACCATTTCGCCAATTTCAATAGTTCGGCTACCTCCTCGTCGAGAGTTGTCGACCGAGATCGCAGGATTAGTGCCATGTCAGGGGGCTCTGGTGTGACGCCCGCGGCTTTGGCTTTGGCGGCATTAGCCAACTGCAGGGCGTGAGTCGCCGCGTCGTGTTCGCGAGTTGGCACGGAGTAAGCCTTGAGAAACCCGGCCAGCTCGTGTGAAGCTATTTCACGCAGATAGGGGCGCAGCCGCAAGATAACGTCGCGGATTTCGATAACGGTTTGGTGCAATTCCAGGGGGGTCTTTTGAAATCGATGGTCATCCTGTTCAAGGTTGAAACTGCATTCTGGCACCACCGCTGTCAGGCTTAACCGCAGAGGCTTCAATCTATTCCAGGTGCGACCAGTGCGATCCATTCCGAAGTAAGACAGCAGTTTCGCCGCGAGCGGCACCGCGCCGAGAGTAAAGACGATGACTGCTATGGAGAAGAACTCGAAGCCGTGAAACCACAGCCGAAACTCGATGGTGCTAGTCCAGCCAAGCTGGTCGGTCACCGCCAAGACCAGCGCCTCCGAGCAGCCCGCTGCGGCCACGACACCTAGCAGTAATCCGCCGACGGCCAGGAGGAATTCACGGTTGCGGGTGGTTTTCCTCAACTCGACCGCAAACATCCAACTTACCCGAGCCCCCACCACGAAAATCATGGTCAGATAGAAGCTCCACGCCCAGATCGCGTCCCAGCCGCCGGAGACTTCAAGGGTTTGACCGGCAACGCGGGCACGGGTAGCCGCGACCAGGTATGCCATGCACAAAATGACTGCTGCCAGACGATAATAACCGTGATCTCGGCGCGTTTCGACCGGCGAGTGCCTAGTCCATAACATCGTGAATCCGATGAATTCGGTGGAGGCGAAAATCATTGCAGCGAAAGCTAGTTGCTGGGCGGTGGTGACAGTCATCAAGGCGCTTTTGGACAAAAGGCCTTCTACTTTGCGCTCACGCAAGAGCTGGGCCAGCAGTACGAATGCCATCAGATTGTTGTAGTAGGTGTCGTAGAGGTTGGCCCTACACCACCGGAAGCGCGCGGAGAGAAGGATCGCCATAAGCGTGATTACGGGCCACGCGATGATGCCTGGGACGGTGGAGGTCATTGGCGGCCGAAGAAGGCGCTACGCATCATCACCGATGAACGCTCGTTGGCTTCAGCGGCGGCGATCATCAGCACGGAAGCGAATATTTCGGCGTCTCGTTCCTGGTCGCTGGCGTAGGCCGTTCGTCTTAATACGGCATTCACGGTCGCCAGGTCGATGTCAGGTAACACTTTGAGCCACGCGTCGGAATTAAGTGTTCTATCAGTACCGGTTTCCTGTGCTAGACCGTGCCCTAACACCATGTGCCCGATTTCGTGGCAAACGATTTGATCGATGTGATAGTCCGAAGTTTCAGCGTCGTAAAGGATGACGTCGTCGTCGTCGCGGATTAACCACACACCGCAGGGACCTTCCGTGAACGCTGAGGTATCGGTGGGGAGTAGCCGGATGGGCCTACCTCTTTGAGAGGCGAGATTCTCAATAAAGACATCTCTATTCCAAGGAACAGGGATGTGCAGCGTACGCGCTAGAGCGAGTAGCTCGGCGTTAGGCACTGCCATCAAATTTCCTCACCTTGCGGAGCGGTCGCAGGTAGCCGCTGAAGTTTTCGCATCTCATGCGACGGTGACCGCCAAGCTGTTGATCGCTTCCGGCTCCAATCCTAAGACGCGCAGGGCCAGGTCACGCACCCCGCCCCGCTGTCACGTAAGGCTTGCAGGAGGTTGGGTTGGGCGTCGATTTGCGGGTCGATCAGGTAGGACGGGGAGACGCCGAAGAATTCGGCGACAGCCCGTAGAAGCTGCGCGGTTGGGTTGGTCTTGATCCTACTGTGCAGCTGCCATATGTAGGCCGAGCTGATCGCGACACCCCGGTCTGTTTGGTGATGGCCTCGGCGGCGGGGACGGTGTTGGACAGCAGCGGCTCAGATGGGTTGCGTATGGCCTGGAGAAGTTTGTTGAGCTTGACTGACAGCTTGGATTCACGTGCGGGGCCCGTCTAGCGCACCTAACTGTGCTCTCGCTTCGCACGCAGTCCCGTGGAATGCGCTGAGGCTACTCAGCGGTCGTGGGGGCACTTAATTGATCATCACAAACGATATTGCCTAGAGTGTCAATTGCTGGCTCACCTCGCAGAGATAGACGCTTGACACCGGCGTCGCGGGCGGCGGCGAGTAGGCGAAGTTGCTTGTCCACATGCTCTGCGTGGGCACCTGCTGAAGTCAGGTACTCAGCGGACACGCCAAAATGTGTGGCCAGCCCGCGAGCAATGTCTTGCTCGGGAGTGGGGGCGCTCTCATGTCGTAGGGCGCTGATTTGGCTGCCAGTAACGGAGCGACCGATGATGTGGCTCACCGATCTGGCTACTTCCTCGGCTGACTGCTCCGGTTGATCTCGTGACCGACATACGTTGAACAGCCTGTCAAGTTTGACCGCAAACGTCAGGGTGGGGTCGCTGATGTCAGTCATTTGTCAGATCCTTCTCGGGTTGCGGCGTCGCAGTCGCCGCCGAAATGACGCCTCAAGTTCAGTGTCGATGCTTTCTGAGTAGCCCAACAGCCACCGCCTGTACAGCTTGTCAACCCTCTCGGGATCGTCCGCCGAGACAGGTGCCGAGAGCAACTCAGCGAACGCGTATTCCAGTAGCGGCTGCATGGACTGGTGGCCCTTGGTGTGGTTTCGTTCGAGTAAATCCGTTACATAATGTCCGACGATGGCGCTCAGATGCTGATTGAGGGTGTCAACGATGGGTCGGATTTCACCGGACGGAATGGGTTCGACGCTGTGGTCATCAAGCACATCATTGAGTTGCGTCTGGGTTGTCATCATCGCCAGAATGCGCTCAAGGGGCAACCCCACGGTGCCGTCTGTAGGTTCCAGCACCGCGCGCTTACCGATGTGCTCCCGGGGTTTGGGCTCATCGCCGCCCCAGTAGGTGTTGGCTGCACTACCGGGTAACCAACGAAGTCCGACGTCGAATTTCGACAGAGTGCTCGGCCGTGGGTCCTCAAGTTCTCCCGCTTCCGCCTTGGCGAGCGTGGGCGCGGTAGGCCCGCCGTTGCGGTTGACCTCAGCCAGCGTCATTCCGAGGTTCCGGCGCCGCTGCGATACTTGCACCCCGAAGTGTTCCCGATGTCCTGTCATAAGGCCACTCCACACTCCATTGGAAACACGGATCAAACAGCAGTGAACAAAACTAGCATCGCAGTGTGATCTTGCAGAGTTCGATCTAGGGTTCACGGGTATCTGTTACTTGACCTGCTGAGACCTGTCCCCTGCCTGTCATCGGCTAGCCCGACGTCTAGCCTCATGGACGAAGGCCCCTCGGGTGCCGTTGCCGACGGGTGCCGTCTTGGCCGTAGAACGGTAAACCTAAGAGTAACCATCACCAGTTTTAGCCTCAAGCTAGCGGACTCGCGACCCTACGTAGTATCGCGTAATTCATACTTATTTTATTGACTTTTGTTGCTTGTTTACTCTCTGCGGCCTAGGTTTCTGAGGACACCATCGACGAAGCAGTTGGGCGTCGTTGGAGGTGTTGCGTCAAACGCTGGGCCGCCCCGGGGGCCACCAACCTGAACAGGCCTTTATCGGAGATTGGAGACGATATGCTCACCGCTACCACCACGCCCCGTGTCCCATACGGTGCTCCGGCCTTTGCGGTCACTGCTCACGGCGCCCCCGTGCCGTTCAGCATCGACGAGAACGCTTTCGCGGCCTGGGTTGCTGACGAAAGCGATGAGCTGCCACACCACCTGCCAGACCCAACCGATACCTCCGCGAGATCGACCTCGTCAGAATTGGTCCATCGGGCACTTAGCGCTGGTGCGCTCATCGGCGATCCTGGCCTTGAGCTGAACATTCACGACGCCACAATCGCTGAGGAGACTGGGTACGTTGTGCGACTGAACAACCGTGCTGGCAGCCAGCTTTCGGTTGGCCTGACCAGGGGATGGAATGAACTGCGCTGGCCACCAAAAGATTTCACTGTCAGTGACGAAGTACGTTACTGCCTGCAACAAATCTGTGACACCGCCAACGCGCTACTCAACGACATACTGGTAGTCCCGGCGTAAAGCGGGCTCGCCCAGGCGCGAAATATGCTGCGGTGATGGAAAATGTCTCCGATGTCATGCGTGTCCGTGTGAGAGCTGCATCCCTTGATCCGCTCATCGCCCGCATCGACGAACTTGTCGAAGAAGACGGCGAAACGGTTTCCCTCGACGAGCGTGATGTGCGGAGCGTATCTGACGAGTAAGCCTCGGGTTCCCGAAGCTGCCCCTAATCCCCACTGGCAGTGGCCGGGAGTCTCTGGCAGCGGGGGGTGGTGAGCTGCCTTTGTCTGGGGGAAAGAGTTGCAACCCGTACAGAATTCGTTAATCGGTGAGATTTTCTAGCCCGCATTCGATTTCGGGGTTCACGTGACGCTCGCGGAACAGTGTGGTGAATTCGGCTTGGTCGGCGTCGTCCCAATCGCGGTAGGCTGCGATGCGGAAGCCCTCCAAGGCGTTCTCTGCTGTCCATGGGATACCTCGGTGCTCTGGGCTGGATTCCTGGTGGTGGCGCACTGTTCGCCAGATATAGGCGAAGGTGTCGACCGCTTGATCGTGTAGTCCGTTGCGCCACAGCCACACACTCACCGCAGCGGCCGGGTCGCCAGGGCGCAGTGGTGCTTCTTGGTTCTCTTTCCACCACGCCAACCGTTCGGCGTGCGCGGCGTCAGCTTCATCGTCGGACAGAATCTGTAGGGTGGCCGCGTCCATGGTGTTGCGTTCCGGCGGATTGGCCCAGGACTGTTCGTCCCGCAGAATCCATTTCGTCTCGGTTTCGGCGAGTCGCCAGATGAACATTTCCCATAGTTTGTTCTTATCCATGCCCGCGTATGGTTTCAGCGGCAGATCAAGCAACGGGTTGATGCGCCACCGAGGTTGTCCCGGGTCTCGTAGAAGTTGAGGTGGCGGTCCCCCCGCTCGAGACCTGCCTGTGGTAGGTGTCGGGCGTCCGCCAAGACACACCAACAGCAAGGGGACCACCATGAAGAAGAGTAGCCAGATTCAGTCCGTCGATGTGAGCGCGTCGGCGGTTCCAGAGCGGGTCAGTGTGGCGATGGCCGAGATCGCCGAGAACATGCAAGAGGGCTTGTTGGCGTTGGCCGTGGGCGCGGGCCTGCAGGTGATGGCGGCGTTGATGGAGGCCGACGTGACCGCGTTGGCCGGCCCGAAGGGCCAGCATGACGGAGCGCGGACCGCGGTGCGCCACGGCCACGAGCGCGGGTCGGTGACCCTGGGTGGGCGTCGGGTGCCGGTGACCCGGCCGCGGGTGCGTGCCGCCAACCGGACGGGCGAGCGGCCGGTCGCCTCGTATGAGCTGTTCAGCTCCACGGAGATCTTGGGCAAGCTGGCGATGGAGAAGATGCTGGCCGGGCTGTCGACGCGGCACTACCCGGTCGGGCTGGAGCCGGTCGGTGAGCAGATCAGCGAGAAGGCCTCGGCGACAAGCAAGTCTGCGGTGTCGCGGCGGTTCGTGGCGATGACCGAAACCGCTCTGGCCGAGCTGCTGTCGGCCGATCTGTCCGGGTTGGATCTGGTGGCGTTGATGATCGATGGGGTGCACTTCGCCGAGTCGTGCTGCATCGTGGCGCTCGGTATCGGCATCGACGGAGTCAAGCATCCGTTGGCGTTGGTGGAGGGCTCCACGGAGAACGCCACGCTGGTTACCGATCTGCTGGTCGATCTGCGGGAGCGAGGCCTGGACGTCACCCGCCCGATGTTGGTGGGCCTCGACGGGTCCAAGGCGCTGCGCAAGGCCGTGGTTGACGTGCTCGACCGTTCGGTCGTCCAACGCTGCCAAATTCATAAGGTCAGAAACGTCAAAGATTCTCTGCCGCACCGCCTTCGGTCCAGTGTAGGCCGCAAGATGACCGACGCCTACCACGCCGGATCGGCGCTCGAGGCCGAGGCCGCGCTGCTCGCGCTGGCCAAAGAGCTCGACCGAACTCACCCGGGCGCGGCGGCGAGCCTGCGCGAGGGCCTGGACGAGACCCTCACGGTCTTGCGGTTGGGTGTGACGCCCACCCTGGCCCGCACGCTGCGCTCGACGAACTGCATCGAGTCGATGATCTCGGTATGCCGTGAGCACGCCGGCAACGTCAAGCGGTGGCGTGACGGGCAGATGGCGCTGCGCTGGTGCGCCGCCGGCATGGTCGAGGCCGGCAAGCAGTTCCGCCGCGTCAACGGCCACCTGCACCTACCGTCGCTCCGAGCAGCCCTCGAACGCGAGTTCGCCGAACCTGTCGGACCCGTCGTACACAATGACCAAGTGAGCGCGGCCTAGTGCTCACCGGACCGCCACCGAAGTTCCACGGAACTCGGGACATCCTCGCCACCCATGGACTGCGCCGCTCGATGGGAGCCACCGGCATCTGCTGGGACAATGCCGGTGCAGAATCGCTGTGGTCGACCTTCAAGCACGAATGCTACTACCGACACACCTTTGCAACGAAAGTGGAACTTATTGCAGCAGTTGATAATTGGATGAATTTCTACAATAATCAACGAAGGCATTCAGCGATCGGGATGCGCGCACCTATGGACTACGAGCGCGCGCTGACTGCCACCACGGAAGCAAGTTAACCCGTGTCCACTTTTTCGGGGGAACCCCAGGCTTGGAAACACGAGTGTGTTTGGATCGCTCGGCAACTCTGGTTGCAGCCGGTTCCATACCGGCCCTGGGATGGGAACGTGGCGTGCACGGTTTGTCTTGGTTGTCGATTCGACAATGCCTCTGCCGGTCACGTAAGTGGCCGATGAGCGGACGAGCAGGTCCCGGTCGCCCACATGCTTGCGCCGCAGTGCGGCAGCCTCACCGAAGCGCAGTCCGCAGTAGCCGAGAACCAGGGTCAGCGTCTCGAATCGCTCGGTCGCCTTCGCGAGCTGGAGCAGCTCGGCGTGGTTCAAGTATCGCCGCTCCCGCTCCGCCGCCATTGGCAAATCTTCGGACCGCTTGATCTCCGCCGCCACGTTTCTAGCAATCTTCCCGGTCCGTTGCGCGTACTTAAGCACGGCGCCGACGAGCTGATGAGCCTGCGTGATCCGACTAGCCGAGAGTGCGGTGCCGCGCTGTGAGCCGTCCACAGCCAAACCGCCGAGCCACGTTGAGTAGGCCTGGTAGTCAATCTGTTTCAGTGGCACCTCCGCCCACTTCGGCAGCGCAAGGGTGTCCAGGATGGACCGGTAACCCGCGACAGTCTTGGGTTTTCGATGCCCCTTAGTAGCGAACCACTGTTCAGCGACCGATCCGAACGTCTCAGCGCTCTTCCGAGGGTCGACGTACGCGCCGCGTTGAATGTCCCCCGTCAGGCCGTCCAGATATGCCTGAGCGTCCGGCCGGCGCTCGAAGACTCGTGCGTGCTCCCTGCCGCTACCATCAACCCACCGCACTCGCCAGCGCGTGACCTTGCCGTAGACGGCGCAACGTTCCTTGCGGACCTTTCCATCCGAGCCCTTGACCTTCTTGTGCCATCGGTCGTCAATGCCGGCTCGCTGATGTCTGGTAATTATGAGGCGACAATACCGCACAAATCCGTGGTACGAATCCGTTATTACGCCAGTCCCCCGCGCTCTGTCTTGGCAGCTTCTGCCTCCACCCACGCATTCAGGTCGACGATGTCGTAAAACGTATGTCGGCCAAGGCGATAGCTGCGCGGGCCAGTGCCCATGTAACGCCAATACCTGAGCGTCGACTCAGGTAATCCTCCCAAGTATTCGGCTACAGCCCTGGTGCCCAGTCGAACCACTGATATTGCCGTCATCCGTCTACTTCCTGTTCTCGCTCAATGTGCGTACGTACGGCCCAATCACGCTTTGGCAGAGACGCACCCACCCCGATTCCCCTGTAAATGGATCGATTCCGAATCAATCGGCACCTTCCAGCACGAGTCCGCTTCATGGACTTGCTCCGCTGTTCTGGCTGGCATCCAAGCGGGCCAAGTATCGGTACTCGCGGGCACGCAATGCCGCGGTATGGACTAGCAGCCGTTCGCCGTCGTTGCGGTGCCCGACCCCATCAATGCGCCAGTCGCTCAGTTCGCACGCGCTGTTTGACCAGTCTTCCTGGTCATGGGAATTATGTTGGACGTCAACGTGTTCCGGTTGGTCAGCGCGGTGGATCCGCCAGTGACGACGGGCGGCGCGCAGCGCGGTCATGGTGATCGAGTAGCACCGCGATTTGCTGGTAATGTGCCTGCGATAGCCCAGAGTATGCAGCCAGCCGGCCATTGCGGTGTTTGCGGGTAGTGTCGCTAGGTTGACCAGGGTGGACAGGATGCGGCGGGTATGGGCCGGGATGTCCAGCTCGGCGATGGCGGCAGGGCTCATACGGCGGGCGGCGATGCCGAATTCGGCGACCGACTTGGTGGTGTACTTAGCTTTAGCCAAATACGCCGCCACCCGCCGGACCAATCCGGGCTTGCCGGTGTCATCGATATCGTTGAGGGGCTGGGTGTCGATTTGGCTACCGAATCGCAGCATGCGCGCCTCGGACTCCGATGCTGTTGCGGCGGCGCCGGCCGCTGCATCCACTGTCACGGGGAGCCGTACCTGGTTGGCGGCTTGGCGCACCAGCGGGCCAGTTCAATTGCTGACACTTTGGCGTCGGATGCGCCGGTGCTGCTGTCGTCATTGTTGGGTGGGTCGAGCCGGATAATGGTGTGGTAGTGCACGACGGCGCGACGTTGATATTCGGCGACTTTGACGAACGACACTCGCACAGCGTTGGGGTCGATTCCGATACGGCGCAGGTGGGCCGCCAGTGCCCGGCGCAGTGCAATAGTGAAGCGCCGCCACAGTTCCGGCGCGTGCCAGTTGAACAACACATGCCCGGTGTAGTCATAGCAGTCCGGGCTCAGCGGCTGTCCGACCTCGGGGGCGTCGCTGGCGTGGATCGCGTTGCACCATAAGGCTTTCCCATGCGGACAGTGACTCTTGCCGTTACTAGCCGAGTGGCACACCGTATCAGCCAGTCCTGGTCGGCTGCTGCTGGTGTGCACCGCGCCGAAACTGGGGGCGGTTAGGGTGGCGAAGACTTGCGGCCGGTTGGGCGGTGGTTTCGGGCATACCGTGGTGGCCGCCCTGGGTGCCAGCGTGGACCAGCTGCCAAGTGTCGGCGGCATACAAATCCGAACACGACGGGCAGATCGCCGCCCGGCGGTTGCCGCAGCGGATCATCACCGCCACCCGCCGACCGAGGTCGGGATCACAAGCGCTGGCCTGAACAGGGTTGGCGCAAAACCCCACCGCCGCGCAGCGCTGCCACCATGACTCGTGGCCGGGTGAGGAGGCGCGGCGGATCGCCTGATCGATGGCCGGGGAACCCGGTGCCAACCAGTCGGTCAGCGAGGTCGATGCGAGCATGCTCACCGGTGCCCCTGGTTGTTGCCGCGACAAGCCGGTGGCGCGAAATTGGCAGCCAGCCAAGCGATATCGCTGTCAGTGACATGAAACGCCCGCACCCGCGCTACGGCGGTGTTGCCTTCGGTGAGCACATAACCCACGCCCGGCGTGGTGTCGGGAATTTCTTCGCAGCGTGCGCCCTGCTGATGTGCCGAGGTGGAGAGGATCATCGCGGTTTGGGTGGCCTCGGTCATGCGCAGCCCCACCCGGACCGGAAACAACTGGCGCAGAGCCACCACGTCTTTAGACGGGTCTTGCACGGCGGCGATGACACTGACCCCGACCGCCCGGCCTTGTGCCAACCACAATCCGAGAAGTTGGTCGACTTCGGCGCGTTGTTTGCGATCAGCGTAGGCGATCAGGGTGGCCAACTCATCGACCAGCAAAACGATATGGGGTTCGGCGCGGGTGGGCCGATTACAGCGGGCCGCGCAACCGTTGGGCTCGGGCCAGCATCGTGGCCGTCGTGTCGCGCAGCACTTCCAGAATCGAGTCGCTGTCGTAGGCGAAGCGGTCGAACAAGAGCCTTGAAAGCGGGTCCGTAGCGGCTGGCGACACCTCGCGCGGAGGTACCGGAGTGCCATTAGCCGCAGTCATCACTGCGGGAGAACCGACCAACCCGACCAACCACCTCGACGGGGGCGGGGGTCCGAGGCCCCCCAGATAGTTCACTGGTTCCAATCCACCAGCTTCATCCGCACATCAACACCTGGCCCGAGTTTCTGCTTGAGACCATGCATGAAACCCCACTGATGCAACGCCTGATCAGCCAAACGCCGACATAACCGCTGCACCGCATCGACCGGCTGGTTCTCATAGTCGACATCACCGCGCGCCTCCAACGTCGCCGCCGCAGAAGCGACCGGTACCTCATTCTCCAACAGCAGTACCGCCAGCTGGCGCTTGTCGACCAGCACCACCCACCGCATCTGGGCAGGCAGTTCGGGGAGCGTCATTTCGTCCCTGGCTGCGTACGTAATGCGCGCCCCTCCCTGAATCTCAGTCCCACGCGGATACCACCGCCGGACCATGACCTCTGCGGGCGGCTTTGCATCATAACCAATCCCCCGCAGCGCAGGGCTTCCGGCGGCCTCCGATCCTGCCGGCCCACCTGGACGGCGACGGCCCGCAACGCTTCAGGAGAAGGGACATCAAGGACTGCAAACTCTTGCTTGACGCGCGGATATTTCGCCACCTTGGCAAGCTCAGTCCCACGACTTCGCCGCAAACATGAACAGTCCCCAACTGAATCCCGCACCGTAACTCTCTCCGCGCCAAGGGAATTCGTACTCCTCGTATGCGGGAAGAAGTTTGTCGAACGGGGACCACTGGCGGCCGCCTCTCATAGGGCCAAACTGCTCCGTGAATTCGGTGACGTCCATGCTCCAGATAGGCAGCCCGATTGGGGAATCGGCGGTAATCGAATCGCGCCCCGTGTGCCAATACCGCGCCGACTCAAGCAGTCCGTCTTCACTACCGATCGCATTGAAGTCAAATCCCGGCCACAATACGCTGCTGTGCTGCAGTGATGTGGCGTTCTGATCCGCAATACCCAGCAGCTTCCGCATATTTCCGAAATAGGAGGCTTCGTCGCCAAGGGCTTCGGCCACCCGCTCGTGTATCCGTTCTCCGTCGTCGACGGAAAACCCCTGTTCAGCCAGCTTAGCTTTTAGTTGACCTTCTTGGTGTGACATCCTGATTCTCAGCTTCATCGTCATCAGCAAGTACAGCTCAAAATCGACTATGGCGGTAACCGAAGCTCTATTCATTGTGTATCCATTCATCCACCAAGGTAGGGCAAGAATTGATGAAGGTCCCCCCTAAATACTGTAACCGATCCGTCCGGGTGGACCATCAGTGCTATTCCTTGATCTACCCTTACCGGGAGCACCACCCTTGCTCCATTGGGCAGGTTGGCAATTCCCGCAGCTTCACCGAACGCAGTTTCCGCTGCGATATCGGCCGCCTCCGCAGCCTGTTCCTGATCAAGGTGTAAGCCGGACACCTTGTCCGCAATTGCATCTGACCTCGTGCCGGGGGCGAGAACCGAAGCTTCTCTACCAATTTGCGTGGCCTGATCGACAATACTCGGGCTTGTAGTCCACCAGCTTCATCCATACGTCGACGCCTGGACCGAGTTTCTACGCCTGGTCAGCCAAAAGCCGACGCAACCGCTCTACTGCGTCAACCGGCTGGTTTTCATAGTTGACATCACCGTGCGCCTCCAACGTTTCGGTCGCGGAAGCGACCGGTAGCTCATTCTTCAGCAACACCACTGCGAGCTGGCGCTTGTCCACCAGCACCACCCACCGCATGTGAGCAGGCAGTCGAGGGAGCGCCGTTTCGCCCCTGGCTTGCGTGCGTCATGCGCCCTCACGTCGGCGTCGAGCCCTGATCCAGTTGAGGGCCAACCTGAGCTTGCCCGTCCGCGGGATGGCGATCTTGGCGGTTATGCTTCGTAAAGTTTTCGGTATGCCTCACGCGCACGGTCCCGTAATTCCTCCTCATCGAACGCGTGCACGTATTTACGAAATTCGGGATCCTTGGCGCGGACGTACTCACGGTATTCGGAATTCGCACTGTAATCATCAGCGTCCGTGAACAACGTTTCAAGTATATCAAACTCGTCTTCGTCGAGACTGTAATCCTGGTCGTTCTGAAACATCTTCAGGTAAGAGGATTTAAATTCCTGAGCCGATATCTGACCGCTGATGAAACTGGAGATCAGCCCCCTGTACTTGGTCGACTTTCTCGCGGCTGCTCTGCCATCAGATGACATCAATTACCACCTAATTTCTCCTTGTTCACAATGATTCTCTGGTTACTATGTTATGAGCCGGTTCAGGGCTTAACTTCCAACCTGATACAAACGTTCCATCGGGCTTTTGGATTACACACAATGCGGAGTCCGGATTATAGTTCAGGATGGCAGGCTGGCCACGGAAGGTGCCTTGGATGTGCATCGTTGTAGGGTCATCTACGAACTGCGTTAACGCTCTGTCGAAATTGTCAAAGCCAGCGCGGCCCCGGGGATCGGTGACACCGAACTCTGCCGCATGCTGAGAATACTTTTCCTCTATTTGACGAAGGTCGGTTTGCAAGGGGACTTCGTCAATCAAGGGCGGGCTTTTTCCCGCCGCCCCAGGTGGTTCCTGCGTGCCGGGCGCACGTGGCTGTGGTTGGACACCTGGCGTACCCGGCTGGGCGGGGGGTGGGGCGGGTTGAATCTGTTATGGGTATGCTTAATTGTCCTAGCCGTGCTCGAAGGGCCGCCTCTCGTGTGTTTAGCTCACCAAACTCCCTCATGCAGGAGCTGTAGGGGCCAGGCGGAAGTGGACCGACGATTTTTGGAGGATCGCACCCGGTTGCGTAGCTAGCTTTGTCCTTGACCAGGGTCCCACGATTGAAGCGCCTGCTCCTTTGTCATTTCTTCGAACGGCGGCACCAGTGGTGGAACCGATGGCGCCGGGGCACAACGCTTCACTCGATAGGACATCGAAAATTCGTATTCTTGCGCAACTTTCCGATCACACTCTTGGCAACCTCAGTCCCAGTAGATCGAAGAAGACAAAAACAACCCCCAGATGAATCGGGCACCGTAACGCTCTCCGTTCCACGAGAATTCGTACTCCTCGTATGCGGGGAGAATTTTGTCGAACAGAGGCCACTTGCCGCGAATGGTCACCGGCCCAAACTGCTCCGCGAACTCGGTGACGTCCACGCTCCAAGTGTGCAGCTCGGTCGGGAAGGCGCCACTTGGCGAATCGCGCCTCGTGTGCCAATACCGAGCCGACTCAAGCCGTCTGTCTTCACTAGCGATCGCATTGAAGTCAAATCCCGGCCACAATATGCTGCTGTACGTCAGTGACCTGGATTCCTGGTCTGCAATGCCCAGCAGCTTCGTAATGTTCTCGAACCGGGAGGCTTCGTCAGCGAGAACTTCAGTCACTCGCTGATGTATCCGTTCGCCGTCGTCGATGGAGAACCCGCGTTCGGCCAGCTTGGCTTCTAGTTGAGCTTCCTTGTTCGCCATGGACATCCTGAGCTTCATCGTCATCAGCAGGTAGACCTCGAAATCGATAATTGCTGTAACCGAAGCTGCATTCATCGCTTAACCCCTTTACCTACCAATATATGGCAAGAATTGATGAAGGTCCCCCTTAAACACTGTCACTGATCCGTCAGGATGAACCACCCGCGCTCCGATTCCCCGCGATCCCAGGGGCTGCGCGCAATATCCTCGAGCATCTGACGGTACATCCGTGCTCCGTATTCGTCTGCTGCACTGGCTGGTTTAATCGGCAACACCGGATGGGACGTACGGAGGGCGGGATCACCAAGCGAGGCAGGGATTCGTGATCCTGCCAGATCGGGTGGAGTCTGTTCATCGGCCAAGGCCAACTCATAGTAAGTGGCGACATGTTCGCCAGGTGCGATGTGGTCGCCGACGATCCGGTGCAGGTAGTCAACGACGGCCGTGGTGGACCGAAGTTGATCGAAAAAGAAATCCCATTCCCTTCGAAGGACAACGACATACGGGATAGTCACGCTCTGTTCATATGCCGACACGGTATCGGGGGGATTGTCGTGGTCCATGATGACGACACCAACCCATTCAATGATGTTGCCGTTGATGATTGAGCGCCCCCGGGCGTTTACATGGGAGATCGGGGCACGCTGAACTGTCCGAACCGACCCGCCGGCCTGACGTGCCCCCTCCTTGGCCTTCTTGGACATCCATGCCCGTTCGCGGTCGGCGTGGTCGGTCGGTTCGGTCCTTGCTTTGACTTGGACGGCGAGGCCGCGATCACCGCACACAATGGTTCCATCGCCGACTTCTCGTACGGCATTGTCGCGCTGGACTGTCTCGGGGTGGAAGACAAAGTCCGATAAACCCCAACGGGATGCTGAATCGCGGCTCGCATCCTCGGCCGCCGTGCCACGTTCCAGCTGTTGGTCCAGCGGCTTGGCCATGGGCACAATGCGGCCGTAAATCCCGTCCGGACGCTGGACCAGCATGATGAAGTCGTCTCCGGCGCGATACGTCGCTAGACCAAGGTCAGAATTGCGCAAACCCGCTTCGATGTCCGGGGTTTCGCTGATATCCACACGCGCCCACAGCGGATCGTCTTCGAGCGGGACCAGCCGAAAGTGACCCTCGGTCAATGGTGGCCGTAAACCAACCGAGCGTTCGAAGGCGCGGATGAGTTCCTCGACCACTCGCAAGAGTCCGTGACACTGCACGTCAATGTTGCCGTCGGGGTCATCGGGCCAGGGTTCGACGTTGAGGATGGGATCAAATGCGATGTTGGGGTTGGCCCGAATACCACTGGCACCTGGCGGTGTGCGAAAGGTAGCGACTCGATGCCAATCGACGAGAACCCCGTCGGGCAAGCACTCCAACTCTGTCACTACCACGGGTGGGTCCGCCTCCACCATGGGGCAGGCGGAATGCGCCCAGAACGATACGACAGGGCTGGTGTTCCGCTCACGCAAAGCGGCGAGATTGAACAAGCGTGTCAGCACGGGCTGCATGGACTGATGGGGATCATCGTCGACGCGCGATCGATAGTAGGGCTGGAATTGCTCGATTAGCTGGATCTGGTCGGGCCTCAAACCCGCCAGCGCACCTGACTCGACGAAATCGAGGAACTCAGACACCGTGCCGAAAAGCAGGAACCGAGGAAGGTGCTCGCCGCCCGGTGACCGCAACGGTCTGGAGACGCAGTGCTCGGCGGCGAGCACAGCTGCCCTCGCGCACCCCAACAACGCATCGACGAACTGACCAGCTGCTCGCTCTAGGCTTTCAAGTCGGTGCTCCTCGTATTCGTCAACCAAGACGTCGAGGCAGCCCATCCCGTCGTCGTCGACGTAGACGGAACTTCTGAACAACTCGCTGCCAACGAGTTCGTTCCATGCGCTCGCCATGGCCCGCATTGCATCGGTCGCCTCGTCGAACATCGACCACGCCGAACTGAACTCACCACTGCGGCGGTCGTCCGGCAACGGCTCAACGCCCATCGCCTCAGGAGAACCCGAGTGTTTGCGCCGCAGCGTCAAAGAGTGCAAGTGTCGCTATAGCCATGCCAAGAACGTCACATCCGACTTCTACCGCACACCTCCGACTTACTTGCGTAAGTGTGAACCGCCCCCCGGCGATTCCGGAGTTCCGGAAATGCCGGGGCACTTCACCGAAGAAAGCGATGTTCCGCTGTTGTCTGATGGCAAGCGGATCGTCGGGGAATCTCTGATTCGACTCTGGGCCATTGGATGCTAGAGGCTCAGCAGGACGCGAGACCCGTCGGGGCGCTTCACCACGACCTCCAGCTCGCCGCCTGTGGCCTCGACGTACTTGCGGAGGGTGTCGACCCGGCTGGTGCCCAGATTGCCGTGCTCCATCTGGGAAACGCGGTTCTGTCCGACGCCGATGGCTGCTGCGAGGGAGGTCTGGGTATAACCAGCGTCTTCGCGCAGCTCACGGAGACGGTACTGCGCAACTTCGCGATCCATCTCGTCCTTGATTGCGTCGATGCGGGCACGGTTGCCCGGACGGCGACGTCGAAGGTCATCAAGCGTGGTCATCGTTTCTTCCCCTTTCTTGTCTGCGGCTTGGCGGCTTTGGCCGCTTCAGCCTCCTTCTTTAGCTTCTCTTGGTGTTCGGTGAACAGGCGATCGGCGATGGGGATGTTCGTCGCATACCACTTCGTCCAATTTCCTGCCTTGTCCCCGGCGACGAGCATGATCGCCCGGGACTGGATGTCGAAGGCGAACAGCACTCGTATGTGGGCTCCGCCTTTCGTGGCGCGAGGTCGAAGCTCCTTCATGTTCGGGTGCTCTGATCCTTCGAGGGTGTCTACGAACGGTCGGCGCGTGACCGGTCCGTGTTCCTCCAATTGCTCAAGAGCCGCAATCACGTTGTCGTATTCCTCGTCATCGAGGGTGTCGATCCACGCTTCAATGAGGGTCAGATCGACCTCCCATTTCCGCACAACCGGATACTATCAGCGTTAACTGATATCAGCTAGAGATGATTCCCGGAGGCGTCGGGGGAGGTCGTGCTGGGACCACTCAGGGACCACACGTCATGCACGATGCTGAACGACCTGCGCGTTCATGAACGTCACCCATCGCGGCCTTGGCCGCGGAAACCGCACGCGACCTGGGAAAATTCGCTACCGCTACTTCCTGGTATCAAGTGGAACGTAAGCGCGCCGACCGGGCTGCTTGCCGGCGCCGGTCGTTCCTCGCTCGGCGCCGGCCGGCCCGGCAATCAGTCGCTGATGTCGCCATAAAAATCCAAGGGCGCGCGATTCGGCGACCGGCGCCGATCTGCCGCAACCACGCGTCGCAAATTGCGCATTTGCGACTCAACGTCGATTCAGAGGCAAGTCCAGATCAAACTGTCTCCACGCGAATGAATCCCTCCGGCCGGCGCACGGCGTCCCCGCTCCTCATCGGCGCAATTATCCGGCTTCCCGATCGGACGAGTAAAGGGCGCCTTCGGCGTCACTGCGTGATGGCTTAGCCCACCCGTGACACGTCCGCTCATCAGCAGAGGATCGCCGGTATTAGAAAAGCGGGGCATGGCGTACAGCGAAAACAACCTACCCGCGGCATCCTCGGCGGTTTGACCGGCTGTCAAGGGTCGAACCGTCGGTTCGACCGCATACGGCTTGGCCTTGACAACCCGCCAGACTAGACACATTTTGTGCCGGCTACCGGGACAATGGTCCTCGGAGCACAGGAGTCTTCGCCGACATACGCAACGTGTTCGACATGGCTACAAGAGCCGTCGGTAGCCGATTGCACGGGGGACGGGCAGATTAATGACTTGTCAGCAACCCGAGGTGCCGCTGCTGCGTATCGAGTGAGGCTATCCAGCCGATACCGCAGTCCATACCGCAGCGCTTCCAGACCTCGCCAGCTCCGGCCAATGCAACAAACCCTATTGAACCAGCTAGAAGCCGGTATTTCCCTAACGGACCAACGCTAGCCGACGCAGCAAACGCCCAGGTACACCGATTATGAGTCCGCGGCTCTAACCAACTGAGCTACCGCCCCGCAAGGGAAATTTCTGCTTCTATCTTCCGCCTTCTGTCACAACGCCTGCGCAGTACCGACGCGCCGCGCGGCGCTCGCGCATGACAATCGAACCTACGAAAGGGTAGACCAACGCGGCAGCAGCTGGGCGCCGTGAGGCCGGTTGAGCACCTACGTGCGACCGCCCCGCCGACAGCATTTCGGCGGTTACCAGCGATCCGCGCAGGAACCACCATCCGCGATTAGCAATTAGCGTTGCGTCAAGAGCCGAACCAGCGCACCCACCCGACAGCCGAGAGGAGGGCCATGGCCGACGTGCTACCAGCTGGGCTGACGACGGCCGAGGCCACCCACCGGCGCGCAAGAGACGGCGCCAACCGGCTCCCCGCGGCGCGGCGCCCGTCGGTGATCCGTCGTCTACTCGGTGAGCTGACCCACTTCTTCGCCCTGTTGCTCTGGGCGGCGGCGATGCTCGCCTTCATCGCCAGGCTCCCCCAACTAAGCATCGCCATCATCGCTGTGATCGTGCTCAACGGCGTTTTCGCCATGATTCAGCAAGCACGGGCCGACCGCGCCGCCGACCGCCTGCAACAGATGCTGCCGACGCGCATCACGGTGTGGCGCGACGGCCGCCGGCAGGTTGTCGATGCAGAGGAGGTGGTGGTCGACGACATCCTTCTGCTGGAAAGCGGCGACCGGGTGCCTGCCGACGCCGTGGTGCTCGCCGAGAACCGGTTGCTTGTCGATTCCTCCATGCTGACCGGCGAGAGCGTGGCGGGCGCCGTGGTCGAGGGCGACACGTTGTTCGCCGGAACCTTTGTCGTCGAGGGCGATACGTGCGCCCGGGTCACCGCGATCGGCCAGCACACGCGCCTGGCCAGCATCGCCCGGCTGACAACATCGACAACCAAACCCGACACGCCCCTGACCCGCGGCCTGCGCGGCGTGGTCCGCCTCACCGCGGCGATCGCGGTCAGCGTCGGCGTGGTCTTCCTGCTCGTCTCGATGCTGGTGGGCAACCCCGCCGAACAGGCCTTCGTGTTTGCGATCGGCGTCACCGTCGCTCTGGTCCCGGAGGCGCTGCTGCCCACGGTGACGCTGTCGCTGGCGTGGGGCTCCGAGCAGATGGCCAAACGCCAGATTCTGGTCCGCAACCTCGAGGCCGTCGAGACGCTCGGGTCGACGACGTTCATCTGCACCGACAAGACCGGCACCCTCACCCGCAACCAGATGACCGTCGTGGATGCCTGGACACCGGCTGGATCGTTGACCGTCGACGGCGCCGGCTACGGACCTACCGCCACACTGGCCTGGTCCTGTCCCACCGCTGAGGGCTCGGTCCGTGAGCTCGCCCAGGCCGCCGAGCGCTGTTCCACCGGATATGCCGAAGAGGCCCAAGGCAATTGGCGCGCCCATGGCGACCCGATGGAAGCGGCCCTGGACACCCTGGCCCGGCGCCTGGGCTTCGACACGGACGCGGACCGTCGCGCCATGACAGCGCAGTTGCGGTTCCCCTTCGACCCCCGGCTGCGCCGGATGGCCGTGGTGTTCGCCGACGAGATCATCGTCAAGGGGGCACCGGATACGGTCCTTCCGCTCTGTGGTGACGACCCGGCGGCGCACCGGGCAGTCGATGCCCTCACCGACCGTGGGCTGCGGGTGCTCGCCGTCGCCGCCAGCCCGCGCAACGGCCGCACACCGCGCAACCAAGAAGACTGCGATCAGGACGCCCGCCTGCTCGGCCTGGTGGGATTGCAGGATCCGCCGCGCGACGGGATCTCCGAGTCGCTGCAGGCCTGCCGGCGGGCCGGCGTGAAGGTGGCGATGGTGACCGGCGACCATCCCGCCACCGCCACCGCCATCGCCGACCAGGTGGGCCTGCGCTTCCCCGACTCGCCGGTGTTATCGGGGGCCGACCTGCCCGAGGACGAGCAGCATTTGGCCGCCCTGCTCGACCGCGACGGGGCGGTGATCGCCCGGGTGTCCCCGGAGGACAAACTTCGGATCGCCCGCGCGGTGCGCTCCCGGGGCCACGTGGTGGCGATGACGGGAGACGGGGTGAACGACGCCCCGGCGCTGCACGAGGCCGACATCGGCGTCGCCATGGGCGAATCCGGCACCGACGTCGCCCGCGAAGCCGCCGACCTGGTACTGCTCGACGACTCCTTCGCCGGCATCGTGGCCGGTATCGAGCAGGGTCGCGCGACGTTCGTCAACATCCGACGGTTCCTGACCTACCACTTGACCGACAACGTCGCCGAGTTGGCGCCGTTTCTGGTCTGGGCACTTTCGGGTGGCCTGTTCCCGCTGGCACTCGGCGTATTGCAGATCATCGCCCTGGACATCGGCACCGACACCCTATCGGCGGTTGCGCTGGGAGCCGAGCCGCCGGCACAGCACCTGCTCGAAGGTCCGCCGGTGCACGGACGGCTGATGAACCGCACCGTGCTGCGCCGAGCCTTCGGACTGCTGGGACCACTCGAGGCCGTCCTTTCGCTGGCCGCCTTCCTGGTGTCCATGCTGGCGCTCGGCTGGCGTCCGGCCGACCCGTTCCCCACCGGGCATGCCTTGGCGGCGGCATCCGGCGCGGCATTCATCACGGTGGTGTTCGCTCAGACGGCCAACGTCTTCGCCTGCCGGTCATCCTCGCGCTGGCCCGGCGCGCTGGGCTGGACCACCAACCGGCTTTTGGTGCCGGCAGCGCTGATCGGGCTGGCGTTGTCGTTGGTCGAGTTGTGGGTGCCTCCCGTGGCCAGATTGCTCGGCCAGTGGAACCCGCCCCTGTGGGGCTGGGTCGTCGCGCTCAGCTCGATGCCGATCCTGCTCGCCGTTGACGCGCTCGACAAGCAGCTGCGCGCGCGGCACCGCCGCCGCTCTCCAAGCGGGGCCACACCCGGGCTGCGCAAACCGAATAATGTTGATCGGTAAAGCTTTTCATACCGTGGACCGGGAGGCTGACGGGCACGGCCGATTGTGTTGATCGAGGAAATGTCGAACGCGGCCGTCGCCCACATCGACGGTTACGGCGCAGGTTCGAGACGGAGCGGTCGGTGGCACAGCCTCAAGGCAATCTCACGCGGGAGGAAATACGTCGCGCGGCCTACGCAGCGGCGGACCTTGACGATCCAGAGGCGATGCGCCGCACCTAGCAGTGACCAGGTGGCTGATCGACGGATCGCAACGAAGTGCACACAAAGCGTCGCGCCGCAGGGGCGTTGGGTGGCAGACAGCGGCTTCTACCGCCTGTCGGGGAGTCACTCGCAAAGCCGCATTGCATACGAGCGCACCACAGCGGGTACTCGCGAAGCCAAGCGGCGGAGGTGGCGAATGAGAGTGGTCGTGGTGGGTGCCACGGGCAACGTGGGCACCAGCGTGGTCGAGGCTCTCGGCGCCGACGAGCAGATCGACTCGATCGTCGGCATCGCGCGTCGCAGCCCGGGGTGGCAGCCGCCGAAAACGACCTGGATCCAGGCGGACATCTCGAGTGACGATCTCGAGCCTCACCTCCGTGGTGCAGCTGCCGTGGTGCAGCTAGCCTGGATCTTCCAGCCGACGCACGACGAGCTGACCACCTGGCGCAACAACGTACTCGGCAGCATCCGCGTCTTCGCGGCTGCCGCCCGGGCCGGGGTTGATGCGCTGATCTGCGCCTCGTCAGTGGGCGCGTACTCCCCCGGCCCGCAGGATCGCGGTGTCGACGAATCCTGGCCCACCCACGCGCTTCCCACAGCGGCGTACGGACGGGAGAAGTCGTATCTGGAACGCGTGCTCGACACGTTCGAGCGCGATCATCCGAAGATACGGGTGGTTCGGCTGCGGCCAGGCTTCATCTTCAAGCGCGAAGCGGCCTCCGAGCAGCGCCGCCTGTTTGCGGGACCGCTGCTGCCCGCCACGCTGGTGCGGTCCGCGCGGCTGCCGATCATTCCCGATCTGCCCGGCCTTCGGCTGCAGGCACTGCATTCCAGCGACGCGGGACGGGCCTTTCGGCTTGCCGTCGTCCAACCGGTGCGCGGGGCGTTCAACGTCGCGGCCGACCCCGTCCTGGACGCCAGGACGCTCGGGGAACTGCTGGGCGCCCGGCCGGTCAAGCTGCCGTCCTGGCCCATCCGGACGCTCGTTGCCGCTGCCTGGAAGCTGCACCTGCTCCCGACCAGCCCCACCCTGCTCGATCTGGCGTTAAGTCTGCCGCTGATGGACATCACGCGCGCCCGAATCGAACTCGGCTGGACTGCGTCGCGGACATCTCTGGACGCGATCAGCGAGTTCCTCGACGGACTCAGGTCAGGCGGCGGGATGAACACCCCGCCGCTCGAATCGGGCGCCGGCGGTCGACTCCGGCAAAAGGAGTTCGCAACCGGCGTCGGGCAACGTGCCACTCCATGAGGGTGCCACTCCATGAGGCGGTCAACGCAGAACCGTTGAGGGTACCCGATCAGTTGCTAGCCGAATTCCGCTCGGCGGCAAGCAGATCTGCGTGCGATACATCGACCGATCCCGGTATAACGATCGGGCGGGCAGCCCGCTGTTGGGTTGAGTATGCTTACCATCCGACAGCACCCGTCTTGGAGCACCGCCCGTCCGCCTGACGTTGGGGCACAGGTTTCTGCCGACTCGCATCGGGAACCGCGAGAAACCCTCACCATACCGAGTCGTCGGGCTGGTCGATGGTTAGTGATCGCAGTCAGCTCACGCCTTGATCCCCACGATGTCCTGCGCGATGGATGCGACACGCGTTTGGGCAGCCGATACGATGCGCTGCCGATTTTTGTTGGCCTCCTCGTAGGCGATTATCGCCCGCACATCACCAGCGTTGGTGAGTTCCTTCACCGCCGCCACTGCCTCGTTGACATTCAGATCGTCATATTTGCGGATGGGCAGTTCACTGGATGCCAGCACACCTGTCCGGGCACGCGCGGAGTGCAATGCATCGGCAGCTTCGCCCGCGCCTTCCCTGCGGGTAACCCGCTCGGCCGCGCCAAGGGCAGCGTCACGCGAGGCAGAAAGCGCCTTGACCGCCACGTCGCTGGCATGACCGCTCCGGTTCACCAGCTCCTTGAGCGACGGCCCGGTAGAGCGCAGCGCCTCCGCTGCCCGGTCTACTCCGCGCGTGGACCAGGCGACGGGCAAGTTGACCAGTTTCACCGCCGTACCGGTGGCCGCCTGTAACGGGGTGCGACGCAATGCTGCCGGACCGCCGAGTGCATCTTCGGCCAGCACCGTGGTGAGCCAATCGACCGTCGCGGAGTGAGCGGTGATCAGGCGGGCCGCCAGGTTTTCAACGTCCCGCTCCTGGGCGGCCACAGCCAGCGCTTTGATGTAACGCGCGCGATCAAGCAGCTGGTCCTCGAGCGCGAGATCACCCAGTAACGCCTCGTCGAACGGTTGGGCCTGTTCAGTAAGCGCCTTGACCGCGGCGGCGGCGCGGCCCAGGAACGGGCCGACGACGTCAGGGTAGCCACCGAGTCGGCGGATTGCCGTCTCGATAGCCCCAGCCCGATCGCGGGCATTCGCCGCGTTTTGGGTCAGCTCGCGGCGCACCGCTTCGGTACGCGCTTGGGCGACGCGGGTTTCCGCGACCTGGATTTCGGTGTTGGTCAACTGAAGGACCGTGCGCAGTTGCGCCACAAGTGTGGTCCTGTCCGATGCCGTCATTGAAGTTCCCTCCCTGAGTTGAGATCTGGTTCGCGCACTTTCGCATCTCTGAGCGGCTACCCATTTTCTGTCCGCCCCATAACATCGATCTTCGATCCAATGGCGTCGGACCACCTGCGCGTCGCCGATCGAACTGAATCCGTTTCAGAATCCCACTAATGGGTAGCCCGACCATGCGGCGCCGGGCGTTCGCTTGCGCTGCTTCTCACAGGGATTAGAGCACACTGGTCCGAACTTGGTCTCACTAAACGACATTGGATCGAGAACACCCGAATTTTGGAGGGATAAACATGCGCAAGACCATTGCAGTGGCTTCTGCGACTGGGGCACTACTGTTCGGCGGCACGGGCGTAGCCAACGCCGCTGTGCAGGACGCGCCCACGCCATCATCGACCACTACGACGTTGGCAGACAACAACAATGACCAACACGGCGACAACTCGGGACTCTGGGGGCTTCTCGGGCTCCTCGGCCTGGGTGGACTCGTCGGGTTGAAACGGCGCAAGGACGCCGGCACGGGTGTCGCCCCCGCCGCGGCCCGGCGGCCAGGAGTTTAGTCGTCTCGTCCAGTCAGCTGGCCTCGTCGAGCCCTTTATCGTTCGACGAGGTCCGCTGGCTGGCCTGCCCACAGTCGTTTCAGCGCACCGGTTATCAAAGATGTCGAATGCGGCAAATTGCTTGTGGGCCTAGTTATTTTCCTGACGGTGGGCCTTCAGTAGCCCGCTGGTCAGCGCCGCCCGTGGCACGAATCAACTTGCTGCGCACCATAATACGCGGTTTGCCGCTTGTCTCGATTATCCGCCGGGATTGGCGACCCCGATCTGAGCGGCCAATGCTTCTCAAAATTGCGGTGTCTCGCCATCCGGAGCACGATCCCTTCTTCAAACTCGCGGGCCCCATACCAGCAGACGAAACGAACTCGACCAGGCGCTGAGGGCTTTCGTGGCCGGTCCTGCGGGGCGATGTTCGACGTCGGTATTGTGGCGGCGCCAACAGAGTCCGTCCGCACGCGGAGGCACGGGGATCAGTCGGACATGGCGATGGCCTGATCGCACGCCCGCGATGGTGTGCGTGCAACTGGCCCGCACGTCCAACCCGCCCACACGAGTTGGCCGCCTGCCGCAACAACCCTTCGGTTAGCCTTCGCCGGATTCCAGGCTGGCGAGGGCTTCTCGGATGCTCTGGTTCATCTGTTGCAGGCTGGGCGCGGGAGGCTTGTCGGGCGACTGCTCACAGTTGCAGGTGGTTACCGAGGCATCCGGCTCATCAGCGGCGGCCGGGGCGGCCAACGCTATCGAAGCGCCGACAGCGATAGCGGCGCTGATCAGCGCTTTTGTGATCATCTGGCGTTCTCCTCGGGCCCGACAACCGCGACAGGTGCGGCGCGCCCATCCTCGTGCCGATCACAGCGGTGTGTTGTCAACCACCCAGACCATCTCCGGTGCGTAGACATAGATCGCTGCTGCGACCTCAAACGCAGCCTGCTCCGCGGTCAAGTTCGTCCGATCGTACACGGCATCGGCAAGCGTCGAGGCCATCAATGGCGGATTGTCTGCCACCCGCACGTTGTCGGCGATCTGCCGACCCAGCACGGCCGCATCGCAGTCGGTGTTGCCGGAAGTCGCGCCGATCTGCCGGTGTTGCAGCAGCGCGACGTAACGCTTGTCCTGCGCGCTCAAGACGCAGTCCGCCGAGGCTGGCGGTGCTACGAGCAGAACGTGGCCCAGCATCAGGGCCGCCAAGATTATCCCGGCGACTCGCCCGGGTGAGCTCAGATGTGTGGCATTCATTGTCGAACCTGCCAATGGAGCAGATGCCCACTAAATACTGATACATCTAAGTCAACGCCAAAATGTTGCAGAGTGCTACTATTTGGCCCCCGCGGAGCGCATCAATACACGTAGACGACGGCGCCATCGCCGCCGCCGCATACGACCAGCTCCCCGTCCGCGGTGCAGGTCATGGCATAAGACTGGCCGGTCACGGGGCTCACGGCAGTGATCTGGCGAGGTGTCGAGCCGGTGGGTGCGCTGGCTCCGTAGGCGAGCCGCACCTGTTCGGCGAACTGACACGATGTCGCCGATGACCCGACCGCGGATTGGCTGAAGCCGCCGGCAGGCCCCGCCGTGCTGGGACACGGCTGGGCACCCTCGGGCAGCTTCACCGGCCTAGTCGTCGAAGTCGTCGCAGTCATCGAAGTCGTCGCAGTAGCGCCGGAATCCAGCGTCCACGTCGGGCAGCGCTGCGTTTTGAACGCGACGTCGGTGGGCGCGATCGTCACGACCTGCGGCCCGGTTCCGGCGCCGTTGACGATGATGTCCTCGACGGTTCCGCCCAGTCCTCTCAGCCGCTCCCAATAACAGTCTTTGCCGCCCGGCGAGCGGTACGTGCCGGGACGGATGTCGACTCCGACCCGGTAGGTGCCGTCGCCCGCAACGGTGCTTGCCGAACCAGCGGGGGTGGTGGTCGTCGGGATCGACACCGTGGTTCCGGGGTATATCGGCGGGAGCCGGGATTGCTCGCTGTCGTGGGCCGTCATGGTCGGCCTGGCGGTCTTGCCGCCGGTCCCAAAACAGCCGGCCACACTCACACCCACGGCAACGGCAAAAAGCACCCTGACCGCCATCCTGACCGCCATCCTGACCGCCATCCTGACCGCCATGGTGCCGATACCCATTGTCAGTTGAACACCGTCTGACCGTCGGCCCCGATCAGGTACCGTTCGGTGCCCTGCTCCACCCTCGGCGCGTCAGCACCTAGCGACACGGCAATCTTGTTGCTGGCGTTACGCATGATGTCAAAGGTCAGCTCGATGGCCTCCGCGTCGGCGAACCTTGAGCGCACCTCGGCGGCGACGTCGGCGGCGAGGTGCGCAGGCGTCCAAATTAACGCATCCGTATACCGTAGGGCGGCTTTTGTGCGATCTTCTAACAGAACCGAGGCCTGGAAGCGCTCAATCTCTTCGTACAGCGTTTCCGAACCACCGGAATCCAGCGCGGTGCCCTCACGCAACGACTTGCAGAGCCGGCAGTTGTGCTGGGCCGCACCGCGCAACCGGACCAGCTCGGACGTGACCGGATCGAGTGCGCGCATCCGAGCCACCGCGGGCAGGAAACCGTTGAACAACGCCGCGGACCCATCGGACTCGCGATCCCACCCGACCGGTCCCCGCGCCCAGCCCAGATACTCCGAGCCGACTCCAAGTGCTTCCAGTCCCGCTCGCACCCGCGGCACGAAGTCGGCGATGAATATCGACACAACGGCACCAAAGGTGTTGTCGCCCAGGTGTTCAAACAGGCGGGTTCGTTGCTCGGCGGTGATCCCCGAGACATCGACGCTGAACTGTTCGGCAAACTCGGCGACCGCGCATTCCGCCGCTGACTCAGGTCCGTCGACGACAACATCGGATGGTAACGGGGGCAGCGAAAGCGCCCGCCCGCAGACCCGCCGGACCAGGCCCACCACTCGACCGTCACCGGGGGACAACGCGACCAACCGGGCGAATTCGTCACGCACAGCCATCTTTCACACGCTAGAACGCACCATCACCGCACAGCAATCGGCTATTGCGCCTGGCTGACGGAGGACATGTGGAAGTCCGGTATCCGCAGCGACGGCATAGCCGCCCGGGTGGCCCAATTCCCCCATTCTCGGGGCAGGGTGACCTCGCTGACGCCGGCCTGCGTGGCCCGTCGCAGCAGGTCCAGTGGGCTTTCGTTGAATCGGAAGTTGTTGACCGCCGCCGTCACCGCGCCGTCTTCGACGAGGTAGACGCCGTCGCGCGTCAGGCCGGTGAGCAGCAGCGTGGTCGGGTCGACCTCGCGGATGTACCACAAGGTGGTCAGCAGCAGACCGCGCTCGGTGGCGGCGATCATCTCCGCCACATCAGCCGACCCGCCCGTCATCAGGAGATTGTCGGCGCCCACGGCGATTGGTGCGTCGTACTTGGCCGCGGTGGCTCGCGGATAGGCCAGCGCGTTGATCACCCCGTCGCGGATCCAGTCCACATGGCCGATCTCCATGCCGTTGTCGAACACCGATACCGTCTCCGACGAGTTGCTCACCGCGACGAATGGCGTGCACACCAGGCCGGGCGCCATCGGGTCGGAAAACAGCGTCAGCGGCAGCTCGGTGAGCCGCTCCCCCACCCTGGTTCCGCCGCCGGGAGCACACAGCGCGGTGCGACCCTCCTGCGCGCCACGGCCGGCCATCGACCACACCAGATACAGCATCAGGTCGGCTACCGTCGACGGCGGCATGATCGTCTCGTAGCGTCCCGGGGGCAGCTCGACCCAGCGCTGCGCCCACCCCAGCCGGGTGGACAGCTGATCGAGCAGGACATCGATTGGCACACCGGCCAAGTCGGGCGCGCCGACGCCCGCCCAGGCACTGGCGTCGCCGCGTTTGACGTTGATCTCCACCGCGCCGGCCGGTTGTGTGTAGCGGCGGCGCAAACCGGTCGACGACGCCAGGAATGTCGTCGAAAGGCTGTGGTGCGCATAGCCGTACAGCCGGTCGCCGCCACCGAACTCCCGGCTCAGCGACACCGCGAGGTCGGCGAATACATCGATACCCGTGCCGGAAACCGGCGCGTCCCAGTCGACGGGCACACCGGGGTCGGCCAGCAGCGGTGCGACATCACCGGCTTCCGGCGCCGAACGGGCCGCGTCCTGCGACGCGGCCACCAGCCCGGACAATGCCGACGGGTCGACCTCACCTGACTCCACTGCGCCGACGTAGGCACTATCACCCTGGCGGACAATGGAAATAACAGTGACGCTGCGGCTGTTCGAAATCCCGTTGGTGGTCATGGAATTGCCCGCCCAGCGCAGCGTCACCTCGGTGCGGTCGACCACCAGCACCATGGTCTCGTCGGCGCGGCCACGCTGCGCCGCCTCCTGCAGGACGATGTTGACGACGTGCTGGGCAGTGATCATCGGCCGCCTTCGGTACGGGTGTTGAGCACGTTGACACCACGGAACAGGGCCGACGGACAGCCGTGACTGACGGCGGCGACCTGGCCCGGCTGGGCCTTGCCACAGTTGAGCGCGCCACATAGCCGCCAGGTCGATGGGCCGCCCACGGCCTCCATGGAATTCCAGAAGTCGGTGGTGGTGGCCTGATAGGCGACATCGCGCAACTGGCCGTCCAGACGGCCGTCGCGGATGCGGAAGAATCGCTGACCGGTGAACTGGAAGTTGTAGCGCTGCATGTCAATTGACCATGATTTGTCGCCGACGATATAGATGCCGTCCGCCACCCGGCCGATGAGATCGGGGGTGCTGAGATCCTCGGGGCCGGGCTGCAACGAAACATTGGGCATCCGCTGGATCGGCACGTGATGGGGTGAGTCGGCGTATGAGCAGCCGTTGGAGCGCTCCTTGCCGAGCCGCAGCGCGAACACCCGATCGAGCTGATAGCCGACGAACACTCCGTCGCGCACCAGATCCCAGCTCTGCGCGGCCACCCCTTCGTCGTCGTAACCGATACTGGCCAAGCCGAATTCGACGGTGCGGTCGGCCGTCACGTTCATCACCGCTGCGCCGTAACGCAGGCTCCCGAGTTTGTCCGGCGTGGCGAACGAGGTACCGGCGTAGGCCGCCTCGTAGCCGATCGCGCGATCGTATTCGGTTGCGTGGCCGATAGATTCGTGGATGGTCAGCCAGAGGTTGGTCGGGTCGATCACCAGGTCGGTGCGACCCGGAGTCACGCTGGGCGATTTGATCTTCTCGGCCAGCAACGACGGCAGCTGCGCCAATTCGTCGGTCCAGTTCCAGATCTGGTCACCGGCGACCAGCTCCCAGCCCCGGGCCGCCGGTGGCGCCAGGGTGCGCATGGAGTCGAAGGTTCCCGCCGCCGCATCGACGGTCACCGCCTCCAGCGACGGATGTAACCGCACCCGTTGCTGGGTGATCGACGTTCCGTTGGTGTCGGCGTAGAAGGTCTGCTCCTTGGCGGCGTTCAGCCTGGCCAACGCGTGATTGACGCCGTCTGCGCTCAACAGTCGCCCGGAATACTCCCGCAGCACGGCGATCTTCTCGGTGGCAGGCAGGCCGAACGGGTCGATCTCGTAGTCCGACACCCATCTGGCGTCGGCGTAGACCGGCTCCGGCGCCAGCTCGACACGCTCGGTGTTCAGCGCGGCAAGTCTGGTGGCCACCTGCACCGCGCGGCGCGCGGTATCGGCGGCCACCGACGGCGCCAGCTCGGCGTGGGAGGCGAAGCCCCAGGTGCCATCGACGATCACCCGCACCGCGAAGCCCAGGTCGTGGCTGACGATCGCCGTCTCGAGTTCTCCGTCGCGCAACTGGATGATCTCGGTGTTGATGCGGTGTATCCGCAGGTCGGCGTGGCTGGCTCCGGCCGCGGTGGCCGCTGACAGCGCGGCGTCGGCCAACGCGTGGCGCGGCAGGTCCAGAAAGTCGGAATCGATTCGCCGCTTTGGTGTCACGACTCCACCGTATCCACCACGCTTTAATACACCCATGCGCGCCACGCCACGCCGACCCACCGCGTTGGCCTACGCCCTGCTGGCGCCCAGCCTGTTCGGCGTGCTCGCTTTCCTGTTGTTGCCCATCCTGGTGGTCGTCTGGCTGAGCCTGTACCGCTGGGATCTGCTGGGCCCGCTGCGCTTCGTCGGGCTGGCCAACTGGCGATCGGTGCTGGCCGACTCCGGCTTCGGCGGCTCGCTGGTGGTCACCGCCGTCTTCGTGGCCATCGTGGTGCCGGCGCAGACGGTGCTCGGGTTGCTGGCCGCGATGATGTTGGTCCGGCGGCTTCCGGGCACCAACTTCTTTCGCACGCTCTACGTGCTGCCCTGGATCTGCGCCCCGCTGGCGATCGCGGTGATGTGGCGCTGGATTCTGGCGCCCACCGACGGAGCCGTCAGCGCCCTGCTGGGGCGCCGCGTCGAATGGCTCACCAATCCCGACCTCGCCTTGCCCCTGGTCGCGGCCGTCGTCGTCTGGACCAACGTGGGCTATGTTTCGCTGTCTTTCCTGGCGGGCCTGCTGGCCATCCCCGACGACATCCACGCGGCCGCACGCACCGACGGCGCGACAACCTGGCAGCGGTTCTGGCGAATCACGCTGCCGATGCTGCGGCCGACCACCTTCTTCGTTCTGGTCACTGGAATCGTCAGCGCTGCACAGATTTTCGATACCGTCTACGCGCTGACCGGCGGTGGTCCGGGGGGAAGCACCGAGCTGGTGGCCCACCAGATCTATTCGGAGGCATTCGGTTCGGCGGCCATCGGACGGGCGTCGGTGATGGCCGTGGTGCTGTTCGTCATTCTGGTCGGCGTCACCTTCGTTCAGCACCTGTACTTTAGGCGACGGATTAGCTATGACCTCACGTAACCTGTCCAACGCCGTGATCTACGCCGGCCTGATCCTGGGCGCGCTCATCACGCTGCTGCCCTTCGTGCTTGGGTTGTTGACGTCGTTCACCTCCGCCCACCAGTTCGCCACGGGCACGCCGCTGCAGTTACCGCGCCCACCGACGTTGTCGAATTACACCGACCTGGCCGGCGCGGGCTTCGGCCGCGCGGCGGTGGTCACCGCATTGATAACGGCGGTGATCCTGCTGGGCCAGCTGACGTTTTCGGTACTGGCGGGCTACGCATTCGCCCGGCTGGAGTTTCCCGGACGCGACCTGTTGTTCTGGGTCTACCTCGCCACGCTGATGGTGCCGGCGACGGTCACGGTGGTGCCGTTGTACTTGATGATGGCTCAGCTCGGCCTGCGCAACACGTTCTGGGCGCTGGTGTTGCCGTTCATGTTCGGTTCGCCGTACGCGATCTTCTTGCTGCGCGAGCACTTTCGCATCATCCCGAAAGACTTGATCAACGCCGCGTTCCTGGACGGCGCCAACACCCTGGACGTGCTGGTGCACGTGGTGATTCCGTCCAGCCGTCCGGTCCTGGCCGCCCTGACACTGATCACCGTGGTCTCGCAGTGGAACAACTTCATGTGGCCGCTGGTGATCACCAGCGGCCACAAGTGGCGGGTGTTGACGGTGGCCACAGCCGACCTGCAGTCGCGGTTCAACGCCCAGTGGACGCTGGTGATGGCGGCCACGACGGTCGCGATCGTTCCGCTGATCGTGCTGTTCGTTGCGGCCCAGCGGCATATCGTCTCGTCGATCCTGGTCTCGGGGCTCAAATGACGCGTCGCTGCGCCGAGATTGCCGCTCGGGCTTTGGTACTGGCCGATCCACGACCGTCACGGCAGTCTGGATGCCAACCATGACTCGGCCCCGGTTTTCCACCCTCGTCGCTGCGGCGCTCACCCTGACCGCGGTGCTCCTCGGGGTCACGGTAGTGGCGCTGGACCGCGCGGGGGAACCGGCCGGCGGCAGGATCATCGTCACGGTCCGGCTCTGGGCCGAGCCGATCGCGCTGGACTACCAGCGCTCGTTCGAAGCGTTCACCCGCACGCATCCCGGCATCGAAGTGCGCACGAACCTGGTCTCCTACTCAACCTACTTCGACACCCTGCGCACCGACGTGGCCGGTGGCAGCGCCGACGACATCTTCTGGCTGTCCAACGCCCACCTGGCCGCCTATGCCGACAGCGACCGGCTGATGAAGATCGGCCCACACCTCGATGCCGGCGATTGGGAGCCGTCGGTGGTGGACCAGTTCACCCGTAACGGCATCTTGTGGGCGGTGCCGCAGCTGACCGACGCCGGGGTCGCGCTGTTCTACAACGCCGACCTGCTGGCAGCGGCCGGCGTGGACCCGGCGGAGCTGGACCGGCTGCGGTGGAGTGCCGGCCCCGACGACACGTTGCGTCCACTGCTGGCCCGGCTCACCGTCGACGCCGACGGACATGTAGCCGGCACACCGGGTTTCGAAGCGCGACGGGTCCGCCAGTGGGGCTACAACGCCGCCAACGACCCGCAAGGCATCTATCTCAACTACATTGGCTCGGCCGGCGGGGTATTCCAGCGCGGCAACGAGTTCGCCTTCGACAACCCGCCCGCCATTGAGGCGTTCCGCTATCTGGTCGGCCTGATCAACGACGACCACGTCGCGCCGCCGGCCTCCGACACCAACGACAACGGCGATTTCTCCCGTAACCAATTCCTGGCCGGCCGCATGGCACTGTTTCAGTCCGGCACCTACAGCCTGGCGCCGGTGGCCCGTGATGCCACGTTCCACTGGGGTGTGGCGATGCTGCCGATCGGGCCGGCGGGCCGGGTGAGCGTTACCAATGGCATTGCAGCAGCTGGTAATTGCGCTACCAAGCATCCAGACGCGGTGCGCCAGGTGCTGGCCTGGATGGGCAGCAGGGCAGGCAACGCATATCTGGGACGGGACGGTGCGGCCATCCCGGCGGTATTGTCCGCCCAGCCGGTTTACTTCAGCTACTGGAAAGCCAACGGGGTCGACGTCACCCCGTTCTTCGCGGTGCTGAAGGGACCGCGCATTCCGGCGCCCGGGGGCGCCGGATTCGCTGCCGGCTACGACGCCCTCAAACCCTACTTCGACGAAATGTTCCTGGGCCGCGGCGATGTCGCAACGATCCTGAGGCAGGCGCAGGCCGCGGCCAACGCCGCAGCCCAGCGCTGATGCGGCTCGACTCTTAGCCGGGCAGCACCAATACCGGTACCGGGCTGTGGCGGATGATCTTGCCGCTGCGCGAACCGAGAAAGACTCGGGCGATATCACCGCGCGGTGAGGTGCCCAACGCCAATATCTCACCGTCTTGCCAGTCCGTCTGCCCCAGCGCCTGCTGCCACCCATTTCCGCTGATCACTTGCAGCACAACGTCTTTGCCTACCACGGCGTCGGTCTTGAGTTTTTCCAGCATTTCTTGGGCCTGCGCCGCCCAGGCCTGCAACACCCATGACTCGGCGTGCAGGCCCACCTCCGGTGGATACATGGTCCGGCCGCGGACCGCGAAAGTGATCACCCGCAACGGCACGCCGTAGCGCCGGGCCAGCTCCGAGCACCGCTGCACCACCTCGATCGAGTCCGGCGCCGCAGAATAACCACAGGTGAGCCGGGTAAGCCGGGCAGTGGGCGAATCGTACTGACGAGGGCTGATCGCCACCGGCACCGGTGACGAATGCAACAGCCAATCGGCGGTCGAGCCGATCAATACCCGCGCCCGTCGCCCACTCGGGAATGAGCCCAGCACCAGCATCTCGGCGTCGACTTCCTCGATCACCTCGATCAATCCGCCCGACACCGACCGGTGTTCACGATGCACGTAGCTGACCTCGACCCCGTCGGCCACGGTGCGCAGGTAACGCTGCGCCTCCGTCGCCGAGTCGGTGGCCAGCTCGGTGGCCCACTGCTCAAAGTCCGGTTGCGACAGCGATGCCGGCAGCCAGGGCTTCGGCACGATGGTCGCCACCGTCAGCGACGTGTTCAGCGTTCGCGTCAACCGAACGCCCAGCTGCAGCGCCGACACACCGACCCGGCCGGCCAGATACCCCACGACGACGCTCACAGCTCCTCCCTACGTGGATCCGCAAGCAGCGCAGGGTTATTGAGCGCGCTGTGGTGGCGCCCCCAGAAGAGGTAGAACAGCAGCGCCGCCGCCACCCAGGCGGTGAACGCAATCCAGGTGTACCAGTGCAGGCTGTAGAGCAGGTAGCCGCAAGCCAGTACCGACAGGACCGGTGTCACCGGGTAACCGGGGACCCAGAATCCCCGCGGCAGCTCGGGAGCACGCACCCGCAGGATGATCACGCCGAGCGACACCACGATGAACGCGGTGAGCGTGCCGATGGACACCATGTCCGCCAAGCGGTCCAGCGGCACCACAGCGGCCAGGATCGACGCGGCGACCGCGACGATCACGGTATTGCTGACCGGAGTCTGCGTGCGCGGATTCACCGCGGCGAACCGTGCCGGCAGCAACCCGTCACGACCCATCGCAAACAGAATGCGGGTCTGACCGTACAGAGTGACCAGCGTGACGGTGAAAATGGAGATCACCGCTCCGGCCGCCAAAATGGTACTGGCCCAAGTGCTGTGGGTGACATTGTCCAGAATCGTGGCCAGCCCGGCCTCTTCCTGGGCTTGGAAACGCTGCCACGGCTGGGTACCCAACGCGGCGAACGCAACCAGCACGTAGACGCCGGTCACAACGAACAGCGCCGCCATCAGTGCGCGCGGCACACTTTGCTGCGGATTGGTCACCTCCTCACCGGCGGTGGACACCGCGTCCAGGCCGATGAAGGAGAAGAAGATGGTGCCGGCCGCCGCTCCGATGCCGGCAATACCGAAGGGGGCGAACTGGGCGAAGCGATCGCTGCTATAGGCGGTCAGCGCGAGGACGACGAACATGCCCAGCACCCCGAGCTTGATCAGCACCATGATGGCGTTGACCTTCGCCGACTCACTGGCGCCCCTAATCAGCAGCAACGCGCACAGCGCGATCAAGATGACCGCCGGAAGGTTGACATACCCGTGCGCTTGGCCAGGCTGCGTATCCCAGGGCGCCATCGACAACGCGCTCGGCAGGCGCAACCCGAACACGTTGTGCAGCAGCTTGTTGACATAACCGCTCCAGCCGACCGCGACCGCGGCGGTGGCCACCCCGTATTCGAGCAGCAGGCAGGCCGCCACGCATACCGCGACCGCCTCGCCCAAGGTGGCGTAGGCATACGAGTACGACGAGCCCGAAACCGGTACCGCCGAGGCCAATTCGGCATAGCAGATGGCCGCGAGACCGGCAGCAATGCCGGCGATGACGAACGAGACGATCACGCCTGGGCCCGCCTGCGGCACAGCCTCGGACAGCACGAAGAAGATCCCGGTACCTATCGTCGACCCGACGCCGAACATGGTCAGCTGAAAGGTGCCGAGGCTGCGTTTGAGGCCGCCGTTGACCCCGGCCGCGACCGCGGCGCCGACCACCGGGCGGCGCCGTAGCATCTGCTGTCTGAGACTGACCGACGTTGCCGGCAATTGCCCTCCTGGTGCTGGACCAGGCTGATTATGAACCCGGCTTGCCGCCATCCGGCAGCGAACCGCCTGAATGGTCGGGCCGATCGGCTAAGTAATGATTCCCGCCCGCTCGGACAGCCGCAGAAGCGGGCCCCCCGGCGGTCAAGAGCCGCGCCGGCCGGCCCGGTGGACGTGTCAGCTGGGTTGCCCGCTCAGGTGATCCGCAACAGTGTCTCGATCGCCACCGCTGCGCCGCCGGCCACGGCAGTGGTCGTCAGAGCCACCCAGTCGACCAGTTTGGGTCGGGCCGGATAGGCCGACAACTGGCCGGTGCCGCCACGGGCGGTGATGGCATCGCCCATCTCATCGGCTCGCCGCAGGGTCACGGTGATGGCGGCAGCCAACAAATCGATCACTTCGGTCCGGCGCCGCTGCCGGCGGGCCTTGCGGCCGCGCGGTATGCGCTTGGGCCGCAGCCGCCGGGCTGCGTAGAGCACCTGGAATTCGTCGATGAGCATCGGGAAGGCGCGAAGCGCGAGCGCCAAGGTGACCGCCCACTCGTCGACCGGGATCCGCAGCAGTCGCAGTGGGCGGCCCAAAGTTGCCAGGGCGGGCCCGATTTCGGCGACGTTGGTAGTCCAGGAAACCATTGCACCCAACGCGAGCAGCACGATGGACAGCGCGGTGATCCGCAGGAAATTCAATGCTCCGCCCAGTTCAAGCTCCACTCCGGCCACCGCGATCGACGGGGCGCCGCCGGCCAGCGCAGCCGTAATGCCCCCGATGGCGAGCACGACCCATAACCAGCGAGGCACCGATGGCACCGCACCGCGTGGGATATGGGCGAGCCTGGCCGCCGTGAGCACCAGCGCCGCCATCAGCCCGATGGCTACCCAGCCTGGATAGAACGTCAGCAGTACCGAAATACCGAACACCACAAGCAGTTTCGTGCCGGCCCACAATTCGTGGATGATCGAGCTGCCCGGTACGGGAACCAGCAGGACAACCGGTCGCGTGGGGCGCCGGACTCCGCGTCCTGCCGTGTCGGATGTGTTGGCTGCGGACAGCGTCATGACATGCTCCCGGTCCCGCCGGCGGCCGTCGTCGACGCCGGTTCCACGGCGCCGTTGCGCAGATGCAGCGTCCGCGGGCAAAGCTCTTCCATCCCGGCGAAATCATGGGAAATGACCACCACCGTGAGGTCCTGCTTGCGGCGCAGGTCTTCGAGTAGCCGCAGCAAACCGCGCTGGCTGGCGGCATCCAAACCCGCCAGCGGCTCGTCGAGAATCAGCGCCCGCGGTGAACATGCCAGCAGCCCGGCCAGCACCACGCGGCGCATTTGCCCACCGCTGAGCTGATCGATGCTGCGCTTGGCCAGCGCGGGATCCAGCCCTACGACGCTCAGCGCCGCAGCCACGCGGTCCTGATCGCGGGCCGAAAAGCCCGCCGCGGAGGCGACTTCCAGGTCGACGCGGCTGCGCATCAGCTGCAGCCGGGCCGCTTGGAATGACAACGCCACGGCACCGACCTGCTCGTGGGTGGGCCGGCCATCCAGCAGGCAAGACCCGGCGGTGGGAACCGTCAGCCCGGCCATGATCCACGCCAGCGTGGACTTGCCCGAGCCGTTGCCGCCGTGGATCAGCACTCCGTCGCCCTGCTCCACCACGAAGCTGATCCCTCGCAACGCGGTCTTGGCCCACGGTGTGCCCGTCGCATATTCGTGTCCGACGTTGATCAGTTCCAGCGCCGGCCGGTGGGCCCCGTGGCCCACCGCGACGGCCGGCGACGGAACGTCTGCCGTCTCGACCATGTCGGCGTTGTCGGGTGAGTCGCTGAGATTGATGGTCCGGTCGGCCGAATCGGCCTCGTTGTTGTAGTGCGTGATGTGTACCAGCGCGGTGCGGTGGCGTTTCGTCAGGCCGGACAGCACACCCAGCAGCGCGTCGCGGCCCTGCTGGTCCACCATCGTGGTGACCTCGTCGGCAATCAGCAGCGCCGGTTCTCTAGCCAGCGCCGCCGCCAGCGCAAGCCGCTGCAGCTCACCACCGGACAGGCTTCCGGTGTCGCGTTCGGCCAGCCCGTCCAGGCCGACCTCGGCGAGCAGCCGGCCGACGTCGATGCGGGTGCCCGGCGGCAGGCCCCACACCACGTCGTCGGCGACCCGGGTGCCCAGGACCTGGCTTTCCGGATGCTGCAAAACCACCGCCGTGCCGCCAAGCTTGCCCAAGCCCACCGCGCCCGGACGTGCCACCGTGCCTGATGTCGGCGGCCGCCCGGCGAGAACCAGCATCAACGTGGTCTTGCCCGAACCGTTTGCGCCGGTGATCGCCACATGTTCGCCGACCCGGACTTCCAGGCTGACCTCGCGCAGCGCGTCTTGGCCGGCACCGGGATAGCGGAAGCGCACGTTGTCCAATCGCACCGGAACCGGCCCGATCGGCGCCGTGTGATCACCGGCCGCAGCGTCGAGCTTGTGCACGTCGGGAATTCCGCGCATCCGATCCAGCAGCCGGGACAGCGCCCACCAACCGATCAGTGACACGATCATGATCCCGAGCGTGAAGTAGCCCAGCAACACCCACGGCCAGTACTGCAGCCCGGCGGCGAAGTATCGCTTCAGGTCGGCGGCGGCGCCCTGCAGATGGATCCGGGTCATGAAGGAAGCCAAGCCGTCCACGTTTGCGGTCATCACGTCGAAAATCAGACGGCGCAAGCGGGCCAGAGCCGCCAACATACCGACCATGGCCGCGCCGAAGACCAGCCCGGCGATCAGCGACGACACGATCACCGTCGGTGTGCCCCGGCCCCGGCGCTTGACGATTCCGGTAAGCCCGCCAATGTAGGCGCTGTGGACCACCCCCATGAAGCCGCCCATTCCGGCGATCAAGAAGGCGATCACGCCGGCGGCAACGGTCGCGGCAACCAGCACGCGCAGCCGGAAGCGGTAGGCCAGCAGCCCGGTGGGCACCGTGCCGAGCAGTGCGAGTCCCGCAGCGAACGGAACGATGACCGAAATGATCGCGGTGACCGCGCACAGCGCGGCCATCACCGATGCCTGGGCCAGCTCTACCGGTTGCAACGGCCCCCGTCGATGTCGCGGAAGTCGCGAAGCAACAGGGGCCGGCACGGTCACCTCACCGATTCTGCCAGGTGACGCCGCATGCGGCGGCAGCACACAACCATCCGCCGGATTGGGTTGCCAGCACCCACGATTGGTCTCACATAGCAAAGCTATGCAACGATGGGAACATGAGTTCCTCCGCCGCCACCAACCCCGCCGGGACCGTGATACCCGATCACGGCCTCGGCGCAGATTTGCTGGGCGTGGTCGCGCGACTCAACCGGCTGGCTACCCAACGCATCCAGATGCCGCTGCCCTCGGCTCAGGCCCGGCTGCTGGCAACCATCGAAGCCAAGGGCGAAGCCCGCATCGGCGACCTGGCCGCGGTCGACCACTGTTCCCAGCCCACGATGACCACGCAGGTGCGCCGCCTCGAAGAGGCCGGACTGGTGACCCGCACGGTCGACCCCGGCGATGCCCGCGCGGTGCGCATTCGCATCACGGCTGACGGGCAGCGCACTCTGGCCGCGGTGCGGGCCGACCGTGCGGCGGCGATCGAGCCGCAACTGGCCCGGCTGGAACCGGCGGATCGGCAGGTCCTGGCGCAGGCCGTCGAGGTGCTGCGCCAGCTTCTCGACAATGCGGCGGCCACGCCGAGCCGCAACACTCTGTGACATTGCGGTGCATCCTGGATAAGTAGACCCGCCCGCCGGGTACCCAGTCAGATATTGATCGTCGCCGCGGTGACGACATTCGGTGACGAAAGGTGGCGGCCGCAACGTGATACCGAACGCCCCGCCGTTGACCGTGTGGTTCGGGCCGATGCGATACGTCTTCGCCCCGGGCCGCGACGTGCTGGTGGGGCGCGGGACGCAGTGTGACATCCGCCTGGACCGCCCCGGTCCGGTCGACCGGCCCGCCCCGGACGTGGTGCTACGGTTCCTGGACAGCCATTGGGTGGCCATGGACGGCAGCGGCAACGGCATTTTTGCTGACGGCGCCCGGCTGTCGGCGGTCGACATCCGCGACGGGCAGACGATCGCGATCGGTGATCCTCGCAGCGGACCCCGGCTAACCTTCCAGCTCGCCGCTCTCACGGGTCCAGCTATGGCGGTTGGGCCGCCCGACCACAAAGTTCCGCCGCATCCGCCGCCGACGGGTCCGGCCGCGGCCACCGGCCAGTGGCGCAAAGCCGCGAAACCCACCGAGCAAGCCACACAGCGGATCCCGGCCACCTCGATCACACGTCCCGCCCAGCCCCTAGCGCACCGCATCGTCGCGGAGTCGGCCACCCAGCGAATCCGAGCAGCTTCGACAGTGGACAGAACCACCAAACCCATCGGATTGACACCGCAGGGAACGCCGCCCGCGACGGAGGCCGGGCACCCGCCACCGGTTGATCAGCACCCGCCACCGGTTGATCGGCCCGCGCCACCGGGTGATCGGCCCGCGGGCCGCGGCCTGGTCGAGCGGATGACCGGCGCCACCCGAAAGCTGCGCGCCGCTCGACCCGACACCGGCCCACGGGAGGGCTCAGAGGAGGAGGGGCCGACAACCAGCCGGCTGCCGCTGAAACCGGGTGCGCGCACCCTCGGCGTGGCGGCATATCGACTGGGACTGACCGTCGACGAGCGCGAACTGCTTTCTGATATCTCGTTCACCGCCCGCCCAGGCTCGTTGATGGCGGTCATCGGGCCGGCGGAAAGCCGCAACACCGCCTTGATCCAGCTGCTGGCCGGCTTGCGACCGCTCGGTTCGGGAGTGCTGACCGTGGACGGTCACGACGTGCAGGCCGAACCGAAATGGGGAAGATCGCGCATCGGGGTGGTGCCGCGCGAGGATGCTGTGCACGGCTGCCTCACGGTCGACAAGGCCCTGGATTACGCCGCAGAGCTGCGGCTGCCGCCCGATACCACCCCTGAAACGCGCGAGCGGGTGGTGAACCATGTTCTCGAGGAACTCGAACTGACGCCGCATCGCAAGACCAGGGTGACCAAACTTGCGCCCGACGTACGTCGCTGTGCGTCGATGGCTACCGAACTGGTCTCCAGGCCCTCGCTGCTGGTCGTCGACGAACCGAGCGCGGGGCTGAATTCGGCGCAGGAGAGCCACGTCATGGCGATGCTGCGCCGACAAGCCGACCTCGGTTGCGTCGTCGTGTTGGCCACTACGTCGCTTGCCCACCTGAACATGTGCGACCAGGTGTTGCTGCTCACCCCGGCCGGCAGCTTGGCTTTCGCCGGGCCGCCGGTGCAGCTGGAACCGGCGATGGGAACCACCGACTGGCCGGCGGTGTTCGCACGAGTCGGCGCCGATCCCGGCGGCGCGCATCAGGCGTTCCTCAATCAGCAACAGGCAGCTGGTTCAGTACCGCAGGCGCCGCCCGCGGTGGCAGCGCCGGGGCGGCCGCCCGCCGAACTCAATGCCGATCAGCAGCTGTGGCTGGCGATTCGTCGCCAGGCGCGTCTGCTGTTCGCCAGGCGCCTGTCCTTCCTCTTGCTGGTGCTGCTGCCGTTGCTCCTGGGTGGCTTGACGCTGCTGATTCCCGGGGACTCCGGGTTCGACCGCGCCGGCCGGTTGGCGTCCAACCAGCACGAAGCCACCGAGATCCTGGCCGCGCTGAACCTGGCCGCAGTGCTGATGGGCACCGTGCTGACGGTCGGTGACCTGGTCGGTGAGCGCCGAACCTTGCGGCGCGAGCAGGCTGTGGGGTTGTCGACGCTGGCCTATCTGGTTGCCAAGGTCATCGTGTTCGGCCTGGTGGCAGCCATCCAGGCCGCCGTCCTCACCGCCGTCGTCGTCGCCATCAAAGGTCCACCCGTCCATGAGGCGGTCCTGCTGCGCAACCCCACGGTGGAGCTCTACGTGAGTGTGGCAGCCACGGCCGTCGTCTCGATGATCGTCGGCCTGGCGCTGTCCACGCTGGGCAGATCGAAGCGGGAGGTGCTGCCGCTGGCGGTGCCGGTGATGTTGGGGTCCGCGCTCTTCGGCGGCGGGCTGCTGCCGCTGGTGGGCAGATGGGGATTCGACCAGATCTCCTGGCTGATCCCGGCCCACTGGGGCTTTGCCGCCGCTGCCGCCACCGTTGACCTGCGCCGGGTCGACCCGCTGGCGGCCCACAACGGGGTGTGGACGCACTACACGGGCTGGTGGGCCTTCGACATGGCCATGCTGATCATCCTGGGCGCGTGGTGGGCCGGGTTCGTGTTGTTCCGGCTACGGCCGTCGCCCGGCCGCGGCATGAGTACCCGACCATGACATCGTGGGCGGCTCACATCACCGCCGCGATCAGCAATCCCACCAGATAGGTGGCGGCGACGGCGGCCGCGCCGAAGATCAGTTGCCGCGTCGCCGCCCACCACATCGCTTTGCGAGTGAACCGGGCGGTCAGCCCGCCCGCGACCAGCAGCCCAGCCCCACCACATGCCAGCCCGGCGACCAGCGACCCGAAGCCGAGCAGGTAAGGGATCAGCGGAAGCAGTGCACCGATGGCGAACATGGCGAACGACGATCCGGCTGCTACCCGTGCCGACGGCTTGGCGGCCGGATCGACGCCGATCTCGCGTACCAGGTGAAAGTTGACCGCCTGGTTCTCGTCGCGGTGGATTTCCTCGGTGGCGATCTCCGCGGTTTCGGCGGTCAGGCCCAGTTCCCGCAACATCGCAACCAATTCGGCTCGTTCGTCGTGCGGGCGCGTGCGCAGGGCGCGGCGCTCGAGATGGACCTCGGAGTCGATCTGCTCGTTGGCCGTGGTCACCGACGTGTATTCGCCCAGCGCCATGGAGAATGCGCCGGCCAGCAGCCCGGCAACACCGCTGACCATGGTGGCGTGGACGCTTTCGGCCGCGGCCACACCGGCGATCAGGCTGGTGTTGCTGACCAGGCCGTCCATCGCGCCGAACGCGGCTGCGCGCAGCCAGCCGCCGCTGACGTCGGAGTGCGAGTGCCCGACGTCGAAGGCCGGTTCGCCGGATCGGCCCGATTCGCCTTGGTGCCCGGGTTCTGGATTCGCCATTGCGCCATCTAAACCCACCGGCGCGAAACGGCGTATGCGCCTTCTGTATTCGGACCTCATTCGGATCCGGTGCGGATGCGCGTGCGGTCGGCGTTCCCAGACCCTGATTGACCGGGCTACGGTTCGGGTATGGCGCCGGACATGACGAACCCTGCCGACACTGCCCAACATCTGCGCAACGCCCTCGACGGGCGCTTCCGAGACGTGAAGAACGACATGCGCAAGAAGCTGAACCTGGAGATCTTCCGCCCGCACTACACGCCCAATACCGTCATCGCCCGTGCCAAGGTGGCCGAGCAGATGCAGTTGCTGGCCGCCGCGGGCGCCGCCGAAGACAGCTTCCGCAAGGAGCACGGCGGCACCGGCAACGTGGGTGCGGCGATCACGATGATCGAGATGCTGGCCATGTCGGATCTGTCCCTGATGGTCAAGGCCGGAGTGCAGTGGGGCCTGTTCGGCGGTGCCGTCGAAAACCTGGGCACCCAGCGCCATCACGAGGAGTACGTCCCCAAGATCATCAATCTCGACATCCGCGGGTGCTTCGCGATGACTGAGACGGGACACGGCAGCGACGTGCAGTCGCTGGAGACCACCGCCACCTACGACGCCGCGACCGAAGAGTTCGTCATCGACTCGCCCACCCCGACGGCGCGCAAGGACTACATCGGGGGCGCGGCCGAAACCGCCCGCCTGGCAGCGGTTTTCGCGCAGCTGATCACCACCGAGAACGGCGAGCAGGTCAATCACGGGGTGCATTGCTTGCTGGTCCCGATCCGCGACGACGAGGGCAACGATCTGCCCGGTGTGACGACGTCGGACTGCCACTACAAGGGCGGCCTGCCCGGCGTCGACAACGGCCGCATCATGTTCGACCACGTCCGGGTCCCGCGGGTCAATCTGCTGAACAAGTACGGCGACGTCGCGCCCGACGGCACGTACAGCTCGCCGATCGACAACGCCAGCCGCCGCTTCTTCACCATGATCGGGACGCTGATCCGCGGCCGGGTGACGGTCGGCGGCAGCGCGGCCGCGGCCGCACGCGTCGCGTTGGACATCGCCACCCGATATGCGTTGCAGCGCAAGCAATTCAGCGCCCCTGACGACGACGACAGCGAAGTCCTGATCATGGACTACCTGGTACACCAGCGGCGGTTGTTCCCGCTGATCGCACGGTCTTATGCGCTGCAGTTCGCCCAGAACGAGCTGGTGTCGAGGTGCCATGACCTGCAAACCGCGGACGACCCGGACGCCGAGGAGCAACGGGAGCTGGAAGCCCGGGCGGCCGGGCTCAAGGCAGCCAACACCTGGCACGCCAGCCGAGCCATCCAGGAGGCTCGGGAGGCCTGCGGCGGAGCCGGCTACATGGCCGAAAACCGGCTGATCGCCCTGCGCGCGGACACCGACGTGTTCACCACGTTCGAGGGCGACAACCACGTACTGACCCAGCTGGTGGCCAAGGAGCTGCTGACCGCCTACGCCGACGACATCCGCAGCATGAGCCCGGTGGAATGGGTGCGCTTCGCCGCCAACACCGTCGGTCAGCGCGTGATGAAGCGCACCGCGGCCGAGACCATCATTCAAACGGTTGTGGACGCCCGTCAGGACAACGAGGAAGAGGGCAGCCTGTTCAACCGCGGCACCCAGCTCAAGATGTTCGAAGACCGCGAGGAGTATCTGCTGTCCTCCGTCGCGCGCCGGCTACAGAGCAAGTCCAACGAGATGTCGGCGTTCGACGCGTTCAACGCGGTCCAGGATCACGTTCTGCACGCGGCGCAGGCGCACATCGACCGGGTGGTGCTCGAGGCGTTCGTCGCCGGGATCGAATCGTGCCCCGACCGCGACGCCCGCGAACTGCTCGCGACGGTATGCGACCTGTACGCCTTGTCGGTGATCGAGGAGGATAAGGCCTGGTATATCGAGCACCGGTTCTTGTCGACCGAACGGGCCAAGGCGGTTACCCGCGGCATCAACGACCGGTGCCGGGTACTGCGACCGCACGTCCGCACATTGGTGGACGGCTTCGGTATCCCCGAACCCTTGCGCTACGCCGAGATGCTGCATCCGGAGAACCTGCCCGACTGACTTCAGCGACCGACCAGTTCGACCGCCACCGGCTGCGCGACGAGCTCGACAGCGGCCGGCTGCAGCACCGGAAGGTGCACCACTGGCCGGCGAACGTATACCTTCCAGGTCAGGGCGGCCGCACCGGCGTAGAACACCATGAAGATCCAGAACGCGTCGGTCGCCGCGCCGGTGGCCACGTAGGATTCGCGCAGCGCCAGGTTGATTCCGACCCCTCCGAACGCGCCCAAGGACGCCACCAGCCCGATGGCCACCCCGGAGATCAGCCTCGACCAGTCCCGGCGCTCGGCCTCGCTAAGATCCGAGCCGAGATGCAGCTCGCGGCTGCATGCCTCGAAAATCGTCGGGATCATCTTGTAGACGGATCCGTTGCCCAAACCGGACAGGATGAACAACGCGATGAAGCAGACGAAGTAACCGGCCAGGGTGGCTCCGCGCATGGGGCCGGCGTGTCGGCCTTCCAGACTGCCGGCGCCGATCAGCAGCCCGGCAACCAGCGCCATCGCCACAAAGACGGCCAGGGTGAGGCGGCTGCCACCCAGCCGGTCGGCCAGCCGGCCGCCGTAGACGCGCGCCAGCGCCGCCAGCAGGGGTCCCAGGAACGCCAGTTCGGCGGCATGCAATGCCGCCTGGCCGGTGCCTTGTCCGGCGGCCACGAAGTTGGTCTGCAGCACCTGCCCGAACGCGAATGAAAATCCGATGAAGGAACCGAAGGTGCCGAGGTACAGCAGTGCCAGCAACCAGGTGTCGCGGGTGGACAGGACCGTGGAGATGATCGGGCGCAGCCGGTTGGCCTTGACCCGGTGTTGCTCGACGTTGTTCATGAACAGCGTGACCCCGATGGTGCCGCCGATCAGCAGCACCGCGTAGAACCCGCAAACCAGGTACGGCTTGGCGTCCCCGAACACGGCGATGATCAACAGTCCGACCAACTGGATGGTCGGCACCCCGAGATTTCCCACTCCGCCGGCAATTCCCAGCGCCGAACCTTTCAGCCGGTGTGGGTAGAACGCGTTGGCGTTACTCATCGACGCCGCGAAATTACCGCCGCCCAGCCCGGTCAGTGCGGCGCAAACCAGGTACGGCCACAACGGCAGCCCCGGATGAGTCAACAGCACCAACGTGCCGATGGTGGGCACCAACAGCGCGGTCACCGAGAAAATCGCCCAGTTCCGACCGCCGAAGATCGTTGTGGCCAGCGAGTAGGGCAGCCGCGTGCACGCCCCCACCAGCGTTGCGACGGTGTCGAGCATGAACTTGTCGCCGGCGGAGAAGCCGTAGACGCTCTGCGGCATGAACAACACCAGCACCGGCCACAGCGTCCACACCGAGTAACCCAGATGTACGGTGACCACCGACCAGAACAGATTGCGCCGGGCTATGACCTTGTTGCCGGCTTCCCATGCCGCGACATCCTCGGCATCCCAATGCGAAATATGCCGCGAGGCACTCCTGCGCCGTGTGGAAGTGTTCGAATTGTACTGAGCCTGGCCGGGATTGCTCAGCGAATTTTCGCGTTGCAGCAGCATCTGCTGTTCCATCACTCTCCTTAGACCCGGCCACGTCATTTCCCACGGGGAAACAACAACGAACTTCCAGAGTGCCAAACTCGAAGTCACGCGGCACCTCGTGAGCAGCCTGAATGTGCTGAAGAACAGCTGAAGAACTGCTGTAGGCACAACCGCCACCGGCTGGTGTCATTGCTGGAACCGACTGTGCGCCAATGCTATTGGTAGCTCTTGTGTTGCCGGGAGTCGCTATGTGTGTGGTATCTGGCCCAGCGCTGTGAGTTTGCCGTCGGGTCCGATCTGAAATCGCACCGTGCCCATACCGTTAGGACAGCATTCGGGTTCGCTGCCGACTCGCCACCGGTACTGGACCGTCACCGTGTCATCACCGGGCGCCAGCACCGTTATATAGGGCCGCGGATCCGGCGTCGGCGAGCCCAACGCGGTGTTGTGGTCGAAGAACAGCAACTGCTGCGGAGTCGACTCGGAGGCGATGGTGGGGATGATCTGCACCCAGTACAGACGGCATTTCCTGGTGTGCCCCCGGGCGATTTCCACCCAGGCGGAACCCGGCACCTGGACGGGGACAGCGGCAATGGAGTGTCGCACCGTGTCGGCTGTCGGCCCGTCGGACGGCTTGCAGGTATCCGGCGGCGGTGACGGTGGCGACGATTTCCCCACGCAACCCGCCGCCCCGGCAATTCCGGCGATCCCGAGCATCACACCCAACCACGGACGAATCACCGTCGGCCGACCACGCAACACCTGGCGAGCTTACCGAAATCTGTGCGATACCAGCTAAATCTCTGTGGCCGAACCGCGCGAGATCTGCCACCTAGCGCATCCGTGACGGATAGCGGAGCTGGGCGAAAACTGTGAACCTTCCCCACGTTTCGTCACAACTGCGCCGATGGCGCCGCTACGGGCATCACCGCAGGTCACTCGCGGGTAATCTGACCACGAGAGCACCGGTCGATGACGACCTGGGATGAGCGGGTCGCCCCGAGTGCCCGGGCGACGGGCTCACCGGATTCCAGCAACGCACTGGCACGGCTAACCCGGTGCGAGAAAACCGTAAAGCGGCCGAAACTTCGCACATCCCGTACCGAAACATCCCCGTCGCAGGATTTGGCGTATACCCCGTTGCGCGGCGGTGCGTCAGCAGCGGCTGCGAGAAAGGAAGTAGGCGTGTCCAGGGAACTCATGGCGCCCGGTAAGGATGCCGTGGAGACTATGTGCGCCTATTGCGGCGTGGGCTGCGGCATTGTGCTGCAGGTCACAACGGACGAGAAAACCGGAAAGCGCCACATTGCCAAGTCAATTGGCCGCACCTCCCATCCGGCCAACTTTGGGCGATTGTGCACCAAAGGTGCCACGACGGCCGACCTGCTCGCCGCTCCCGGACGGCTGGAGTCGGCATACCTGCGCAATGACCGTGGGGAGCCCCTCGAGCCGGTCGGCATCGACGACGCCATCACCCAATGCGCCAAGCGGTTACGCGCCATCATCGAGAAACACGGCCCCGACGCAGTCGCGGTGTACGTGTCGGGGCAGATGTCGATCGAGGCCCAATACCTGGCCAACAAGCTGACCAAAGGGTTCATCGGCACCAACCAGATCGAGGCCAATTCGCGGCTGTGCATGGCCGGGGCCAGTTCGGGCTACAAGCTGTCGTTGGGCGCAGACGGGCCACCCGGCTCCTATCAGGACTTCGATCAGGCCGACGTGTTTCTGGTCATCGGAGCCAACATGGCTGACTGCCACCCGATCCTGTTCCTGCGCATGATGGAACGCGTGCAGGCCGGCGCCAAACTGATCGTCGTCGACCCACGCCGCACCGCGACCGCCGACAAGGCCGACCTGTTCCTGCAGATCGCTCCCGGCACCGACCTTGCGCTGCTCAACGGCTTACTGCGGCTGATCGTCGAAAACGACTACACAGATCCGCATTTCATTGCCGAGTTCACCGAGGGTTGGGAGGCGATGCCGAGCTTTCTCGAGCAGTTCCCACCCGAAAAGGTAAGCGAAATCACCGGTCTTCCGGTCGAAGACATCCGCACCGCGGCGCGCTGGATCGGCGAAGCCACGAACTGGATGAGCTGCTGGACAATGGGACTCAACCAGAGCACCCACGGCACCTGGAACACCAACGCGCTGTGCAACCTGCATCTGGCCACCGGCGCCATCTGCAAGCCGGGCAACGGCCCCTTCTCCCTCACCGGCCAGCCCAACGCCATGGGCGGACGCGAAATGGGTTACATGGGGCCGGGTCTACCGGGACAGCGCTGGGTGCTCTCGGCCGCCGACCGTGAATTCGCGGAGCAGCAGTGGGGTATTCCCCACGGGTCGCTGCGCACCGAAGTCAGCGCCGGTGTGGTCGACATGTTTTCCCGGATGGCTGCCGGCGACATCAAGGCATGCTGGATCATGTGCACCAACCCCGTTGCCACGGTGGCTAATCGGAAGACCGTGCTGGCCGGACTGGAGAAGGCCGAGTTGGTGATCAGCCAGGATGCGTTCGCCGAGACCGAGACTAACCAGTATGCGACCGTGTTGCTGCCCGCGGCCCTGTGGGCCGAGTCCGAGGGCGTGATGGTCAATTCCGAACGAACCCTGACGCTGTTCCAGAAGGCCGTCGAGCCGGTCGGGCAGGCACTTCCGGACTGGCAGATCATCGCCCGGATCGCTTGCGAGATGGGCTATTCGGAGTCTTTCAACTACCGATCTGCCGCGGAGGTGTTCGAGGAGATCAAGCGGTTCTCGAACCCGGCGACCGGATACGACCTGCGGGGGGTCAGCTACGACAGGTTGCGGCAGACACCGTTGCAGTGGCCCTGCCCACCCGAAAGCAGTGGCCGCAGCCCGATCCGCTACCGCAACGACGGAGTCAGCCAGACGCTGCTGGTTCGTGACGACGGCACGGTGCCGCCGTTGGCGTTCCCCACCGCCAGTGGACGTGCGGTGTTCTTCGCCCGTCCCCATCTGCTGCCCGAGGAGATGCCCGACGGTGACTACCCGTTCCTGCTCAACACCGGACGCCTGCCCCACCAGTGGCACACACTGACCAAGACCGGGAAGGTCGCCAAACTCAACAAGCTCAACCCGGGACCGTTTGTCGAGATACACCCCGATGATGCCGCACAACTGCATGTCTGCGACGGCGACGACGTCGAGATAGCGTCTCGTCGCGGCCGCGCGGTGCTGCCCGCTCTGGTCACCGACCGGGTGCGGCCCGGCAACTGTTTTGCTCCCTTCCACTGGAACGACGTCTTCGGCGAGTATCTCTCGATCAATGCCGTGACCAACGACGCCGTCGACCCGATATCGCGGCAACCGGAATACAAGGCGTGTGCGGTCACCTTGACCAAGGTCGCCCAAACAGCGGTCCGCCCACGTTCGGCAGACGAACCCAGCGGGGCCGGCGCACCCGAGCCGAGATTGCTCACCGACACCCCGTGCCTCGATGTGGCCGACATCGACGCGCTCGCCGAATTCCTCGGAGTGGCAAGCGAACCGATGCCCCAGTTCGGTCCGTTCGCTCGTTCCTATCTTGCCGGTCTACTGGCGGGGCTGCGCACCGAAACCGGTCGGCGGATGGCCGGGGTACCCACCGTGCCGGTCAGCGCTCCCTTCGACACGCCCACCCGACTGTGGCTGGACGGATTACTGGCGGGGATGTTCGCGCGCGCCGAGACGCCGCAACCGGCGTCGGCCGGGCGGCCCCACGGCGCCGACGGCTATCGCGAAAAGCCCACTGCGGCAATTGCCCCAATCGTGGTGCTATGGGCGTCGCAAACCGGGACCGCCGAAGAGCTCGCCGCTGATGTCGTCGCGCAACTGCGCGCGGCCCAACTGCCGGTCGCGCTGCACGGCATGGATGAGTTCCCGGTGTCGCAGCTGCCGGTCACCGAGCAGCTGCTGCTGATCACCAGCACCACCGGCGACGGTGACCCACCGGACAACGGTGCAGCTTTCTGGCGGGCGCTGTCGGCTGAAACCGCGCCGCAGCTGGCCGGTACTCGTTATGCCATTCTGGCACTGGGCGATTCGAACTATGGCAACTTCTGCGGTCACGGGCGGGCGCTGGATCAGCGCCTGGCCGAGCTGGGCGCGACCCGCATCGTCGACCGCGTCGACTGCGAACCCGACTACGAGGACCCCGCCACCGGCTGGCTGAGCGAGGTTCTGCACGAACTGCGCGGCGCCGAGTCGACCATCGGCACACAGCATCAGGTGTCGTCGATGGCCACCCGAACGCCGCCGAGGTACACCAAAAAGAATCCGCTGGTGACCAGCGTGGTCCGTAACACCATCCTCAGTATGCCCCGTTCGGCAAAAGATGTGCGGCAGATGGTTTTTCACGTGCCTGAGCAAACGGTCAGCTACGAGGCCGGCGACGCCTTGGGGGTGTGGCCACACAACGACGAGCGCTTTGTCGACGAATGGCTGACGGTGACCGGATTGGACGGCCGCACCCAAGTCGAGGTCGCCAACCACGAATCGATGTCGCTGCGTGCGGCATTGACCGCTCGGCTCGAGATCGCTCACATCAGCTCCGATCTGCTGAGCTTCGTCGCGCGGCGCACCAAAGATCGCGGCGTTGCGCAACAGCTCGACACCTTGATGCGCCCGGAAAACAAAGCCGCGCTTGCCGATTGGTCATGGGGCCGTCAGTCGGTCGACCTGCTGGCCCGGGCTCCGGTCGCCGCGACCCCCGCCGAGTGGCTGGCCGTGCTCAAACCGCTTCAGCCGCGGCTGTATTCGATTTCATCGAGCCCCAAACAGCACCCAGGGGAAGTGCACCTGACCGTGTCACCGGTGCGGTACAACTTTCACGGTGTGCCCCGGCGCGGGGTGTGCTCGACCTATCTGGCCGACCGCTGCCCCAGCGACGAAATCGCGGTCTATGTCAAGAGATCCAGCAATTTCCGGCCTCCCGGTGACCCGCATACACCCATGATCATGATCGGTCCGGGCACCGGCATCGCGCCCTTCCGGGCTTTCCTGCAGGAGCGGCGCGCGCTCGGCCACACCGGGCCCAACTGGCTGTTCTTCGGCGAGCAGCACGCCGCCACCGATTTCTACTACCGCGAGGAGATCTCGGCGATGCACGCCGACGGCTTCCTCACCGAACTCGACCTGGCATTCTCGCGCGATCAGCAGGAGAAGGTCTACGTGCAGCACCTGATGCGCCGCCGCGGGGCGCAGCTGTGGCAATGGCTGCAGGACGGCGCGCAATTATACGTCTGCGGCACTGCCGACCCGATGGCTAAGGATGTCGACCGCGCGCTGTGTGAAATCGCCGCCGAGCACGGACACCTCGAGGCCGAAGCGGCCACCGCCTTCGTGCAGTCGCTGAGCGCGGCCAAGCGCTACCACCGCGACGTCTACTGACCCAGCTGCTCTGCGCCGGGCTTTCGCGGGGTTACCGTGATTTGACGCCTCGTCAGGTCACGGACGGAGATGGTGATGAGCGACGCCCGCGTGCCCCGGTTTCCGGCCGCACTGTCCACGCCGAGCCTCAATCGCGGGGTCGGCTTCACCCACGAGCAGCGCCGACAGCTCGGGCTCGTCGGTCGGCTTCCGTCCGCGGTGCTCACCCTGGACCAGCAGGCCGACCGGGTGTGGCATCAATTGCAGAGCCTGGCCACTGATCTGGGCCGTAACCTGCTGTTGGAGCAGCTGCATTACCGCCACGAATTGCTCTACTACAAGGTGCTGATCGATCATCTGCCCGAACTGATGCCGGTGGTGTACACGCCCACGGTCGGGGAGGCGATCCAACGGTTCTCCGATGAATACCGCGGGCAGCGCGGGCTGTTCCTGAGCATCGACGAACCCGACGATGTCGCGGTCGCATTCCAAACCCTGGGCCTCGGACCCGACGACGTCGACCTGATCGTGTGCACCGACGCCGAAGCCATCCTGGGCATCGGTGATTGGGGGGTGGGCGGCATCCAGATCGCGGTGGGCAAATTGGCGCTCTATACCGCCGGCGGCGGCATCGATCCCCGCCGCTGCTTGGCGGTCTCGCTCGACGTCGGCACCGACAACGAGCAGCTGTTGCAGGACCCGTTCTATCTGGGCAATCGGCACGCCCGGCGCAGCGGCGCCGAATACGACGAGTTCATCGAGCGCTACATCGAAGCCGCACACCGGATGTTTCCCGGGGCGATGCTGCACTTCGAGGACTTCGGGCCGGCGAATGCGCGGATGATTCTGCAAACCTTCGGCACCCGGTACTGCGTCTTCAACGACGACGTCCAAGGGACCGGCGCGGTGGTCGTGGCGGCCATTGACGGGGGCTCACATGTCACCGGTGCCGCTGTCTGCGACCAGACGGTGATCGTGTTCGGGGCCGGCACCGCAGGCATGGGTGTCGCCGATCAGATCCGCGACGCCATGGTCGCCGACGGCGCCAGCGTCGAGCAGGCGACATCACAGATCTGGGCCATCGACAAGCAGGGGCTGCTGTTCGACGATATGGCCGACCTGCGGGACTTCCAGCTGCCGTACGCCAAAAGCCGTAGCCGGCTGGGTGTCCGGGCCGCGGCACGGGTTGGACTGATCGACGCGATCAAGCTGGCCTCGCCCACCGTCTTGCTGGGCGCCTCGACGGTCTCCGGTGCATTTACCCAGGAGGTCGTCGAAGCGATGACGGCGTGCTGCCAGCGCCCGATGATCTTTCCCCTGTCCAACCCGACCTCGCGCATGGAAGCCATGCCGGCCGATGTGCTGACGTGGTCGAACGGAAAGGCATTGGTGGCCACCGGCACCCCGGTCGCGCCCGTCGAATACAACGGCACCACCTACACCATCGGCCAGGCCAACAACGTGCTGGCGTTTCCGGGGATCGGTTTGGGTGTCGTCGTGGCCGGAGCCCGGCTGCTGACCCAGGGCATGCTGCGCGCAGCGGCTAAAGCCCTTGCGTGCCGGGCCAATCCGGCCAAGACCGGGGACGCTCTGTTGCCCGACGTATCGGACCTGCGGAGCATCTCCGCGAGTGTCGCCGAGGCCGTCTACCATGCGGCCGGCCAGGACGGCGTCGCCACCAGGACCCATGACGACGTCCAGCAAGCCATCGCCGACACCATGTGGCTGCCGATCTACGACTAACCCGGGGCGCGATCCGGCTCAGCCGCCGTTGGCGCTCGGCGATACGCGTACCGCATCGACGCACCTGTCGATCTCACCCAAGGTGTTGTAGAACGCGAACGAAGCGCGAACAGTGGCCTCCAGGCCGTGGCTCCCCCGGATCGACCGGGCGGCGATGGCCGGCGGCATGGCGGCGGGGCTCGGCCACGCCCGCGTCACGTTCGCTGAGCCGATCAGCAGATATGCGCCATGCCCTATAGTGGATGGCATGCAACAGGCCGTACCGCTGCGCTTTGTCCGTACGCGCTGCATCGCCGTGGACTGTTGTTGTTGCTGTTGATTCCTGACGCCTTCTGACCGTTCAGCAATCGGCGCGCTCCGGCGCTTCACCCCATGAGGACGCGCGCAATCCGAAGTCTTCAGGAAGAGCAACCGATCCCATGACTGTCCTGTCCATCCCCCGCCGTGCGCTGCCTGCTGCGGCGGCCCGCCGACGCAAGGCCTGCTCGCTGGAATTCGCGGGCATCGCGGCGCAGCGCCCGTCGCCCCACCGCCCGGGCTCCCGGTCGGCGCAGCCACATCTGGACACCCGGCCGCTCAATGCGCCCATCGCGGTGCCGGTACTGACCTTCGAATTCGACGTGCGGCCTCGGGCGGGCGGCTATTGGCTGCGGACGGCCTCCGACGCGCCCGTGGCGGTGAAGCCGCAGAAGTCCGCGGATTGCCTTGTCGGGCAAGACATTGCAACCCAGCCGCTGACACCGGTTTCAGTCACGACACCCGCGCACGTGACAATCGAGTTCGACATCAACTGGCAGGCCGCCGAGGCCCGCGCCGACATCGCTGGAGACCGCCAATGACCATCGCCGAGAACATCACCCAACTGATCGGGGGCACGCCGCTGGTGCGGCTGCGACGGGTCACCGACGGCGCAGTGGCCGACGTGGTGGCCAAGCTGGAATCCTTCAATCCGGCGGGAAGTGTGAAGGACCGCATCGGCGTCGCGATGATCGACGCCGCCGAGAAGGCGGGCCTGATCAAGCCGGACACAATCATCCTCGAACCAACGAGCGGAAACACCGGCATCGCGCTGGCGATGGTGGCGGCCGCTCGCGGGTACCAATGCGTGCTCACCATGCCCGACACCATGAGCATCGAGCGACGCATGCTGCTGCGCGCCTACGGCGCTGAGTTGGTGCTCACGCCGGGCGCCGAGGGCATGGCCGGCGCCATCGCCAAGGCCGAGGAACTGGCCAAGACCGACGAGCGGTATTTCATCCCGCAGCAATTCGAGAATCCGGCCAACCCCGCGGTTCACGCGGTGACGACGGCCGAGGAGGTGTGGAAGGACACCGACGGCAAGGTCGACATCTTCGTGTCGGGTATCGGCACCGGCGGCACCATCACCGGTGTCGCGCAGGTCATCAAGGAACGGCGGCCGTCGGCGCAGTTCGTCGCCGTGGAACCGGCCGCGTCGCCGGTGCTGTCCGGAGGCCAGAAGGGACCGCACCCGATTCAGGGCATCGGCGCCGGGTTCGTTCCGCCGGTTTTGGACCTGGGCCTGGTGGACGAGGTCATCACCGTCGCCAACGACGACGCGTTCGACCTGGCCCGCCGACTGGCCAAGGAGGAAGGGTTGCTGGTTGGCATCTCCTCGGGCGCGGCCGTGTGGGCCGCGGTGGAAGTGGCCCGTAGGCCGCAAAACGCCGGCAAACTCGTGGTCGTCGTTCTGCCCGACTTCGGCGAGCGCTATCTGAGCACACCGTTATTTGCGGACCTGAGCGATTAGCCATGCTGGCGCAGATTCGACGCGACATTCGGGTGGCCAGACAGCGCGACCCGGCCCGGCCGACCACGTTGGAGGTCATCTTCAGCTATCCTGGCGTGCACGCGGTGTGGGGCCACCGGATCAGCCACTGGTTGTGGCGGCACAACGCGCGGCTTGCCGCTCGGGCGTTAGCCGAACTCACCCGCATCCTGACCGGTGTCGACATCCATCCCGGCGCCGTCCTGGGCTCCGGCCTGTTCATCGACCACGCGACCGGCTTGGTCATCGGTGAGACCGCAGAAGTGGGTGATGACGTCACGCTCTATCACGGCGTCACGCTCGGCGGCACCGGAACCGATATCGGTAAACGCCACCCCACCGTCGGTGACCGGGTGATCATCGGAGCCGGCGCCAAGATCCTGGGCCCGATCAAGATCGGCGACGGCAGCCGGATCGGCGCCAATTCCGTTGTGGTGAAAGAAGTTCCATCCGGCTCAGTGGTGGTCGGTGTCCCCGGCCAAGTCATCAGCCGCAACGGTTCGTCCGGACACGACGACTCATTGCTGCCCGACTTGGTGGGGGTGAGCCTGCAGTCGCTGCTCACCCGGGTGGCCCGCCTGGAGGCCAAAACCGACGACCATCCACCGGCCGGACGGGTGATTCGGCCACCCGAGGCCGGGGTATGGCATGGCGAAGATTTCTCCATCTGATCCAGCTGAGGAAGGCCCCACCTTGACGACGACGCAACGCGGGGCCGGACGATGAGCTCGATCGCGGTGGCCTCGGCTGCGCTCGTCGCAGCGTTGACAGCCGCGACGGTGATCGGCTGGGCGATCAATCGGCGTTCGGGAGTGTTGCGGCAAGCCGAGGGCGCGGCTCATCAGGACGCCTCCGGTCTCGGCCTGTCCGGCACGGGTCCCACCGTCGTGCACTTCAGCGCCGCGTGGTGCGGTCCGTGCGCCGCGGTGCGCCGCGTGGTCGACCAGGTGTGCGCCGACCTGCCCGATGTGGCACACGTTGAGATCGATATCGACGCCAGTCCGGTAGCCGCACGTCGGATGGCCGTGTTGTCGCTACCCACTACGTTGATCTTCGACGCGGACGGGCGGCAGCTGTACCGCACCGCCGGCGTGCCGAAGGTTGCCGATCTGCGATCGGCGTTGCAGCCGCTGCTCACCTGACATCGTTGGCCAAGGATTCGGGAAGGAGCAGTGTTGATGCCGAATCATCCCCAACAAGTAGACGTCCGCGGTCCGCGGTTTGCCGCGTGGATCACCACGACGGTCCTCGTCGTGGTCCTGGTGGTCTCGGTGTTCAGCGCCGCGGCGGCGGCAGTGGTCCTGTTAGCCCAGGCCGTCGTCTTTGCCATCGGTGCGCTGCGCGGCCCGCGCAACAGCCCTTACGGTCTGCTGTTCGCCACGCTAGTGGCTCCGCGACTGGGACCGGTCAGTGAACGGGAGCCGGTGCCACCGCTGAAGTTCGCCCAGTTGGTCGGGCTTGTCTTCGCGGTCGTGGGGGTCGTCGGCTTCGCTATGACGATCCCGGCGCTGGGTGTGGTGGCGACGTCGTTCGCGCTGTTCGCCGCGTTCCTGAACGCCGCCTTTGGCATCTGCCTCGGCTGTCAGCTCTACCCGTTGGTCGCCCGGCTCCGGCGTGCGCCGGCGGCGAATGCGCCGCATCGCTAAGACCTGGCTCCCCCGGAAGGACTCGAACCTTCAACCCTTCGGTTAACAGCCGAATGCTCTGCCAGTTGAGCTACAGGGGACCGGCGCGTCCACGCGAATGCTGTCGCGGATCGCGGGACGACTCTAGCGTACTGGCATGGCCGCGCCAACTAGCGGGATCAGCCAGACTGCTGAGCGCGTCGGTGGCCACCCGGCTGGTGGGATGGCGCGCCCGCCCCGGGCGGATGAGGCAGGATGGAACGAACCGCGCTGATAGTCGGAGGGACCGTTTTGATCGGGTATGTCGCCGTGCTGGGGATTGGGTACGTGTTGGGGGCGAAAGCCGGGCGTCGCCGCTACGAGCAGATCGCCGGCACCTATCGTGCGCTCACCGGGAGCCCGGTGGCCAAGTCGATGATCGAGGGGAGCCGCCGCAAGATCGCCAATCGGATCTCCCCCGATGCGGACTTTGTGACCGTGACCGAGATCGACGAGCAGACGGCCATCATCGAGCGGGCCGAGCGGGTGGAGCGGGTGGTCGAGCGCCGGGCGAACAGCGCGCGCTGACGCTTCTCTGCTTCACGCGGTCAGGTCGTTGCCGCTGGCCTGCTCCAGCAAGCTGCGCCGGTAGGCCTCCATGGCTACCAGATCGCCGAACAGCGCGTGGTACTCCTCGCCCTGTTCGATCGGCGACATGCGCTGCAGTTTGGACTTGACTTCGGCGATCTGCCGGCCCATCCACACTTCCTGCAGCCGGGCCAGCACCCCGCCGATGTAGCGCGGCAGCTTGTCGTCGTCGACCGCAATTGCCTCCACCGCCAACTCGTTGATTAGGCCTGTGGTCAACGGCGACGCGGTCTGCCGGGTCACCATGTCCATCCACTGCGCCCCCGTGACACCGGCCGACGTCCCTCCCGCGGCCTCGATAGCCGCACGCACGGCGGCATATCCGGGGTGGGTGAAACTCTCGACGGTCAGGCTGTCGAAAACCGGTCCGGCCAGCGCCGGGTACTGCAGCGCCGACTTGAGCGCCTCACGCTGCGGCCACAGCGTCGGGTCCCGCGGGTCGGGACGAGCGGCGCCGGGTCCGGTCGGCGGCGCATCGGCGTGCTGCTGCGCGGACCGTCGCGGTGCCTTCGAGCCGGGATCGCCCCTGCCCGGCACCTTGGCGGGGATCTTGGCCTGACCGCGCACTCGGTCCACAACCTGGGCAACGTCCTCCCAACCGACCCAGCCGGCCAGCTGCCGGGCATACTCGTCGCGCAGCATGGGGTCTTTGATCCGGCCCACCATCGGCACACACCGGCGCAACGCAGCCACCCTCCCCTCGGCGCTGTTCAGGTCCATCTCGGCGAGCGCGGACCGGATTGCGAACTCGAACAACGGAGTTCGTCGTGCCACCAGGTCACGCAGGGCGGCGTCTCCGCATGCCAGCCGCAGGTCACACGGATCCATGCCGTCCGGGGCTACCGCCACATAGGACTGACCCGCCAGGTTCTGTTCGCCGTCGAGGGCCTTCAGCGCGGCGGCGCGGCCGGCGGCGTCGCCGTCGAAAACGTAGATCAGCTCGCCGCGGAAGAAGCTGTCGTCCATCATCAGCCTGCGCAGCATGGCCAGGTGCTCGTCGCCGAAGGCGGTGCCGCAGGACGCCACCGCGGTGGTGACCCCGGCCAGATGCATGGCCATCACATCGGTGTAGCCCTCGACGACCACCGCCTGATGTCCCTTGGCGATGTCGCGTTTGGCCAGATCGATGCCGAACATCACCGACGACTTCTTGTACAGCAGCGTCTCCGGTGTGTTGACGTATTTGGCTTCCATCGGGTCGTCGTCGAACAGTCGCCGGGCACCGAACCCGATCACCTCGCCGGCCGATGACCGGATGGGCCACAGCAGCCGCCGATGAAACCGGTCCATGGGCCCGTGCCGGCCCTGCCGGGACAGGCCCGCCGCTTCCAGCTCCTTGAATTCAAAACCCTTGCGCTGCAGATGCTTTGTCAGACAGTCCCAGCCCGACGGCGCGAATCCACAGCCGAACCGACGAGCCGCCTCGGCATCGAAATTGCGCTGAGTCAGGTAGTGCCGGGCCGGTGCGGCCTCGTCGGACTCCAGAGCGGCGGCATAGAACTCAGCCGCGGCCGCGTTGGCTGCGATGAGCCTGCTGCGACTGCCCCGGTCGCGCTGCACGCTGGTGGCCGCGCCGGTGTAGCTGATGGTGTAGCCGATCCGGTCGGCGAGCAGTTCGACCGCCTCGACGAAGCTGACGTGCTCGATCTTTTGGATGAACGCGTAGACGTCGCCACCTTCCCCGCAGCCGAAGCAGTGGAAGTGACCGTGGTTGGGCCGCACGTGAAACGACGGCGACTTCTCGTTGTGAAACGGGCACAGACCACGCAGGGAGTCGGCCCCGGCGCGGCGCAGCTGGACATAGTCGCCGACGACATCCTCGATGCGGGCGCCGTCACGGATGGCCGCGATGTCGCGGTCGGAAATCCTGGAGCGCCCAGCCGGACTCGACATTCGCTCATCTTAGGGCTCAGTGCAAAACCTTGGTGCGGCCGCGGAATTGAGCGGCGTCGATGCGTTCCAGCCGCCCCTCGGTGTAGGAGGCGATCTGGTCGACGACGACCCGCATCCGGGCGGCGTCGTCGGCCGCGGTGTTGAACGCCGCGGCAAAAATCGGATCGAGGGTTCGCGGCGCCCCGGACGACAACCACTGCGCCACCCGGTGGACGCGTTCTCGCTGTCGAGCCTGGGTTTCCAGATGCCGTGGGTCGGACATGATGAACTGCAACGCCAGGATTTTCAGCACCGCAACTTCGGCCCGCACCAGGTCGGGCACCTGCAGGTCGGCCTGGTAGCGCGTCAACGGCCCGCAGCCAGCCACGGCACGGGTGGTGGCGATTGCGGCCGAGGCAAACCGCCCCACCAGCTCGCTGGTCAATCGCTTCAGCGCGACCGATGCCGCCAGGGTGGCGTCGTATTTGCCGACCGCGGCCACCACTGGCAACCCCGACAACCGGCTGGCGGCCGCCATCAACTCATCGGCACCGAGCCGGGAAAATTCGCTCTGCCCCAGGTTGGCCAATGCGGCGGCGGCGTCGTGGTCGGCGAGCACCCGCAAGTCGATGCGTCCGGAGACCACTCCATCCTCCACATCGTGCACCGAATACGCGACATCGTCGGCCCAGTCCATCACTTGGGCCTCCAGGCATGGCCGATCAGCCGGTGCGCTCGTACGGACCCAGGCCGCCGGCTGCCGGTCTTGGTCGTAGAAGCCGAACTTGCGTCGCCCGTCACCGCGCGGCCACGGGTATTTGGTGACCGCGTCCAACGCCGCCCGAGTCAGGTTCAGCCCTACGCTGACCCCTTGGCTGTCAAGGACTTTTGGCTCAAGGCTGGTCAGGATGCGGAAATTCTGGGCGTTGCCCTCGAAGCCGCCGCAGCCGGCCGCGACGTCGTCGAGGGCGCGCTCCCCGTTGTGCCCGTACGGCGGGTGCCCGATGTCGTGGGCCAGACCGGCCAGCTCGACCAGGTCCGGGTCGCAACCCAACCCGATCGCCATGCCCCGCCCGATCTGTGCCACTTCCAGCGAATGGGTCAGCCGGGTGCGCGGAGTGTCACCTTCTCTCGGTCCGACGACCTGCGTCTTGTCGGCGAGGCGGCGCAGCGCGGCGCTGTGCAGCACCCGTGCCCGGTCTCGGGCGAAATCGGTGCGGTGCTGCCCTTCCGTGCCCGGCAGACCCGCCGACTTCGGCGCTTCGACTACCCGCCGTTGACGGTCGAAGTCGTCATAGGGGTCTTGCTGATTCGTGGTCACCGCCCCACAGTCTGCCAGGCACGCCGGTACCCGGTGGCGTCGTTGATGCCCGACCCCCGCACGGCGGCTCCGACCGCGGCCGCGCTTGCCTCGGGCCGGTCTGGGTGCCGGGCTAGATTAGCCGTATGCGCATCGGTCGCCTGCTCGGCGTGGTTCTGACGGTCTGCACTGTGGGCCTCGCCGGGGGTGTGCTGCTGGCGCCGCCCTCAGCCGCGCAACCGCCGTTTCGGCTCCCCGGCTATGTGACCGACAACGCCGGCGTGCTCAGCGGTTCTGATCGCGGCGAAGTCACGTCGGCCATCAATGAGCTCTACGCCGATCGCCACATCCGGTTGTGGGTGGTCTATGTCGACAACTTCTCCGGACAAAGCGCAGTGGATTGGGGCCAGAGCACGTTCCGGACCAGCGAGCTGGGGAGCTATGACGCCCTACTGGCCGTCGCCACCGTCGCCAGATCGTATGCGTTCCTGGTGCCATCCAGTGTGCCCGGTGTCAGCGCCGGCCAGGTCGACGAGCTTCGCCGAGACCACATAGAACCCGCGCTACGCAGCGGCGATTGGGATGGCGCCGCTGTCGCGGCGGCCGACGGACTCAACAAGTCACCCAGTTCGTCGGGCCGGGTAATGGTGCTGGTGGTTCTGGGCATCATCGTCGTCGCGGTGGTGATCCTGTTGGTGGTGATGCGCTACCGGGCCCGGCGACGGCGTGCTGACGCGCTGGCCGCGGCACGACGCGTGGACCCTACCGACGCGCGGGCACTGGCCGCGGTGCCGCTGGATGTCCTCGACGACTTGTCCCGGTCGCTGGTCGTCGCTGTCGACAATGCGGTGCGCACCAGCTCCAATGAGCTCGCGCTGGCGATCGACGAGTTCGGCGAAGACCGGACCGCGCCGTTCACCCGGGCCGTGAACAGTGCCAAAACTGCTCTGACGCAGGCATTCAGCGTGCGCCAACAGCTCGACGACAGCGCTCCGGAAACCCCGGCGCAGCGGCGCGAGCTCCTGACCCGGGTCATCGTGTCCGCGGCCACGGCAGACCGCGAACTGGAGGCGCAGACGGATGCCTTCGAAAAGCTGCGAGACTTGGTGATCAACGCCCCGTCCCGGCTGGACCTGCTGACCCAGCAGTACGTCGAACTCAGCAGCCGCATCGCGCCGACACAGCAGCGACTGAGCGAATTGCACCACGAGTTCGGCGAGGCGGCGTTGACTACTGTCTCCGCCAACGTCACCGCCGCCCAGGAACGACTGGCATTCGCCGACCGCAACATCACCGTGGCGCGCGAGCTGTCCACTCAAGCCGTGAGCGGTCGGCAGTCCGGATTGGTGGACGCCGTTCGCGCGGCTGAATCCGCACTCGGGCAAGCCCGTTCGCTGCTCGACGCGGTGGACAGCGCCGCCGGCGACATCCGGCGCGCCGTCGGTGAGCTGCCGTCGGTCCGGGCTGACGTGGCCGCCGGCATCAAGCAAGCCGACGAGCAGCTGCAACAGACACCGAACAACACGTCGGCACACACTCGCGAACTCGTCGCGGCGCGGGATGCTGCCGCGCGTGCCCTGGAAGAGTCGCGCGACGCCGGCGGTGACAGCGGCACCGCCAGCGTCGCGGATCCGCTCGGCACTTTTGCCCGGCTGACCAACGCCGGCGCGGATCTGGATCGGCTGCTGACCACGGTAGCCCAGGAACAGGCCAACGCCGAGCGACTCAATCGCTCGTTCGAGCAGGCGCTGTTCACCGCCCAGTCGCGGGTGCGCGCGGTGTCAGAATATATCGACACTCGTCGCGGCAGCATCGGGCCCGAAGCCCGGACCAGGCTGGCCGAGGCGAAACGTCAGCTGCACGCCGCGCGCGACGGGCGTTCGACCGACATCACCGAATCGATCGGTCATGCCAACGCGGCATCGACGCTGGCGGCCAACGCCCAGGCGCTGGCCAACGCCGACGTGCAGGCGGCTCAGCGCGCCTACACCCCACAGGGCGGCGACCATGTCGGAGCGATCCTTGGCGGCATCATCATCGGCGACCTGCTCAGCGGCGGCCTGCGGGGTGGTTTCGGCGGCTGGAGCCCGACGTCATTCGGCGGTTCTTCCAGCTCGTCCGGTGGATCATCCGGCGGCGGGTTCATGGGTGGCGGCGGGCGCTTTTAGGGCACGACCCGCCGGGCACCGCAACGAAGAAACAGCAACAAAACCGCGCACACCAACTCAGCGGGGCTTTCGCCGTCCGTGCGTTTGGGTGCTCAATCAACCTGCTCAATGAATAGAAGCGGCGGGCGCACCGAATATGGTGC
>NZ_UPHT01000086.1 GCF_900566085.1 Mycobacterium attenuatum
GACCACCACCACGACCACCGTCGAGGAGTCACCGTCAGCAGCCGCGAGCCGCTATCAGCAGCTCGCGGCTGCTGACGGTGACTCCTCGACGGTGGTCGTGGGGGTGGTCTTGGGGGTGCGGGGGGTGGGGGTCATTGGATGGTCCTGTTCTGGGCGGCCCGCTCGTAAGCGGACAAGTCGATGACGGTGGAATCGGTTGACGGAGTTGACGTTTCAATGGCGGTGATGGATGGCTGCTTGAGTTGAAGCAGTTGCGCGGCAGCGGCTTTGGCCGCCGGGCCCGGTGGGATGCGTTCCTTGCGGCGGTGTGGGCGTCCGGTCGCTGCGGTGGCCATCGCGGCGGCGTCCAGGGCGATGACATGCCCGCTGTCGCGCACCATCACCCCGAGCCCGTCGGCGGCCATCCGGTGGCGCGCGATCACGATCCCGCTCGTAGTGGCGATATCGCAGAACTCACCCCCGACCGGATGCGACACCACGACCTGGGCCGCCGCCAGTTCCGGCGGCACCGAATAGCGGTTGCCGCGGTAAGACACCATCGCTTGACGCGAGGCGGTGCGAGCCTCGGCGACGATCACCGGATACGGCGTCGCCGGCGCCGGTTGCAGTGGCTCTGTTTTGGCCACCACGGCGACTGAGGACCGGCCGTCGGCCGTGGCCCGCAGCCGGGTGTCACCACGGACCCGCGTGAAGCGATCCAGACTCACCTGGGCCGCCTCGACGGTCATATCGTCGGCCAGGGTGCGCCACCAGCGTTGCGCGGCGGTGTGGTTGACCTTCTCCACCACGCCCTTGCGGTTACCGCGCCGGGCCGGGCAGATCGCCACCGCCACGCCGTAGTGCTTGGCCACCCCGGCGAACGACGCGCTCACCCGACCTGAGCCGGGGTCGCACACCGTGGCCATCCGATCGAAGCGCCACACCCGGGTCAGTCCACCCAGGCCACGGGTCACCCGGTCCAGGCCGGCGACCAGATGCGGCTGGTCCTCACTCGGCGCCAAATAGCCGCGCCACATCCCGGAATGCGACAGTGAGCCGACCAACAGGTGCGCTGTCTTTCCCCACCCCCACGATGCCGGTGGGTCGGGCAATTCCAGCCAGTCCCATTGGGTTTCCTCACCCGGCGGGTGCGGGATCACCGCGTTCGGGCGCTGCGTGGCAGTCCGGCAGGCCTCACAAACCGGGCGCAGGTCCCGGGCACGGATGTTGCGGGTCAGGCTCTGATAGGACAACCCGAACCCCAGGTCCTCGAGTTCGTCGAACAGGGTGCGGGCCCACAGGTGCGGGTCCTCGGTCAGCCTCGCGGTGACGTAGTCGACGAACGGATCGAACGGGTCCGGGCCGGGGCGGGCGCGGACCCCGGGTGTGCCGCCACCGGCCAGATACTTGCGGACCGTCTTGCGGTCGAAGCCGGTGTGGCGGGCGATCGCCGAGATCGTCCAACCACGTTTGCGTAGGGCATGTACTTCCACATCGTCCTCCCATGTGAGCATGAGAAAGCGGGCCTCCTTCGGTGGAGCAACTGGCGTCAGACACCAGCGGCTTCGAGGGAGGCCCGCCCTTCTCGGCGGAGCCACACGGGTGGGGAATTTCGATGAGCGTCAGTGGGGAATTTCAGTGAGCGCGGTCAGCGGGTCGCCATGGCACTTCCTTCCAGCGCTAGATTTTTGAGAGCGCTGCTCTCGTTACCAAACACGCTGCCATAGCGCTGACACAAAAGCAAGAGCGGTGATCTCGGTTATGCCAGACTTGCGGCATGGGCAAACGCCAGGACTCACGGGAGCAGATCGAGGCCAAGATCATCGAGCTGGGCCGGCGGCACCTGGCCGATCATGGCGCAGCCGGATTGTCACTGCGTGCGGTTGCCCGCGACCTGGGCATGGTTTCCTCAGCCGTTTACCGATACGTCGTCAACCGCGACGAGCTGTTGACGTTGCTTCTCGTCGACGCATACTCCGATCTGGCCGACGCGGTGGACCGCGCTCGCGCCGAGGCCGGACTCGACTCGTGGAGCGACGATGTCATCGCGATCGCGCATGCGGTCCGTGTTTGGGCCGTCGCACACCCGGCGCAGTGGGCGCTGCTGTACGGCAGCCCCGTCCCCGGGTATCACGCGCCACCGGAACGTACCGTCGGCGTCGGTACTCGCGTCGTCAGGGCGTTGTTCGACGCAATCGCCGCGGCCATTGCCACCGGCGACATTATTTTGACGAATAACGTTGCGTCCCAGCCTATGTCATGGGACTTCGAGCGGCTTCGACGGGAGTTCGACTTTCCAGGCGATGATCGCGTGGTCGCGAAGTGCTTCTTGCTGTGGGCTGGTGTGGTCGGGGCGATCAGTTTGGAGGTGTTCGGACAGTACGGCGCCGACACGCTGACCGAGCCCCGTCAGGTTTTCGACGGTCAGATACGGCTACTGGTCGACATCTTGGCGCAGCATTGACGACATGGTGACGCCCTCGAATTAGAACGTGTTCAGCAGTCTCGTTGGGGCCGGCAGTCGGCGGTGATGGCAAAGGCCTTACGAACTCTTTCAGGCGCCACCAGGCTGAGCTATTCTGCGAGACGATGAACTTTTCCGTTCCCTCGCCGACACAGATCGCGTGGGTGATCACGGACCTAGACGCCACCGAAAAAGCCCTCACCGGCCTATTGGGTGCTCGGAGGTGGGTGCGGATACCCGATGTGCACTTTGCTCCCGATACTTGCAGCTATCACGGCCAACCTGCCGACTTCGTCGCGAGCATCTCGCTGAGCTACCTCGGCGACATGCAGTTAGAGCTCATCTCGCCAGTCCGCGGGGAGAATATCTATAGTGACTTCTTGCGCGAGTCCGGTCCGGGCCTGCACCACATTTGCATGGAAGCCGAGAGCCCCGAACGGCTGGAGGCAGCACTTGTTGAGGCGGCCGAGAACGGCGCCACTGTGGTGCAGCGGGGCGTGATGCCCGGCGGGATTCACTTCGCCTATCTGGCGGCGCCGGAGGCAGGGGTGCCGTTTGTGGAGATCGCATATTTCTCACCGGAGATCAGGGCGTTCTACGACTACATCAAACGGGAGCAGCGGTGAGCACCGACATACCAGCAACGATTAGCGCGGACTCGGTGGCGGTGTGGTCGGATGACGTCGATGTGGTGGTGATCGGTTTCGGCATCGCCGGCGGATGCGCGGCGGTGACGGCGGCCGCGGCGGGTGCACGGGTGGTGGTGCTCGAGCGAGCCGCCGTCGCGGGCGGCACCACGTCGCTTGCTGGCGGGCATTTCTATCTGGGCGGCGGGACCGCGGTCCAGCAAGCGACCGGTCATGCTGACTCGCCCGACGAGATGTACAAGTACCTGGTCGCGGTGTCGCGGCAGCCTGATCACGACAAGATCCGGGCTTACTGTGACGGCAGTGTCGAGCATTTCAACTGGCTGGAAAGCCTGGGTTTTCAGTTCGAACGCAGCTACTTTCCCGGCAAGGCCGTAATCCAGCCCAACACCGAGGGACTGATGTTCACCGGCAACGAGAAGGTCTGGCCTTTCTTCGAGATGGCGGTTCCCGCGCCGCGCGGCCATAAGGTGCCGGTACCCGGCGACACCGGCGGCGCCAGCATGGTGATCGACCTGCTGGTCAAGCGAGCCGCGAACCTTGGGGTGCAAAGCCGCTACGAAACCGGTGCCACCGGGCTGATCGTGGACCGATCCGGCACCGTAACCGGGGTGATGTGGAAGCGGTTTGCTGACACCGGTGCGATCAAGGCGAAATCGGTGATTATCGCCGCGGGAGGATTCGTGATGAACCCAGACATGGTAGCCACCTATACCCCGAAGCTGGCCGAGAAGCCATTCGTGCTCGGCAACACTTACGACGACGGCTTGGGCATCAGGTTGGGTGTATCGGCCGGCGGCGCCACCGAACATATGGAACAGATTTTCATCACGGCTCCGCCGTACCCGCCGTCAATCCTGCTCACTGGTGTGATCGTCAACAATCTCGGCCAGCGGTTTGTCGCCGAGGATTCCTACCACTCCCGGACCGCGGGGTTCGTCATGGACCAGCCCGACAGCGCCGCGTATCTGATCGTCGACGAAGCGCACCTGCAACGGCCCACGATGCCGTTGGTCCCGTTGATCGACGGCTGGGAATCGGTCGCCGAGATGGAGGCCGCGCTGGGCATCCCCCAGGGCAACCTGGTGGCGACGCTGGACCGCTATAACACCTACGCCGCGCGCGGTGCGGACCCCGACTTTCACAAGCAGCCGGAATTCCTTGCGCCACAAGACAAAGGGCCGTGGGGAGCATTCGACATGTCATTGGGTAAGGCGATGTATGCCGGCTTCACCCTCGGCGGCTTGGCCACATCGGTAGACGGCGAGGTGTTGCGTGAAGACGGCTCGGTGATACCCGGGTTGTATGCGGCGGGAGCGTGCGCATCCAACATCGCCCAGGACGGCAAGGGCTACGCCAGTGGGACGCAGCTGGGCGAGGGCTCGTTCTTCGGCCGCCGCGCCGGAGCGCACGCGGCCCGGCGGGCCGGGGGCGCCTAGGTGCGTTGAGTGAGGGCGCCGGAGCGCACGCGGCCCGGCGGGCCGGGGGCGCCTAGGTGCGTTGAGTGAGGGCGCCGGAGCGCACGCGGCCCGGCTAGAGCAACCCGTCCAACCCGTTCAGACCCAACAGTCCGCCGGTACCGCCAGCACCGACACGGCCCTTGGTAATCCCCAAACCCGCGTTGCCGCCGCCCCCGCCGTTGCCGAACAGAAAGGCGCGGCCGCCTTGGCCGCCTGCTGTCCCGGTGTTTCCGAGACCGTCACCGCCGGCACCGCCGTCGCCGAACAGCAGCCCACCATCCCCGCCGTGCCCACTGTTACCGGTACCTGAGCCGCCGGCGCCGCCGTTGCCGATCAGGATCTCACCGTTGCCACCTTTTGCACCGGTTTCCGGAGCGCCGTTGGCCCCGTTGCCGATCGGCGGCCGGCCCACCAAGGCGATCGTTGGCGCGTTTACGAGGTCTAGCAACGCCTGAAGTGGGTTGACGTTGGCGCCCTCGGCGACCGCACGAGAGCCCGCTGCGGCGTTGAGGGCCAGCACGAATTGATCGTGAAACACCGACACCTGGGCGCTGAGCTGTTGATATGCCCGTCCGTACTCCGAAAATAGGGTGGCGATCGCTGTCGAGGCACGCGGGGTCGCCGTCACGAACGACATGTGACACCTCCAAACCAGCAACGAGACCACGAGCCGGACCGCGAGCCAGCGACGTCGAGACCGCCGTGCCCGGCCAGCGCCGCGGGCGGTGCACCGGTGGGTGGCCGCCGATACGACTCATCTGCGCCCGGCGGACGTAGGTGGCGTCCCGAATTGCCACAACGGGCCGCTACGGGCATGTCCGCGGACAGTGACCGCCCGCACCGGAGGGTCATCCAACGATCGTGGCTGTCAGGCTCGATTGATGCGCCTGTTCCTCTTCAGTTGTCAGGCCTGATGCCGCGACGCTACGGGTGCGCGGTGCCCCGCGTCATGACCACAACGAGGCATTTGCATCGCGTCTCGGTAGTCAGATTTGACTATCGAGATCGGCCACTGCCACGCCGAGGTTGCGGCAAGAACACGGTCGCAGTAGGCACTTGCAGCGACTGCGTCCGCCGGACGATGCCAAGCGATGTCAATCCGGAACGCGCGCAACGTGTTTCGCAACGGGTACCTACACGGTCCGGACGCCACGAGGGCGGTGACTGGATCCGAGCCGGCTCTACGTCCTTACCGGCTCCTTCGTCACCGGGCTCAGCCGCCATGGCCCGCCGCCCAGCAACTCGAGCTGCTGGTCGTGCAGGCGCTCCAGCGCGGGCCGGTGGCTGACGCTGACGATGATGCAGTCGGGCAGCTCGTTGCGCAGCAGTTCGTACAGCGCGAATTCCAGGCCCGTGTCGAGCGCCGATGTGCTTTCGTCGAGGAACACGGCTTTGGGTTTGGTGAGCAAAATACGGGCGAAGGCAACGCGCTGTTGTTCGCCGGGGGAGAGCACCTTGGCCCAGTCTCGTTCTTCTTCGAGTCGGTCGCACAGCGGCGCGAGGGCCACCTTGGTCAGCGTGTCGCGAACTACGTTGTCCGAGATGGCGAAAGGTGGATTGGGATAGCACACCACGTCGCGCAGGGTGCCCAGTGGCACATACGGCAGCTGGGACAAGAACATCGTTTCGTTGTCGCCGTCGGGACGGCGCAGCGTCCCCGAGGCGAAGGGCCATAGTTCTGCCAGGCTGCGCAGCAGAGACGTCTTGCCGGACCCGGAACGCCCGGTGATCACCAGCGAATCGCCGCGGTCGAGCCGGACGTCGAGCGGATCGATCAACCGATCGCCGGCGGGGGTGCGAACTTCGACCTCGTTGAGCTCAACGGACTCGTCGTCGCTCGGCCGGGTTAGCACCGCAGGCAGCGCGCGGCCCTTCTCGTTGGCGTCAACCAGCCCGTACAAACGGATGATCGCCGCGCGGAAGGAGGCGAACGCGTCGTAGTTGTTTCGAAAGAACGACAACGAGTCGTGAATATTGCCGAACGCGGTGGCCGTCTGGCTCACGTCACCGAATTCGATTTGCCCGGCGAACAATCGAGGCGCCTGGATCACCCACGGCAGCGGAACAATTGTCTGACTCACCGACAGGTTCCACCCGTTGAAGGCGATGCTGCGGCGTACGTACCGACGGTAGTTGTCGATCACTGGCCTGAACCGTTGCTCCAATTGCGCGCCCTCGACCCGCTCACCGCGGTAGAAGCCCACTGCCTCGGCCGCGTCGCGCAGCCGCACCAGCGCGTATCGGAAAGCGGCATTGAGCTTTTCGTTGCGGAAGCTGAGCCAGATCAGCGGACGCCCGATGACGAAGGAAATGACCGTTGCGACGAGCACATAGACAAGAACCGTCCAGAACATTGCCCGCGGGAACGAGACACCCCATAGATTCAGGGTTCCGGAAAGGTTCCACAGGATCGCGGTGAAAGAGATCACTGAGATAATCGATTGCACGGCACCGAAAAGCAGCGTGCTACCCGTGCCGTTGGAGGGTGAATTTGGGCTGCCGCCCACGCCGGCGGTGAAGATGTCGATGTCTTGCTGGATGCGCTGATCCGGGTTGTCGATCGTCTCGTCGATAAACAGATCCCGGTAGTACGCCCTGCCGTCGAGCCAGTCTCTGGTGAGGTGGTCGGTCAGCCACACCCGCCAGGCGATGATGAAGCGCTGGGTCAGATAGATGTCGGCCATCACCCGAACCACATGAATCACGGCCATGATGCTGAAAACCCCGATCGACATCCAAAACCCATGTACACCGGAGCTTTTCACTACCTCGTCCCCTGCGGCGGCGCCTTGGAATGCTTTCTGCAGAGCCGTGTACATGTCGTTGCCCTGATAGCTGAATAGAACATTCAGCCGCACCGCCAACACCACCGAGAACAACAGCACACCAAGCATCAGCCATACCGGAATGCTCTGGGGCCCGACGAAGTACTCACGGGTGATCCGCCAGTACTGGCGTCCCCAGGGCGTCAGAAAGCGCAACAGAACCAACACAACCAGGACGCAGACAGCGCTGATCGCCCAGGCTTTGCCGACCCAATACAACGAATCCATAGTTGCCCTGGACCAGTCGATGGAGGGCGTAAACGGCTTCGGGCCCAAGGTAGATGCTCCTCACGGTCGAGGTGTTCAGGCGGCTGCTGAACAGAAATCCTTCGGCGAAGGTACCGGAAGGATGCAGATAGGCTTTCGAAATATGACGGATATGAGCACCGACGCCGCCCCCGCCCCGATGATGCATGCGGGACGGCTGATCGCGCGCCGGCTCAAAGCCAGCGGTATCGACACGGTTTTCACGCTTTCCGGCGGACACCTGTTTTCCGTCTACGACGGCTGCCGCGAGGAGGGTATCCGGCTGATCGACACCCGCCACGAGCAAAGTGCCGCCTTCGCCGCCGAGGGCTGGTCCAAGGTGACACGGGTGCCCGGGGTGGCCGCCCTGACCGCGGGTCCGGGCGTCACCAACGGCATGAGCGCGATGGCTGCCGCCCAACAGAACCAGTCGCCGCTGGTGGTGCTCGGTGGCCGGGCGCCCGCCGCGCGGTGGGGGATGGGCTCCCTGCAAGAGATCGACCACGTTCCTTTTGTCGCACCGCTGACTCGTTTTGCCGCGACCGCTCAATCAGCGGGTGACGCGGGCAGGCTGGTCGACCAAGCCCTGCAGGCTGCGGTCGGAGCCCCGTCCGGGGTGGCTTTCGTCGATTTTCCGATGGACCACGTATTTTCCATGTCCGAGGACGACGGTCGTCCCGGCGCACGGACGGACGCACCCGCGACCGCAAATCCCGACGGTGTCGCCCTGGACCGGGCCGCCGGCCTGTTGTCGGCGGCGGAGCGTCCGGTCATCATGGCGGGCACCAACGTTTGGTGGGGACGCGCGGAGACTGCGCTACTGCGGCTGGCCGAGGAACGTCGGATTCCGGTGCTGATGAATGGGATGGCCCGGGGCGTTGTGCCCGCCGACCACCCGCTGGCTTTTTCCCGGGCACGGTCAAAAGCCCTGGGGCAGGCCGACATTGCACTGATTGTCGGGGTGCCCATGGATTTCCGGCTGGGATTCGGCGGGGTGTTCGGAGCACAAACCCAGCTCGTCGTCGCCGACCGCGCCAAACCGGAGCGCAGTCATCCCCGCCCCATTGCGGCAGGCCTGTACGGGGATCTGACCGCGATCCTGTCGGCGCTGACCGGAACAGGCGCCGCCGACCACCGGGACTGGATCGACGAGCTACGGACCGCCGAGACGGCGGCGCGCGAGGCGGAGCACGTCGAGCTCGCCGAAGAACGCGTCCCGCTGCATCCGATGCGGGTGTACGCCGAGGTGGCGCCGCTGTTGGACCGCGACGCCATCGTGGTGATCGACGCCGGTGATTTCGGGTCCTACGCCGGGCGGATGATCGACAGCTATCAGCCGGGGTGCTGGCTGGACAGCGGTCCCTTCGGTTGCCTGGGTTCAGGGCCCGGTTATGCCTTGGCCGCGAAGCTTGCCTGGCCGCAACGCCAGGTGGTGTTGCTGCAAGGTGACGGCGCTTTCGGGTTCAGCGGTATGGAGTGGGACACCCTGGTTCGCCACAATGTGCCGGTGGTGTCGGTCGTCGGCAATAACGGCATCTGGGGTTTGGAAAAGCATCCAATGGAGGCGTTGTACGGCTACTCAGTGGTGGCCGAGCTGCGCCCGGGAACCCGCTACGACGAGGTGGCGCGCGCCCTGGGCGCCCACGGCGAGCTGGTTTCGGCGCCGGCGGACCTTCGCCCGGCGCTGCAGCGGGCCTTCGCGAGTGGTCTGCCGTCGGTCGTCAACGTGCTGACCGACCCCGCTATCGCCTACCCGAGGCGATCGAACCTGGCCTGACGTGCCCGGTTGCGCTCTGCCGAAGCGGCTACGTGTCGCTGGTGCCACGTTCGCCCGCACCGGTCACGGGGTCACGTACCGTTGACGTGTGCCAAAGACCACACGCGCTGAGCCTGGCCGCCTGAGCAGCCGATTCTGGCGACTTCTCGGCGCCAGTACCGAAAAGAATCGAAACCGGTCCCTCGACCAGGTGACCGCTTCGGCCGAGTACGACAAAGAAGCCGCCGACCTGACCGACGAGAAGCTGCGCCGCGCGGCGGGGCTGCTCAACCTCGACGATCTCGCGGACTCTGGCGACATCCCGCAGTTCTTGGCCATCGCCCGGGAGGCAGCCGAGCGTGCGACCGGCCTGCGCCCGTTCGATGTGCAACTGCTGGGTGCACTGCGCATGCTTGCCGGCGACGTGATCGAAATGGCGACCGGTGAGGGCAAGACGCTTGCCGGCGCGATCGCGGCCGCCGGCTATGCACTGGCCGGCCGCCATGTCCACGTCGTGACCATCAACGACTACCTGGCCCACCGCGACGCGGAGTGGATGGGCCCGCTGTTGGAGGCGTTGGGGATCACGGTCGGATGGATCACCGCGGAGTCGACCAGCGAGGACCGCAAGGCGGCATATGGCTGCGACGTCACCTATGCCTCGGTCAACGAGATCGGGTTCGACGTGCTGCGCGATCAGTTGGTCACCGACGTGGAGGACCTGGTATCACCCAACCCGGACGTGGCCCTGATCGACGAGGCGGACTCCGTGCTCGTCGACGAGGCGTTGGTGCCCCTGGTTCTGGCCGGCACCACCCATCGTGAGACACCGCGGCTGGAAATCATTCGTCTGGTCGCCGAGCTGACCCCCGGCACCGACTACGAGACCGATGCCGACAGCCGCAACGTCCATCTGACCGAGACCGGCGCTCGCAAAGTCGAGAAGGCGCTCGGTGGCATCGACTTGTACTCCGAGGAACATGTCGGCACCACGCTGACCGAGGTCAACGTCGCGCTGCACGCGCATGTGCTGCTGCAGCGCGACGTGCACTACATCGTCCGAGAGGGCGCGGTCCACCTGATCAATGCCTCGCGCGGGCGCATCGCCCAATTGCAGCGCTGGCCGGACGGACTACAGGCCGCCGTCGAGGCCAAGGAGGGCATCGAGACGACCGAGACCGGTGAAGTGCTCGACACCATCACCGTGCAGGCACTGATCAACCGTTACGCCACCGTGTGCGGCATGACCGGGACCGCCCTGGCGGCCGGCGAGCAGCTGCGCCAGTTCTACAAACTCGGTGTGTCGCCGATACCGCCGAATACTCCCAACATCCGCGAGGACGAGACCGACCGGGTGTACATCACCGCAGCGGCCAAGAACGATGCGATCGTCGCGCATATCGCCGAGGTTCACGAGACCGGGCAACCGGTACTGGTCGGCACGCGCGACGTTGCTGAATCCGAAGAGCTGCACGAAAGGCTGCTGCGGCGCGACGTGCCCGCGGTGGTGCTCAACGCGAAAAACGACGCCGAAGAGGCGCAGGTGATCGCCGAGGCCGGCAAATTCGGTGCGGTCACCGTGTCCACACAGATGGCAGGACGCGGCACCGACATCCGCCTCGGCGGCTCCGACGAAGCCGACCATGACCGGGTCGCCGAACTGGGCGGGCTGCACGTGGTCGGCACGGGCCGCCATCACACGGAACGCCTCGACAACCAGCTGCGTGGCCGCGCCGGCCGCCAGGGTGATCCCGGCTCGTCGGTGTTCTTTTCGAGTTGGGAAGACGACGTGGTCGCGGCCAACCTCGACCACAACAAGCTGCCCATGGAGACCGACGAGGACGGAAGGATCGTCAGCCCCAGGGCGGCCGGGTTGCTGGACCACGCCCAACGGGTCGCCGAGGGCCGGATGCTGGACGTGCACGCGAACACCTGGCGCTACAACCAGCTGATCGCACAACAGCGCGCCATCATCGTCGACCGGCGAAATACGTTGCTGCGCAACCCAACCGCGCGTGAGGAACTGGCTGAGCTGGCGCCCGAGAGGTACGAGGAGCTGGCTGAAGATCTCTCCGAGGAACGGCTGGAGAAGATCTGCCGACTGATCATGCTGTATCACCTGGACCGTGGCTGGGCAGATCATCTGGCCTATCTGGCCGACATCCGCGAGAGCATCCACTTGCGGGCCTTGGGCCGGCAGAATCCGCTCGACGAATTCCACCGGTTGGCGGTTGACGCGTTCGCGTCGCTGGCCGCCGACGCGATCGAGGCCGCACAACAGACATTCGAAACGGCCAACGTGCTGGAGGAGGAGCAGGGGCTGGATCTGTCCAAGCTGGCTCGGCCGACGTCGACGTGGACCTACATGGTCAACGACAACCCTCTGTCCGATGACACGCTGTCGACGCTGAGCCTGCCCGGCGTATTCCGCTGAGCGACTGGGCGGGAGCCGCGGCCCGTAACGCCACGGCAAAAGATCCTCGCCGGGGAAGTCGCCGGGCTAAGCCCAACCGCCCGCCTCCTCCCCGGTCCGCCGTGCGGACCGTATCGTCGCCGGGCTAAGGTCACGGCTCATGGAGCCGGTACTCACCCACAGTCGGGTGCTGACGGTACCTAACGTGCTGAGCGTCATCCGCCTGGCGCTGATTCCGATGTTCGTCTACGTCATGCTGGTCGCGCACATCCATGGCTGGGCGGTGGCGATCTTGATGTTCAGCGGCGCGTCGGATTGGGCGGACGGCAAGATCGCCCGGCTGCTCAACCAGTCGTCGCGGCTGGGCGTGCTCCTGGACCCGGCCGTCGACCGGCTTTACATGGTGACCGTCCCCGTCGTGTTGGCGCTGAGCGGGATCGTGCCGTGGTGGTTTGTGATCACCTTGCTGGCGCGTGACGCCGCCCTGGCCGCGACATTGCCTCTGCTGTTTAGCCGCGGACTATCAGCCCTGCCGGTCACCTACATCGGCAAGGCGGCAACTTTCGCCCTGATGGCCGGATTTCCGGTGCTGTTGCTGGGGCAGTGGAACGCTCTGTGGAGCCGGGTACTCGGGGCCTGCGGCTGGGCATTTCTGATCTGGGGTATGTATGCGTACCTGTGGGCGTTTGTGCTGTATGTAGTGCAGATGTCGATGGTGGTCCGACGGATGCCCAAGCTCAGGCATCGGGCATCTCAACCGGTCGTCAGGAAAGCGGGCGGGCATGGCTGACGTTGACCGGCTGTTGGGCGGTTATGACCCCAACGCCGGCTACAGCGCACACGCGGCTTCCCGGCCCAAACGCAACCCGGTTCCGTCGCTGCTTCGCGCGCTGCTGTCCGAACATCTCGACCCCGGTTACGCTGCGGCCGCCGCCAAACGCGAGCGCTCCGGTGCATCGCAACAGGGGCGTGCCCGCGTGTTCGGTTGGCTGTGGCAGGCGCTGGCCGCGACGCTGGTCGCAGCGGTATTCGCGGCCGCGGTGGCACAGGCCCGCTCGGTCGAGCCCGGCGTGCGGGCGGCCCAGCAGCTGCTTGTCGCAAATGTGCGGTCAACTCAGGCCGCCGCGTCCAGGTTGGCCCAACGGCGCAGCGCACTCTCGGCGAAAGTCGATGACGTGCAACGGCTAGCGCTGGCCGACGACGCCGAGGGACAGCGGCTGCTCACGCGTCTCGACGCGCTGAACCTGGCGGCGGCCAGCACACCGGTGATTGGCCCGGGTTTGACCGTGACAGTGACCGACCCGGGGGTGGGACCCAACCTCTCCGATGCCTCCAAACAGCGGGTCAGCGGAAGCCAGCAAATCATTTTGGACCGCGATCTGCAGCTGGTCGTCAACTCCCTGTGGGCCAGTGGCGCGGAGGCCGTCTCGGTCGACGGCGCCCGGATCGGGCCGAATGTGACCATTCGGCAGGCCGGCGGGGCGATCCTCGTCGACAACAACCCCACCAGCAGCCCCTACACGATCCTTGCGGTTGGACCGCCACATGCAATGCAAGATGTCTTCGACCGCAGTCCCGGTCTGCGTCGCCTTCGGCTGCTGGAAGTCTCCTACGGCGTCGGCGTCAGCGTGAACGCCGCCGACGGTCTGGCGCTGCCGGCCGGCGCTAGCCGGGACGTCAAGTTCGCCAAGCAGATTGGGCCCTAGTGAGAGAACTTTTGGTGAAAGTGGCTGCTCTTGCAACGACGTGGACGGGACTGCGGCGGGCATGATCGGTATCGCAGCCCTTGCCGTTGGCATCGTGCTGGGACTGGTCTTCCACCCCAGCGTGCCCGAGGTGATCCAGCCATACCTGCCAATCGCGGTGGTCGCCGCGCTCGACGCCGTGTTCGGCGGGTTGCGCGCCTACCTCGAGCGGATCTTCGACCCGAAGGTCTTCGTGGTGTCGTTCGTGTTCAATGTCTTGGTCGCCGGGCTGATTGTCTATGTGGGCGATCAACTGGGCGTCGGCACCCAGTTGTCCACGGCGATCATCGTGGTGCTGGGAATCCGCATCTTCGGAAATACCGCTGCGCTGCGGCGCCGGCTGTTCGGAGCATGACGGTGGTCGTGACGGTGATGAGGTCAACGTGAGCCAGGATCTTCCCGACCAGACCGAAGACGAAAGCTGTGGCATCACAACCGGGCGCGGTCATTCCAAGGCCGACCGGAACGCCCATGAAGCTGCGCGGCGCGGCCGCCATGAACTTCCCGCCGACCGTCCGCGCCCTGAGATCGGGCCGGTGCGCCGGACCGGACTATCCGCGATGGTGCGCGGTACCCGCTCGCGAATGTTGTTCGGCGCGTTGGCAATTGTGTTGTGCCTGGTGCTGGGTGTCGCCATCGTCACTCAGGTCCGCCAGACTGAGTCCGGTGATTCGCTGGACACGGCTCGCCCCGCAGATCTGTTGGTCCTGCTCGATTCGTTGCGGCAACGCGAGGCCACCCTCAACACGGAGGTGGCCGACCTGCAGAACACTCTCAACGCATTGCAGGCCTCGGGCAACAACGACCAAGCCGCCATCGAAAGCGCGCAGGCCAGATTGGCCGCGCTGTCGATCCTGGTGGGCGCGGTGGGCGCGACCGGGCCCGGTGTCACGGTGCGTATCGACGATCCCGGTCCGGGAGTGGCCCCGGACGCGATGCTCGACGTGATCAACGAGCTGCGTGCTGCCGGAGCCGAGGCGATCCAGATCAGCGACGCGCACCAGTCGGTGCGGGTCGGAGTTGATACCTGGGTCGTCGGTTCGCCCGGCGCGCTGACTATCGATACCAAAGCGCTGTCTCCGCCCTATTCGGTTCTGGCGATTGGCGATCCGCCGACGCTGGCCGCGGCGATGAACATTCCCGGCGGTGCGGTGGACAGCATCAAACGCGTCGGCGGACGCATGTCGGTGCAACAGTCCGACCGAGTGGATGTGACCGCCTTGCGACAACCGAAACCGCACCAATACGCTCAGCCCGTCAAATAAGCGCCGACCAGAACAGGAATACCGTGAGCGATATCCCACCCGATCTGCACTACACCGCCGAACACGAGTGGGTCCGCCGCACCGCGGATGACACCGTGCGGGTCGGGATCACCGACTTCGCGCAGTCCGCGCTGGGCGACGTCGTCTTCGTTCAATTGCCCGCGGTTGGGGATGAGGTGACCGCGGGAGAATCCTTCGGCGAGGTGGAGTCGACGAAATCGGTGTCGGACCTCTACGCGCCGGTATCCGGCAAGGTCGCCGCGGTCAACAGCGAGCTGGAAGGCACGCCGCAATTGGTGAACTCAGACCCGTACGGCGACGGCTGGCTATTGGACCTCCAGGTCGACAGCCCGGCTGCCGTGGAATCAGCCTTGGCGGCCCTCCTCGATGCCGAGGCCTACCGCGGCACCGTTTCGGAATGACGGTTGCTAAGGTCCGTGCCAGTGTTTGCGCCCGGAATGCGGACGGAGCAAGGGGCCCAACAGAAGGCCTAACCCAAGGCCCCGGAAGTTCTAGGAGAAGGCTCCGGAAGTTCTAGGAGAAGGCACGGTGTCGGGCTTACGATCCTGCAGTGGTGAGCACGTCGCCGCCGCGAGGCCGACATACGCGGGGTACGGTCGAGACATCAGCGTCAGACGGCGTTACAAGTCACGAGAAGCACTACGAAAAGCACTACGAAAAGCACTACGAAAAGCAACAAAGGTAATGCAGGCGGTAAATCCAAGGGAGGCACCGGCCGATCGGCCCGGTCAGACAACGCCACAGCGGCCAGTGAGGAGCAGCGGGTGACGGACATGGACGCAGAACGAGAGCAGGACCAGACATCTGACGAAGTCACCGTGGAGACGACCTCCGTCTTCCGCGCCGACTTCCTCAGCGAACTGGACGCTCCCGCACAGGCGGGAACCGAGAGCGCGGTATCAGGGGTAGAAGGCCTCCCGGCGGGCTCGGCGTTGCTGGTCGTCAAACGGGGACCCAATGCGGGGTCGCGCTTTCTTCTCGACCAGCCCATCACATCCGCCGGCCGGCATCCCGACAGCGACATCTTTCTCGATGACGTGACGGTGAGTCGTCGCCACGCCGAATTCCGGTTGGAAGGCAACGAGTTCAGCGTCGTCGACGTCGGCAGCCTCAACGGCACTTACGTCAACCGTGAACCGGTCGATTCGGCTGTGTTGGCAAACGGCGACGAAGTTCAGATCGGAAAGTTCCGCTTGGTCTTCTTGACCGGGCCCAAGCAAGGTGACGACGACGGGGGCGCCGGAAGCCGGTGAGCGCACCCGATAGCCCCGCGCTGGCCGGGATGTCGATCGGCGCAGTCTTGGAGCTGCTGCGACCGGATTTTCCCGACGTCACGATCTCCAAGATTCGCTTTCTGGAGGCCGAGGGGCTGGTGACGCCGCAGCGCGCCGCATCGGGTTACCGAAGGTTCACCGCGTATGACTGTGCACGGCTGCGCTTCATCCTGACCGCTCAGCGCGATCATTATCTGCCGCTGAAGGTGATCAGGGCGCAGTTGGACGCTCAGCCCGATGGCGAGCTACCACCGTTCGGATCCCCTTATGGCACACCGCGTTTGGTCTCGGTAGCCGACAACGGTGCCGCCGGCGCGGGCTCCGACGCTGGATCGGCCGCCGCGGCGGTGTCACCGCCGCGCATTCGGCTCGGCCGCGACGATCTCCTGCAGCGCTCCGGGGTTGACGACGACCTGCTGACGGCTCTGCTGAAAGCCGGAGTGATCAAGACCGGCCCGGGCGGCTTCTTCGACGAGCACGCCGTGGTCATCCTGCAATGTGCGCACGCACTCGCTGAATACGGAGTGGAGCCGAGGCACCTGCGTGCGTTTCGCTCCGCGGCCGATCGTCAGTCGGACCTGATCGCGCAGATCGCGGGCCCGTTGGTCAAGGCGGACAAGGCTGGAGCCCGTGACCGCGCCGACGACTTGGCCCGAGAGGTCGCCGCCCTCGCCATCACTTTGCACACCTCGTTGATCAAGTCCGCGGTACGCGACGTTCTGCATCGCTGAGGATTAGACTTTCTCTGACAGCTTGGCGTCGCGCTGAGTCAGATAGTCGGCAAGTGCGGAGGGCAGACACAGATGGGTGAAGTTCGTGTTGTCGGCATTCGCGTCGAGCAACCGCAAAATCAGCCGGTGCTGCTACTGCGCGAGGCCAACGGTGACCGCTACCTGCCGATCTGGATCGGCCAGTCTGAGGCGGCCGCCATTGCGCTCGAGCAGCAAGGAGTGGAGCCACCCCGGCCGCTGACGCATGACCTGATCCGCGATGTCATTGCCGCACTTGGGCATTCACTCAAGGAAGTGCGTATCGTCGATCTGCACGAAGGCACGTTTTACGCCGATCTGATCTTCGATCGCGATATCAAGGTTTCGGCTCGTCCGTCCGACTCGGTGGCGATCGCACTGCGGGTCGGGGTCCCGATCTACGTCGAGGAGGCCGTGCTGGCCCAGGCCGGGCTGCTGATCCCCGACGAGAGCGACGAGGAAGCCAGTAGTGCGGTCCGTGAGGACGAGGTAGAGAAGTTCAAAGAGTTCCTCGACAGCGTGTCACCCGACGACTTCAAGGCGACCTAGCTTGCGATGCTTGTCGGTCGCTGCGGCGACGCGTTGGGCCACCTGCCGAGAAGGCGGGTATGCCACGGCCGTCCGGATGTATCGCCGACAATCCATGGCACCGGCCACCTGCTGGTTGAGTCAGCTACGTCACGGACGGGTCTCATCTCACGTAACGGGGGCTCGACACGCCTGGCGGATGGCGCGCTGCGAGACAGCCAACCGCCATACTTTGATGACGACTTGATGATTCAACTGGCGCACCGAAACAGTCCAACAGCGTATGCTCACAAGCACTCGGACCTGAGCAAACATGGTTGCCGAAGCAGCCAATGACGCAGCTAGTGACAACAGCGCGATCGGCGAGAGGAAGCACCGTGGGCGAACAGCCACGTCAAGAACAGCTGGATCTTGCAGACCACGCGACCACCACGGCCCCGGGTTCCCACGGCGGCGCGACCGAACCCGTTCAGCCGGGGCTGTTCCCCGACGATTCGGTGCCCGACGAGCTGGTCGGCTACCGCGGACCGAGCGCGTGTCAAATCGCCGGCATTACCTACCGCCAACTCGACTATTGGGCGCGCACATCGCTGGTTGTTCCCTCGATCCGCAGTGCGGCGGGTTCGGGCAGCCAGCGGCTCTACTCGTTCAAGGACATTCTCGTTCTCAAGATCGTCAAGCGGTTGCTCGACACCGGCATCTCGCTGCACAACATCCGGGTTGCCGTCGACCACCTGCGTCAGCGCGGTGTCCAAGATCTGGCCAACATCACGTTGTTCTCCGACGGTACAACGGTGTACGAATGCACCTCGGCTGAGGAAGTCGTCGACCTTCTCCAAGGCGGCCAGGGCGTGTTCGGCATCGCGGTCTCGGGCGCGATGCGAGAGCTAACTGGCGTCATCGCCGAATTCCATGGTGAGCGCGCCGACGGGGGCGAGTCGATTGCCGCCCCGGAAGACGAGCTCGCTTCGCGCCGCAAGCAGCGCGATCGCAAGATCGGTTAACTGCGAGAGTACGTTCACTCCCGGTGTGCGCTGACGCGGCGGTGATCGACGGGCCGGGTAAACTAGGCTTCGCATCGCTCTCGCGCGGGAGAGTTCCGTGGCCGCCAGCTACGGACGCCGAAGGAGCAACACCTCTCCGTCAACCTCTCAGGCACCCGGACCGCGCCGGACAACGATGCCTCTGGAAAGCGGTGACGACCCTCGGGTCCTCGCCCGCCGATGGGGAAAGGCGCCCTGACCGGTAGCGCCGAATCTCTCAGGCGCCTGGTGCACGGGTGAAGACAGAGGGAGAGGGCCGCTAGCCCCTTGCCCTTCAGGAGTCACCGTGTCTGACCACTCAACGTTCGCCGACCGCCACATAGGACTGGACCACGACGCCGTCACGACCATGCTGTCGATCATCGGTGTCGACACACTCGACAAGTTGGCAGCCAAAGCGGTTCCCGCGGGCATCCTCGACACTCTGACCGATGCCGGCACCGCCCCGGGCCTAGACCGACTGCCACTGGCAGCCAGCGAGGCCGAGGCGCTGGTTGAGCTGCGGGCACTGGCTGACGCCAACACCGTCGCAGTGTCGATGATCGGACAGGGTTACTACGACACGTTCACCCCGCCCGTGCTGCTGCGCAACATCATGGAAAACCCGGCCTGGTACACCGCCTATACGCCGTACCAGCCCGAGATCAGTCAGGGTCGCCTGGAAGCGCTGCTCAATTTCCAGACGATGGTCACCGACCTCACCGGCCTCGAGGTGGCCAACGCGTCGATGCTCGACGAGGGCACCGCGGCCGCCGAAGCCATGACACTGATGCACCGTGCCACCCGCAGCCGGTCGAACCTGCTGGTCGTCGATGTCGATGTGTTCCCGCAAACCGCGGCGGTGTTGGCCACCCGTGCCAAGCCGTTGGGCATCGAGATCGTCACTGCCGATCTGCGCAACGGTCTTCCAGAAGCGCCGACCGACGGTGAGTTCTTCGGCGTCATCACCCAGCTGCCCGGGGCCAGCGGCCGGATCACCGACTGGACCGCTTTAGTTGAGCAGGCCCACGACCATGGCGCGCTGGTGGCCGTCGGCGCCGACCTGCTGGCGCTGACGCTGATCACCCCGCCCGGTGAGATCGGCGCCGACGTCGCCTTCGGAACCACTCAACGTTTCGGCGTGCCAATGGGATTCGGCGGCCCGCATGCGGGGTATCTGTCGGTGCACGCCAAGCACGCCCGTCAATTGCCCGGCCGGCTAGTGGGGGTGTCCGTCGACAGTGACGGTAATCGGGCCTATCGGCTGGCGTTGCAGACCCGCGAGCAGCACATCCGCCGGGACAAGGCGACCAGCAATATCTGCACCGCGCAGGTGCTGCTGGCGGTGATGGCCGCGATGTACGCCAGCTATCACGGCGCCGAGGGGCTGACCGCCATCGCGCGGCGGGTGCATGCCCACGCCGAAATCATCGGCGGTGCCCTAGGCGATGCGCTGGTGCACGACCGGTTTTTCGACACCGTGCTGGCCCGTGTGCCGGGACGCGCGGACGAGGTGCTGGCCGCGACCAAATCCAGCGGCATCAACGTGTGGCGGGTAGATGCTGACCACGTGTCGGTGGCCTGCGACGAAACCACCACCGACGCTCATGTTGCGGCGGTTCTGCAGGCGTTCGGCAGCGCTTCGACCGTGTCGGCCAGCAGGCCGGCCATCGAACCGGTGCGCTCCGATATCGCGACCCGAACATCGGCGTTCCTGACACATTCGGCGTTCACGCAATACCACACCGAAACGACGATGATGCGTTACCTGCGCACGCTCGCGGATAAGGATATTGCGTTGGACCGCAGCATGATTCCGCTGGGCTCATGCACCATGAAACTCAATGCCGCCGCCGAGATGGAGTCGATCACCTGGCCGGAGTTCGGGCGCCTGCATCCGTTTGCGCCAGCATCGGACACGCCCGGGTTACGCCGGCTGATCGCCGATCTGGAGGGCTGGCTGATCGCAATCACCGGCTACGACGCGGTCTCGCTGCAACCCAACGCAGGCTCGCAGGGCGAGTACGCCGGTCTGCTGGCGATTCACGACTACCACGCCAGCCGGGGCGAATCACACCGCGACATCTGCCTGATCCCGTCCAGCGCGCACGGCACCAACGCCGCGTCGGCCGCGCTGGCGGGAATGAAGGTCGTCGTGGTGGGCTGTCACGATAACGGTGACGTCGACCTCGACGATCTGCGGGCCAAAGTGAGCGACCATGCCGACCGGCTGGCGGCCTTGATGATCACCTACCCGTCCACCCACGGTGTCTACGAGCACGACATCGCCGACATCTGTGCGGCGGTGCACGACGCCGGCGGCCAGGTATATGTCGACGGGGCGAATCTCAACGCCCTGGTTGGCCTGGCCCGGCCCGGCAAGTTCGGCGGCGACGTCAGCCACCTGAATCTGCACAAGACGTTCTGTATTCCGCACGGCGGCGGCGGTCCGGGGGTCGGGCCGGTTGCGGCGCGCTCGCATCTGGCCCCGTTCCTGCCCGGTCACCCGTATGCCATGGAGCTTCCGCAGGGACATCCGGTGTCGTCGGCGCCCTATGGGTCGGCGTCCATTTTGCCGATCACCTGGGCCTACATCCGGATGATGGGGGCCGAGGGTCTGCGGGCCGCATCGCTGAACGCCATCGCGTCGGCCAACTACATCGCGCGGCGTCTCGACGAGTATTTTCCGGTGCTCTACACCGGCGACAACGGCATGGTCGCCCACGAGTGCATCCTGGACCTGCGCGGCATTACCAAGGCCACGGGCGTCACCGTCGACGACGTCGCAAAACGGCTGGCAGACTATGGTTTTCACGCGCCGACAATGAGCTTCCCGGTGGCCGGAACGCTGATGGTGGAACCGACCGAGAGTGAGAGCCTGGCCGAGGTCGACGCATTCTGCGAAGCCATGATCAGCATCCGCGCTGAGATCGACCGAGTCGGGGCCGGGCAATGGCCCGTCGATGACAATCCGTTGCGGGGCGCTCCGCATACCGCCGAATGCCTGCTGGTTGCCGAGTGGAATCACCCGTATACCCGGGAAGAGGCCGCTTACCCGCTCGGTACCGCGTTCCGGCCCAAAGTCTGGCCGCCGGTGCGCCGCATCGACGGCGCCTACGGCGACCGCAACCTGGTCTGTTCGTGTCCGCCGGTGGAAGCGTTCGCTTGATCCGTCAGCCGAAACGCTCGATGATCGCCGCGGCGATTTCCTCCGGCGCGTCTTCCTGGATGAAATGCTTGGCGCGCGGCAACTCCACGAGGACATGATCGGGGAATGTCGCACGCATCCGCGGCAGGCATGGGCCGGGCCGGAACGCGAAATCTTTCATGCCCCAAACGAGCAGGGCCGGTTTGTCGCCGAGTTTGCCGGGCACGTCGCGAGCCAGCCGGGTCAATAGCGGCCCTGCGGCCAGGATCTCCTTGGGCATTCTGGCGACACCGAGCCGGTCCGCGGGGCCGGCCTGCACGGCCCGGTAATGCTCCATGACCGCGGGACCGAGGCGATGCTCCGTTCCGGCCGGAATCAGTCGCTCCACAAAGAAATTGCGCTGCACAATCGCGTACTGTAGCGGTGGACTGGACATCACCTTGCTGAAGATTTTCATCGTCAGGGTGTCGGCCGGCCAGAACCAAGTGTTGCCCAGCACGATTCCGCGGACTCGCTCGGCACGGTCCACGGCTACCGCCATCCCGATCGGACCGCCCCAGTCCTGACCCATCGTGAGGTAACCGTCCAGACCAAGGTGGTCGACGAAGTCGCCGACCACGCGCGCGTGATCATCGATCCGGTACCCGAATGCCGCGGGGCGTTCCGACAGACCGAAACCGAGATAATCCGGTGCGACACAACGAAACCGGTCCCGCAGGGCCACGATAATGTTGCGGTACAGGAAGCTCCAGGTCGGGTTGCCGTGACACAGCAGCAACGGCGGCCCGTCTCCCTCGTCGACGTAGTGCATCCGCCCATGCGAGCTGTCGAACCAGCGCGAGCGAAACGGATACAGCTGGGGATCGGGAGTGAACTGCCGGCTCATTACGCTCCTTTGGTCGTTCACGATGGTATGTCGGAAGGGTGACATCACCGAGTGTTCGAGAATGGCGCGACGGCGGCCGCTGGCTGCACACCGACGCGGGCAAGGTGTTCCTTCGATCGGGACCGGGCAAGGCGCCGACCGTCCTGCTGCTGCACGGCTATCCGTCCAGCTCATTCGACTTCCGGGAGGTCATTCCATACCTGGCTGGCCAAGCCTGGGTGACACTGGATTTTCTCGGTTTCGGTCTGTCGGACAAGCCTCGCCCGCACGGCTACAGCCTGCTGGAACAGGCCGATCTGGCGCAGGCCGTGGTTGCCAGCACCATCACCGGCCCGGTGGTGGTGCTGGCCCACGATATGGGCACGTCGGTGACCACCGAGCTGCTGGCCCGGGATTTGGAGGGCCGGCTGCCGTTCGATGTGCAGCGCGCAGTGCTGAGCAACGGCAGCGTGATCCTGGAGCGGGCCAGCCTGCGGCCGATTCAGCAGGTTTTGCGCAGCCCGCTGGGTCCCGTCGCGGCCCGATTGGTCACCCGCGGTGGCTTCCAGCTTAGTTTTGGCAGGTTGTTTTCCGCACGGCACCCGTTGTCGGCCGAGGAAGCCGACGCCCAGTGGGAGTTGCTGACCCACCACGGCGGTCATCGGATACCTCACCTGTTGATCAGTTATCTCGACGAGCGGACGCGGTACGCGGCGCGCTGGCATGGCGCCGTGCGTGACTGGCCCAAGCCTTTGGGATTTGTCTGGGGACTTGACGATCCGGTGGCAACGACGAACGTACTCAACGGGTTACGGGACCTGCGCCCCCATGCTGCCGTCGTCGAACTACCCGGCTTGGGCCACTATCCGCAACTTGAGGATCCCCGGGCGTATGCCGAAGCAGCGCTGTCCCTGCTCGTGGACTCAGGTTAGAAAGAGGTTGATAGCGGTCGCCAGCTCCGGGCCGGCCGACGTCGCCAGGTTCTGGTAAGTGCCACCGCTGAGTTGGGCGACCGCCTCCCAGGTCGAGCGGTCCGGGTCAGCACCGAAATCGATGACGTTGACCGCGATCGGTTTGGCGGGGTCGGCGCTGGTGCGGATGAAGTCTTGCAGCCCCGGCCCGTCGAGGGTTTGGTCGGTGTGCGGCCCCCCCGTGATCACCAGGATCGAATTGGCCTGGCCGGCACGGAAGTTGGCCTGGACCTCCTGGTAGATCATGCGCAGTGTGGTGAACGACACGGCACCCCCGCCCGACGAGTACTGCTTGTCGAGCGCGGCCATCAAGGCCGCCGAGCGGGGTTGGCCGTTGACGGGGTCGGAGAGCGGCCCCGTCGGCACCTCGTTGCGACCCTCGTGGCCGTCGAATGTCCACAAGCCGATCACCGCGGCGGGCGGCAGTGCCTTCAATCGGCTTTCGAGTGCTGCGACAACGTTTGCCAGACGGGTCTTACCGCCGTCGTCGATGGGCATCGACTGGTCAAGCATGATTGTCGCGGCCACGCCGATCGACGGTGTGGACATCGTGTCGGCCAGCGTCGCCCGCATGCCATCATCACCGATCGACAGCGCGGCGGGCAGCGCCGCGAAACCTGTGACCGGGCTGCTCGGCGGCTTGACGCCGTTGACCCGGAACCCGGCTTTGGCCAGCTTCGCCAATTGGTCGGGCTTTTGCAGGTAGTGGGCGAATGCGCTGGCCGCGGTAGTCTGCTCCTGCGACAGCCAAGAGCCGCTGAGTAGCACTGCTGGATAGTCGGCCATTGCCACCGGTCCGGGCGGCAGCCAGGAGCTCAACGTCTTCTTAGCGTCCGGCAGCGACTGAGCACGCTGGAACAACTGCTGCTCGGTAGTGACCACCGCGTGCACCGGCGCCGCTGCCGCGTCGCCGGATTTGACCAGCGTGTTCATCGCCTGGGCCAGGGACCCGTCGGCCAACTTGGGCTGCGCTGCCAGTAACGTGCGAACCGCGCCGCTTCCGGCGGTCGGCGGTGCTCCCGCCGGCGCCGACGCGACTGCAATAGCCTCGCCGGCCAGCAATGCGGCGTCCCCGTTGCCGACAACGGGCACCGCCAGGCGCAGCGAGCCCCACGACGGCAGGTTCAAGCTGGCCATCGAGTTCGGATTGGCCTGCAATTCGGGCAGCGCTGCCCAGTTCTGGTTGGACAGCGGCTGCTGAAGTTCGGGGCGGATGGCGAGCAGGACCGGCGAGGTGGCCAGCGAGCGGCTGTCGCTGATGGTTTGCTTACCGGTGGCCGCGGACAGCCGTGCCGCCGAGATGGAGCTGCCAGGGATCCACAGTCCTGGCCGGCCGCCGAGTTCCGATGGCCATTGGCCGATGAAACCGTTGATGACAGCGTCGGAATCGGCGGCTTTGACGGCCACCGCCACACATTTGTCCCCGATCGGGCCGGCCGACGCGTTGTAGCTGTCGGCGAACTCCTTAACCCGCTCGGCGATCGTCGGGTCGGCGATGACGGCGACGGTGTCTTTGCCTCCGACACAGCGCGCAGCGGCAGTGCGCGAGCGGTGATACAACGCGTCACCCAGGAAACGCCAGACGATCACCCCGGCTACCACCACCACGACCGCGACCAGGGCCACGATCACGCCGATGCTCACCCCACGCCATCCGTCAGCGCTGCGGTGGCCGCCGCGCCAATTGCCCACTCCCCGGTGGCCGGCGGTGCGCGATGACGGCGGCGGGGGAGTCGCCGACGGTTCGGGACTCGGCGGCTCATCGAGCGCGGGGTGGGACCCGAAGTCGGGGTAGTCAGCTGCATCGTCCCCCGAGTAGCCAGCGGCATAGTCGTCCGCGTCGGAAGGGCTCTCGTCATCAATCCCGGCGGGGTAGTGGCCCTCATCCGTGAAACCGCCGAGCGGGTAATCTTGGCCGCTGGGCAAATGGGCGTCCGATGGCTCAGTCGACCAGGGATATCCAACCTCTGAATGTCTGCCACCACCCGGGTGGTCAGCTATCTGGTCGTCCCAATCTTGCTGTTCCGCGGCGTATTCGTCAGGCGGTTGATCAGCGGAATCCTCAGGGTCGGGCAAACTGTGCCTACCCATATCGGTCTCAGCGTCCTCTCCGTCGAAGATTGCTCCACATCAGGCAGGAACGAGCCCCGGACTCCATCCACTGGGTCCGGCTCCTCACCGGCGCTGCGCCTTGAGCTCACGACGACGCCGATGCAGGATCGGCTCGGTGTAACCGTTGGGCTGCTGCGCCCCGGACAGAATCAGGTCCTGCGCGGCCAAGAACGCGATGCTGTCATCGAAGTCCGGCGCCATCGGATGGTATGCCGGGTCGCCGGCGTTCTGCTTGTCCACCAATGGCGCCATCCGCTGCAGGCTGGCCCGCACGTCTTCACTGGTGATCACGCCGTGCCGCAACCAGTTGGCCAGCAGCTGACTCGAGATTCGCAGGGTGGCGCGGTCTTCCATGAGGGCCACGTTGTGGATGTCGGGCACCTTCGAGCAACCCACGCCCTGGTCGATCCAGCGCACCACGTAGCCGAGGATGGATTGGCAGTTGTTGTCAAGCTCCTCACGGATCTCCTCGGGCGCCCACGCCAGCTCCTTGGCCAGCGGAATCGCCAGCAGCTGCTCGATGGTGGTGCGGGTCTTGCCCCGCAATTCCTTCTGCACGGCGAACACATCCACTTGGTGGTAATGCATGGCGTGCAGAGTGGCCGCGGTCGGGGAGGGCACCCACGCGGTGGTGGCGCCGGCCTTGGGCTGGGCGATCTTCTGCTCCACCATGTCGGCCATCAGCTCGGTCATGGCCCACATGCCCTTGCCGATCTGCGCTTTACCGGTGAAGCCGGCGGCCAGTCCGATGTCGACGTTGGCGTCCTCATAGGCCTTGATCCAGGTGGTGTTCTTCATCGCACCTTTGCGGATCATCGGACCGGCTTCCATCGACGTGTGAATCTCGTCGCCGGTGCGGTCCAGGAATCCGGTGTTGATGAAGACGACCCGGTCGGCCGCGGCCTTGATACACGCCTTGAGGTTCACGGTGGTGCGCCGCTCCTCGTCCATGATGCCGACCTTCATGGTGCCCTGCGGCAACCCCAGCACGTCTTCCACCCGGCTGAACAGCTCACAAGTGAAGGCCACCTCGGCCGGCCCGTGCATCTTCGGCTTGACGATGTAGATGGAGCCGGTGCGGCTGTTGGTCAAGGGGCCGTTACCTTCTCCGGTTCGCAGCCCATGGATCGCGATCAGGCCCGTGAGCAGGGCATCCATGATCCCTTCGAACACCTCTTTCTCGTCACCCTTCTTGTCGCCATGGCCGTCGCTGACAACGATCGCGTCATTGGTCATCAGGTGCCCGACATTGCGGACGAACAGCAGGCTGCGGCCGGGCAGCGTCAGCTGACCGCCGTCGGGGGTGGTGTAGGTGCGGTCCTCGTTGAGCACACGGGTGAAGGTCTTGCTGTCCTTGGTGACCTCTTCGGCCAGGTCACCCTTGTTGAGGCCGAGCCAGTTGCGGTACCCGAGCACTTTGTCGTCAGCGTCGACAGCGGCCACCGAATCCTCGAAGTCCATGATCGTGGTCACCGCCGATTCCAGGACCACGTCCTTGACGCCCGCGCGGTCGGTGGCGCCGATCGGCGATTGCGGGTCGATCAGGATCTCGATGTGCAGGCCGTGGTTGACCAACAGCACTGAATTCGGGGCCTCGGCCGCGCCGGTATAGCCAGCGAGCTGGCCGGGGTCGGCCAGTCCTGATGAGGAGTCCGACAGGGAAACCACCAATTGGCCGTCTTCCACCCTGAAGCCCGTGGCATCGGCGTACGAGCCCGCGGCCAGCGGCACGCTGTCGTCGAGAAACTTGCGCGCGTAGGCGATCACCTTGTCGCCACGTATCTTGTTGTAGCTGGTGCCTTTTTCGGCCCCATCGCTTTCCGGGATGACGTCGGTGCCGTACAACGCGTCATACAGCGAGCCCCACCGGGCATTGGCTGCATTCAGCGCAAAGCGCGCGTTGAGTACGGGCACCACCAGTTGCGGGCCGGCCGTCGTGGTGATCTCGTCGTCGACGCCTGAGGTGGTGATGGTGAAGTCTTCGGGTTCGGGCAGCAGATATCCGATGTCGGTGAGGAACTGCCGGTATGCCTCGGGGTCCAGCGGTTCGATCACGCGATGCCGATGCCACTTGTCGATCTGGGCCTGCAGCTCGTCTCTGATCCTGAGCAATTCCTGGTTCTGGGGAGTGAGGTCGGTGACCACCTTGTCGACGCCGGCCCAGAAGCTGTCGGGATCGAGATCGGTGCCGGGCAGGGCCTCGTTGTTCACGAAGTCGTAGAGCACTCGAGCGACGCGCAGGTTCCCCGCCGACACGCGGTCTGTCATTGTTCTCCTCCAAAATTGGCCGGCACTCGGCGGTACTTGCCTGTACTCGGGCCCCACTGGCTTGTCACTGGCTACGGCCCTCAGCCTACCGATCAGTAGCTCGACGAGACTATCCGGCCAACCCCAAGAGCAGGTCACGGCGCGCCCAAAGCCGGATCCGCGCACGGCCAGCAGCACCGCCGACCGGGCTCCGGCAACTCATTGTCCGCGCTGCTCAAGACCGGCAGGCGACCCGGCCCGATCATCAGGGACCCCCGCCGCCGTATGGGGCGGCCCGGCTGGTCAGTCCGGGTTTCGCTGGTCGTGCATGGTGCCGACCAGGTCTTCCACCAAATCCTCGAGCGCCACCATCCCAACCACGGCCCCGTCGTCGGAAGTTACCAAAGCCAGGTGACTGTTGCTGCGACGCATCCGCGACAAGGCATCGGCCAGCGGCAGCCTCATGGGAACCTGTGGGAGCGCGCGCACCATGTCCACGGTGATCACGGTGTCGGCGTCGTCGCCCAGTGCCAACACGTCTTTGATGTGCACGTACCCGATGAAGGTGCCGCGATCCACCACCGGGAACCGCGAGAAGCCGGTCTGCGCCAGCGCCAGCTCGACCGCGCCGACCGTCGGGCCCGATCCCGCCGCTGCCACCGGCACAGAGCGAATGTCGGGTACCGGAACAGCGACGTCGGCGACGATGCGGCTGCGGATCCGCAGCGCGCGCGTCAGCCTGGTGTGCTCCTCGGGGTCCAGCAAACCCTCGGATACCGATTCGGCGATCATCTCCGAGAGCTCCACCGTGGAAACTGTGATATCGAGTTCATCCTTGGGCTCCACGCCGAGCGTGCGCAGAATCGCATTGGCGGCCTTGTTGTAAAGGACGATGATCGGTCCCGCGGCACGCACGTAGGGCAGGTACAGAGGGACCAGCAACATCGCCGTGCGTTCCGGGCCGGCCAGAGCGATGTTCTTCGGCACCATCTCGCCGAGTAGCACGTGCAGCGTCACCACAATGGCCAGCGCAACCACGAACGACAGCGTGTGCAGCAGCCGCGGGTGCATTCCGGTCAGCCCGAACGTTGTCTGTAGCAGTTCGGCCATCGCCGGCTCGCCAATGCGCCCGAGTAGCAGCGACGACACCGTGACGCCAAGTTGGGCGCCCGCCAGCATCGACGGGAGCCGTTCGCCGGCCCGGATGACGATGACCGCGCTCGTGCGGCCCTGTTCGGCCAACGCTTCCAGGCGGTCCCGGCGGGCCGAGATCAGCGCGAACTCCGCGCCGACAAAAAACGCGTTGGCGCCGATCAGCAGGACCGCCAACGCCGCCGCCAGCATGGGGTTCATCGGTCGCCCCGCCGTGCGCCGCGCTCGCGGTGCCCACCCGGATGACCGCGCAGTTCGGTCAGCTCGAGCAAGTCGATCCGGCGGCCGTCCATCTGCACCACCTTGGCCCGCCAGCACACCGACTCATCCGGCAGTCGGTCCACATCCCACGCGGGAAGGTCGACCGTTTCGCCGGCCACCGGAATATGTCCGAGCTCGCGCAGCACCAGCCCACCTATCGTCTCGTAGGGCCCCTCCGGCGCGCGATAGCCGGTGGCGATCGCCACCTCGTCGATGCGAAGCAGACCCGACACCCGCCATCCCGTACCGGCCGCGATCACATCGGGTGTCGCGTCGTCGTGCTCATCACGGACATCGCCGACGATCTCTTCGATCAGGTCCTCGAGGGTGACCATGCCCGCGGTGCCGCCGTATTCGTCGACGACCATGACGGTCTGCAACGGGTTGGCACGGATCTCGGCCATCACCGCGTCGCCATCCAGCGTGGACGGCACCACCGCGACCGGCTGGGCGACCGTGGTCAGCCGGGTATGGGGGCGATGGGCAGACGCGACTTCGAACGCCTGCTTGACGTGCACGATGCCCACCGTCTCGTCCAGATCACCGCGAACGACCGGGAAACGCGAGAATCCGGACGCCGCGACGGCCTCGACCATGTCGGCAATGGTGTCGTCGGTCTGCAACGCCACGATTTTCGATCGCGGCGTCATCAGCTCCTCGGCCGTCAGGGCGCCGAACTGCAGTGACCGCCGCATCAGCGAGGCGGTGGCGTCGTCCAGCGAGCCGCGGCGGGCCGAGGCACGCACCAGCGACACCAGCTCCTGCGGCGTGCGAGCCGAGCGCAGTTCCTCGGCCGGCTCGATCCCGAGTTGACGCATGATCCAGTTGGCTGTTCCGTTGGTCAGCCGGATCGCCGGCGTGAACAGCACCGAGAACAACCATTGAGGCAGCACGACGGCGCGTGCGGTGCGCAGCGGCCGGGCTACCGCCAGGTACTTGGGGACCAGTTCGCCGAACACCATCGACAGCGACGTCACCAGCACCAACGCTAAAAACGCGGTGACCGCGTCGGACATCCGGTCGGATATTCCGACCGCGGTCAGCGCCGGATGCGGAAGGTCGGCTACCAGGGGTTCGGTCAGATAACCCGTCACTAGCGTGGTGATCGAGATACCCAACTGCGCACCGGACAGCTGGAATGACAGCCGGCGATGCGCGCGCTGGATGAACCGGTCGCGGGTACCGCCACCGCGGGCGTTCGCATCGACGGTGCTGCGATCCAGCGCGGTCAGCGAGAATTCCGCCGCGACGAACACCGCGGTGCCGAAGGTGAGCACCAAGATGGCGACGATGCTCACGACGGTGCCGGCGAACATCATGGGCGGTCCAGTGGTGGTGAAGTCGCAGCAGCCCATACCGCCATCGGGCACGGACCGCCCCCGAAGCCAACGGCTTCGATGGGTGCCTGCGGCACGTCATCCCTTTCGCTCGATCCTGCAGCGCGACGCTGCCGGACTGAAGTCAACATCGTATCGAAGCCATCCGGCACCAATCGGTCCTCGCCGCCGGTGGTGGCGCTCACCAGCCGGTGGGCAGCGGATGGCCTTCGACGAAGCCCGCCGCCGATTGCACGCCGATCACGGCGCGCTCGTGCAATCCCGCCAGGTTGGCGGCACCGACATAGGTGCAGGTGCTGCGCACGCCGGAGGTGATGTGGTCGATCAGGTCTTCCACACCGCCGCGATCGGGGTCAAGCCCCATCCGCGACGTCGATATTCCTTCGTCGAACAGCGCCTTTCGGGCACGATCGAACGCGCTGTCGGTGGTGGTCCGGGCAACAACCGCCCGTTTGGACGCCATGCCGTAGCTCTCCTTGTACGGTTGGTCGTCGCGGTCTCGCATCAGGTCACCCGGAGACTCGTAGGTGCCGGCAAACCACGATCCGATCATCACGTTCGACGCACCGGCCGCCAGCGCCAGCGCGACGTCGCGGGGATGGCGGATACCGCCGTCGGCCCACGCGTGGCCACCGAGTTCCCTTGCAGCAGCAGCGCATTCGACCACGGCGGAGAACTGCGGGCGACCGACGCCGGTCATCATCCGAGTGGTGCACATGGCACCCGGGCCGACGCCTACCTTGACAATGCTCGCCCCGGCGTCCAGCAGATCGCGGGTGCCCTCGGCCGACACCACGTTGCCCGCTGCCAGCGGCACACCCAAGTCCAGTGACGATACGGCCCTGATCGCGTCCAGGGCCTTGACCTGGTGCCCATGTGCGGTATCGATCACCAGCACGTCGACACCCGCTTCCGCGAGGGCACGTGCCTTTGCGGCCACGTCGCCGGTGATGCCGATGGCGGCGCCGATCCGTAACCGGCCCTGGCTGTCGGTGGCGGGCGTGTAGATGCCGGCGCGGATGGCCCCGGTGCGAGTCAGCACCCCCGCCAATGTTCCGTCGGCGCTGGTGAGCACCGCGACCCCGATGTGAGCGTGCTCCAGCTGGTCGAAAATCTTGCGTGGCTCGGTGCCCACCGGGACGGCCACGAAGTCTGATGCGGCGATGTCGCGTACCCGGGTGAAGCGGTCCACGCCCAGGCAGGAGGATTCGCTCACCAGTCCGATAGGGCGGCCTTCGAAGACGACCACGGCGACTCCGTGTGCGCGCTTGTGAATCAACGCCATCGCGTCCGACACCGAGTCGTCGGCCGCCAGCGTCACCGGCGTGTCCAGCACCAGGTCGCGGCTCTTGACGAAGTGCACGGTCTGTTGCACCGCCGGGATTGGCAGGTCCTGCGGCAGGATCACAATGCCGCCGCGGCGCGCCACGGTTTCGGCCATCCGCCGCCCGGCCACCGCCGTCATGTTGGCGACCACCACGGGAATCGTCGTTCCGGAACCGTCGGCGGTGGACAGATCCACGTCGAACCGCGACGCCACCTCCGAGCGGCTCGGCATGATGAAGACGTCGTCGTACGTCAGGTCGTATCCGGGTCGGTGCCCGTCCAGAAACCTCATGGCTCGCCTTTTGGTTGAGTCCCTTCCGCCCGGCTACGCCGGCACTTCGGTGCGGTCTGCACCCCACAGGGTATGGAACTTGCCCGGTCCGTCGATCCGCCCGTAGGTGTGTGCGCCGAAGAAGTCGCGCTGGGCTTGGGTGAGTGCGGCAGGCAGCCGCTCGGTGCGCAGCGCGTCGTAGTACGACAGGGCCGACGAGAACCCGGGCGTGGGAATACCCAGCTGCACCGCGGTGGACACCACGCGCCGCCAACTGTCGATAGCCGACTCGACCGCGCTGCGGAAATACGGCGCGACGAGCAAGCTGGCCAGGTCGGGTTCAGCGTCGAACGCTTCCTTGATGCGGTTGAGGAATTTCGCCCGGATGATGCAGCCGCCCCGCCAGATGGTGGCCAGGTCGCCGGGGGAGATGTTCCAGCCGTATTCGGCGCTGCCGGCCTGGATCTGGTTGAAACCCTGCGCGTAGGCCACGATCTTGGAGGCGTACAAGGCCCGGCGGACGTTCTCGGTGAACGTGTCGGGATCGGCAGGTTTGTCGCCGAGCCGTCCGGAGGCCAGCCCACGGACGGCGGCACGCTGCTCGACCGATCCCGACAGCGCACGGGCGAACACCGCCTCCGCGATACCGGTCACGGGCACCCCCAGATCCAGGGCGGACTTGACTGTCCAGCGTCCGGTGCCTTTCTGCTCGGCTTGATCGAGGATCACGTCGACGAGCGGTTTTCCGGTCTTGGCGTCCTGCTGGCGCAACACTTCAGCAGTGATCTCGACCAGATAGCTGTCCAGGTCACCCTTGTTCCACTCGGTGAACACGTCGGCGATCTGCGGTGCGCTCAGGCCCAGCCCGTCGCGCAGCAGCTGGTAAGCCTCGCCAATCAGCTGCATGTCGGAATACTCGATGCCGTTGTGCACCATCTTGACGAAGTGTCCGGAGCCGTCCGGGCCGATATGGGTGCAGCACGGCACCCCGTCGACGTGCGCGGAGATCTCCTCGAGCAGCGGGCCCAGCGACTCATACGACTCTACGGGCCCGCCCGGCATGATCGACGGCCCGTTCAGCGCGCCCTCCTCGCCGCCCGAGATCCCGGCGCCGACAAAATGCAAGCCGCGCTCCCGCATCGCCGTTTCACGCCGAATCGTGTCGGTGTAGAGCGCATTGCCGCCATCGATGATGATGTCGCCGGGTTCCATGGCGTCGGCGAGTTCGTTGATGACGGCGTCGGTGGGATCACCGGCCTTGACCATGATCAGCACCCGACGGGGTGTTTGCAGTGCGCCCAAGAACTCCGGGATGGTTTCACTGCGCACGAACTTTCCCTCCGATCCGTGCTCTTTCAGCAGCGCATCGGTCTTGGCGATAGACCGGTTATGCAACGCCACGGTGTAGCCGTGCCGCGCGAAGTTACGGGCGATGTTCGAACCCATCACCGCCAGGCCGGTGACCCCGATCTGGGCGGTAGCGGTGCTCGATTCCGACGAACTCATGTCCTGCCTTTCGGTCGGGTGACTCTAGGTCGGCGAATCCGGGTGGGCGAATCCAGGTGGCGAATCTAGGTTGGGACCCTGCCGAAGCTGTCCGGCAAGGCTGGTCCGACACACTGTGGCACAGTGGCGTGGCGGTCTTCCACGGTGATTGGCTCTGCCTCAGACGCTGAACAGCCGCTGCAGCTCGGTGAGCCACGGGACCGCCAGCGCGACGGTGGGCACCACCAGCACCGCGGCCGCGGCCAAATAGGCGGCCACGGATAGTGCCCGGCTGTTGCCGCGCCCGGCCAGCCGCCGCACTCGCACCACCGTGCTGGGACCTCCCGCAGCCAGGGCGCCCGACGGCGCTGCGGAACAGGCGCAGGCGACCAGGGCGCGGGCCAGCGCAGCCCGCCCCGCCGCGCGCACCGCGGCGTCGTCGGCGAGCAGTTCCACCAGGAGCTGCACGGCACGCAGCGCGTTGGCACTGCGGACCAGCCGCGGAAACGCCGCATGCACGGCAGTGAAGGCTTCCAGGACCAGGTCGTGACGAGCCCGCAGATGCGCACGCTCGTGGGTCAGGATTGCAGCGACTTCCGTGTGCGTCAGCGTGGTCAGCGTCCCCTCGCTGACCACCACGCGACTGCGGACACCGGGCAGGCAGTAGGCAAGCGGCTGCGCCACGTTCAGCACACGCAGATCGCGGGTTCTGGCGCACGGCTGGGCCAGCGCCGCACCGTGCCCGACCCCGACGAGGTCGACCACCATGCGGTGATGAGCCCGACGCCGCCGAGTGGCCACGGCCACCCGCACTACGGCAACCACCAACCGTGCCCCGACCAGCACCGTGAGCGCCAATACGGTGACATATGCCGCCCACAACGGCCAACCGAGCCGGATCCGGGCGTCGAGGACCCCGGCCGTAGGCCGCCCGTCTGCGCCGGGCATGAGCAAGCGGCTGGCGATGGCGATGCCCGCACTGAACGCAGAAAGCGCCGCGGCCAGGGCTATCGCTTGCCAGAGCACCATTGCGGCGCGCGGGGCGCGCAGCGGCCACGTCGCTCGTGCCAACAAGGCTGGTGTCGGGCCAGCCAGCAGCACCGCGAGGATGGTGAAGGCCAGCGCGGACACGCTGCTAGTCTCTCTCAGTCCTCCGCCGAAGCGCCAGCAGATGGCGGAATGCGGTGGCTCGTTTCCTATTCGGCAAGGGCGCGACGAAGTGCGTCGGCCTCGTCCGCACCGACGCGCTCCACGAAATGCACCAGGGCGGCCTGGCGGCTGCCCGAGTCCTCGGCCTGGGCCAACGCATCGACCATCAGGCCGGCGACCAACTCGTCACGACCGTGCACGGGGGCGTAGCGGTGGGCCCGGTCGTCCCGGATCTGCGAGACAAGGTTCTTCTTTGCCAACCGTTGCAACACCGTCATGACGGTGGTGTAAGCAAGGTCGCGTCGCGCCGACAACGCTGCGTGGACTTGGCGAACAGTCTGAGGTTCCGGCGTGGACCACAGGTGGTCCATCACGGCGCGTTCCAGATCCCCCAGCCGCGTCAGCTTGGCCATAGTTCGTTCTCTCCCTGAGCGTTGCAACCAGCGTACTCCGGTTTACTACCGGCCGTCGTATCCAGCCGGCCCAAAGCATGCGAGTTGTCGGTAATCGCCGATTGGACATTAGCGCTTGCGGAATTAGGGCAGCCTTGCCTATCCTAAATGTGGTCGAGCAAGTCATGACCGTGCCGGAGTCCTGAGGGCTGCAGTGACCCCCGGTCTACTCGATCGGCGAGCCCCGTGCATCAGCACGGGGCTCGCCCGCTGTTGAGCGAGGGACAATTCGTCGTAGCCGATGCGCCCCAGCGGACCTGCGGGAACCGGCCGATGTCGATGGTGTAGACACATGAACGTGGCATCGGATTCGGACCCGGACACTGCGGCCACCGCGCCGACGCGGTTCACGGCCCCGTTCGACAGTCAACTGGGTCTGCAGTTCACCGAACTCAGCCCCGACGGCGCACGTGCGCAGCTCCAAGTCAAACCCGAGCTGTTGCAGCCGATGGGCATCGTGCACGGCGGCGTGTACTGCTCGATGATTGAGAGCATGGCCAGCGTGGCGGCGTTCACCTGGCTCGCTAGTCGAGGCGGCGGAGGGGTGGTCGGGGTCAACAACAACACCGACTTTCTGCATGCCATCAAGTCGGGCATGGTCTACGGCACCGCTGAACCGCTGCACCGCGGTCGGCGTCAGCAGCTGTGGCTGGTCGTCATCACCGACGAGGCCGATCGGGTGGTGGCCCGGGGACACGTGCGGCTGCAGAATCTGGAGCCGCCGCCCCAGTCCTGAGACCAACGTCTGCGACCACGTCTGGTCCGGCGCGGGCCGCCTATTGATTGCGCACCGCGGGGGTTGCCGGCCCCTCTGCGACGGCCGGATCGACCTGGGCGCGCCGCGGAATGGCGTCGGCGTGTGGCGCGTCGCTGTTGGCGTAGGCCCGGCTGAAAACCATGTACGCGATGCCGAGACTGATGATTACCCCCGACATCAGCAACACCACGTAGTTGTCGTACCAGGGCGCCTCGGGTGTCCGCGGCCAGCACACGTTGGTGATCGCCGCGACGCCGTAGAACAGTGCACCGATGTTGACGGGCATTCCCCAACTGCCCAACCGGTATTTGCCGGACGGCGCCCAGCCCTTCAACCTGGCGCGCAGCGCGGCCAGCACGACCATCTGGAACCCGAGGTAGACCCCGACGGTGCCGAAGCTGATGAGTTTGTTGAGCGGGTGTTCGGAGACGACCGAGCCGATGATCAGCGACGCCGGGACGATGACGGCAGCCAGCAGGGCGTACGGCGGCACGTGTCGCTTGTGATCGAATCGCGCCAGGAGCCGCGAGCCGACGATCATGCCGTCGCGGCCGTAGGAATAGATTAGGCGGCTGGCCGCGGCCTGCAGGCTCAAGGCGCACGAGACGAACGAGATCAACACGATACCGAGCACGATCCGCGACCCGATGTCGCCGAAGGCGCTGGCGAGAACGGTCGAGATCGGATTGGTGTCCTCCCCGCGGATCACCGCGCCGAAGTCGGTGACCGACAGGATCAGGCTCAGGCAGACGAACGTTGACGCGGCCCCGCCGATGTAGATGGTGCGCCGCATCGCCTTCGGTATCTGTATGCCGGGATTGCGAACCTCCTCGGCAACGTCGCCACACGCCTCGAACCCGAAGAATTGGTAGAGACCGATGAGGCCGGCGGCCAGAAACGCGTAGAGGAAGCTGTGGTCGCCTTCGGCGCCGAAGCTGTGAAGGAGCACCCCGAGCCCGTGGTGGCGGTGCATGACCAAGAGCCACACGCCGACCACCAGGGCGCCGATGAGCTCGGCGGAGAAACCAAAGATGGCGAAGTAACCCAGAATCTTGGTCCCGGTCAGGTTGATCAGGGTCGCCACCGCCAGCACGGCCAGTCCGCAATAGATCTTGGCTTCAACGGTCGGCGCGAAGCCAAACATGGTCGCCACATACGGGCCGGCGCCGAAAGCCGCGTCCGCGATGAGCGCCAACAGGCAGAACATGTAGACCCAGCCGGTCATCCAAGCCCATTTGCGGCCCCACAACCGTCGCGCCCAGGGATAGACACCACCGGCCACCGGGAATTGGGCCACCACTTCGCTGAACACCAGCGCGACCAGCATCTGCCCGGCGCCGACGATCAGCAGACTCCAGATCATCGGCGGGCCGGCGGTGGCCAGCGCGAACGCGAACACCGTGTAGATGCCGACCACCGGCGACAGATAGGTGAAGCCGAGTGAGAAATTGGCCCACGGGCTCATGTCTCGGCGGAACTCCGACTGGAACCCCAGTGCCTTGAGCTGGGCGAGGTCCTCGTCTTCCGGCGCGGCCCCGGCACCCACGTCGACGACATGCGCCTGGACCTTCGTGTCGTCCGCGCCATGGTGCGCGCCACCGGTGCCGCGAGTGCCTACATCGAGGGCCAGATCGCTGTCGAAACTTCGCTCCCCAGCCAGTGGCTTAGTAAAAAACATCTGCTCGGACTCCCCATCATCGAAATGCCAAACCGGTTGTGCTGCTGCGGTTCCTGTCACTGGGATCGGCCAAGCGACAGGTGTGCTAGTTATCCTTCGCCTCCTTGATCAACGCCGCGGCTGTGCGCTTGAGCACATCGCGCTGCCGGGACACGTCGGCCAGCGCTTTGCGCAGTTGGTTGAGCTCATCGCGCTCGCAGGCCGCGGCGTCCTCGTGGGCACCGGTGCTCGGGGCGACCCACCGGGCCGCGGGGTCCTCGCGCATGCCCGACTCGCCGAGGGCCGGGATCACCCGGTGGCGTGAACCGGCCCGAGGACGCGTCTGATCGCCGCGCGGTGCGTTGACCACGCTGGCCACCGGGCCCATCGGGGGCATCCCGTAGAAGCCGCCGGACGACGCCGCCACGGCTTGGGGCACTCCGTCGAGACCCACGACCGGCAACGCGCTGGCGGCGAGCCGGATAGCCGGGGACCCGGCCCATGTCTGCGGCACCGAAAGCTTGCCGACCGATGCCGCCTGGCCCAGGCCCGCCGACGCTCCGGCACCGGCCCCCGAGCCGTACGAATCCACGAGCGTGGAGCCCAGCCCAGCCGCCAGTCCGTCTCCGGCAACGGGAGCAACGTCGGATGCCGTCGTTGCGGTCAGCGAATCGATCAACGGATTCCAGGCCACAGCGATCGCCGGCGCCAGGGTCAGACAAAGCCCGGACGCGTCGAAGTTCAGTCCCTCGGACAGGATCTGGTATCCCACAGTCGAGGCGCTCAACGAGTTGAACGTTTGGATCGGATAGCTGTTGAAAAAATCCAACAGCAGATTCGATCCGGGAAAGGTTCCCGACGACAGGCTTTGCAGCATGTCCGGGACGCTCGAAAACGCTGTTTGGCTGCTGGCTCCGGTCGCCGAGGCGGCGGCCTGGGTGACCGCCGTGGATTGAGCGGCGGTACCGGTCGGGTTGGTGTCCTGCTTCGGCGCGGTGAACGGCGTCAACCTGGTTGCGGCCGCTGCGGCACCGGCATAGCCGTACATTGCCGCGGCGTCCTGTGCCCACATTTCTGAGTACTGCGCCTCGGTGGCCGCGATGGCCGGAGCGTTCTGCCCCAGAATGTTGGTGGCCACCAGCGACGCCAACAACGCCCGGTTGACCTCGATCGCCGGCGGGGGCACCGTGGCCGCAACTGCCGCCTCGTAGGCTGCCGCCGCCGATCCCAGCTGGCTTGCCGTCTGCTGCGCCCGGGCGGCGGTGGTGTTCATCCACAACACATGCGGCGCCACTGCCGCGGCCATCGCCGCCGATGACGGACCCAGCCACAGCCCACCCGTCAGCTCGGCGACCACGGCCTGATACGAACTTGCGGCCGTCGTCAACTCCGCCGCCAACGCCTGCCAGGTTCCGGCGGCCGTCATCAGCGACGTCGCACCGGGCCCGGCATACATCCGGGCCGAATTGACCTCGGGGGGCAGCCCGGCAAAATCCATGAGGCTGATCACAAGATCGCCTCCTTGATCAGGCGGGCTGCCGCATCACGCTCCATCGCCACTTCGGCGATCGCCTTGCGTAACTGGTCGAGCTCATCGCGTTCCCGCTCGCTCAGCGTGCTGGCGACGTTGGCCAGACTCCGTTGGGCCGGCGCCGACCGGGACGGAAGCTGCTCGTCGGTGCCGTGCTCAGCAGCCCACGGCGGCAGTGCCTTGCTGCGCGAGCCGGCTCGGGGGCGGCTCTGGTCGCCTCGTGGCGCGTTGACCACACTGCCCACCGGCGGAATACCGCCGTAGTAGCCTCCCGGTCCGGCTTGCTCGGCCTGAAGTAAGCCGTCGAGGCCGGCGGTGGGCGATGCAGCGGTGGCCAGCCGGACAGCCGGGGACGCGGTCCAGGACTTCGGCACCGACAGCTTGCCGACAGATGCCGCATCGCCCAAGCCCGCCGATACCCCGGCGCCGCCCGGGCACGCCGCGAGTGACCCGCTCGTCGCCGGATCGTAGGAACCCAATAACGCCCCGAGCCCCGCGTCGGGGGCCACTTCGGCCGCTGCCGCCGCTTCCGCCGGCAGCGCGAGCCCATAGAGGCCACCCAACAGCGGCGTGATGCCCGAAGCCGTGAACAAGAACCCGCTGAGGACCAGAGTCCAGTTCCCCACATTCATGGCGAACGTATTGACGTCGGTGCCCAGCTCCGTACCGAGGAAGTTCTCGAGCAGCGCGACCGGATCGAACGATGCACCACCCAACGCGAGGTCTTGCAGCGCGTTGGGCACCGCCGCCAGCTGGGACAACGGAGACTGGGCGCTCGGACCGGCGATGGCGGTAGCCTGGGCGACGGTGGCGGCCTGCGTGGCCGTACCGCCAGGGTTGGTGGTGGCGGGGGGTTGGTTGAAGGGTGTCACCGTGGTGGCCGCCGCCGAGGCGCCGGCGTAGCCGTACATCGCGGCTGCGTCCTGAGCCCACATCTCCGTGTATTGCGCCTCGGCGGCCATGATCGCGGGGGTGTTCTGCCCGAGAATGTTGGTGGCTACCAGCGCCGCCAGCAGCGCCCGATTCACCTCGATCTCCGGGGGCGGCACGGTGGCCGTGAACGCGGCTTCGTAGGCCGCTATCGCCGATTTGAGCTGACCCGCAGTCTGCTGCGCCTGCGCGGCTGTAACGGCCATCCAGGACATGTACGGCGCCATCGCGGCAACCATGGACCTCGACGACGGCCCTACCCACGGCCCATCCGTCAGCTCCGACACCACTGCGCGATACGACGCTGCCGTCGAATTGAGCTCCGCCGCCAACCCGTCCCAGGCCACGGCAGCTGCCACCAACGGCCCCGACCCCGGCCCCGCATACATCCGACCGGAGTTGACCTCCGGAGGCAACACCGAAAAATCCAACGCCACAGCCCCCTCACACCTGACCCGGCACCAGACCAACCATTCGCGGCCGCAAGACTTTTCGGATGCCGGGTCGGTGCTCGGTTTCGCGCGCCGTAGTTGGCGCACGAATGGCGGCCCCCACGGCGTCCAATTCGGTCCAACTCGCCGGGCCGGGGGTAATGATGAAGCGTGTCTCTGCAACCACTCTGGTTAATCGTTGATAATTTGCTGTCAACTTCGGATTGATCACGTGAAGCCGACCTCCATCCCGTGCGGCGACCCGCCTCCAACATCGGGACCCGCGATGGCGGGTCTCGACGAAGCCATTCCCAAAACGAAACGACAGAACTTCGGGGCGAACTAGCGCGGTGCGAGCGAAAGTAATTGAACTGGAGGCACTTACGACTGACTAATGCATCTTGATCGCCGCGGCGGATCGACTACCCACACCTCGGCGGAGGGGTACGGCCAAGAAGCCTGCGCTCGCTTGATTCGAAGGGCGGGAGCGCGACGCAACCAGATGGGTCCGGAACGGAGTCACACACCATAGCTGATTTGCCAGCAATAAAATGAGCAAACTTAATCAGCAATCCAGGGGATTGCGGGCGGTAGCGAGGAGTTATCTCCAGCCGGCCGGGCGACACTGGTCCAGCGGCACCGAGCGGCAACTCTTCTCGAGGCGTCAGCAGCGCGGTGGCGAACGGGTTGTCGCGCACCCGCGTCTCGCGCGCAGGGAGGTGCGCGCGAGACGGACTCGGCAGTAGACGTTCATCGGCTGATCCTGCGAGGCTGAGTCAATCGGCGAAGGGCCCCCATGCATGACGCTCAAGGGCAGCCGGCTTCTTGCCCAGTTTCCCGGCCCGCACCATGACAGCCAGGCTGTCCAGAATGACCCGGCTGCTCATCAGCGCGGTCTGCTCGGCCCAGTCGTAGGGCGGTGAGCACTCCACCACCTCGATGCCGTTGAGCCCGGGTTCGGAGATCAGCCGGATCAGGTTGAGAGCCTCGCGCGGCAGTAGCCCGCCGGGCTCGGGCCAGCCGGTGCCGGGTACGAATCCGGCATCGATGACGTCGATGTCGAACGACAGATACACCGCCTTGGCGTCCTTCCACGCCGTTTCGAGCGCGATCTCGGCGACCTTTTCGATCCCGACGCGTTCGACGTCGCCGACGGTGATGACGGTGCTGCCGCGCTGGCGGCCCACCTGGACGCCGGCGCGCGGCGCCTGCCAGCCACCGATGCCGATCTGCACCAGGTTGGTGGCCGGCGCGTTCTTGATGTTGGTGGCGTGGAACCACGGCGTGGTGTGCATCCGCTCGTCCAGATCGGTTTCCTGGGTGTCGACGTGGCGGTCGAAATGGATGATGCCCACGTTGCCGTCCAAATACGGGGCCAGGCCCCGCACGGTCGGGAAGCCAATCGAGTGGTCGCCTCCGAGAACCACCGGGAACACACCGTTGGACACCACATGGGCCATGGCCTGGCTGATCTGGTCGAACGACTTCTCGATGTTGGCGGGAATGGTGACCACGTCACCGATGTCGACGATGTTGAGCTGTTCGCGCAGGTCCACGCCCAATTCGTAGCAGTACGTGCCGAACAGGTTGGTCGAGCGGCGGATTCCCATCGGCCCGAACCGGGTGCCCGGGCGGTAGGTGGTGCCGGCATCAAGCGGCGCCCCGAAGACGGCCACCTCGGCGTCGGCGACGTCGTTCACGTCCTCTAGGAATGGCGCCTTGAGGAATGTTCCGCGTTCCCCGGCGAAATGGGGGAGTTCACCACGGGCGAAGGTCGACAGTGTCCGGTCGTTGATCGTAGGGGCGGCTTCGAGGCCATGGGCGATGCAGCGGTCGATCTCTTCGCGGTGGCGCCGGGTAGGCAACTCGGCTTCTGCCTGCTGTGCCCACTGACCCTCCCGGTTGGGGATGTCGGCTTGGCCGGCGAACGGATTTGTCATTCACGGTGTCCTCTCGTCCAAAAGCAACTCAAGGCGGGAGGATGCGCCAATGGCCGGCGACGCACGAAGGCCGAGTCCACAGAACCGTTCGGATGTGCCGGTGTGCCACATTTCCCGCACTCACCGTCTTGTCGCTTTCCGGGTACGGCGAACTCGTCCGGGCGGCCCTTTCGGCGCGCCGGCCTTCACGGTACCTACCTGGTCGGCCGCGGCATTGCACTTCAAGCTGAAAGACAGCTGTGAATGTGGCTTGCCCGCACGGCAGCGCGGTGCTCGTGGCAGGATTTCAGGCCATGCGTCTGACGCCGCATGAACAAGAGCGACTTCTGTTGTCCTACGCCGCGGAGCTGGCCCGCCGGCGGAGGGGCCGCGGGGTGCGCCTCAATCACCCCGAAGCCGTCGCAGTGATCACCGACCACATCCTGGAAGGCGCACGCGACGGTCGCACCGTCGCCGAGCTGATGGCAAGTGGATGCGAGGTGCTGAGCCGCGACGACGTGATGGAGGGAGTACCGGAGATGATCAAGGACGTACAAGTGGAAGCAACATTCCCCGACGGCACCAAGTTGGTCACCGTTCATCACCCGATCGCATGATTCCCGGCGAAATCCTTTACGGCAGCGGCGACATCGACATCAACGCGGGCGCCCAGCGGCTAGAGATCCAGATCGTCAACACCGGCGACCGCCCCGTCCAGGTCGGCAGTCATGTCCATCTGCGGCAGGCTAATGCGGCGCTGTCATTCGACCGCGCCGCAGCCCATGGTTACCGGTTGGACATCCCGGCAGCCACCGCGGTCCGCTTCGAACCGGGCGTCTCCCGGACTGTCCGACTGGTTCCACTGCGCGGGCGACGAGAGGTCCACGGGCTGACACTGGATCCCCCGGGAAGGCTCGACACCTGATGCTGCGGCTGACCCGGGAACGCTACGCCCAGCTGTACGGTCCCACCACCGGCGACCGGATCAGACTGGCCGACACCGACCTGCTGGTCGAAATCACCGAAGACCGCTGCGGCGGGCCAGGACTGGCCGGCGACGAAGCAGTGTTCGGCGGCGGCAAGGTGTTGCGCGAGTCGATGGGCCAGGGCCGCGCCACCCGGGCCGCCGGCGCGCCCGACACCGTCATCACCGGAGCGGTAATCATCGACCATTGGGGAATCATTAAGGCCGACATCGGGATTCGTGACGGCCGCATCGCCGCGATCGGCAAGGCCGGTAATCCCGACACCATGTCGGGCGTGCACCCGGATCTGGTCGTGGGACCCTCCACCGAGGTCATCGGCGGCAACGGGCGCATTCTCACCGCCGGCGCCATCGACTGCCATGTGCACTTGATCTGCCCGCAGCTGATACCCGAGGCGCTAGGCGCCGGCATCACGACCATCATCGGCGGGGGCACCGGCCCCGCCGAAGGCACCAAAGCCACCACCGTGACCCCCGGAGCATGGCACTTGGCCCGGATGCTGGAATCACTGGATTGCTGGCCCGTGAACTTCGCCTTGCTCGGCAAGGGAAACACCGTCAGCCACGAGGGGTTGTGGGAGCAATTGCGTGCGGGTGCATCGGGTTTCAAACTTCACGAGGACTGGGGATCCACCCCCGCGGCAATCGACACCTGCCTGACCGTTGCCGACGCCGCCGGGGTGCAGGTGGCGCTGCACACCGACACCCTCAACGAGATGGGATTCGTCGAAAACACCCTCGCCGCCATTGCCGCACGCTCGATCCACACCTACCACACCGAAGGCGCCGGCGGCGGCCACGCACCCGACATCATGAAAGTCGCCGGACAGCCGAATGTGCTGCCCAGCTCCACCAATCCAACCCGCCCGCACACCATCAACACCCTCGACGAACACCTGGACATGCTGATGGTCTGCCATCACCTCAATCCCTCGGTGCCCGAAGATCTGGCCTTCGCCGAAAGCCGAATCCGCCCCTCCACCATGGCCGCCGAGGACCTGCTGCACGACATCGGCGCGATCTCGATGATCGGCAGCGACTCCCAGGCGATGGGCCGCATCGGCGAAGTGGTACTGCGCACCTGGCAAACCGCCCACGTGATGAAGCGCCGCCGTGGCGCACTACCCGGCGATCACCACGCCGACAACAACCGGGCACGCCGCTACGTCGCCAAATACACCATCTGTCCGGCCGTTGCACACGGCATGGACCACGAGGTCGGCTCGATCGAGGTGGGTAAGCTGGCAGATCTGGTGCTGTGGGAGCCGGCATTTTTCGGAGTACGCCCGGACGTGGTGCTCAAGGGTGGCGCGATCGCCTGGGCGGCGATGGGCGACGCCAACGCGTCGATACCGACGCCCCAACCAGTGCTGCCCCGACCGATGTTCGGCGCCGCCCCGGCTGCGGCCGCGGTCACTTCCGTGCACTTCGTGGCACCGGCGTCGATCGATGCGGGATTGGTCGATCGACTCGCCGTCAACCGGCGGCTGGTTCCGGTAGCTGATGTCCGCGCCGTCGGCAAGACCGACTTGCCCCTCAACGACGCGCTGCCCAGCATCGAAATCGATCCCGACACCTTCACCGTGCGTATCGACGGGCAGGTGTGGCAGGAGCAGCCCGCCACGGAACTTCCCATGGCGCAACGGTATTTCTTATTCTAGTGGCCTCTAGTGACCATCCAGTGACCATCCAGTGACCCTCCGGTGACCTCGCTTGCTGTGCTCCTCGCCCTGGCCGACTCGCGGCTTCCCACCGGTGCTCATGTGCACTCTGGTGGCATCGAAGAGGCCATCACCAGCGGCCTGGTAACCGATCTGGGCACCCTGCAAGCGTTTCTGACCCGACGGATTCGCAGCCCCGGTCTGGTCACGGCGTCGATCGCGGCGGCCGTGCACCGGGGCGAACTGGAGCCCACCGACGCCGACCGCGAAACCGACGCCCGCACACCGGCTCCCGCGGCCAGGCAGGCTTCACGCAGCCAGGGCCGTGGGCTGGCTCGGTTGGCCCGAGCGGTCTGGCCCGAAGCGGGCTGGGACGACCTCGGCCTGCGGCCGCATCTGGCGGTGGCGGCGGGCCGCATCGGGGCGGTCAGTGGGCTGACCCCTGAGCACAGCGCGCTGCACATCGTCTACACCACCATGACCGGTTCGGCAACCGCCGCCCAACGCCTGTTGGCGCTCGATCCCGCCGACGTCGCAGTCCTGACTTTCCGGCTGTCGCAGTTATGCGAACACACCGCCGCAGAAGCGACGGCCGGACTGGCCGACTTGTCCGATCCGCTACTCGACACGCTGGCCCAACGTCATTCCGAACGCGAGCGGCCGTTGTTCGCCTCCTGAAAGGTAAACTGTGCCAACACATTCCCACTCACACGTCCACAGCCACCGGCCACGGCGGGTTCGTCGACCGGGGGAGCCATTACGCATCGGCATCGGTGGCCCGGTCGGCTCCGGCAAGACCGCACTCGTCGCGGCGCTGTGCCGGCAGTTACGCGACGAGTTGTCCCTGGCCGTGCTAACCAATGACATCTACACCACTGAGGACGCCGACTTCTTGCGCAGGCACGCGGTGCTGCCGGACGACCGGATTGCGGCCGTGCAAACCGGAGGCTGCCCGCACACCGCGATTCGCGACGACATCACCGCGAATCTGGATGCAATCGACGACTTGATTGCCGCTCACGACCCGCTCGACCTGATCCTGGTCGAATCCGGGGGTGACAACCTCACCGCCACCTTTTCTTCGGGACTGGTGGATGTGCAGATTTTCGTTGTCGACGTGGCCGGCGGCGACAAGGTGCCGCGCAAGGGCGGGCCGGGTGTGACCTACTCGGATCTGTTGGTAGTCAATAAGACTGACCTGGCCCCGCTCGTGGGCGCCGACCTGCAAGTCATGTCCCGCGATGCCGACGCGGTGCGCGACGGGCGGCCGACGGTGCTGCAATCGTTGACCCAGGACCCGGCCGCGACCGCGGTGCTGGCCTGGGTTCGCGGGCAACTGGCAGCGGCTGATGCACTCTGAGGTCCTGTTGGTCGCAGCCCCGAACCGGTTGCCGCGCATTCGATCCCGTGGTGGAATCACGGCTCGTTGCACCGCGTCCGACACCGTCTATCTGGTGTCGGCGGCCGCAAATCCACTCGGGGGCGACATCGTCGAGATCCGGGTGATCGTCGAAAAGGATGCGCGGCTGCGGCTGCGCAGTGCGGCCGGCACGGTTGCGTTGCCCGGCGCCGAAACACCGACATCACAAGCTCATTGGGACATCGAGGTGGCCGGCGCCCTGGATGTGGATCTGGAGCCAACGGTCGTCGCCGCCGCGGCTCGGCACCTGTCGACCGTTGCTCTGCAAATGTGCGACGGCGCCGAAGTCCGCTTCCGTGAGCGGATCCAGATCGGACGATACGGCGAAGACGAAGGGTTTTGGACGGGCTCGCTGCGCGCCGACCGGAACGGCCTTCCGATGCTGCGACACCGGGTGGAACTGGGCGCTGGATCGCTGGCTGATGACCCGATCGCGGCGCCTCGGGCCGCGATCAACGAGCTGTGTTATCCCGCAACATTATTCAGTGACGGCATGCCCAGCGGGTCGACGGTCCTGACGTTGGCCGGCGGTGGCACGTTAAGTACTTGGCAAGGTGACCGGTTACCGGTCAGCTTGCCCGCCGAGCCGCCGGGCGGTGCGCCTCAGCCGCCAGAACGGCCAACTGCTCAAGCCGGGTGCGCGCGAAGGCCTGTTGCTCGGTGATGGTCAGCTGACCTCGCCGAGTGCTCAGGAAGGTCACGGTCCAAGACAGCAGCGTGCTGACCTTGGTCTTGAAGCCGACCAGGTAGACCAAGTGCAAGACCAACCAGGCGAACCAGGCGATGAGGCCGCTGAACTCCACCGGGCCGACCTTGGCCACCGCGGAAAACCGCGACACCGTGGCCATGGACCCCTTGTCGAAGTACTGGAAGGGTTCACGCTGAGTCGGATCGGCCCCGGCGAGCTCGGCTTTGATCGTGCCGGCGGCGTACTTGGCACCCTGGATGGCGCCCTGCGCCACCCCGGGAACACCCTCGACCGCTGCCATGTCGCCGATGACGAACACGTTCGGGTGCCCGGGGATCGTCAGGTCCGGTAGCACCTTGACCCGGCCGGCGCGGTCGAGTTCGACCGCCGACTGCTCGGCGAGATCGTGGCCCAGCGCACTAGCCGAAACCCCGGCGGACCACACCTTGCACTGCGACTCGATGCGCCGGATGGTGCCGTCGGAGTCTTTGACGGTGATGCCGTTGCGGTCGACGTCGGTGACCATGGCACCCAGCTGGATCTCCACGCCCATCTTTTCCAGCCGGGCCGCTGCTCGCTGACCGAGCTTTTCGCCGAATGGCGGCAACACCGCGGGGGCGGCGTCGAGCAGGATCACCCGCGCCCTGGTCGAATCGATGTGGCGGAACGAGCCCTTCAACGTGTGGCTGGCCAATTCAGCTATCTGCCCGGCCATTTCGACACCGGTGGGGCCGGCGCCGATCACGGTGAACGTCAGCAGCTTGGCCCGTCGTTCCGGATCGCGGGACCGTTCGGCCTGTTCGAAGGCGCTCAAAATCCGTCCTCGCACCTCGAGCGCATCATCGATGGATTTCATGCCCGGTGCGAATTCGGCGAAATGGTCGTTACCGAAGTAGGACTGGCCGGCCCCGGCGGCGACGATCAGGCTGTCGTACGGGGTTTCGTAGGTGTGGCCGAGCAAGTCGGATACGACGAATTGCCCGGCCAGATCGATGTGTGTGACGTCGCCCAGCAGCACCTGGACGTTACGCTGCCGGCGCAGCACGACCCGAGTCGGCGGGGCGATGTCGCCTTCGGACACGATGCCCGTCGCGACTTGATAGAGCAGTGGTTGGAAGAGGTGGTGAGTGGTGCGGGCGATCAGCTTGATGTCGACGTCGGCGCGCTTGAGCTTCTTTGCCGCATTGAGGCCGCCGAACCCGGATCCGATGATCACGACCCGATGCCGATGACGTGCTTCAGCTGTGGGATCGGGCTGGGTGCTCATGTTCCGCTACTCCTGAGGGGTCTCCTTGACCGGCAAACCGCAGTTAGCTACTACGGTAGTCAAGCCGACCCCTAAATACCCAAGCGCGTACGTGTGTAATCAACCACACCGGCTATAGACCGACCAGCGGGCGCAGCGCTTCGGCAGCTGTGGTGATCAAACCGGGGCTGAAACCGTGGGCGGACAGATTGATGATGACCCCGTCGACGCCGGTGTCGAGCACCTTGGCCTGGACCTGATCGGCGATCTGCGCCGGGCTGCCGATCACCATGCGTCGGCCGGTCTCCGCGGGCAGCTGATCCGGCTTGGCCTTCTCGTCGATCACCACGGTCAACATCAGGCTGGTCTCCAGCGTGTCGGGGTCTCGGCCGGCTTCCTCGCAGCGAGCCGCGACCGCATCCATCTTGCGGGGCAATTCGTCAAGCGCCGCGACGATGTTGAGATGGTCGGCATAGCGCGCGGCGATCGCGAACGTCTTCTTTTCCCCGCCACCGCCGATCAGGATCGGGATGCGGTCACGGTAACGCGGCTCGGCCACGGCCGATTCGGTCGTATACCACTTTCCCGAGAGGGTCGGGCGCTCACCCTTGATCATCGGATCGAGAATCTGCAACGACTCTTCGAGCCGCTCAAATCGGTCGGTGAAGGTGCCGAACTCGAATCCGAGCTGGCGGTGCTCGAGTTCAAACCAGCCGGCGCCGAGGCCGAGAATCCCCCGGCCGGCACTGATCACGTCCAGCGTCGTGATGATCTTGCCGAGCAAGGCCGGGTTGCGGTAGGTGTTGCCGGTCACCAGCGTGCCCAGTTGCAGCCGCTCGGTGGCGGTGGCCAGCGCGCCCAGGGCCGTGTATGCCTCCAGCATTGGCTGGTCGGGCGTGCCGAGCATGGGCAGCTGATAGAAGTGGTCCATCAGGAACAGGGAGTCGTAGCCGGCGGCTTCGGCCTCGCGCGCCTGGGCGATGACCGACGGGAACAGCTTTTCGACGCCGGTACCGTAGGAAAAGCTAGGGATCTGGAAGCCGAGCCTGATAGCCACGGCATCTACCGTAGCGATCGGCCTGCGTTACCCGACAACCTCAGGCGAAGTGAGCCAGCGCGCCGTGGCTCACGTGCAGCGTCTGGCCGGTGATGTGGCGTGCTGCAGGGGTGGTCAAAAACAGCGCCAGGCGAGCGATTTCGGCCGCGACCGGAGCGGGGCTGCGGGATAGACCCTCGTAGCCCGGCTGGATGCCACGGCCGCAGGCAACCGCGTTGACCGTGATGCCTCGGGTGCCGTAAACCTCTGCCTGCCCCGCGACCCAGTTGGACAGAGCGGCCTTGACCGCTGCGTCGACACTGCCGGCCGGCGGGTTTTCCGCCACGATCCCGATGATGGAACCACCGGAGCGCAAATGATCACCCACACATTGCACGGTCAGCACCGCCGAGATCACGGTCGCATCGAGGGCGTTGCGCCACGCGCTGGCGGTATCGGACAGCGAATAGGTGCGTGGGTCACCGGCATCCCAGGTCGGCGCCGGAACGTTGACGATGGTGTCCAGGTGATGAGGGAACAAACTGCGGACTTCGCTGAGACTCGCCGGGTTGGTGGTATCGCAGGCAATGGCGTCAACGTCGAGTTCCTTGGCGACAACCTCCAAGTCGCCGCGTCGGGCACCGACCAGCGTCACCTTGTGACCGTCGTCGCGAAAACCCTCGGCAACCGTACGTCCCAGATCTGTGTCGCCGCCGGTGACCAGCACCTCCACTGCCATGACCTCCTCGTGTTCACCATTGAACCCAGACCCTGGAAGTTCACCGCCGTAGGAGCTTGCCTGGGATCTCGGCGTGTTATGGCGTCAATCCCGGTATATGTTACTGGACAGTAGCTATGCGGCGAAACTCTGCGGCACCACGACGCGCGGAGGAATTGCATAACTGTTGAGAACTGCTCGGGGGGGCTTCTGGGGGACCGTGGCCGACGGGTTCCGGCTGCTAGGTTTGTCTAATGCGCCGGTTCGCGACGCTGGTCGACTTGATATCGAGGCTGCTGGTCTGCGGGCTGGTCGCAACTGTGCCGGCATGCGGTTCGGCCGCAGCGCCGTCGGGTACCCGATCGATCGTGGTGTTCGCGGCCGCGTCGCTGAAGCCCGCATTCACCCAAATCGGCGAGCAGTTCATGAAAGACAATCCCGGCGTTCGAGTCGACTTCGATTTCGCGGGCTCCTCCGAGCTGGCAACTCAGCTGACCCAGGGCGCGACGGCCGACGTGTTCGCCTCGGCGGACACCGCTCAGATGAACACCGTAGCCAAGGCCGGGTTAGTGGCCGCAGATCCCGCCAACTTTGCGTCGAACACGCTGGTCATCATCACGGCGCCGGGAAATCCACAGCGGGTCGGATCATTCGCCGACCTGGCCCGGTCCGGGCTCAGCGTGGTGATCTGCCAACAACCGGTGCCCTGCGGGTCGGCCACCCATCGCATCGAGAACAGCACCGGGATCCAGCTGCGGCCGGTTAGCGAAGAACTCAGCGTGACCGATGTGGTCAACAAGGTCGCGACCCGACAGGCCGATGCCGGGTTGGTCTATGTCACCGACGCCATGAACGCCGGGAACAAAGTGACGACCGTGACGTTTCCTGAGGCTGGTGGCGCGGTGAATGTCTATCCCATCGCGGTGCTGAGGAGGACGCCTCAGCCTGAGCTGGCGCGGAAGTTCGTGACATTGGTGACGACCGAGCCAGGACGGCAGATCCTGGATCGGTCGGGGTTTGCCAAGCCCTGACGAGCTGTTGTGCGCCGGCCTGCCGATCTGCCCCGCTGGGTCTACGTCCCCGCCGCCGCGGGAACCGGGTTCGTGGCATTGCCGCTGATTGCCATTGCGATCAAGGTCGATTGGTCGCACTTCTGGTCACTGATCACGAGCACCACGTCCCGGACCGCCCTGGTACTCAGCCTCAAAACGGCAGCGGCGAGCACCGTGCTGTGCCTTCTGCTGGGGGTGCCGATGGCACTGGTGTTGGCCCGCAGCCGGGCACGGCTGGTGCGGCTGCTGCGACCGCTGATCCTGCTGCCGCTCGTGCTGCCGCCGGTGGTAGGGGGCATCGCGCTGCTCTACGCGTTCGGCCGGCTGGGGCTGATCGGGCACTACCTGGAGGCCGCCGGCATCAGCATCGCGTTCACCACGACGGCCGTGGTGCTGGCGCAGACCTTCGTCTCGCTGCCGTTCCTGGTGATATCGCTGGAAGGGGCGGCGCGCACGGCGGGAGCCGACTACGAGGTCGTGGCGGCCACACTGGGGGCTCGACCAAGCACGATCTGGTGGCGGGTGACGCTGCCGCTGCTGCTGCCGGGCATGGTGTCGGGAGCGGTGCTGGCGTTCGCCCGGTCGCTGGGGGAGTTCGGGGCCACGTTGACATTTGCCGGCTCCCGCGAGGGGGTCACCCGCACCCTGCCACTGGAGATTTATCTGCAGCGGGTGAACGATCCGGACGCCGCGGTGGCGTTGTCGCTTCTTCTGGTGGCGGTGGCGGGACTGGTCGTGCTCGGTCTGGGCACTCGACGGCTGACTGGACAAACCGCCGGAAAGTCCTGAACAACCGTGACCGGACTTGGCGAATGCGAGCGATTTCGGCAATTCCGAAACGGGTGTGCGGCGTAATCACGACATCTACGATTTGGCCATGTCGGTAGAGGTGGGTCAGGTCTTCGCCGGATACACGATCCTGCGGGCGCTGGGTACGGGCGGAATGGGCCAAGTGTATGTGGCGGCGCATCCGCGGTTACCGCGCGAGGAAGCGGTGAAAATACTGCCGGCAGAATTGACCGGCGATCCCGAGTACCGCGCACGATTTGAGCGCGAGGCTGACCTGGCCGCCAGTTTGCATCATCCGAATATCGTCAGGATTCATGACCGCGGCGAATGCGAGGGCCGCCTGTGGATCTCAATGGAATATGTAGCGGGCACCGATGTTGCTCAACTGCTGCGCCAGCAGTACCCGGGCGGAATGCCGCTCGATGCGGCGGCACCGATCATCACTGCGGTCGGCTCGGCGCTCGACTATGCCCACCATCGTGGGCTATTTCACCGCGATGTCAAACCGGCAAACATCTTGCTGACCGAACCCGATGGGGGACAGGCGAGCCGGGTTTTTCTTGCTGATTTCGGCCTTGCCCGGCGCGTCGACGACGCGACGGGCCTGACCGCGACCGACGTCACGGTGGGCACCGTGGCCTACATTGCGCCCGAGCAACTGAAAGGCGATCCGGTCGACGGGCGCGCCGATCAATATGCGTTGGCCTGCACCGCGTTCAACCTACTGGCAGGCGTGCCACCGTATGGCGACGCCAACCCGGCGGTGGTGATCAGCCAACACATCAGCGCGTCATCGCCTGCAATCAGTGCCTACCACCCCGAATTGGCCGCGCTGGATTGGGTATTCGCCAAAGCGATGGCCAAAAATCCTGCCGACCGGTTTGGCAGCTGTGCGGAGTTCGCCGTCCAACTGAGCCGGCAACTGAGCCCGGATTTCGCCTACGCCGATGAGATTCCGCTACGACCCGACACTCAAGACACCCAGCCCGCGATCGACCGCACCGTGCCCGCCTATCCGCGCGCGTCAACCAACCGCAAGCGATTGAGCCAACGCCGGGGTCTCTTGGTGGGCGCCCTGGTGAGCATCCTGTTGCTGATCGCCGGAGGTGTTTTCGCGGCGGTCAAACTCACCCGGTCTGACAAGCCGGCCGGCACTGCGTCCCCTGGGACGACCGGTACCCCGTCCGCGGCACCCAACACGGGTCCGTTCACCGGCCTCTACCGGGCCGACTTCGGTAAGGGGACGACGTTCGCCGATGGTCCGGGCCCCAGTGGCCCGCCGTCTAGCGACAGCTACGCGGTCCGTTCGGTGTGCGGGCCGGCGGGGTGTGTGGCAACCGCGTCGCATCTGGGCGGCGAAACCACGTTCGCGCCCGCAATGGTGTTCGACCAGATCGACGGGCAGTGGCTGGGCGTAGCCATCGGCTCGGACAAGTGCCAAGGAGCTCCCGCCGAGATCTGGGAGGTGTTCACGCTGCAGCCGGGCCCCGGGGGCGGCTTCACCGGCGAATTCACCGCCATGACCAGCAATGATTGCGTGGGCAAGCACACCGTGACGTTCACCCGCACCGGGGACGTCGACCTCAACAGTCTGCCCGACCCGGCCACCTTGCCGCCGCGGGCGGTGTCCCCGGCCGAGGCGCTGCGCGGCAGCTACCACGAACAACGGACCTTCCGGGGCCGCGGTATCACGCAACAGACGGACTATGCGGTCACAACCCGCTGTCTGCGTACCGGCGACCGGTGCATGAGCTTTTTCCACGCACCGTCGGGTGCGGTGGAACCGCTGGTATTCGGTGACGGCAACTGGACACTGGACACCGAGTCCGACACGGTGTGCCCGGGCCGAAACACCGCGATGCACTTGAAAAAAACCGGGCAGTATCCGCTGCCCCAACCACCACAAGATCCCATTACCACCCTGACCGGGCACGGTAACCAGGAACAGACCGGGTCTTGCGCCGCCAATGTGGATTTCGACGAAACATTCACTCGCACTGGCGAATAGCGCCATACGCCGGGCTGTTGCGCGAATGCCGGTGAGCAACGTGGTCGTCATCACCTGCGACCGACACCCATCGACGGTTCAACCTCGTTGACTTATCTACCATTTGGCCATGTCGCTTAAGGCCGGCGAGGTGTTCGCGGGATACACCATTCTTCGCGTGCTCGGCGCGGGCGGAATGGGCCAGGTGTATCTGGCAAAACATCCGCGGTTGCCGCGCGAGGATGCGCTCAAGGTGCTGCCCGCGGATCTGACGAACGACCCGGAGTATCGGGCTAGGTTCATGCGGGAGGCCGACTTGGCGGCCGGTTTGTCTCACCCGCACACCGTGGCGATTCACGACCGCGGTGAATACGAGGGCCACCTCTGGATTTCCATGGAATATGTGGCGGGCACCGACGCGGGCCGGCTGTTGCGTGAGCAGTTTTCGGGCGGGATGCCCGTCGAGGCGGCACTGCCGATCATCACCGCGGTCGCCTCGGCTCTGGATTACGCGCATCATCGCGGGTTGTTGCATCGAGATGTCAAGCCGGCCAACATCTTGTTGACCGAACCCGACGGGCAGCCACGGCGGGTCTTTCTGGCCGACTTTGGTATCGCGCGACGCATCGACGACGCGGCCGGCTTGACTCGCACCAACATGGCGGTGGGCACTGTGGCCTATGCGGCGCCCGAACAGCTGATGGGCGAACCCCTCGACGGCCGTGCTGATCAATATGCGTTGGCCTGCACTGCATTTCACTTGCTGGCCGGGGTGCCGCCGTACGGTGGTCCCAACCTCGCGGTGGTGATCGGTCAACACGTCAGCGCGGCGCCGCCGTCCATCGGTACGTACCACCCGGAGTTGGCCGGGCTGGATCCGGTGTTCACCGCCGCGTTGGCCAAGCAGCCGTGCGACCGGTTCAACAGCTGCGTAGAGTTCGCCGATCAGATCGACAAGCACCTCGACGGGACCGCCACGGACAGTCCGGGTGTTCACGCTGTCGCATCGAGAACGCCGATCCTGGCGCGGGTCGGGCGGCGACCGGGCGTTCTGATGGCCGCGCTGGTGAGCGTCGCCGTGCTGATCGCGGCCGGCGTCCTTGGAGTCATCACGCTCGTCCGGGATCGAGCTCCTGCCGCCATCGCGGGTCCCCTCAACGGCATCTACCGGACCGACTTCGGCGCGATCGCGGGGCCCGACGACGCCCCGGACCCCACCGTGACGACCGCATTAAGCGCGACGTACGGGCTCCGCTCGGTGTGCCGCTCCGCTACGTGCGTGGCGACGGCGACGCGCCTGGGCGGTGCGTCCGTGACGGCACCGACACTGGTGTTCGACGAAATTGGTGGACGCTGGGTGGCGGTGGCCCTCGCCTCGGGTGAGTGCCGAGGCGCCACCGCCGAATTCTGGCAGGTGTTCACGCTGCAACGGCACGCCGACGGCACTCTCGTCGGGGAATACACCGCTACTGCCCGCAACGTGTGTGCCGACAAACGCACGGTGACGTTCACCCGCACCGGAGACGACGTCGCCGCTGTGCCCGACCCCGCCGGCCAACGGCCGCGGGTGCCGTCGCCGGCCGAGGCCCTGCATGGCAGCTACCACGTCACGCGCACCTTCAAAGACGTTACGCCGCAACGTCAGTCATACCTCGGCGTCCAAACCTACTGTCTACGCACCGGCGATCGGTGCATCAGTTATTTCCATGGGACTGTAGGTGGCCTACCGCTGGTGTTCAGCGGCGACAAGTGGACCTTGGACATCGACGATGACGTCAGGTGTGCCGCCTCCGATGACCTCTCCCACGTGAAAATCACCGCACAGTATCCGCTGCCGCAACCATTACAGGATCCCATCAGGCTGCTGACCGGGCACGGTCACCAGCAGCAGAGCGGCTCCTGCGCCGTCGACGCGGATTTCGATGAAACATTCACTCGCGCGGGGGATTGACGAACGCGGATTGTCGGTTCCGCGTAGCGGACACGATTTACCATGTGGCCATGCCGCTCGAGGTTGGTCAGGTGTTCGCCGGATACACGATCCTTCGGCTGCTGGGCGCGGGCGGGATGGGCCAGGTATATCTGGCAAGGCATCCGCGGTTGCCACGCGAGGATGCGCTCAAGGTATTGCCGGTGGAATTGACTGCCGATGCCGAATATCGGGCGCGGTTTTTGCGTGAGGCCGACCTGGCGGCCGGTTTGTCTCATCCGCACATCGTGGGCATCCATGATCGCGGCGAACATGAAGGCCATTTTTGGATTTCAATGGATTTCGTCGCCGGGACCGATTTGGGCCGGTTGCTGCGCGAGGACTATCCCGACGGAATGCCACTCGCCGAGGCGGTGCCGATTATCACCGCGGTCGCCTCGGCCCTGGACTATGCGCATCATCGTGGGCTGCTGCACCGTGACGTCAAACCGGCCAACATCTTGCTGACCGAACCCGACGAGCAGCCACAGCGGGTATTTCTGGCCGACTTCGGCATCGCGCGCAAGATCGACGACGCGACTCGTCTGACCGCGACGGACATGACCGTCGGCACCGCGGCCTACGCGGCACCCGAGCAGTTGACCGGCGATGCCATCGACGGCCGTACCGACCAATATGCCTTGGCCTGCACGGCGTTTCACCTGCTCACCGGCGCCCAGCCGTACGGGAACTCCAACGCTGCGGTGGTGATCACCAAACACATCAGCGCGCCACCGCCGTCAATCGCTGGCTTGCGCCCGGGGTTGGCCGGCCTCGATTCAGTTTTCGCCAGGGCCATGGCCAAAAAGCCCGCCGACCGATTCGACAGCTGTGCAGAATTCGCTGCGCACCTGGGCCGGCAGCTGAGTGCGGACTTTTCTGACGCCCCTGTGGATTTCCCGGACACCCAACCTGCGATCGGTGCAACTGTGCCGGATCCGGCTTCGACCGCTAAACCAGGCGGGCAGCGGGCACCGCGGCGCCGCGACGTCCTGATCGGTGCCCTGGCGGGCGTAGCAATGCTGATCGCCGGTGGCGTTTTCGTGGCCGTCCAGCGCACTGGGCACCGAGAAAGTACCGGTGTGCCCCCCAGCGCCGCTGCGCCGGGCAAAGCGACACCTCCAGCGCCCAACACCGGGCCCTTCACCGGTGTATACAAGGTCCAGTTCGGTCCGGCCACCAAACTCGCCGAGGCCCCCGCCGACGGCGCGAAGCAGACGACGGCCACCTATGCCGCGCGCTCGGTATGCGGGTCCGCCGGTTGCGTCGCCACCGCATCCCGCCTCAACGGCGAGATCAAGCTCGCGTCGACCATGGTGTTCGACGAAATCGACGGCCGCTGGGTGGCCGTTGCGATCGGATCAGTAAAGTGCCGAGATTCGGCCTCACGAATGTGGGAAGTGTTCACGCTGCAGCCCGGTCCCGGCGGCACCTTCACCGGCGAATATCGCGGTGCTGCAAGCAATTCCTGCGCTGAGAAGCGAACCGTGACGTTCACCCGCACCGGCGACGTCGACGTCGACAGCCTTCCCGACCCGGCCGCGCTGCCGGCGCGAGTGCCATCTCCCGCCGAAGCGCTGCACGGCCGCTACCACATCACGCGAGACTTCAGCAGCACCCTCCCGCAACAGCAGGCAGACGAAGACGTCACCACCAGCTGCCTGCGCAGCGGCGATCAATGCATGAGCTACTTCTACTCACCAACCAGCGACACACCGCTGGTATTCAAAGACGACAGCTGGACGTTGGACCTCGAACAGGAGGCGAATTTCCCGGGCTGCATCGGCCTCTATCTGAAAACCAGCGGGAAGTATCCGCTGCCGCAACCGGCGCAGGATCCGATCACCCGGCTTAGCGGTCACGGTCATCATCAACAGTCCGGCTCCTGCGCAATGGATGTCGAGTTTGATGAAACGCTCGTCCGCACCGGCGATTAACGCCCGGCCCCGTCGCTTGGCGGCGACACGCTATTGCTGAGCCGGTTCCGCCGGGGCCGTATCCCGAAATTGCCGCTAGACATCCCCCGGTCTTAACGTGTCGAGCCGCCGCGGCGCCGGTGTGCCCAGGCTTTGTGTTGGTCGTAGCGGGTGTGGTGGCGTAGGCAGCCATGCAAGATGCCGACGAGGCGGTTGCCCAGGGCGCGCAGCGCTTGGTGGTGCCTGTCCCCGACGGCGCGGCGCTGGTCGTAGAAGGTGCGGGCACCG
>NZ_UPHT01000085.1 GCF_900566085.1 Mycobacterium attenuatum
TTCATCACCCAGTTGGGTCGCAACTTCCAGGTGATCTACGAGCAGGCCAACGCCCACGGCCAGAAGGTCCAGGCCGCCGGCAGCAACATGGCGCAAACCGACAGCGCCGTCGGCTCCAGCTGGGCCTAAAACCGAACTTCAGGCGCGGCAGCACACCAACTAGCGGGTGTGCTGCCGTGTCCTGCAGTTGACCGGCAGTCGAACAACTAAAGACGTCTGAGGTTCTGAGGTAGGGATGGATCAACAGAGCACGCGCACCGATATCACCGTCAACGTGGACGGCTTCTGGATGCTCCAGGCGCTGCTGGATATCCGGCATGTTGCGCCCGAGCTGCGGTGCCGGCCCTACGTATCCACCGACAACAACGACTGGCTGAATGAGCATCCCGGCATGGCGATCATGCGCGAGCAGGGCATCGTCGTCGGTGATGCGGTCAACGAGCAGGTGGCCGCCCGGATGAAGGTGCTCGCCGCGCCGGACCTCGAGGTCGTCGCCCTGCTCTCGCGGGGCAAGTTGCTCTACGGGGTGGTCGATGACGAGAATCAACCGCCCGGTTCGCGTGACATTCCGGACAACGAGTTCCGGGTGGTGCTGGCCCGCCGAGGCCAGCATTGGGTGTCCGCGGTTCGAGTGGGCAACGACATCACCGTCGACGACGTCTCGGTAACCGACAGCGCATCAATCGCGGCTCTCGTTATTGACGGGCTGGAATCAATTCACCACGCTGATCCGGCTGCGATCAACGCCGTCAATGTCCCGCTTGAGGAGATGCTGGAAGCCACCAAGTCGTGGCAGGAATCCGGATTCAATGTCTTCTCCGGGGGAGACCTGCGACGAATGGGCATTAGCGCCTCCACGGTGGCCGCGTTGGGCCAGGCGCTGTCAGATCCGGCGGCCGAGGTCGCAGTCTATGCGCGGCAGTATCGAGACGACGCCAAGGGTCCGAGCGCCTCAGTCCTGTCCCTGAAGGACGGATCGGGCGGCCGTATCGCGCTGTATCAGCAGGCGCGAACCGCCGGCTCCGGGGAGGCGTGGTTGGCTATTTGCCCGGCGACCCCGCAATTGGTGCAAGTAGGGGTAAAGACGGTGTTGGACACGCTGCCGTACGGCGAGTGGAAAACACATAGCCGGGTTTAACAACACTGTTACGAAAAACGAAGTGCTACAACGCTTTCAATCATAGAATGCGAGCCAGATGCGGACCGGGCATACTGCTCTGGTAGCGGTTGCACAATTGAAAAGCAAGCGTCAACTACAACCATTTAGTCGCGAGGCGAGGCAAATGAATTCGGAGTTGGTCTTACCGCAACTCATTCGGGGCGACGCCCCGGTGAGTATACCGACGGTGCCCCGGGCGCGGCTGAAGTCTCGGGTTACCACGTTCGCCACGGCAGGGGGTACAGGACGATGACCGCAGTAGCTGATGCGCCACAGACCGAAATCGAGGGCGTCTCCTCGCCTCGCTCCGTCGTCGTCGGCATCATGGCCGGGGTCGGTGTCCAGATCGGCGTGCTGCTGGATTCCAACGCTCCGGTCTCGGTGATGACCGAACCGCTGTTGAAAGTGGTGAACAGCCGGCTCCGAGAGCTCGGCGAGACCCCGTTGGAGGCCACCGGCCGCGGCAGGTGGGCGTTGTGTCTCGTCGATGGTTCGCCGCTTCGGGCCACTCAGTCGCTGACCGAGCAAGAGGTCTATGACGGCGACCGGCTGTGGATCCGGTTCATCCCGGACAGCGAAAAGCGGTCGCAAGTCATCGAGCACATCTCCACGGCGGTTGCGTCCAATCTCAGCAAGCGGTTCGCCGCGATAGACCCGGTTGTCGCCGTCCAGGTCGGGGCGTCGATGGTGGCCATCGGCGTTGTCCTGGCATCAGGCGTGCTCGGCTGGTGGAGATGGCACCACAACACCTGGTTGACCACCATTTTTGCGTCAGTGGTCGCCGTACTGGTGTTGACGGTGTCGATGCTGCTGTTGATGCGCGCCAAGACCGACTCGGACCGGCGCGTTGCCGACATCATGCTGATGAGCGGTCTCGCTCCGCTGACGGTCGCCGCCGCGGCGGCACCCCCCGGTTCGGTCGGCTCTCCGCAAGCGGTGCTGGGTTTTGGGGTGCTGGCTGTTGCTGCGGCGTTGGCGCTGCGGTTCACCGGCCGCCGGCTGGGAATCTATACCGCGATCGTCACCGTCAGCACGCTGGCGACCCTGGCCGGTTTGGCCCGGATGGTCGCCGCGGCAAGCGCGGTGACATTGTTCAGTAGCACGGTGCTGGCCTGCGTCCTGCTCTACCACGCCGCACCCGCGCTGTCACGGCGGCTGGCCGGGATCCGGCTGCCGGTGTTCCCGTCCGCCACCAGCAGGTGGGTTTTCGAAGCGCGACCCGACCTGCCCACGACCGTGGTGAGGTCCGGCGGTGGTCCGGCGACCCTCGAAGGACCGGCGTCGGTGCGCGATGTGGTGCTGCAAGCCGAGCGCGCGCGGTCATTCCTCAGCGGGCTGCTGGTCGGACTCGGCGTCCTGATGGTGGTTTGCCTGACCTCGTTGTGCAATCCGCACACGGGGCAACGCTGGCTGCCGGTGCTCCTTGCAGGATTCACCGCCGGGTTCCTACTACTACGCGGACGCTCATACGTCGACCGCTGGCAAGCGACCACCTTGGCCGCCACCGCCGTGATCGTGGTTGCCGCAGTGGTTATCCGGTACGCGTTGGTGCTGTCCTCGCCGTTGTCCGTGTCGATCTCCGCGTCAATGCTGGTCCTGCTGCCGGCGGCGGGTCTGACTGCTGCGGCAGTGGTGCCCAACACCATCTACAGCCCACTGTTCCGCAAGTTCGTGGAATGGATCGAGTACCTCTGCTTGATGCCGATCTTCCCGCTGGCATTGTGGTTGATGAATGTCTATGCAGCGATCCGGTACCGGTAACGACAGGTTGCGGCGTGGTCGTGGCCCAGCCGCGGCCGTCGCCGCAATCCTGCTTGCCTCGGGTGCGCTAGCCGGTTTGCCGCCGGCCCACGCGATTTCGCCGCCGACGATTGACCCGGCAGCATTGCCACCTGACGGCCCACCCGGGCCCGTCGCGCCAATGAAGCAGAACTCTTACTGCACCGAGGTCGGCACGTTACCCGGCAGCGATTTTCGATTGCCGCCCAAGTACATGGAGATGCTGAACCTCACCGAGGCGTGGCAGTTCGGCCGGGGCGAGGGGGTGAAGGTCGCCGTTATCGACACCGGCGTGACGCCGCATCCCAGGTTTCCGCACCTGATTCCCGGGGGCGACTATGTGATGGCCGGCGGTGACGGGTTGTCGGACTGTGACGCTCACGGCACCATCGTTGCCTCAATGATCGGTGCGGCTCCGGCCAACGGGGCCGCACCGCCCCCGGCCGTTCCGCGTCGGCCTGTGACCATTCCGACCACGGAGAAGCCGCCGCCACCGCAGACTGTGACACTGTCACCGGTCCCACCGCAGACCCAGACGATTACGGTGGTTCCGGCACCGCCGTCTGAGGAAGGGGCGCCGGGCGCCGCCCCGGCGCCGGGTCCGGTGCCTCCGGCGGCTCCGAGTCAGGCTCCGGCTCCGGGTCAGGCTCCGGGGCAGGCTCCGGCAGGAACCCACGGTGGTGGAACCGTGACCATCCCGAGCTACTCCGGTGGCCGGCGGGTAGTCGGTGTCGACAACCCGAGCCGTCCGCATCCACTCGACCCGCCACCCGCACCAGCACCGCCGCCGGACGCATTCAGCGGAATCGCCCCGGACGTCGAACTGATTTCCATCCGCCAGTCGAGTCAGGCCTTCGGCCTCAAAGACCCGTATACCGGCGACGAAGATCCGCAGACGGCACAAAAGATCGACAACGTCCAGACGATGGCGCGAGCAATCGTGCATGCTGCCAATATGGGTGCTTCGGTGATCAACATCTCCGACGTGACGTGCATGAGCGCCCGCAACCTGGTCGATCAGCGGGCGTTGGGCGCCGCGGTCCACTACGCGGCCGTCGACAAGAACGCGGTCATCGTGGCCGCGGCCGGCGACGGTAGTAAGAAGGACTGCAAGCAAAACCCGATCTTCGACCCATTGCAGCCCAACGATCCCCGGGACTGGAACGCCGTCACCACCGTGGTTACCCCGTCGTGGTTCAGCGACTACGTCCTGACCGTCGGCGCGGTCGACGCCAACGGGCAGCCGATGAGCCAAATGAGCATCGCGGGGCCATGGGTCTCGATCGCCGCGCCGGGAACCGATGTCGTCGGTCTTTCGCCTCGCGACGACGGCTTGATCAACGCGATTGACGGCCCGGACAACACCCTGCTCGTTCCTGCCGGCACCAGCTTTTCCGCCGCCATTGTTTCCGGGGTTGTCGCCCTGGTGCGTGCCAAGTTCCCCGAGTTGTCGGCGTACCAGATCAGGAACCGGTTGATCCACACCGCCAGGCCGCCCGCTCGCGGCGTGGACAACCAGGTCGGCTACGGTGTGGTGGACCCGGTGGCGGCTCTGACGTGGGACGTCCCAGAGGGGCCCGTCCAGCCCCCGAAGCAGTTGTCGGCGCCGCTGGCGCTGCCTAAACCGCCCGCCGAGCGCAATATGGTCCCGGTGTGGGTGGCTGCCGGGGGATTGACCGGGGCACTACTGATAGGCGGTGCGGTGTTCGGTACGGCGACATTGATGCGACGATCACGGAAGCAGCGATGAAGGCTCAGCATAAGTTCGGGTTGGCTTTGTCGTGGCCGCGTTTGACGACGGTGTTCTTGGTGGACGTGGTCATCCTCGTGGTAGCCAGCCACTGCCCGGACTCGTGGCAGGGCCAGTACCGCGTGGCGTGGTGGGTCGGCGTGGGTCTAGCGGTGGTGCTGACCCTGTTGTCGATCGTTACTTATCACGGGATCACGGTGACCTCCGGGATCGCCGCCTGGGTCTGGGATTGGTCTGCCGATCCGGGTACGGCACTGGGCGCGGGGTGCACGCCGGCCATCGATCACCAGCGCCATTTTGGGCGTGACATCGTCGGAGTGCGTGAATATCAAGGCCACCTGGTCACGGTGATCGAGGTGGACGGTGGAGAAGGCGACCAGCCCGGCAGGCATCGTCATCGGACCTCGCAGTCGGCGGTGTTGCCGGTAGATGCGGTGGCTGAAGGCTTGCGACAGTTCGACATCCAACTCGACGGCATCGATATCGTGTCAGTGGAAGTACGCGGCGGCGCTGAGGCGGCCAAAGCGTCGGCTTCATTGGAAGAGTGGGGTCCTGAGGAGTGGGGAGTGGTGGGCGATAAGCCCGCCGCCGACCGGCGCCGTACCTGGTTGGTGCTACGGATGGACCCGCAGCGCAACGTGGCCGCGGTTGCCTCCCGTGATTCGTTGGCCTCGACATTGGTGGCGGCCACGGAGCGGTTGGTTCAGGATCTCGACGGTCAAACCTGTGCGGCACGGCCGTTGACCGGTGATGAGTTGGCCGAGGTCGACAGCGTGGTTTTAGCTGACTTGGAGCCGACTTGGAGCCGTCCGGGCTGGCGTCGGCTCAAGCATTTCAACGGGTTTGTCACCAGTTTTTGGGTGACGCCATCGGACATCAACTCCGAGACGCTGGACCACCTATGGCTGCCGGACACCGCAGAGGTGGGCGCCACGGTGATCACGATACGGCTGACGATGCGAGTCGGTCGGCCCTACATGTCGGCGTGGGTTCGCTACCACAGCGATTCGCGCCTTTCCAAGGAGCTCACGTCGGGGCTCAACCGCCTCACCGGCCGGCAGTTGGCCGCCGTGCGCGCGAGCCTGCCGGTGCCCGGAAAGCGTTCCCGACTGGTCGTGCCCAGCCGCGAATTGCGTGACTACGACGAGCTTGAAATACCTGTCGAGCAGGTACAGGAGCACGCAACAAGCCCGTCCGCAGGGCAATGACTCGCCCGCAGTCAACCGCTGAAGATGCCCGCAACGCCCTGGTCGCCGGACTGCTCGCCTCTGGAATCTCGGTCAATAGCCTGCAACCCAGCCACAATCCGCAGGTGGCGGCGCAAATGTTTACCACCGCCACCAAGCTGGATCCCGGCATGTGCGACGCCTGGCTGGCCCGGATCCTGGCAGGCGACCAGAGTATCGAGGTGCTTGCCGGCGCCTGGGCAGCGGTCAGAACGTTCGGTTGGGAGACTCGCCGCCTCGGGGTGACAGACCTGCAGTTCCGTCCTGAGGTCTCCGACGGGTTGTTTCTGCGGCTGGCGGTCACCAGCGTTGATTCGCTGGCTTGCGCATATGCTGCGGTACTTGCCGAGAACAAGCGTTACCAGGAGGCTGCCGAACTACTGGACACTACCGACCCCCGCCATCCATTCGATGCCGAGTTGGTCAGTTATGTCCGCGGCGTCCTCTACTTCCGCACCAAGCGCTGGCCCGACGTGCTCAACCAGTTTCCCGAGGCAACGCCGTGGCGTCACCCGGAATTGAAGGCCGCCGGGGCAGCAATGGCCACCACGGCCCTGGCATCGCTGGGCGTCTTTGAGGAGGCGTTCCGGCGCGCGCAGGAAGCCATCGAAGGGGACCGGGTGCCCGGCGCGGCCAACATCGCGTTGTACACGCAGGGCATGTGCTTGCGCCATGTTGGTCGCGAGGAAGAAGCCGTTGAACTGTTGCGCCGGGTGTATTCGCGTGACCCCAAGTTCACCCCTGCCCGAGAAGCACTGGACAACCCCAACTTCCGGCTGGTGCTGACCGACCCGGAAACCATTGAGGCACGCAAAGATCCGTGGGACCCCGAGAGTGCGCCCACCCGCGCCCAAACCGAGGCTGCTCGCCATGCCGAGATGGCCGCGAAGTATTTGGCGGAAGGCGACGCCGAGCTGAACGCGATGCTCGGCATGGAAAAAGCCAAGAAAGAAATCAAACTCATCAAGGCGACGACCAAGGTGAATTTGGCGCGCGCCAAAATGGGACTCCCCGTCCCGGTGACATCTCGCCACACCCTGCTGCTAGGTCCGCCGGGCACTGGAAAGACTTCGGTGGCAAGGGCATTCACCAAACAGCTGTGCGGGTTGACGGTGTTGCGCAAGCCGCTGGTGGTGGAGACCAGCCGCACCAAACTGCTGGGCCGATACATGGCCGATGCCGAGAAGAACACCGAAGAAATGCTCGAGGGTGCGCTAGGTGGTGCGGTCTTCTTCGATGAGATGCACACTCTGCACGAGCGTGGATACTCCCAGGGTGACCCGTACGGCAACGCGATCATCAATACGCTGCTGATCTACATGGAGAACCATCGCGACGAGCTCGTGGTCTTCGGCGCCGGTTATGCCAAGGCAATGGAAAAGATGCTCGAAGTGAATCAAGGTCTGCGACGGCGGTTTTCAACCGTGATCGAGTTCTTCAGCTACACTCCGCAGGAGCTGATTGCGCTGACCCGGTTGATGGGCCAGGAAAATGAAGACGTCATCACTGACGAGGCAGCCCAGGTGTTGCTGCCCTCGTACACCAAGTTCTATAACGACCAGACCTACTCCGAGGACGGCGATCTCATCCGGGGCATCGACATGCTCGGTAACGCAGGGTTTGTGCGCAATGTCGTCGAGAAGGCCCGGGACCACCGTAGTTTTCGCCTGGACGACGAAGACCTGGACGCAGTGCTGAACAGTGATCTGACCGATTTCAGCGAGGACCAGCTGCTCCGATTCAAGGAGCTCACCCGTGAGGACCTTGCCGAAGGCCTCAGTGCTGCTGTGGCGGAGAAGAAGACGACGACCTAGCGAGGGTGGCGTCAGCAGCTAACCTCGCGGCGGAGTGTTAGCGAACCCGCGCGACCGCTGAAACCGGGTCCCCATGCGGCGAACCTGGATCAGTCTGCCCAGTCACCACTTCGGGTAACGGCGACGTCCGCCTATTGCTCGAGGTGTCGCGGAGTGCGGGAGTGTCGGTGTGAGCTTTGCGTTTCCGCGCGGAATAACGCCTTCGACCCACAACGACGCACGAGCTTCAAGATTTCCCGGGCCCCACTCCCTATGGGTTAGGCCAACTGGCTTCCAGCGCGGCTACGGCCGGATACGCTGTGTGGTGCCGAAGCTCGGACGACCGGGGTGGCGCTCCTGGCAAATTTCGCGAGGGTGACTTCATCCGGGATATTGCAACCACGGCGGCACCCTCGTGTGCCCCGACCGTGATAGGAGGTGGGCCGAAACGGACCCGATCAATAGCGGCTCCATGAAGCAATGACCGATTCATCCCGATCTGGTCACGGCGCTTTGTTCGCCGTCTGAATCGGCTGGCGCCGAGTACTCCGGCGCGCGCTACGTAGCAAACGTACGTGCTCTCGGTACACCCCGACACCACCCACAGCGGCTAGGCTCCGTAGCCGGGTTTGGACCATCCCTCAAGAGGAGAAGTCCGATGTATTTCCTTGAGACACAACCGGATTCGCGGCGCTCAGCCGCCAGAGGCGTAACTGCGGTGTACACAACACGATTCGCCGCCCGCAGCCAGCAAACACGCTTTTCCGGTGCGGTCGATCACCTACCGCCAACGGCCACCATGACTGACGCCGCCGACGCGGCAGCCGAAGTCCCAGTCGGATAAGGGAGGTGAGGGCAATGGATTTCGGAGCACTTCCACCAGAAGTCAATTCGCTGCGCATGTATTGCGGACCGGGGTCGGCACCGCTGCTGGCTGCTGTGGCGGCGTGGGACGGGCTGGCCGCAGAACTGCGTTCGACGGCAAACTCATACGACGCGGTGATTTCGGAGCTGGCCGGCGAAGGCTGGCTGGGCCCCGCATCGGCGTCGATGGCGGCTGCAGTTGCCCCGTATATGGCGTGGATGAGCAGCACCGGCGTCCAAGCCGAGCAGACCGCCGCCCAGGCGGCGGCGGCGGCCGGTGCATTTGAGGCTGCGTACGCGATGACGGTGCCGCCGGCTATGGTTGCGGCTAACCGTGCTCGGTTGATGATGCTGATTGCCACCAATATCTTCGGCCAGAACACACCCGCGATCGCGGCCACCGAGGCCGAGTATGGCGAAATGTGGGCGCAAGATGCTGCGGCGATGTACGGCTACGCTGCCGGCGCCGCGGCGGCCTCGACGCTGACACCGTTTACCGAGCCGGCGCAGACCACCAACCCAGCAGGGCAGGCCGGGCAGGCTTCGGCCGTCGCGCAGGCAGCCGGCAGTGCAGCAGGCACTCTGACACAGTCGGAGCTGCCGCAATTGATGTCCGCAGTGCCATCTGCGCTCCAAGGACTCGCGTCGCCGGCGTCGGCCCTGTCCGAAGCTGCAGCTGCGAATCCCGCGGCTGCCCTTCCGGTGCCAGGTGGCATCCTCGCCGATATCCTCAATTTCCTGGATGGCAACGATGGCAACCCCTATGGGATTTTCTTCAACTCCTCGCTGGTCAACGGTTTCACTTCAGCCGGGTACGTAAGCCCGGACCTGATCCTCCCGGTGATTACCGGCGCGATGGCCGACCTCAACTCGTTACAGGCCGGCGGGCTGCCGATCATCTCGCCACCCGACAGCGGCCATTTCAACTTCCCCGCATTGGCGGCGGCGTCGGCCCCGGCATCGGCGCCGGCCTCGACGGGTGTGAGCAGCGTTGTGACCGGGCTCAATCGCGCGGCGTTCGTCGGCCGATTGTCCGTGCCGGAGAGCTGGACGGCTGCCACCCAGGTGGTGAACCACGCCGGTGCCGCGGCCCCGGGCGGTGGTTGGACCAGCAGCGCCATTGTTCCCGACGCCGCAGCCGGTACACCTGGCGTGCCGGGAATGCCCGCCCCGGGTGTTTACGGACACAGCTTCGGCAGCGGTCCCCGGTACGGGTTCAGACCGACCATCATGTCCCGCCCCCCGGCCGCGGGCTGACGACGAGGGGTACGTTCGTGGTGACGTTCACCGGCGCGCGGCCCCAGGTGCCGGCCGGTGCAGGCGGCGCCGGTATCGGTGTCCCGCAACGAGATCCGGATCAAAGCCCGGGCAAGTGCTCCGGCCTGTCATCGCCGGCGGCACCTTCGGGACATCGCTGTTGCCGCTCCGGTTTTTCCGGGATGCTCTGCCGCACAGGCGGTTTGCAACCAGACGTCAGCACATCCGGCCTGACCGGCCATCGTAAGTGGCGCGATTGGCCACATTGTCGGCCCGATAAGACGACTAGTTGCGGCCTGTTTACCCGCCGGGTCTTGCCATTATCGGCGGGTTGGGTTGACTCACATCGCCACAAGTGTCACGATTGCCCTTGCATGCACCTCGCTAGGTGAGGCGTCTGCACGGATACAGGCCACTGACCTCGAACGTCGAAAGACGCCCAGGGTCAGGACAGCTCTTCCCGGCTTAAGGGTTGAGCCCAAGTGGCTTCCGGCTTCAGCTAGCTGGATACGCCGTGTGGTGCCAAAGCTCTGACGAGAGGGGTGCCGCGTCCAGCTATTCGCTGGGCTCTCACCCCGGGTGCAGTCTGCCTGGCACCCCCGTGTGCCCTGGCCCTGAGGAGGTGAGAGCGAGATGAGTCCCGGCGATAGTCCCTATCCGAGTCCGACGAGCATTTCGTTTCGATCCGACCTCGGCGCCCTTTTCGCAATCTAAACGGGTTCGCCCGATCCTCTCTGCTGCGCGGCTCCCCATCGTGGAGACGCGGCGCTAGAGCGCGCGAAAACAACATCGAACCGAGGTGGATCTTTCTGCCAGGAGAAGTTTGATGTCGTTTGCGATCACCCCTGCCGCTGTCCTCTCGGCACCCCTCGGGCCGGGCCAAGCGAACACCGCACCCGCAGCAGGCAACCGCCCATTGCCCCGCGGAGGACCCATACAGCAAGCGAATCAGACACGACCACAACACCATTCAGTACTCGCGTCCAGATCTGGCGGTGGCGTCCCAGTGATGGCAGTCCATCGATCACCTACCGCGACTTCGGGTACCGGCGCCGGTACAGATGCGGCTACCGGCGCCGCCAGCACTATCCCAGCCGATGAGAAAAGAGGCCAGCGATGACCGTCGCCCTGGACTTTGCCATGCTGCCGCCCGAAATCAATTCCGCCCGCATCTATTCGGGGCCCGGCTCGGGCCCGATGCTTGCCGCGGCGGCGGCCTGGAACAGCCTGGCCGCGGAATTACGTGCGACGGCACTTTCCTATCACTCGGTGCTCGCGGCGCTCACCGGCGAAGAATGGTACGGCCCGGCATCGGCATCGATGGCCGCCGCCGCCGCACCCTACGTCGCATGGATGAGCGCTACCGCTGTTCAGGCGGAACAGACCGCAATACAGGCGGAGGCCGCCGCGGGAGCCTACGAAGCCGCCTTCGCCGCGACCGTCCCTCCACCGGTGATTGCCGCCAACCGTACCCAGTTGATGGTGTTGATCGCCACAAACATCCTGGGCCAGAACACCCCTGCGATCGCAGCCACCGAGGCCCAGTACAGCGAGATGTGGGCACAAGACGCCATGGCGATGTACGGCTACGCGGGAGCTTCGGCGGCCGCCACCCAGCTGAGCTCGTTCGTCGAGCCTCAGCAGTCGACCAACACCAGCGGGCTGGCTGCGCAGGCCGCTGCGGTCACCGAGGCTTCCGGCAACTCCGCCGGCAGTCAGCCGAGCACGCTGTCGGGGCTGATTTCCATGGTTCCTAGTGCATTGCAAGGACTTTCGGGTCCCACCAGCACATCCTGGCTACAAATGATTTGGGACCTACTGACCGGGTCGGGACCCGCTTGGTGGCAGGCCTTGTGGAACGCTTGGGGTCCCAACGCCAATGTCTGGAACACCATCACGTCAACCGGCCTCTTCGTCCCGGGAAGCACGTTTGCACCCTTCATGGCCAGCGTGCTGGCGGGCGCAGTGGCCGCCGATGCAGCTCAGGATGCGAGTGTGGCCGCGGCTGGGGCTGGCAACGCGCTGGCGGCGGGGCCGCTCGCGTCCGGCGGCCTGGGAAATGCGGTTTCGGCCGCTCTGGGCAACTCGGGCATTGTCGGCAAGCTGTCAGTGCCGCCGGCGTGGACGGCAGCCGCGCCACTGCACAGCCCGCTGGGTTCGGCGTTGGGAGGCACGCCGATGGTTGCGCCTCCGCCGGCGGTGGCTGCCGGTATGCCCGGCATGCCGTTCGGCAATATGGCCGGTCAGCCCTTCGGGCGCGCTGTGCCCCAGTACGGGTTCCGTCCCACCTTCGTCGCGCGACCGCCCGCGGCGGGCTAGCCGCGAAGACGTGGATGTGCGACGACACCTGCCTTCGGCCGCGGTAGCGGTCCGGATGGGGCACCGCCAGCTGAGCGGCGGAGCCGCCCGCCCGGCCCAGTAGTTTTCCAGCATTCACTCAGGCAACTGACAGCCCAATGTAGCGACGTGTAGGTCAGGCCATGAGTAGCCTGCATTCTTTCGGCGTAAGGAGCAGCCGTCATGGGATCACGCGTCAGGTTGACAGCGTCGACGTCCGTCGGCGGGCTATCCCGGGACGGAATGTGACCGCAGTGACCCAACCCGGTTGCGGCATGCGTCGCGTGCCCGGCCCGCGGTTTCTTGTGAAGGGCGTGATGCCGGCAGTCGGTCGTCACGAACCAGCAATCGGCTCCTTGCCTGCAGAATCAAATGCCAGAAGGTAATAGAGTGGCGGTACCCGAAGAATGGTTGAGAATAATGTCCTATTTGCCCCGCTTCGGTTGCCCGGCCAACACGCAATGGGTAGAACTGCAGTAGCGATACAGGTGACCGCGTCGCTTATTGTCGGCAATGGCGGCGGGGCGCATTGACTGACACATGTACAATATTGCCGATTTGCCCTGTTCGCGATTGAACTGTGCCACATGTGGTGTGATCCGACAGCATATTTCTCTTTTCTCCAGCAGTGTCGTTAGCAGGGGTCACTAAGCGATCTATCCTGGTGAGCTGATAGCTCAGCAGAGAGTTTTCCAGCGGTCAACGGCGCAGTGCGGTTAGTTTTAACGTCGTTATTACATGCCGGGAACGTAATGCAAATAATTATTCGACACCATAGCGGAGATGCCCGGATAGGGGGCAGCCACAATCGCGTCGGTGGCGCGCCTCGGCGAACGGATGATTCATACCGGGAGAACCTGGATCGACGTCAAAGGTGCGGAATCAATCACGGAACGGCCGGCGGGATGAATAATGAGTTCGGTAAGAGCTGGCCTAACCACGTACGGAACTACACGACCGTGATTACTATGACGGTCAGCGAAGGACCGGAGGCAGCAAGTGATGGATTTTGGGGCGCTTCCGCCGGAGATCAACTCGGGGCGGATGTACGTGGGGGCGGGCGCCGGCCCGATGCTGACTGCGGCCGCGGCCTGGCAGGATTTGGCCGCCGAGCTGCAGTCCATGACCGTCTCGTATCGGTCGATCATCGAGGGCCTGACCGTAGGACCGTGGACGGGCCCGTCGTCGATTACCATGGCGGCCGCGGTCGCGCCGTATCTGGCGTGGATCAACGCCACGGGAGCTCAAGCAGAGCAAGCCGCCGCCCAGGCGACGGTGGCCGCGGCCGCCTACGAGACGGCATTCGCGGCAACGGTGCCGCCGCCGGTAATCGCGGCCAACCGGGCGTTGCTGATGACGTTGATCGCCACCAACATCTTCGGGCAGAACACCCCGGTGATCGCGGCCACCGAGGCCGAATACCTGGAAATGTGGGCTCAAGACGCCGGAGCGATGTATGCCTACGCGAGCTCGTCCGCCACGGCCTCGCAGCTCACGCCGTTCACCGAGCCGCCGCAGACCACAAACCCGTCGGCAGCGGCGGCTCAATCCGCCGCGGTGACACAAGCAACGGGCACCGCCGCGGCCTCGGATATCACTACCCAGCTGTCCCAGCTGATGACCTCGGTGCCCAACACGCTGCAAAGCTTGGCATCGAACGCGTCATTGCCGACGGCAGCGCCGTCCTTACCGGGATCCTTATTCCCGCTGCCGGCACTGCCGCCATGGCTGGCAACCGACCTCGACAACTGGAACATCATCATGGCCACCCTGAACGGGCAGTATTCGCTGCAAGGCCTCGCGGCCATACCGGGTGGCCCGTTCCTGTCCTTCGGGCAGGTCTACGCCTACGCCCAGAACGGGCAGGGTCTGCAGTCCTTCTTCGCACCTGCCAAACCCATCACCGGAGCCCTGGCGCCCATCGCTGATTCGCTGGGCGCAAACCTGACGTCCACCAGTGTGGGTGGTGGCGGTGGACCAATTACCGGGACGATGGGGCGCGCGGCTCTGGTCGGCAGCATGTCGGTGCCACAGGGCTGGACTCAAGCAGCGCCCGCAATGAGACTGCTTTCCTCGGTGCTGCCCACCAGCCTGGCAGCGGCCCCGGCCGCCGTCGTACCCGGAGAAGCCGGCGTGTTCGGTCAGATGGCCCTGTCGAGCCTGGCCGGACGCGCCCTGGGCGCAACCACGTTCAGTCCCGCAGGCAGTGGGGGAGCAGGATCGCTGGGCGGCGTAGCACACGCAGAGCCCGCCACCGCCACCATCATCGTGATCCCCGCACTCGACGATTGAGGGCGGTGACTGTGATGACCGATGTCACGACGGACCAACGCCCGTCTCGGGCCAACCGCAGCACCTGGCCAGATAAGGGGTAGAGACGTGTTCTACGCAGCACTTCCACCGGAGATCAATTCGGGCCGCATGTACACCGGGCCCGGATCGGGCCCGATGCGGGCGGCCGCGGCGGGCTGGGATGCGCTGGCCGCCGAATTACAATCGACCGCTGCCGCCTACTCGGCGGTCATCGACGGCCTGACCAGTGGTCCGTGGTTCGGTCCGTCGGCTCAGGCCATGCTGGCTGCGGCCGCACCCTATGCGACATGGCTCCAGGGCACCGCCGCACAGGCCGCCCACGCGGCCGCGCAGGCCACCGCGGCGGCCAGCGCCTATGAAACCGCCTTTGCCGCGCACGTCCCGCCGGTGGAGATCGCAGCTAACCGCAGCCAGCTGGCTTCGCTGGTGGCGACGAACATCTTCGGCCAGAACACTCCGGCTATCGCCGCCACCGAGGCGCAATACGGCCAAATGTGGGTCCAGGACGCCGTCGCGATGGACAGCTATGCCGGCTCCTCGGCGGCCGCCGGCCAGTTGGCCTCGTTCACGGAGCCACCGCAAGTCGTCAATGCGGCTGGACTTGCCAGCCAAGCCGCAGCGGCGGGCCAGGCCGCCGCAACCTCGGCGGGCACTGCGGCACAGTCGATCCTGGCCTCGGGCGGTCCGATTTCGTGGTTGCTGCAACTCGGTGCCGACCTCAGCACCACCTACACCAAGACGATGGCAGACCTGGTCAACGGCATCTTCGGGCCGACCGCAGCGGCGGACTATCTCAGGGTGTTCCTCGCTATTAGGGGTCCGCTTGGGTTCACTACCGGATTCAACGACATCGGGCTGCTGGTCAACTTCCCCGCATCGCAGTTCCTCAAGTTTGCCCCGCACTCGGCCGCGGGCGGACTCGGCGAGGTCCCGAAGGAGGGGCTGGGCGGCGGGCTGGGGCTGGCGCCACACTGGGGGCGGGGCTGGCTGACCGGCGCGACATCGCCAGATGTGACGGCGCACTGGGGGCGCGGCACCCTGGTCGGATCCCTGACGGTTCCACCCAGCTGGGCCGCGGCCACCCCCGCCATCAGGACCGTGGCCGCCGCGTTGACCGCCGCCGGTCCGGAGGCCGTGCCGGCCGCGGCACTCGGCGAGGGAGGGCTGTTCAGCTCGATGGCACTGGCAGGCATGCTCGGAAGTGCCTTCGGCGCCGGCGCTCCCAGCGCCTTCAGCGGCACCGGAGTCCGAGGCCGCATCACCCCGCTCAAAGACCTCAAGGACGCCACGTCGCCGGACAAACTCAAGCGCCTGGTCGCGCAAATATCGGAGAAACCCGAAAGCGTCCAGCATCACAGCGTGGATCCCGAAGGCCTTGACAGCCTGCTCGAGCAACTGGCGAAGAAACCGGGCATCCACGCCGTGCACCTGTCCAAGGGCGACAAACCCAAAGTGGTGCCCTCGGATGCCCAGTTGGGCTGATGGCTCGTCAGCTGTGGTAGCACAGCCGCGAATGGGCGGAGGTCAAAGCCATTACCGGACAAGGCAGTTCGGGAGTCAGCCGAATTACCCAGGCAACGGCAAGACTATCGGGGGGACAAAGGAATGGAAACGATGAAAAAGCTGCTAGCGATACTGCCCGTGTTAGCCATGGTCGGCTTCGCCGCACCTGCGCTAGCCGACCCGCCAGAGCCCACCGGCGCCGACGACGCGGGTTTCCTTGCTGCGCTGCAACAAGCCGGTATCACCTATCCGAGTCCGGCAGCAGCCATCGGATCCGCCCAGGCGGTATGCGGGTGCCTGGACAACGGCGAACCGGGACTGGAAGTCGTCCACGAGGTGAAGGTTCGCAACCCTGGATTCAATATGGAAGCCGCATCACAATTCGCGGTGATCTCGGCGAAATACTACTGTCCGCACCACCTCAGCCACGTCTGATACGCATCGTGGCCGGGCGCGGGCGGGCGCAAAGCCGGCGCCATGAGGCGGCTGACACACGATCGCGATTGTGCTCAAACATCCTGACTTGCAACGTAATCCGTGTGCCAGGCAAAGCTGCAATGCAACCGGTTCGCCCGTGCGCCACCTGTCGTTAACCGCCATGTGCTTAGCTGCCGTCGCTCTGGCACCGGGACAGAAGGGAATGCAGGGCCGTGCAGAACCTCAGCATCGCCGAATTCACGCTCCGACTCGCCGTCGGCGTAGGTTGCGGTGCCCTGATCGGCCTCGAGCGGCAGTGGCGGGCGCGCATGGCTGGGCTGCGTACCAATGCTCTGGTGGCCACCGGAGCAACCCTCTTCGTGCTCTATGCCGCTGCCACCGAGGACAGCAGCCCGACGCGGGTCGCGTCCTACGTCGTCTCGGGCATCGGGTTCCTGGGTGGAGGGGTGATTCTGCGGGAAGGGTTCAACGTGCGCGGCCTCAACACCGCCGCCACCCTGTGGTGCTCAGCGGCTGTCGGCGTGCTCGCCGCCTCCGGACACCAGGTGTTCGCGTTGATCGCCACGGCCACCGTCGTCATGATCCACCTCCTCGGCCGTCCCCTGGGTCGGCTGATCGACCACGACAACACCGTCGAAGAAGACGAAGGCCTACGGCCCTACCAGCTCGAGGTACTGTGCCGCCCCAAGTCCGCGAAATATGCACGTGCGCAGATTGTGCAACACACGGCTCGAAACGACATCACGCTGCGCGGCATCCACACCGGCACAGCCAACGACGACAATCTCACGTTGACCGCCCACCTGCTCATGGACGGCCGCACACCCGCCAAGCTGGAGCGCTTAGTGGCCGAATTGTCCTTGCAGCCGGGCATTTACGCGGTGCACTGGTATGCCGGCGAGCAACCCAATCCGATGTTGCCGACTTCGCAGTCGGACTGAGGTGAAGTAACCGTTCAGGGCCGGGCCTGCAGGTCCGGTGCGGCGGCGGCCAACAGGTCGGCGCGGTCGCGGGTCAGCGGCGGATAGATGCGCCGGGTGTTGATCGTCTGTTTGGTCACCTTGGCTTCGGCACCGCGCGACACCACCGTTCGATCCCACCCCTCGGTGTACACGGCGCCCGCCGGCCCTAGGTCGAGAACTGTTACATACCAAGGGATTCGAAGAGCCAACAGCGGCTTGCCGAACAAGTCGCTGATCACGTTGTAGCCGGCGTAGCGGCCCATCGGGCGTCCGTGCTGACACGACATCACCGACACGTGTTCGTCGTCCATCTTGGCAACGGCGACATCGCCGGCGGCGAATACGGCCGGTACTCCGACCACCCGCAGATAGTCGTCGACCGCCACGCGACCCAGTCGATCGCGGGTCACCGGTAGCTGTTCGGTCAGCGAATTGGCCCGCATGCCGGCGCACCACACGACGGTGGCCGCTGCCAGGTGCTCACCCGACGAGAGCGATACGCCGGCCGCACTGATTTCGGCCACGCTCACTGCGGTCCTGGTTTCAACACCATTGTCTGCCAAGGCTTGCTCGATCACCGGCCGAGCAGAGACGCCCATATCGGAACCGACGAACCGGTTGTGGTCGACCAGCACCACCCGGGGCGCTACCGCAGGCCGGACGAACAACGCCCGCAACCGGCTCGGCATCTCACAAGCTGTCTCGATTCCGGTCAACCCGGCGCCGACGACCACCACGGCAGCCGCGGCGCTCGTCGCTGGCCCATCGGCGAGCTGCTGCAGGTGGAGCTGCAGCCGAATTGCGTCGTCATAGGTGTCGACATCGAATCCGAACTCGCGCAGACCCGGTAGGTCAGGCTTGACCAGGCGGCTGCCCGACGCAAGCACCAGTCGGTCGTAGTGGTAGGTCTGGCCACCTGACGTCATGACCTCGCGCGTGTGGGCGTTGATACCGGTCACGTCGGCGGTGATATGCCCGACACCGGCCGGATCCAGCACGTCGGCCAGTGGGATGCGGCATGGGCTCAGGTCCGCTTCGTAGTTGCGCACCCTGATGTCGTGGAACGGTTTGTCGCTCAACACGGTGATGTCGACGCTCCCCGGCGGGACACAAAGCTCCTCGAGCCGTCGGGCCGCACCCAATGCGGCCCACAATCCCGCGAACCCGGCCCCAATCACCAGCACGCGGGTCAACGGGTCAGAGCCTGACGCAGCCCGGCCTTGGGGCCGGTCGGCAGCATCCACAGGGTCAACCTCCGTCGATCGGGGGTCGATCGGGGTCTGTCGGGTGTCGGACGAGTTTCGGCGCGGCTGGCTGCGGGTATTCGCCCAGTCGATACGCGCACAGTCCACAGCGCGAATCCCATCACACCGGAGGTGCTCCCGCATGGCCGAAATGCTTGTTGAGACCCCACAAGAAGTGGTCAAATTTCTCAAAGCTCAGCACGATCTGATCAACGACATGTTCGACGACGTGCTGCATGCGTCGGAGCCCAAAGCGCGCGAGACCGCCTTTCATGAGTTGCGCCAGTTATTGGCGGTGCACGAGACCGCCGAGGAGATGATCATTCATCCCCGCGTCCGTCGCGAGGTGGCCGCCGGCGACGACATCGCGGATGCGCGACTACAAGAAGAACACGACGCCAAAAGGCTGCTATCGAGCATCGAAAAGCTCGATATCGCCTCGCAGCAGTTCATCGACGAGGTCACCAAGCTGCGGCAGGCGGTCATCGAACATGCCGAGCGTGAGGAGAACGAAGAGTTCGTCGCATTGCAGCGGGAACTCGACGCCGACGAGCGACAGCTCATGACCAAGGCAGTGCAAGCGGCCGAGGCCCTCGCACCGACCAGGCCACATCCCGGGGTGGAGTCGGCGAAGTTGAACTTTGCAGTCGGACCGTTCGTGTCGCTCCTGGACCGCGCCCGTGATGTGATCTCCAAAGCGATCGGCTAGCTCGCCCGAACCGCACGCGGACCAGCGAAACCCTTGGGCCACCGATCCGATTATCAGTAGTCTGTCTAACGTGAGCGCTGTGACGGGCTTATTCTCCGTGTTGCACGCGGAGATGCGCGACCCGGTGCTGTTTGCGATTCCGTTTTTCCTTTTCCTGCTAGCCCTCGAGTGGACGGCCGCTCGCAGGCTGGAACGACTTGAGGAGGCCGCCGCCGAAAGGACCCGGCCGACGACCGGCGCGTACCTCGCCCGCGACTCGCTGGCAAGCATCTCGATGGGGCTGGTTTCGATGGGCACCACCGCCATGTGGAAGGGCTTGGCTTTGCTGGGCTACGCGGCAATCTATACCTATCTTGCTCCGTGGCATCTTCCGGCTAGCCGGTGGTACACCTGGGTAATCGCCATTGTCGGTGTTGACTTGCTGTATTACACCTACCACCGGATCGCCCACCGGGTTCGGTTGATCTGGGCTACTCACCAGGCCCATCACTCCAGCGAATACTTCAACTTCGCCACTGCGCTGCGGCAAAAATGGAACAACAGCGGCGAGATCCTGATGTGGGTGCCGCTACCGCTTCTGGGTGTGCCGCCCTGGATGGTGTTTTTCGCTTTCTCGGTGAGCTTGATCTACCAGTTCTGGGTGCACACCGAGCGGATCAACAAGCTGCCGCGGTGGTTCGAGTTCATTTTCAACACTCCGTCGCACCACCGGGTGCATCACGGAATGGACCAGATCTACCTGGACAAGAACTATGGGGGCATCCTGATCATTTGGGATCGGCTGCTCGGTAGTTTCCAGGCCGAGGTCTTCCGCCCCCATTACGGCCTGACCAAGCCGGTGAACACGTTCAACATCTGGAAGCTGCAGACCTACGAGTATGTCGCGATTGTCCGCGACTGCCGATCGGCAACTCGGCTGCGTGATCGCCTCGGCTACATCTTCGGGCCGCCCGGCTGGCAGCCGCGCGCCGCCGAGTCCGCCAATAGCAAGACCGCCGTCGCGGTCGCGACCTCTCAGTAGCGCGGTCGGCTAGGTAACACCGGCGGCGGCGATGACGAAAAATAATCCGTTGGGGCGGGTACGCCGTAATTTCAGATTCCGGTCGGCATGCCGACCCTGAAAGGATGGAGTCCATGGTGCGCCGCCTGGCACTGCGCGCATTCGCCGTATCGGCTACCGTCGCCGCGCTTGCTTTCGGATTGAGTCCGACCGCTCACGCCGACCTACCACTGGTTTTCCCCGGTATGGAAATCCATCAGGACATTCACATCTGCACCCTGGCGTATGTCGATGTCAGCCAGCACATGGCTTTCAGCGCTGGGCATTGCCGGGGCGAGGGAGCGGTCACCGACCGCGACAACAATGTGATCGGACACCTGCGGTCGTTCCGCGACAACACGCCAAACGGTTCGACCGTGGCCACCGACCAGTCGATCGACGACTACGAGGCGATTGCGCTGGCCGACGGCGTGCGGATGAGCGACGTGCTGCCGGGCGGACGGCAGTTGACCGTGCGGCCGGGCTTGGTCGCTCAACCCGGTCAGACGGTCTGCCACTTCGGCATCACCACCGGTGAAACCTGCGGAACCATCAACAGCGTCAACAATGGCTGGTTCACCATGACCGGAGGCGTCGCCAGCCAAAAGGGCGATTCCGGCGGGCCGGTGTATCTGGCTGGTGGCGGGCCGGGCCAACTCGTCGGGATTTTCAACAGCGTCTGGGGGGAATATCCCGCCGCGGTCTCCTGGCGGACCGCCTCCGAGCAGCTACGCCAGGATCTCGGCGTCGCAGTCCTCGATTAGCGACCGGCGCCCAGGGCGAACACCGGGATCGACGGAGCCGCGGCGCGCAGCTCGTCATCGCCAGATCGCGGAGTCAAGCCACCGACATAGCCTTTGACCTGCCAATACCACCTGGCCAGATATCTGGTCAGGAGCTCCGGCTTGGCATCGTCGACCACCTCGCTGATCACGACGCGCTCGCGGCGCCACCGCGGGCCCACGTCGACGACACCTGCCGCTCTGACATTGCGCGCCCACTGCGTGTCACCGCGGGGTGAGACCACGTAGTCCACGCCGTCGACGGTGAGCAGGTTGACCACCACGGCTCGCAGCTTGCCCGTTTTGCGGCCCCGGACGCGCAGTGCCCGGGTCCCGGCGATGCTGATCCCCAGTTCTGCCAGCCAACGGACAACGACGTTGGCGGCACGAGCGGTCCGGGTAGGCGTTTGGTAGCGGTGACGGCGCTCATCGAAAGTCCCCAGGTGTGCTCGCCGAAATTCCTCACCTGTGAGCAGCGGTCAGTGTAGTGGTTGGCGGGTGCCGGTGGTGGTGCGGCGTAGGGTTTCGGCGGCGGCCTGGTGGTCACGGAGGCGGTAGGACTCGCCGTCGAGGTTGATGACCACGGAGCGGTGCAGCAGGCGGTCGAGCATTGCGGCGGCCACGGTGGTGTCGCCGAGGATCTCCCCCCAGGCGCCCACGCCCCGGTTGGTGGTGATCATGATGCTGGTCTTCAAATACCGTTGGGACACAACCTGAAACAACGCCGAGGCGGCCTCGGCGGGCAGCGGCAGGTATCCCAGTTCATCGATCACCAACAATGTGGGGCCGGCGTAGAACCGCATCGTGGTGGCCCAGCGTCCCTCGATGGCGGCACGGTGACACCGTGCGGCCAGATCGGCGGCAGTGGTGAAGTAGGTCCTGTAGCCGGCATGTGCTGCGGCCCTTGCCAATCCGACCGACAAGTGCGTCTTTCCTGTACCAGGGGGCCCGACCAGCAAAATGTTGGTCGCCGATTCCAGGTAGCGGCACGTCCCGAGTTCGTCGATGAGCTTGCGGTCGATCCCGGCGGCGGCATCGACGTCGAAGTCGACCAGTGTGGCCGGGGTGGGAAGGCAGGCGAACCGCAACCGGCCGGCCAGCCGCCGAGCGGTGGAAGCCTCGACTTCCACGGCCAGCAGACGCTCCAACGCCACGGTCAGCGACAGGCCCTCTGCGGTGGCCTGGTCGAGCACCGCTGGGAGGGCTTCGGCGGCCGCGGCGAGTTTGAGTTCGGCCAGGTGCGAGCGCAGCTGCTGATAGCGGCTCGCGGCTGCTGACGGTGACTCCTCGACGGTGGTCGTGGTGGTGGTCTTGGGGGTGCGGGGGGTG
>NZ_UPHT01000207.1 GCF_900566085.1 Mycobacterium attenuatum
GTGTGTGGCCAGGGTTGGGGTTGGGTGGGCAGTGCCACGGTGCCGGCAGACCAGTCGATGTGGGGGCTGGGTTGGTCGATGTGCAGGGTGGGGGGCACGGTGTTGTGGTGTAGGGCTTGGATCATTTTGATCACTCCGGCCACTCCGGCGGCGGCTTGGGTGTGGCCGATGTTGGATTTGATTGATCCCAGCCATAGGGGTTGGTCGCGGTGGTGGTGGGTTCCGTAGGTGGCGATGATCGCTCCGGCTTCGATCGGATCGCCGAGGGTGGTGCCGGTGCCGTGGGCTTCGACGACATCGACGTGGTCGAGTCCGATCCCGGCGTTGGCTGCGGCTTGGTGGATCAGTTGTTGTTGTGCGGGTCCGTTGGGGGCGGTGAGTCCGTTGGAGGCGCCGTCTTGGTTGACTGCTGAGCCGGCGATGATGGCTAGTACCTGATGGTGGTAGCGGCGTGCGCGGCTTAATGGTTCTAACACCACCACGCCGACGCCTTCGGCCCATCCGGTGCCATCAGCGTTGGCGGCAAATGATTTGCAGCGGCCATCGGGGGCTAGGCCGCGTTGACGGGCGAACTCGGTAAATGCGGTGGGGGTGCTCATTACGGTCACGCCCCCGGCAAGGGCTAATTCGGATTCACCGTTACGCAGTGATTGACAGGCTAAATGAATCGCTACCAATGATGAAGAACATGCGGTGTCAATGGTTAACGCTGGTCCTTGCAGTCCTAAGACATAGGCCACCCGTCCGGAGGCCACGCTGGTGGCCGAGCCGGTGAGTGCATAGCCTTCTACCGATTCAGAATCAGTTGTTCCGTAGGGTTGGGCGTAAGCCCCGACGAAGACCCCGGTGGCCGATCCGGCTAACCCCGTCGGGTCGATACCGGCGTTTTCCAACGCTTCCCAACACGTCTCCAACAACAATCGTTGTTGAGGATCGATCGCTAGGGCTTCACGGGCAGAAATCCCGAAAAAGTCGGCATCAAAATCACCGGCACCCTTTAAAAACCCTCCATACCGGGTGTAAGTCTTGCCCACCGCATCGGGATCAGGATCAAACAAACCCGCTAAATCCCAGCCCCGATCATCGGGAAACCCTCCCACCACATCCACCCCGGCGCTGACCACCTCCCACAAATCCTGCGCACAACCAATCCCCCCAGGAAACCGACACCCCACCCCCACCACCGCCACCGGCTCCAACAACGACGCCAAGAGCGTCTTTAAACGTTGATTTTCAGTGAGAGTGGCTCTCAGGGCTTCAGTAATTGTGTCAATCTTATTTTGCATGGCGATTATTCTCTAGTGGATCGAGGATCGGCATTTCTTAGCGCGACAGTGAGCAAGTCGTCCAGATCCATATTTGTCAGGTCGATCTCCTTTTCATAAACGGAGACCGCAGCATTTTCATCAACCAATAATTTGTTCAAGAAGCCTAAAACGTTAGCTTTTGCGAGATTATTAACAGGAATCGATGTAATCAAATGTTGAACTTGTTTAGCGTAGTCATTAAGCGCAGGTGTCGAAGAGGAACTGTCGGTGTTGGTGATTAGTGCGATCAGGTATCGGGCTAGTGCGTGGGGGGTGGGGTGGTCAAAGATCAGGGTGGCGGGCAGGGTTAGTCCGGTGTGTTGGGCGAGGTTGTTGCGCAGTTCGAGGGCGGTCAGTGAGTCGATTCCGAGGTCTTTGAAGGGTCGGTCGGCGTCGATGGTGGTGGGGTCGGGGTGGGCTAGCACGGTGGCGGTGG